>NZ_BAAATE010000001.1:0-686089 GCF_039533245.1 Nonomuraea recticatena | reverse complement strand
CGGCGGTCCGCAGGGTGAGCTTGTCCTGGTCGGTGAGGGTGACGGACATGGTGGTGTGCTCCTTCGGATCCGAGAATTCAGGTGAACGGACGGCTCGGCCGCCCCGACGGCTCAATCGCTGAACCGTTCATGGCCTTAACTTTCGCCGACCGCTCTGATACCGGGCCGTCGCCGTCCTGACACGACCGCTGACGCGACACCGCATGGTCGACGAGGAGCGCGAACGAAAGACGTGCGCGTCTCCGGGCTTGCGTACGCCACGGCGTTGTGCGTACAGTGTTCGCATACAGGGAACGCCGTACGCAGGACGTGAAGGAGAGACCATGTCGACCACCGCCACCTGGGACACGCAGGGCAACTGGGCGATGAAGGACAACAACAAGGGGCTGTCGGAGGCGGGGCTGCGCCGGATGCGTGAGGTGCTGGCCCGGCACATGGAGTCCGGCGGAATCCCCGGACTGGTCGCCCTAGTCGGCCGGGGCGAGGACACGCACGTGGAGACCATGGGCACGCTGCACGAAGGCGGGGGCGCGCCGATGCGCAGGGACACGATCTTCCGGTTGGCGTCGCTGAGCAAGCCGATCACCGCCGCCGCCGTGATGCTCCTGGTCGAGGAGTGCCGCCTGCGGCTGGACGACCCGGTCGACGAGTGGCTGCCCGAGCTGGCCGACCGCCAGGTGCTGCGGAGCATCGACTCCCCGCTGGAGGACACGGTGCCGGCGCTGCGGCCGATCACCGTAAGGGACCTGCTGACCTTCACCTTCGGTTTCGGTGCGGTGCTGGCGGCTCCTGACACCTACCCCATCCAGGTCGCCATGCGCGAGCTGGGCCTGGACGGCTCCGCGCCGGAGGCGGGGCCCGACGAATGGCTCGGCCGGCTGGGCCGGCTTCCGCTGATGCACCAGCCGGGGACGCTGTGGCAGTACCACACGGGATCCGACGTGCTCGGCGTGCTCGTCCAGCGGGTGGCGGGGCAGTCGTTCGAGGCGTTCCTGCGCGAGCGGCTCTTCGGCCCGCTCGGGATGAAGGACTCCGGATTCCACGTGCCCGCCGACAAGATCGACAGGCTGCCGACCAGCTACGCCCACGACCCGCAGACCGGCGGGCTGGTCGTGTGGGACGAGGCGGCAGGCGGCAAGTACAGCTCGCCGCCGGTCTTCGAGAGGGGTGGCGACGGGCTGGTCTCGACCGTGGACGACTACCACGCCTTCTACCGGATGCTGCTGAACAAGGGAGTGCACCGCGGCGAGCGCATCCTGTCCCGCGCGTCGGTCGAGCTGATGACGACGGACCACCTGACTCCGGAGCAGAAGGTCGAGAAGGACGCCTTCGGCGACCACTTCGGCAGGCACGGCGGTTACGGCTTCGGGATGGCCGTCCGTACGCACCGGCGCGACCTGGCGTCGGTGGGCCAGTTCGGCTGGGACGGAGGCCTGGGCACCACGGCGTACGCCGATCCGGTCGAGGGGCTGACCGGCATCCTGTTCACCCAGGCGGCCATGGACTCCCTGGACACGCCCCGCCTCCACAAGGACTTCTGGACCACCGCCTACCAGGCCATCGCAGACTGACTGCCCTTCCAAGGGGGCACTGCTGGAGGCGGCCGTCCAGCGCAATCTGCCGCGAGGCCGCCCAGTGGATCAGGGCGCAGGGCGCCGACGTGGCCGACCCCGAGGCGACGGCGGCCGTGCTGATCTCGTCGCTGGCCTACCATCCGCTGCTGAACATCCTCATCGGGCACACACCTGGCGGTCTCGAGGCGGACCGGTTCCTGGACGCCTGGGTCGAGCACGCCGTCAGGTCCCTCGAGGCCGGTTCTGCCCGATGACAAATCGGTTGTTCGCCGAAGCGGCCCTCTGATCTACTCGAGAGGACCGCTCGCCGATCAAGGAGACAGAAATGCGCACGGCTTACATGTCCACCCAAAAGGTAAATGCCACCTATCTTGAGGACATGTCGCTCCGTGAGCACGTTGAACTTGGGGATTCTGGCGCATGTAGACGCCGGTAAGACGAGCCTGACCGAGCGGCTGCTCCACGCCGCCGGTGTCATCGACGAAGTCGGCAGCGTCGATGAGGGCAACACACAGACCGACTCCCTTGCGCTCGAACGACAGCGCGGGATCACCATCAAGTCCGCCGTCGTGTCGTTCGAGATCGGCGGCGTCACCGTCAACCTGATCGACACCCCCGGCCACCCCGACTTCATCGCCGAGGTGGAGCGGGTGCTCAGCGTGCTCGACGGCGCCGTCCTGGTCGTCTCCGCCGTCGAGGGCGTGCAGGCGCAGACCCGGGTGCTCATGCGGACCTTGCGACGGCTGCGCATCCCCACGCTGATCTTCGTGAACAAGATCGACCGTGGCGGCGCGCAGGACGAGCGCGTGCTGCGGACGATCTCAGAGAAACTCACCCCTGCCGTGATCGCGATGGGATCGGTGCGCGAGGTGGGCACGCCGCGCTCCGATTTCCGTCCTTACGGCGCCGCCGACGCGGCGTTCACGGCGAGGCTCGCGGAGGTGCTCGCCGAGGGCGATGACGCGCTTCTCGCCGCCTTCGTCGACGACGCGGCGCGGATGCCGTACGGCGTGCTCCGCAAGGAGCTGGCGGCGCAGACCCGACGGGCGCTGGTACACCCGGTCTACTTCGGCTCGGCGGTGACAGGGGCCGGTGTGGATTCGTTGATCTCCGGCATCGGGGAGCTGCTGCCCGCGATCGAGGGTGACGTGGACGGCCCCGTCTCGGGCACCGTCTTCAAGGTCGAGCGCGGTCCCGCGGGGGAGAAGATCGCCTACGTGCGGATGTTCTCCGGCGCCCTGCCCGTCAGAGAGCAGACGGACGCAGGAAGGGTCACCGCGATCAGCGTGTTCGAGCGCGGCTCCGCCGTCCAGCGCGGGCAGGTCGTCGCCGGGCGGATCGCCAAGGTGCGTGGCCTGACCGACGTCCGCATCGGCGACACGATCGGCACCCCCGTGAACGAGGCGGAGACTCACCACTTCGCCCCTCCCACGCTGGAGACCGTGGTCGTCCCCGCGCGGCCCCAGGACAGGGGCGCGCTGCACCTGGCGCTCGCCCACCTCGCCGAGCAGGACCCGCTGATCAACGTGCGCCAGGACGAGATCAGGCGGGAGGTGTCCGTCTCCCTCTACGGCGAGGTGCAGAAGGAGGTCATCCAGGCCACGCTGGCCGAGGACTTCCACGTGGACGTCACCTTCCGCGAGACGACGACCATCTGCGTCGAACGGCTCAGCGGCACGGGCGCGGCCGTCGAGATCATGCACGAGCAGGGCAACCCGTTCCTCGCGACCGTCGGGCTGCGTGTCGAGCCCGCTCCGGCCGGCACAGGGGTGGAGTTCGGGCTGGAGGTCGAGCCCGGGTCGATGCCGCCCACGTTCTTCAAGGCAGTCGAGGACACCGTGCGCCTGACCCTGCTGCAGGGCGTCCACGGGTGGGAGATCTCCGACTGCACGGTCACCATGACGCACTCCGGCTACGCGGCGCGGCAGAGCCACTCCCATGCCGTCTTCGACAAGAGCATGTCGAGCACCGCGGGCGACTTCCGCAACCTGACGCCGCTGGTGCTGATGAGCGCGCTCAGGCAGGCGGGCACCAGGGTGTACGAGCCGATGCACCGCTTCAGGCTGGAGATCCCTGCCGACGCGTTCGGCCAGATGGTCGCCGCACTGGCGCGGCTGCGGGCCGTACCGCAGAGCTCGGAGAGCAGGGGCTCGGCGTACGTGCTCGAAGGAGAGATCCCCGCGGCCATGGTGCACGGGCTGCAGCGGCAGCTGCCCGCGCTGACGCGCGGGGAGGGTGAGCTGGAGTGCGCCTTCGACCGCTACCAGCCGGTCTCCGGGCCGGTGCGGAGCAGGCGGAGGAGCGACCACAACCCGCTCAACCGCAAGGAGTACCTGCTGCGCGTGAAGCGGCGGGTCTAGGCGATGGCCGCCTCCGCAGGCGACGTCCTGCGCCACCTCCGCCCCGGCCCCCGCTCCGCCGCCGCGCTCACCGCGGCCGTCGTCGCCGCGACCGCGCTGCCGCTGGCCGCGCCGCAGCTCACGCGCGGCTTCGTCGACGACGCGATCGGCGGAGCGAGCACCCGTCATCTGACGCTGCTCGCGCTCGGCTACCTGGCTCTCGCCGTGGCGGGCCAGGTCGCCAGGCTCCTCACCGCCTGGCTCGCGAGCAGGCTCGCGTGGGACGGCACGAACCGCCTCAGGGAGCGGCTCGCCGAGCACGCGCTCGGCCTCGATATGGCCTTCCACGGCAGGCACACGCCCGGCGAGATGATCGAGAGGGTGGACGGCGACGTGGTGGCCGTCGCCGACTTCGTCGTCGCCTTCCTGATGGACGTCGTGGCAGGCCTGCTGCTCCTCGCCGGCGTGATCGTGATGGTGCTCACCATCGACGTGCGCCTCGGCGCCGTCCTGCTGGTCTACTGCCTGCTCATCGGGTACGGCATGGCCCGCGCGCAGCGGCTGGCCGTACCGTCTGCCGCCCGGTCACGGGCGGCCGACGCGGCGCTCTTCGGCAACCTCGAGGAACGGCTGGCGGGTGCGGAGGACCTCAGGGCCAACGGCGCCGGCGAGCACGCCGTGAACCGCTTCCACCAGGCGAGCGCCGCCCTGTTCCACGCCGAGAACAGGGACGCGCGGATCGGAACCACGCTGCTCGCGGGCACCTCGGTGGCGTTCGCGGCCGGTACGGCGATCGTCCTCGGGCTGGCGGCGTGGACGCGGCAGTCAGGGACGCTCACGGTCGGCACGGCCGTCCTGCTCTTCCAGTACACGCTCATGGTGCGGGCGCCGTTCGAGCGCCTGATCGACCAGCTGAGGCAGTACCAGACGGCGCTGGCCGGTCTGACTCGCATCGGCGAGCTGCTGGCCGAGCGGCGCACCCTTCCCACGCCCGCCGACCCCAGGCCACTGCCCCCGAAGGGCCCGCTCAGCCTGGAGCTGGACGGCGTGGGTTTCGCCTACGCCGACGACGACGCGCGGGTGCTCTCGGACGTCACGATCACACTGGCGCCCGGCGAGACGCTGGGACTGGTGGGCCGTACGGGCAGCGGCAAGACCACCATCGCCAGGATGGCGCTGCGCCTCTACGACCCGACGGAGGGCGCCGTCAGGATCGGCGGGCTCGACCTGCGCGACGCCGACCCCGCGTCGGTGCGCGCGCGGACGTGCGTCGTCACGCAGGACGTGCAGCTCTTCGCCGCCAGCGTCAGGGACAATCTCACGCTCTTCAGGCCGCTGGACGACGACCGCCGCCTGCGCGCCGTCCTCGCCGACGTCGGTCTCGGCGAGTGGCTGGCGACGCTGCCCGACGGGCTCGACACCGAGCTACGTGGCGTCTCGGCGGGCGAGGCGCAGCTGCTGGCCTTCGCCCGCGCCTTCCTCACCGACCCCGGGTTGGTCGTGCTCGACGAGGCGTCCAGCCGCCTCGACCCCGCCACGGAGCGGCGCATCGAGCAGAGCGTCGACCGGCTGCTCAAGGACAGGACCGGCGTGCTCATCGCGCACAGGCTCTCGTCGCTGTCCAGGGTGGACAAGATCGCCGTCGTCGACGGCGGAAGGATCGTCGAGTACGGCTACCGCCACGAGCTCGCCGCGGACCCTGACAGCAGGTTCTCCCGCATGCTGGACATGGCGCAGGTGCGCCGATGAAGCCCGTGATGCTGGTGGCCACCCGGCTGGCCCGGTTCGACCTGCGCCGCTATCTCGTCGGCGCGCTCCTGTGGATGCCGGTCAGCGTCATCCCGCTCGCGGGAGGGCTGGTGCTCCAGCAGCTCTTCGACCACATCGGCGGGCACCGCCCCGCGGCACTGGAGCAGGCGCTGTGGCTGTGCGCGGCCTTCGTCGGCGTGGAGGTGGTCCGCGGTGTGGTGATCGTCGTCGCCTGGACCTACGGCGTCTACTGGTGGGCCGCGGCCGCGACCCTCCTGCGGTCGAACGCCCTGCGCTCGATCCTGACCGCGAGGGGAGCGGCCGCGACCAGGCTGCCGCACTCGTCGGGGGAGTCTGTCGCGCGCTTCCGCGACGACGTGCGTGACGTCGTCGAGTTCGTCGACGAGTCCGTGGCGCTGGCGGGCGCGGCGCTCTTCGGCGGCGCCGCACTGGCGATCATGGCCTCCATCGATCCCGTCATCACGCTGGTGATGGCGCTGCCGATGATCGCGATCGGCGTGCTCAGCCGCCTCATGAACGCAGTGATCAGAAGGCTGCACCGGCGGGCCAGGGAGCTCGGCGCGGCCGTCACGGCCGTCATCGGGGAGACCTTCGGCGGCGTGCTGGCGATCAAGACCGCGGGCGCGGAGGAGGCCGTCATGCGCCGCCTGCGCGAGCACAACGGCAGGCGCAGGAACGCGGCGGTCAAGGACCGGCTGGCCACCGACCTGCTGGGCACCGCGACAGGCGCGACGGTCGAGATCAGCGTCGGACTCGTGCTGCTCCTGTCCGCGTCGGCCATGCGGCGTGGCGACTTCACCGTGGGCGATCTGGCGCTGTTCACCAGCTACGTCGGCTGGCTGACGGCGCTGCCGCGCACCATCGGGGTGATCCTCTACCGCCTGCCCCAGGCCGCGGTCTCGACCGAAAGGCTCACCAGGCTGATGGCCCCGCACGAAGACGCGGCCGACCTGTCGAGGAACACCGGTGTCTGGTTCCACAGGGAGCGGCCCGCCGTCCCCCCGCCGCCGGATCGAGGCGAGGCGCTCCAGGTCGTCGAGGTCAGGGGGCTGACCGTCCGCCACGACGCGAGCGGGCGTGGTGTTCACGAGGTCGACCTGCGGGTCAGGCGGGGCTCGTTCACGGTGATCACGGGGGCCGTCGGCGCGGGCAAGACGACGCTGGTGCGCGCCCTGCTCGGTCTGCTGCCCGCGGACGAGGGGGCGATCCTGTGGAACGGCGTGCGCGTCGACGATCCGGGGACGTTCATGGTTCCTGGCCGCGTGGCGTACGCCAGCCAGGTCCCGCGGCTGTTCTCCGAGTCGCTGAGGGAGAACCTGCTCCTCGGCAGGCGGGCGGGCGACGACGAGATCGAGCGCGCGCTGAGGCTGGCGGCCTTCGAGGACGACCTCGCGGCGATGGCCGAGGGCATGGACACGGTCGTCGGGCCCCGCGGCGTACGGCTGTCAGGAGGGCAGGTGCAGCGGGCGACGGCCGCGCGGGCGCTGGTCAGGCGGCCCGACCTGCTGGTCGTGGACGACCTGTCGTCCGCGCTCGACGTGGAGACGGAGAGGCTGCTGTGGGACAGGATCGCCCACGCGGCCCGCGAAGGGAGCGGGCCCGAGACGCTGCTCGTGGTCTCGCACAGGAAGGCGGCGCTCGAACGGGCCGACCAGGTCGTCGTGCTCGACCGCGGCAGGGTCGTCGGCCGCGGCCCGCTCGACGAACTGCTGGACGGCTGCGCGGAGATGCGCAGGCTGTGGAGCGAGGAGCTCGTCACCGAGGCGGAGGAGTCGAGCTGAGGTCGCCATCATGGATCACCCCACGCGGGTCGGGGCCCTGTGATGCGAGCAGGGCGGCGGCATCGGGAATCGGATCGATGCCGCCGCCCTGCTCGGATCGGGGGGTCAGGAGGTGGACAGCGCCACCGTGGGGGACAGGCGGGCCGCGCGCATGGCCGGGTACAGCCCCGCCACCGTGCCGATGACCAGGGTGGCCCCGACCGCGCCGCCGATCGACCACGGCGGGACGACGGGTGGCCAGCCCTGCGACAGCGCGTACCCGATGGTGGCCAGAGCGCCGAGGACGGCGCCCGCGACCCCGCCCAGCGCCGACAGCAGCAGCGACTCGGAGAGGAACTGGACCCGCACCTGCCCTCGGGTGGCGCCGAGCGAGCGCCGCAGCCCGATCTCCTTCCTGCGCTCCAGCACCGAGATGACCATGGTGTTGGCCACGCCCACCCCGCCGACCAGCAGCGCCACGGCGCCGAGGCCCAGCAGCAGGTTGGTGAAGGCGCCCGAGGCCGCGGCCTTGGCCGCCAGCGCGTCGGACGGGCGGCTGACCTCGACCTCGGAGGGGTTCTCCGGGTTGACCGTACGGGGCAGGACCTCCCGCACCCCCTCCACCGCCTCCTCCGCGGACCGCTCGTAGAGCGTCGTCGGGTGCCCGTCGAAGCCGAGCTCCTCCTCGGCGACGGGGAAGCCGACGAGCGCCGAGCGTTCGATCTCGGGGGCCAGCGGCATGGGGCCGAGGATCCCGATCACGGTGAACCACCGGCCGCCCATCCAGACGCGCACCCCGGTACGGGTGATCCCCAGCCGCTCGGCGGCCCTGGCGCCGAGGACGACGGCGGGCTGGCGGGAGGTGGCGTCGTTCAGCCAGGTCCCCTTCGCCACGCCCCCCTCCAGTGTGGTGAGCAGGGAGGTGGTCGCGGCCTGGACGGTGATGCCCCCGGTGACCGCCTCGTCGATGTGAGCGGTCCTCCGCACGGTGGTCGAGACGGTCCCCGTCGCGGCGGCGGAGGTGACGGGGGCGATGCGGGAGACCATGTCGACCGCGCCGACGGGCAGCTTGGACGGCTCGCCGAAGACGGTGTTGCCCGCCGAGACCGTCAGCATGTTGGTGCCGAGCTTGTCGAGCTGGCGCAGCAGCTCCTCGCGTGAGGACGACGAGATGCCGATCACCGCGATCATCGTGGCGATGCCGATCGCGATCCCGAGCGCCGAGAGGATCACCCTGGTCGGACGGGCGTGCAGCCCTGACGCGCCCACCCTGAAGACGTCGGACAGGCTCAGCCTCGCCGGCTTCATGACAGCACCAGCCCGTCCCTGACCCGTACCTGCCGGGGACACCATTCGGCGATCTCGTTGTCGTGCGTGATGATCGCGATCGTGGTGCCTCCCTCGTGGAGCTCCTTGATGATCTTCAGAACCTCCGCGCCCGCCGCCGAGTCGAGGTTGCCCGTCGGCTCGTCGGCCAGCAGCAGCGGAGGATCGCCGACGACGGCCCTGGCCACGGCGACGCGCTGCTGCTCGCCGCCCGACATCTGGTTCGGCTTGTGGTCGAGCCGATGTCCGAGCCCTACGCGCTCCAGCGCCGCCGCGGCCCGCTCGCGGCGGGTGCGCAGCGGGGTGCCGGTGTAGAGGAGCCCGTCGGCCACGTTGTCCAGGGCGCTCACCCCCGGCGAGAGATGGAACTGCTGGAAGACGAAGCCGAGGTGGCGGGCTCGCAACGCGGACAGCTGCCGATCGGTCAGGTCGAGGACGGAGTGCCCCGCGATCCGCACGGACCCCGTGGTCGGCCGGTCGAGGGTGCCGATCATGTGGAGCATCGTGGACTTGCCCGACCCTGAGGGGCCGATGATCGCCAGCAGCTCCCCCGTGGAGACGGTCAGGTCCACCCCGCGCAGCGCGTGGACGTGCCCGTTGTAGGTCTTGGTGACCCCGCGCAGCTCGACGATGTTCATTCCGACGGCACCCCGACCTTCATGCCCTCGGTCAGGCCCTCGCCGGTGATCTCGACCATGCCTCCGCCGAACGCGCCGACCTTGACCGGGACCAGCCGGGTGCGCGCGCCCTCCACGACCTCGACGCCGAAGCCGCCCTCGCGCAGCGCGAGCAGCGCCTCCACCGGTACGGCGAGCACGTCCTCGCTGCGCTCGCTGACCAGTTCGACCTCGACGGGAGCCTGGTCGAGCCTGGTCTTCGGGGTCTTCGCCAGCGTGATGTCGACGTCGATGGTCGTGCCGTCCTGGGCGCTCTTGGCCACGGTGCCGACCGAGGTGATCTTCCCCGCCATCGTCTCGCCGCCGGGCAGCTCGACCTCGACCTTGGCGCCCTTCCTGGCCAGCGACTGGTCGCCGGTGTCGAGGTCCACGTGGACGAGCCGTCGCAGGCCGCTGACGGTCAGGGCCTGCTGGCCCGGAGCGGTTCTGGCGCCGACGGCGGCCTTGGCCTCGGTCACCCTGACCGCCGAGGGGAGGAACACCACCTGGGAGGCGTCCACCCGCCCCGTCTCCGGCAGGCCCCTGTCCTCCTGCCATTCGAGGACGGCCAGGTAGGTGGCGTAGGAGAAATGGTCATCGACGGTGAAGTCGTCGTAGCCGAGCGCTCTCAGGTTGCGCTCCAGCTGCTCGACGTCGGGGCCGTCGTCGATGCCCTGCTCCAGGGGCCTGTAGAGGGGCAGCTTGCCGTACATCAGGACGACGGGCTCGCGGTCGATCTTGAGCAGCGAGCGGCCGCGCTTGATGATCGAGCCCTCCTCGGGAACCCAGGTGACGGTGCCCGCCTTGCCCGAGGAGACCTGGCGCTCGCCCGAGTAGGTGAGCGAGCCCTCCACGGTCTTGGTGTCCACCAGGTCCTGCTTGGTGATGGGCGCGGTGGCGGGCACCAGCGCGGCGCTCTGTGCGGCCACGCCGGTGCTGCCGCCCTCGGTGAGGACGACCAGCGCCGTCCCCGCCGCCGCGACCGCGAGAAGGCAGGCGCCCGCGAGAACGCCTTTTCTCACGATCCGCCCCCAGCCATGCCGGGCGCGAGCTCCTTGCACGCCTCCTGGGCGGCCTTGACCGTCGCCTCGCTGGTGCCCTCGGGCACGGTCATCTTCACCATGCCGTCGGCGCTGGGGTCGGGCATGTCGACGCCGTGCTCGCGCATGCACTGGGCGAACTTGAGCATCTGGTCGCGGCGCTTGGGATCCTGGGCGGCCTTGTCGCCGACCGCGCCGTCGAGGTGCTCCTTGCAGACCTTCATGGCCTTGTCCATGAGGCCCTGGTCGGGGCCGCCCTTCTTGGCCTCGATGCGGATGCCGCCGTTGGGGTCGGGGTCGGCCATGTCGACGCCGTTCTCACGCATGCACTGCGCGAACTTGAGCTGGGCCTCGGCCCTGTCGACCGTGGCGGATGGGCTGGGCTTGGCGCTGCCGGTCTTCGCCGTGCCGTCGGCGCTCGCCACCTCGGTGGTGGTGGGGGCGCTGCCGCAGGCGGTGAGGAGGAGCAGTGGCAGGGAGGCCAGCACTAGTCGTGTTCTCATGCGGCACACTTCACCGAACAGGGCGCTAAAGCCGGATAAGGCGCTTACTCGCGACTAACAGGCGGTGCTGCACTCTCTGAGACATGCGGGTGCTGATCGTCGAAGACGAGGAACAACTGGCCGACGCCGTCGCGAGGGGCCTCAGGCTGCACGCGATGGCCGTCGACGTGGCCTACGACGGCCAGGAGGCGCTGGAGCGGGCCTCCTACATCGACTACGACGTCGTCGTCCTCGACCGTGACCTGCCGGAGGTGCACGGCGACGACGTCTGCGGGGAGCTGACGAGCAAGAGCAGGATCCTCATGCTGACCGCGGCGGGGCAGGTGCGCGACCGGGTCGACGGGCTGTCGCTCGGCGCGGACGACTACCTGGTCAAGCCGTTCGCCTTCGCCGAGCTGGTGGCCAGGATCAGGACGCTGGCCCGCCGTACCTCCACGGTGGCCCAGCCGGTGCTGGAGCGGGCGGGGATCAGGCTCGACCCCGCGCGCCGTACGGTCACCAGGGACGGGCGCGAGGTCGCGCTGAGCCGCAAGGAGTTCGACCTGCTGCGGGAGCTGATGCGCGCCGAAGGCCGGCTGGTCAGCTCGGCCCAGCTGCGCAGGGAGGTGTGGGACGAGTTCGCCGAGGGAGACACCAGCGTGCTGCGCGTCACCATGACCGCGCTGCGCAGGAAGCTGGGCGCGCCTCCGGTCCTGGAGAACGTGCCGGGCAAGGGGTACCGGCTGTGAGGCTCGGACTGAGGGCACGACTCACCGTGCTGTACGGCGCGCTGTTCTTCGTGGCCGGCTCGGTGCTGCTCTGGTTCACCTACATCCTGACGGCCAACGCCCTGGGCAAGCAGATGGTCATGGCGTACACGAAGACCAGTCCCGGAGCGGCGCTGCCGTCCCAGGAGCAGATCGGCGTGGAGGTCAAGCGGGCGGTCGGCGCCAGGGCTGCCGACGTGCTGGAGGAGATGCTGCGCTCCTCCCTGATGATCATGGTGCTCATCGGGATCACCGCGGTCGTGGTCGCCTACCTGGTGGCCGACCGCGCGCTGCGACCGCTCGACAGGGTCACCGAGACCGCGGAGCGGCTGTCGGAGAGCAACCTGCACGAGCGCATCGCTCTGGTGGGGCCGAAAGACGAGGTCAAACGATTGGCCGACACCTTCGACGCGATGCTCGACCGGCTCCACAGGGTCTTCGACGCGCAGCGCAGGTTCATCGCCAACGCCTCGCACGAGCTGCGCACCCCGCTGGCGGTCAACCGTACGGTGCTGGAGGTGTCGCTGGAGGAGCCCGAGGCCTCGCCCGACCTCAAGGCGCTGGCCAGGGCGCTGCTCGGCACCAACTCCCGCCACGAGCGGCTGATCGAGGGTCTGCTCCTGCTCGCCCAGTCGGAGCAGGAGCTGTCGGTCCGCAAGCCCGTCGAGCTGCGTCACGTGGTGGCGACCGCGATGGAGCAGGCCGACCTGCACCCCCGCAGGCGGCGCGTCACGATCCACCAGGACCTCGGCTCCGCGATGACGGAGGGGGACCCGCTCTTCCTGGAGAGGTGCGTCTTCAACCTCCTCGAGAACGCGATCAAGTACAACGTGCGCGACGGAGAGATCTGGGTCAGGGTCTCCAGCGAGAACGAGTCGGCGGTGATCACCGTGGAGAACACCGGGCCCGTGGTGCCTCCGTACGACGTGGACGACCTGTTCGAGCCCTTCAGACGGCTGTCGGGCGACAGGGTGAGGTCCGAACGCGGCTCGGGGCTCGGGCTGTCCATCGTCAGGGCCATCGTCGACGCGCACGGCGGCACCGTCACCGCGCTTCCCCGCCCCGAGGGCGGACTGGTCGTCACCGTGGGCCTGCCCCGCCGCGCGGGGGCCGCGGCGAGGGCGGCCAGGGTGCAACGCCCCGTCTAGCAGGTGAAGTGGACGCCGGAGAAGCCCGCGCGCCAGGCCGTCACCTCGGGGGCCACCGACGCCGGATCCGTCGAAGGGTCGAGACCGCGGGCGATGAACGAGGCCAGGACCGGCATGTCGTCCTCCTTCATGCCGAGCCTCGCCACCTCGGGCGTGCCCAGGCGCAGCCCGTTCACGTCGCCCGCCACGGGGGCGACGGGCAGGCCGATCCCGCAGGCCAGCAGGTTCGCCTGACGCAGTCTGCGGGCCGCGGCCTGGCCGCCGCCAGGGGCCAGCAGGGCGAACTGGTGGGAGTTGGTGCCGCCGCCGAAGACCGGTAGGCCGAGCTCGGCCAGGCTGGTGGCCAGCTGGTGGGCGGTGCCCACCATCATCTCCGCGTACGCCTTGCCCGCGACCTTCCAGTCGAGCAGCGCCACGGCCAGCGCCGCCGTACGGCCCGCGTCGAAGTTGGCCGTCAGGCCCGGGTAGGCGATGGCGTCGAGCCGCTCGGCCAGGTCGGCCGAGTCGGTGACGACCAGGCCGCCCGCCGGACCGCCGAGGCTCTTGTAGGTGCTCATCGTCATCAGGTGGGCGCCCGAGGCGAGCGGGTTGGGCCAGACGCCTCCCGCGATCATCCCGCACGCGTGGGCGGCGTCGAAGAGCACCCGCGCCCCCACCTCGTCGGCGACCTCGCGCACGGCGGCCACCGGGTGGGGGAAGGGGTTGAGGCTGCCGCCGATGGTGATCAGCTTGGGCCTGACCCGCACGGCCAGCTCGCGCAGCGCCGCGACGTCCACGGTGTAGCCGTCGGCGGCGACGGGCGCGTCCACCGTGGTCAGGCCGTAGAGACCGGCCGCTCCCGCCGCGTGGTGGGTGACGTGGCCGCCGATGGAGGGCGGAGGGGCGATGATCGTGTCGCCTGGACGGCACGTCGCCATGAAGGCGTAGAGGTTGGCCAGCGCGCCGGAGCCGACACGGACCTCGGCGTAGCGGGCGGAGAAGACCTCGGCGGCCAGCGCGGCGGCGATGATCTCGATCTGCTCGATCGCCTCGAGGCCCATCTCGTACTTGTCGCCCGGATAGCCGAGCGACGGGCGCGAGCCGAGGTTCGCCGACAGCAGCGCCTCCGCGCGCGGGTTCATGATGTTGGCCGCGGGGTTGAGGTTGACGCACTCGACGTCGTGGATCTCGTGGTTGCGGGCGGCGAGCCTGTCGATCTCGGCCAGCGTGGACAGCGGGTTCTGGGCGGCGACCTCGGCCGCGCCGCGTCGGACGAGGTCCTCGGAGGCGGCGGGTACCCAGGAGCGAGGGGCGAGCATGGGGTCAGGTTAGGCAGGCTCTTCGCGCCGGCGCATGGTGTGGATGAAGGGACCCGCTCCTACACTTGTCGGATGCAGGCAAGGCTCGACGCGCTCGCGGCGGTCATCGAGCGCAGCGTCTCGGTCGACGACCCCGACGGCCACCTGCTCGCCTACAGCTCCATGCACGCCGACGCCGATCCCGTGCGCGTGGCCGCGATCCTGTCCAGGCAGATCGCCCCCGAGGTCAGCAGGTGGCAGGACAGGCACGGCATCGCCACCGCCACCTCCCCCGTGCGCCTGCCCGCCAACCCCGAGCTCGGGATGGGCGCGCGGGTCTGCGTGCCCATCAGGCACGGCGGGCGCTGCCTCGGCTACCTGTGGCTGCTCGACCCCGGCCAGTCGCTCGACGACGAGGCGCTGGCCCTGGCGGAGGAGGCCGCTCGCGATCTGGCGGCCGACTGGCGGGAGGACCCCGACACGCTGGTCCGCCGTCTGCTCACCACAGGACAGGGCTGGGAGAGGATGCCGCCCCAGCTCGTCCAGGTGTGCGTCGTCATCCCCGTCTCGGCGCGGAGGGAGCGTCACGCCATCGGCGGGTTCATGACCGACACGCACGCGGCCTACCTGCTGCGCCATCCCGCGGAGAGCGCTCCCCTCGAAGAGGGCGTCACCCGCGGCTACAGCGACCCCGCCGGGCTCGACACGGCTCCGGAGAGCTACCGGCAGGCGCTGGCCGCCGCGCATCTCGCCGCGGCCGACCCCGCCCTGCCCTCGCACGTCTCGTGGTCGGAGCTGGGGGTCTACCGCGTGCTGCTCGGCGCGGCCGACGACCCGCTGGCCCCGCTGGACGGCGAGCAGGCCCACACCCTGGAGACCTATCTCGACCTCGGCGGCAACGCCCAGCGCACGGCGGCCCGCCTGCACCTGCACAGGACCACGCTCTACTACCGTCTCGGCCGCATCGCCGGCGCGCTCGGCGCCGATCTCGACGACGGCCTGACCAGGCTCCACCTGCATCTGGCGCTGAAGAGGCGGCGGCTGCCGCCCGACCTGCGTTGAGCCCCCTGCTCCAGCTCCCCGGCCCTGGCCGGGGAGCTGGAGCCCGTTCACTCGGCGGCCAGCCGATCGGCCTCCTCATGCAGCGCGCTGACCAGCAGAAGCTCAAGCCTGAGCTCGGTCAGGTCGGTCGCCGCGAGGCCATCGAGAACCTGCATGGTGGGCCTCCCTGATCATGAGACGCCCCACTGGCCACACCGGTTTACCTGAAGCGCTCCCAGGCCGACTGCCTGGTCATGTTGAGCGAGGCGCCGATGCGCTCCCAGCTCACGTCGCGGGTGCGCAGGTGGCGCACCCAGTCGTGGAGGTTGTCGTCGATCTGCACCTGTACGGCGGCGATCTTGGGGAGGTGGCCGAGGATCTGCTCGACGCTCATCTCCTCCCACATGGGGAGCCTGGGTTCGGGCGAGGCGTCGAGCCGCTCGGCCTCGAGGATCTCGTTGCACAGACCGATGCACTGGTCACAGATGTGGACGCCAGGCCCCGCCACGAGCTTGGCGACCTCGGTGCTCTTCTTGTGACAGAACGAGCAGCGGAGTCTGTCCTTCCACGTGTCAGGCATATCCTGACGGTACGCCTGTCAGGCGACGCCTGACAATCCCTCGTTCATGGCGGTCCTGGTCTCCTCGACCTGCGCCATGATGATGGCGCTCCGCTCCTCGGCGATCTTCCTGCAGATCGTGGTGTAGGCCTGGAGAATTCTGCGGTAGGCCGCACGTGCCTCCTCGAGTTGGGCGTTGAGCGCGAGCACGCGGATGGGGTCTCCGTAGAGTTCGGCCTCCGCGAGCAGGACCCGTGCCTCGTTCACGATCTCCTCGGCGCGCTGCCGTGTGCGGCGCAACAGCGCCGAGCACTCGTACAGCTCGCCCAGTCGTGCGGAGGAGACGATGCGCTCGGCAGAGCGCACGGCTGGATCCTCGGTCGTCTGACGGCTGAGTTCCGTTCCCATTCCTGCCACCTCCCCGGTCAAGGTTGCCTGAGTGTAGACGCGCGATACGTACTTCCGGATCACGCGGGAGGGCCGGGGGTAGGGCACTGTTCCCTGCGGGGATGATTCTCTACGCCCGGGAGGAATTCAGCGCTCCCGCGACACCCCTTTTAATCTGCAAATACGCAGCTCTGAGGCATATGTCTGCTGGCCTAAAAGGACGGGCATGAACACGCCCGATCGGCCACGCCACGCCCTTCCCTAGTCACATACTGAAACGGGATGCAAGCGGAACGTGACGGCTGAGGGGCACGGCTGTGGCTGAACAACCAACGGGGTCCGACGACGGGGGTGTCGACGTCAGCGTCATCATCCCTGTTCACAACTGCAGGGACTTTCTCGATCGCAGCCTGACCTCCGCTCTCGTGCAGCGGGTGAACAAGGAGATCGTCGTGGTCGACGACGGCTCCACCGACGGCAGCGCCGACCTGCTCGACCTCTACGCCCACTACCACCGAGGCGTGATCAGGGTGGTGCGCGCCGAGCACTCCGGCGGCGCGGGCGGCCCGCGCAACACCGGCATCGAGCACGCCAGGGGCCGCTACGTCTTCTTCTGCGACGCCGACGACCATCTCGGGCCCGAGGCCATGGAGCGCATGCTCGCCGTCGCCGACCGCAACGGCTCCGACATCGTCCTCGGCAAGATCGTCGGCCACGGCCGCAGGGCGCCGGTCTCGATGTTCCAGGCCAGCGCCGACCGGGCCGAGCTGGGCACCAGCGCCGTCTACAACAGCCTGAGCTGCTTCAAGCTCTTCCGCAGGGAGCTGCTCGACAGGCACCGCATCAGGTTCGCCGAGGGTCAGCTGGTCGGTGAGGACATCTACTTCAGCGTCCACGCCTACTGCCACGCCAAGGTCATCTCCGTCGTGGCCGACTACGACTGCTACCACCTGGTCGCCAGGCCCGACGGCAGCAGCATCATGCAGCAGCCCTCCAGCCGCGACCCGCTCGGCTGGCTCGCCATGATCAGAAGACCGATCGCGCTGATGGCCCAGCACGTCGAGCCGGGCCCGCTGCGCGACCACCTGCTGCGCCGCCACTTCAGGCTCGACATCTTCGCCCAGCTCGGCGCGCCCTTCCTGGCGGCCGACGAGGTGCGGCGCAAGGAGATCGCGCACGAGGTCGCCGCGCTGTGCGACGAGTGGATGACCCCCGGCGTCATGGCCAGGCTGCCCACCACCGACAGGCAGCGCCTGTCGGCTCTCGGCGACATCGACAGGCTCGTACGGCTGGCCGACATCGAGGCGGCGACCGTGTGGCGCCGCCTGACCGGGCTGCGGTGGGAGGGCGACAGGCTGGTGGTGGAGGGCGAGGCCACCCTCGACGGCCTGGACGGCCAGGGCGGCGTCGCGCTGGTGCTGCGGTCGAGGAACGAGGAGGCGGGCGAGGTGGCCGTGCCCGCCGAGACCGACGGGCACGCCTTCTCCGCCAGGATCGACCTGGCCGAGCTGACCTCAGGCGTGTGGGACCTGCACGTCGCCGTCGAGTGCGAGGGCGTGGTCCGCCTGGGCAGGCTGGGCGCCGACAGGGAGAGCGGCATCACCAGGCCCGCGCCCCGGCTGGTCGGCAACGTGGTCGCGCTGCCGTACTTCACCAGGTCCAACGGCAACCTGAGCCTCGACATCGGCGGGCACGTGCTCACCGTGCCGGGCTCCGTGCGGCTCACCCGCACGAGGTGGGCGCTCGGGCACCGGCTGGTGATCGACGGGGCCATCACGGTCGGGGGAGACGGCATCCCCGAGGCGGGGGCCGTGCGCCAGCTGGTCTGGCGCGAGCGGCACACCGGCAGGGAGCGCACCGAACGGGTGGTGTCGCTGCCAGGCGGGATGTTCGCCTCCAGGCCCGCGGTGGGCAGGTTCGCGCCCGGCACCTGGGACGCCTACCTGGAGCTGGAGCTCGGGGGTCCGCCCGCGCGCTTCAGGATCGAGGCCGACGCGGACACGGTGGCCGAGCCGCGCAGCTGGTGGCGCGGCCCCGTGCGCAGCAGCGTCAGGCCCTACGCGACGGCGGGCAAGGGCAGGTTGAGCACCGTCGTGCGCAAGATCACACCACGCGCCCTCCTTCGGAAGCTCCTCGACTAATTGCCACATATATGCAGGTGCAAAGCCATCACTTAAAGTAGGGACGTTTGATCCCCCTCCATGGAGGCTTGGCTGTGCACGTACCCGATGGCTTCTTCAACGCCGCTACCTCCGTCTCCGCCGGTGTCGTCGCGGCGGCGGGCGTGGCGGTCTGCCTGCGTGGCGCGAAGAGAGAGCTCGACGACCGCACCGCGCCCATGGCCGGTCTGGTCGCCGCCTTCATCTTCGCCGTCCAGATGCTCAACTTCCCCGTCGCGGCGGGCACCAGCGGACACCTGCTCGGCGGCGCGCTGGCCGCGATACTCGTCGGGCCCTACACAGGGGTGCTGTGCATGGCCGTGGTGCTGCTCGTGCAGTGCGTCTTCTTCGCCGACGGCGGCGTCACCGCGCTGGGCATCAACGTGCTGATCATGGGCGTGGTCACCGTCCTGGTCGGCTGGGGTGTCTTCCGCCTGGTCACCAGGGCCGTCAGGAGCAGGGCGGGGGTGAGCGCCGGCGCCTTCCTCGCCGCGCTGGTCTCGGTGCCGGTCTCCGCGCTGGCCTTCTCCGCGCTGTTCGCGGTCGGCGGCACCGCGCCGGTCGACGCCGCCGCCGTGGCGGCCGCCATGGGCGGCGTCCACGTGCTCATCGGCATCGGAGAGGCGCTCATCACCACCGCCACCGTCGGCGCGGTGCTGGCCGTACGGCCCGACCTGGTGTACGGCGCGCGCGGCCTGAGCGCGCCGCTCGTGCTGAAGGGCGCGGACGGCGCGACCTCCACCGTCGCGGCGCCCGCCGCCGACAGCAAGGCCGCGGGCGGCGTCAGGCCGTTCCTGATCGGGGGAATCGGCGTGACGCTCCTGCTCGCGGGCGTGGTCTCCTTCTTCGCCTCCTCCGACCCCGACGGTCTGGAGGCGGTCGCCGAGGACAAGGGCTTCCTCGGCCAGGCCACCGACCACCCGCTCGGCTCGTGGGCGCTGGCCGACTACGGCGACGTGGGCGGGGTCCCCGTCGGCGTCGCGGGCCTCGTCGGCGTGGGCATCACGCTGGTGGTGGCGGCGGCCATCGCCTACGCCGCCCGCCGCAGGGGCAGCAGGACCGAGGTCTGAGCATGGGCGCGGGACACCACCACCAGCTCTACCGTCCGGGCGACTCGCCGGTCCACCGGCTGCCGCCGCACTGCAAGCTGGTGGCGGTGCTCGCGTTCGCGGTCGTCGTCGTGGCCACGCCGCGGGAGTCCTTCTGGGCGTTCGGCTGCTACGCGCTGCTGCTGGCCGCCGTGGCGGTGGTGGCCCGCGTGCCGCTCGGCCACGTCGCGCGGCGGATGGTGATCGAGGTGCCGTTCGTGGCGTTCGCGGTGGCGATCCCGTTCATCGGGATGGGGGAGAGGGCCGAGGTGCTCGGCCTCTCGCTGAGCGTGCAGGGGCTGTGGGCGGCGTGGAACATCCTGGCCAAGGCCTCGCTCGGCGTCGTGGCCTCCATCCTGCTTGCGGCCACGACCGAGCCCCGGATGATCCTTCTGGGCGCGCAGCGGCTGAGGCTGCCCTCGCTGCTGGTGCAGATCGCGATGTTCATGCTCCGCTACCTGGACGTGATCATGGAAGAGATGCGGCGGATGCGGGTGGCCAGGGAGTCGCGCGGCTTCGTGGCGCGCGACGTGCGGCAGATCCCGGTGATCGCGCGCTCGGCGGGAGCGCTGTTCATCCGCTCCTACGAGCGGGGTGAGCGGGTCCACCTGGCTATGCTCAGCAGGGGGTACAACGGATCCCTCCCCGTCATTCACGAAATTTCGGGATCAGGGCGGCAGTGGGTGGTCGCGCTGGCCCTGCCGGTCACCGCACTGGCCGTCCTTGGAGCGTCATGGTGGTGAATTCCCTGGAGGTGCGCGAGCTCGCCTACGCCTACCCGGACGGCACGCAGGCGCTGTTCGGCGTCGACCTGACGATCGGCAGGGGCGAGCGCGTCGCGCTGCTCGGGCCGAACGGCGCGGGCAAGACCACGCTCGTCATGCACCTCAACGGCATCCTCACCGCCGGCCACGGCCTGGTCAGGGTGGCGGGCACGGAGGTGCGCCCCGGCACGCTGAAGGAGATCAGGCAGCGGGTCGGGCTGGTCTTCCAGGACCCCGACGACCAGCTGTTCATGCCGACCGTCCGCGACGACGTGGCCTTCGGCCCCGCCAACATGGGCGTCAAGGGCGAGGAACTGGAGCGCAGGGTCAAGAACGCCCTCGACAGGGTGGGCATGGCCGACCACGCCGACAGGCCGCCGCACCACCTGTCCTTCGGGCAGCGGCGGCGGGTGGCGGTGGCCACCGTGCTCGTCATGGAGCCCGAGATCCTCGTGCTGGACGAGCCCTCGTCCAACCTCGACCCCGCCGCCCGCAGGGAACTGGCCGAGATCCTCCGCTCGCTCGACGTGACCGTGCTGATGGTCACCCACGACCTGCCGTACGCGCTGGAGCTGTGCGAGCGCTCGCTGATCCTGTCAGGAGGGGTGATCGCAGCCGACGGGCCCACCCGTTCGCTGCTGGCCGACCCCGCGCTGCTGGCCGCCCACCGCCTCGAGCTGCCGTACGGCTTCGCTATTCCTGAGGGGCGTTGACGACCAGCACGCGGTCGCCCTCCATGATCGAGGAGACCTCCTGGTCGGCGTAGGTCATGATCCTTCCATCGCGCACGACCGCGACGACCACGCCGTCGCACTGGGAGGGCGACCTGCCGATCTCGTGCGGCTTGACGGGGCGCTCCTCCAGGTCGAGCCCCTTGCCGTAGGCCAGGAAGTCCTCGATCAGCGCGCTGACGGCGGGGCTCTGGGTGGCCACGCCGAGCATCCTGCCCGCCGCCTCGGAGGAGGTGATGACGACGTCGGCGCCGCTCTGCCGTATGAGGGGGTCGTTCTCCGCCTCGCGCACCGCGGCCACGATCGTGGCGCGCTTGTTGAGCTGACGCGCGGTCAGCGTGACGAGCGCCGTGGTGTCGTCGCGCTGGGTGGCGACGATGATCTCCTTCGCCCTGCTGACGCCCGCCCTGTTCTGCACGTCACTGCGGGTGGCGTCGCCGACCACGCCGGCGAAGCCGTCGCCGTTGGCCTCCTCGATCGCGTCGCCGCGCGGGTCGATGACCACGATCGACTCCTTGGCCCGCTCGTTCTCGAGCAGCGTGCGGATCGCGGCCCTGCCCTTGGTGCCGTAGCCGACGATCACGGTGTGGTCACGCAATCTGGACCTCCAGCGGTCGATCAGGAAGTTGTCGCGGGTGCGCTGGGTGAGGACCTCGAGCGTCGTGCCCACGAGGATGACGAGGAAGACGATGCGCAGCGGGGTGACGGCCACGATGTTCACTGTCCTGGCGAGGGGCGTCACAGGGGTGATGTCCCCGTACCCTGTGGTCGACACCGTCACCGTCGCGTAGTAGAGCGCGTCGAGCAGCGAGACCTTGCCGTCGTAGCTGTCCTTGTACCCGTCCAGATCCAGCGCTACCAGCAGGAACACCACGCCCAGAGCGGCGCAGGCATAGGCGATCCTACGCAGAACAGCCCGGATCGGGCTGATCGCGAGGGCCGGCAGGCGTACGCGGGTTCCAGAAAGGTCGTCCTGCATAGTGGTGATCGTAGTTTGTCCATGAGGCCCCCCTGGGGATGTGGAAGTACAGTGGCTCATCGAGGAGGGCAGATGAAGCTGCGGCTGGCGCGTCATGCCATGGGCGATGCCGTGGTGGTGGCCGTGGAGGGAGAGCTCGACCTCTTCACCGCACCCTTCCTCCGCGACGAGGTGCGCGACGCCATCAAACAGGACGGCGCGCGGCTCGTCCTCGATCTCCAGGCGCTGTCGTTCATGGACTCCAGCGGGCTGTCGGTGCTCATCGAGGCCTGGCGGCTGGCCACGGGCGAAGGCGGCGGCGTCTCGCTGGCCGCGCCCCAGGCTCCGGTCGCCCGCATCCTCCGCACCACCGGCCTCGACCGGCGGATAAAGGTCTATTCGGACGTCGACACGGCCGTGGGCGAGATCTGAAGAGAAACTGGGGCACCCCGAGTAGAACTTCATTCGGTTCTCGCGTTAGGGTCCGTGGCATGGACGTCAACGGAGCAGTAGCAATCATCTCGGGCGGGGCCAGCGGGCTGGGCGAGGCCACGGCCCGCGAGCTCGCCCGCCAGGGCGCGACCGTGGTCATCGCCGACCTCAACGAGGAGCGCGGCAAGTCGATCGCCGACGAACTCGGCGGAGTCTTCGTCAGGACGGACGTCTCGGACGAGGGCGACGTGCAGGCGGCCGTCGACGCGGCCGTGGCCACGGGCAAGCCGGTTCGCGTGATCGTCAACAGCGCGGGCATCGGCTGGGCCGAGCGGACCGTCAACCGCGAGGGCGCTCCGCACAACCTCGCCAGCTACCGCAAGGTCATCGAGGTCAACCTGATCGGCACCTTCAACCTCATGCGCATCGGCGCGGCCGCCATCGCCAAGACCGACCCCGTCTCCGAGGACGGGCACCGCGGCGTGGTCGTCAACACCGCCTCCGTGGCCGCGCTCGAGGGACAGACGGGGCAGCTGGCCTACTCCGCGTCCAAGGGCGGCATCGTGGGCATGACCGTGCCCGCGGCCCGCGACCTGGCCGCGATCGGCGTGCGCGTCAACACGATCTGCCCCGGCATCATCGACACGCCCATCTACGGCTTCTCGGGCAACGCCGACGAGTTCAAGGCCAAGCTCGTCGCCCCCGTCGTCTTCCCCAAGCGCATGGGTCGCGCCGACGAGTTCGCCCACCTGGTGCGCTCCCTCGTCGAGAACGACTACATGAACGCCGAGGTCATCCGCTTCGACGGTGGCATCCGCTTCCAGCCCAAGTAGTGAGGTGCGCGTGTCCGCAGAAGAGGTTCTGATCGAGGAGTCCGACGGCGTCGCGGTGATCACGATCAACCGCCCGAAGGCTCGCAACGCCGTCAACGGCGCCGTCGCGCGAGGCATCGTCGCGGCGCTGGACTCCCTGGACTCCCGCACCGACGTGTCGGCCTACGTCCTGACAGGGGCCGGCGGCACGTTCTCCGCCGGCATGGACCTGAAGGCCTTCCTCGCGGGCGACTTCCCCGTCATCGAGGGCAGGGGCTTCGGCGGCATCGCGGAGGCCCCGCCCAAGAAGCCGCTGATCGCGGCGGTGGAGGGCTACGCGCTCGCGGGCGGCTTCGAGCTGGCGCTGTCGTGCGACCTGATCGTGGCGTCGTCGGAGTCGAAGTTCGGCCTTCCCGAGCCCAAGCGCGGGCTGGTGGCGGGGGCGGGCGGCATCATGCGCCTGCCGCGCAGGATCCCCTACCACGTGGCCATGGAGATCGCCCTGACCGGTGACCACTACCCGGCTTCCAGGCTGTACGAGCTGGGCCTGGTCAACCGGATCACCGAACCGGGCGGGGCGCTCGAGGGCGCGCTCGAACTGGCCAGGAAGATCGCGGCCAACGCCCCACTGGCGCTCGCGGCGACCAAGAAGGTGATCATCGAGTCCGCCGACTGGTCGATCGAGGAGATGTTCAAGAAGCAGGGGCCGATCATCAACCCCGTCTTCGGCTCCAAGGACGCGATGGAGGGCGCGGCGGCCTTCGCCGAGAAGCGCGCCCCGCAGTGGAGGGGCGAGTAGCCCTGCTTGTCAGGCTCCTCCCGTTCTCGGGAGGAGCCTGTTTCTTTATGCCGATGAGGGGAAACCCCGCATTACCGTAAAGGGAGACGATCCACCTTCGGCGGCAGGAGAGCGCATGAGTTCCCCCTACGAGTCGGTCAAGCGTGGCGCGGGCGGCCTGCTGCAGGGTGCGCTCGGCGCGCTGCTCCTGGTGGGGGGCATGGTGGTCGTCATGTGGGCGGTCGAGATCTTCGACTACGTCACACCCGGCGACCTCGACGCCGAACTCGGCATCATCGCCTGGTCGCCGGACGGGCTGATCGGAGTCCTGTTCGCGCCCTTTCTGCACGTCGGTTTCGCGCACCTGATGGCCAACTCGCTGCCGCTGCTGGTCCTCGGCTTCCTCGCCGCCTTCCGCGGGCTCGGCAAGTTCCTGTGGGCGACCCTGATCATCATGGTGGTCGGCGGCGTCGGCACCTGGGTCGCCACGCCTCCCGGCGTCGCCACCGTGGGCGCGAGCGGCCTCGTCTTCGGCTACTTCGGGTTCGTGGTCGCACGGGGGCTCTTCGACAGGCGCGCCCTCGACATCCTCGTGGGCATCGGGGTGGCCGTGGCCTACTACTCGCTGGTGTGGGGCCTGGACCCCACCCAGGTGGGCGTCTCATGGCAGGGCCACCTGTTCGGCCTCGTCGGCGGGGTGGCGGCCGCCTGGGTGCTGCGCCGCAAGCGGCTGGCCACGCCGACGTACCCGGCCTACTGAACCTCCGGGTCGCGGCCGGGTCCGCAGGCCCTCAGCGGACGGCTCAGCGGCGCGCAGGGGTCAGTGGAGCGGCGGGCCCGGACACGCGACGAGCGCGTCACCCAGCTGATGCTCGAGACGCTCGCCGCCGGCACCGACAGGCTGCCGGTGCCGGCCAGGTTCGAGCGGAGCGTCGGGCCTGAGGACGCGCTCGCGTCGCCCGACGAGCTGTCCCGCCGGGCGAAGGGCGGCTAGAGGCGCTCGACCACGTAGTCGATGCAGGTGGTCAGGGCCTCGATGTCGGAGGGCTCGATCGCCGGGAACATCGCGACGCGCAGCTGGTTGCGGCCGAGCTTGCGGTAGGGCTCGGTGTCGACGATGCCGTTGGCGCGCAGCACCTTGGCCACCGCCGCCGCGTCGACGGAGTCGCTGAAGTCGATCGTGCCGACCACCTGCGAGCGGAACTCGGGGGCGGCGAACGGCGTGGCGAACGACGACTTGTCCGCCCACGTGTAGAGGCGCTGCGAGGAGTCGGCGGTGCGCGAGGTCGTCCAGGCCAGGCCACCGTTGCCGTTCATCCAGTCGAGCTGCTCGGCCAGCAGGAACAGCGTCGCCACCGACGGGGTGTTGTAGGTCTGGTCCTTGCCCGAGTTGTCGATCGCGACGGGCAGGCTGAAGAACTCGGGCACGTAACGGCCTGAGGCGGCGATCTCCTCGACACGGGCCAGCGCGCGCGGCGACATGATCGCGATCCAGAGCCCGCCGTCGGAGGCGAAGCTCTTCTGCGGCGCGAAGTAGTAGACGTCGGTCTCGGAGATGTCGACGGGCAGGCCGCCCGCGCCCGAGGTCGCGTCGACCAGGACCAGGGCGTCGTCGCCGCCGACCCGCCTGATCGGCATCGCGACACCGGTGGAGGTCTCGTTGTGGGTGAGGGCGTAGACGTCGACGCCCTCCTCGGCCACGGCCTCGGGGTGGGTGCCGACCTCCGACTTGATGATCGTCGGCTCGCCGAGCCACGGCGCCTTGCTGACGACCGCGCCGAACTTGGAGGAGAACTCGCCGAAGGACAGGTGCTGCGACTTCTCGCGCACCAGCCCGAAGGCGGCGATGTCCCAGAAGGCGGTGGTGCCGCCGTTGCCGAGCACCACCTGGTAGCCCTCGGGCAGCGAGAACAGGTCGGCCAGGCCGGAGCGGACTCTGCCGACCAGGTTCTTGACCGGCTTCTGTCGATGGGAGGTGCCCATCACGCTCGCGCCCGAGGAGGCGAGCGCGGACAGCTGCTCGGGTCGGACCTTCGAGGGCCCGCAGCCGAAGCGGCCGTCGGCGGGCTTGATGTCAGCGGGAATCACGATGTCAGCCACCTGCCCAAGCCTACTGAGCCGTCTCGCATGGCTTGTCCTGGGTCCGGGATATGAGATTCGCACCCTCTTGGGGGGGAAACGAGAAACGGCCCGCTGGAGGAATCAGCGGGCCGTTACCGAGGAAGAGGTGTCAGATGATGCCGACGACCTCGTCGGCGCCCGGCACGTCGCTCAGCGGACGCGTGGCGGGGCCCACGTAGTTCGCGCTTGGGCGGACCAGCCTGCCCGTGCGCTTCTGCTCCAGGATGTGCGCGGCCCAGCCGGCCGTGCGGGCGCAGGTGAACATCGAGGTGAACATGTGGGAGGGAACCTCGGCGAAGTCGAGGACCACGGCGGCCCAGTACTCCACGTTGGTGGCCAGCACCCGGTCGGGCTTGCGCGCGTGCAGCTCCTCGAGAGCGGCCTTCTCCAGCGCTGCGGCCACCTCGTACCGAGGAGCGTCGAGCTCCTTGGCGGTGCGGCGAAGCACGCGGGCGCGCGGGTCCTCGGCGCGGTAGACGCGGTGGCCGAACCCCATGAGGCGGTTACCGGCGTCGAGCTCGCTCTGGACGTACTTCTTGGCGTCGCCCAGCTTCTCGACGCCCTCGATCATGTGCAGCACGCGGGCGGGGGCGCCACCGTGCAGCGGGCCGGACATCGCACCGACCGCACCCGACAGCGCGGCGGCCACGTCGGCGCCGGTGGAGGCGATGACGCGGGCGGTGAACGTGGAGGCGTTCATGCCGTGCTCGGCGGCGGAGGTCCAGTAGGCGTCGATGGCCTTGACGTGCTTGGGGTCGGGCTCGCCGCGCCAGCGGACCATGAACCGCTCGGTGATGGTCGCCGCCTCGTCGACCCTGCTCTGCGGCACCATCGGCAGGCCGAGGCCGCGCGCGGACTGCGCCACGAACGACAGGGCCATGACCGACGCGCGCGCGAGGTCGTCGCGAGCCTGCGCGTCGTCGATGTCGAGCAGAGCCTTGAAGCCATAGGCCGGAGCCAGCATGGCCAGCGCGCTCTGCACGTCTACGCGGATGTCACCGGAGTGGACAGGGATGGGGTACGGCTCAGCCGGCGGAAGGCCGGGCTGGAACTTGTTGTCGACCAGCAGACCCCAGACGTGCCCGAACGGGACACGGCCGACCAGATCTTCGATGTCGACGCCCCGGTAGCGAAGGGCGCCCCCCTCTTTGTCCGGTTCCGCGATCTCGGTCTCGAAAGCCACAACGCCTTCGAGGCCGGGTTTGAAGTCGGACATTCTCGGCCGCCTCCCTTTCTTGCCGTGTGGGCAATCCGTACTCATGGTCGCGGCCCGCTTCGGAGTGTGTTCGCATCCCCGGAGCCCGTCCGCTTCTGTTGATGTCGAGATACCGGCGGGTCAATTTAACCCCCTACGTGAGCGTGCTTCGTCTTCGGGCACGCCGAAACCTCATCACTGCTGGTAGGGGGCAATGCGTGGGATCGCCACCAAGCGCGCAAGAATACCTTCTCGTGGATGCCACTTCGCTGGCGGGGCTCCGCCGTACCTATGAGGGCAGGCCGTTGCTCGAAACCGACGTAGCGGCCGATCCGATCACGCAATTCACCCGTTGGTTCGAGGAGGCGCTGGAGGCTGGACTGCCGGAACCGAACGCGATGGTGGTCGCCACCGCCTCGGCGGGCGGCAGGCCGAGCGCGCGCACCGTGCTGCTCAAGGGCTACGACGAGCACGGGTTCGTCTTCTTCACCAACTACGAGTCCCGCAAGGGCCGCGACCTGGCCGAGAACGCCCGCGCCTCGCTGCTGTTCCCCTGGCATCCGATCCGCCGTCAGGTCCGCGTCGAGGGCAGCGTGGCCCGCCTCGCCCACGAGGAGTCGGCCGCCTACTTCAACTCCAGGCCGTACGGCTCCCGCATCGCCGCGTGGGCCTCACGCCAGTCGGCGGTCGTCAGGTCGAGGGAGGAGCTCGACGCGCGCTACGCCGAGCTGGCCGCGCGCTGGCCGGAGGAGCCGCCCGTTCCCGACTTCTGGGGCGGCTTCCGCGTGGTGCCCACGGAGGTGGAGTTCTGGCAGGGCCAGCTGGAGCGGATGCACGACAGGTTGCGCTACCGGCGGGTTCACCCTGGTTGGGTCCTGGAGCGACTCGCCCCCTAATGTGCCGTGAATGGCTTTCGGGGATTTCGTTGTCGACACGCGACCGCTCCGCGTGCCGGCCTACCGGCGCCTGTGGGCGGGACAGGCCGTCTCGCACGTAGGCGTCGCGGTGACCGTGGTCGCGGTCAGCCAGCAGGTGTGGGACCTCACCCACTCCTCGTTCTGGGTGGGCATGCTCGGCCTGTCCAACCTGATCCCGCTGGTGGTCTTCGGGCTGTGGGGCGGCGCGGTAGCCGACGCCATGGACAGGCGCAAGCTGCTGATCATCGGCTGCGTGGTCGCGTGGGCGAGCACGATCCTCCTCGTGGCCCAGGCGATGCTCGGGCTCGGCAACGTCCACGTGCTCCTGGTCGCCGTCGCGCTGGGCGCAGCGGGGTTCGCGATCAGCTCCTCCACCAGAGGGGCGATCATCCCCAGGCTGCTCCCTCCTGACCTGGTGCCCGCCGCCAACGCGCTCAACTCGCTGGTCTTCAGCCTCGGCGCGGTCTTCGGCCCGATGATCGGCGGCGTCGTGCTCGCCACCGGCGGCTTCGGCGCCGCCTACGCCATCGACGCGGTGCTCTTCAGCGCGAGCCTCTACGCCGCGCTGCGGCTGCCGGCCCTCCAGCCGCTCGGCGAGGTGGTCCGCCCGGGAGCGAAGGCCGTGCTGGAGGGGCTGCGCTTCATCATGGGCAGCCCCGTCCTGCTGATGTCGTTCGTCGTGGACATCATCGCCATGGTCTTCGCGCTGCCGAGGGCGCTCTTCCCCGAGCTGGTCGCCGAGCGCTTCGGCGGCTCGATGATCGCCCTGGGCTGGCTGACGTCCGCGATGGCGATCGGGTCGGTGGCGGGCGCGCTGTTCTCCGGATGGGTCGTCAGGGTCAGGCGGCAGGGCGTCGCGCTGGTGATCGTCATCGCGGTGTGGGGTCTGGCCGTGGCCGCCGCGGGGATGGTGCACGAGCTGTGGCTGGTGGTGGCGTTCATGGCCGTCGGCGGCGTGGCCGACGTGGTCTCCTCGGTGTGGCGGCAGTCGATCCTCCAGCTGCACGCGCCCGACGAGATGCGGGGCCGTATGCAGGGCGTCTTCATGGTGGTGGTCGCCGGCGGGCCGCGCCTCGGCGACCTGCGGGCGGGGGCCACCGCCACGGCCGTCGGGATGACGGGCGCGTGGGTGGGCGGCGGTCTCGCCTGCGCGGTCGCCGTCCTGCTGGTGGGGCTCGCCGTACCTGCCTTCAGGAACTACAGGAGTGGCGAGCGAGCCTGAGGTCCGACAGGAACCCCTGGTAGGCCTCGTCGCGGTCGGGGGCGCGCAGGACCGCCGACGGGTGGATGGTCGCGACGGCCAGCGCCTCGCCCAGCTCCAGCACCTCGCCCCGGTGCTGGGTGACCTTGAAGGCCGCGCCCAGCAGGGCGCGCGCCGCCGTCGCGCCGAGCACCACCACCATCTCCGGCTTCAGCAGGGCCAGCTCGGCGTTCAGCCACGGGTTGCACGCCTCGATCTCGGCGATGGTCGGCTTCTGGTGGATCCTGCGCTTCCCCCTGAGCGTGAAGGAGAAGTGCTTCACGGCGTTGGTCAGGTAGGCCTCCTGGCGGTCGATGCCCGCCTCCTCCAGCCCCTTGTCCAGGATGCGGCCCGCGGGCCCCACGAAAGGAGCGCCCTTGCGGTCCTCCTGGTCGCCCGGCTGCTCGCCGACGATCAGAAATCGGGCCTGCGAAGGGCCCTCGCCGAACACGGTCTGGGTGGCGTCGCGATAGAGATCGCAACCCTCGCAGTGAGCCGCGGCGCGCCGCAGCTCGGGCAGGGTGAGCCGCTCGGGAAGGAACCGGGCCGCTCCGGTGTTTCCGTCCTTTGCCATCGTTGGTCGTTCTCCCACTAGGGTTTCTGTGGCTTCTGTGCCCCACGACCGACGTAGCATTCAGGACGGGAGGAGCCTTGACCGCACACGGCTTGATCGACACGACGGAGATGTACCTCCGTACGATCTACGAACTCGAGGAAGAGGGGATCGTTCCCCTTCGTGCGCGCATCGCGGAGCGGCTCCAGCAAAGTGGTCCCACCGTCAGCCAGACCGTGGCGCGCATGGAGCGCGACGGGCTGGTCAGGGTGGAGGGCGACCGCCATCTGGCCATGACCGACCTCGGCCGCACCCTCGCCACGCGCGTCATGCGCAAACATCGCCTCGCCGAGTGCCTGCTGACCCAGGTCATCGGCCTGCCGTGGGAGGAGGTGCACATCGAGGCCTGCCGCTGGGAGCACGTGATGTCGGAGTCGGTCGAGGAGCGGCTGGTGAAGCTGCTCGACAATCCGACGGTCGACCCCCACGGCAACCCCATCCCAGGTCTGGAGGAGCTCGGCGCGCAGGGGCCACAGGGCGACGCGTGGCAGACCTTCCCTTGCATGGCTGACCTCGCAGGACCCAGAGAAGTACCCGTAGTCGTGCGTCGAATTAGCGAACAAGTGCAAAGCGATCCCGCTGTGATGCTTAAACTCAAGCAAGTTGGGATACAACCCGGACGCGAGGTGACGCTCGCGGCGAGCGACGACGGTGTGCGGGTGACAGGTGATAACGACGCGACAGAGACTCCCGCGGAGCTTCCGCGTGAGATCGCCGCGCACGTATTCGTCTCGATGCGCTGACGACGGCGCTGCTGCTTGGTTGAATCCCAGATGGGAGTCCCTCCACTCCCCGGACACGACTGTTGCAGGAGCGCCCGTGGTTCGCTTTGCGCACATGCCTCCCCGAGGAGTGGTCTCCGGATGAAACGCTGGGGGGATTTGTCTCAGGAAGCGGTCGACTTCTTGTCGGCGTCAGCGGTCCTCGACCACGCGGAGATGGCCGTCGTGGTGACGGATCGTTTCAGCAACCTCCTGTACTGGAATCCGTTCGCGGAGAAGTTGTTCGGGCGCCAGGGCAAGGGGTCGGTGCGGGAGGGCTCCGTCCTCTCGCTCGGCATCATGGAGAAGGATCACCCGCTCGCCGTCGAGCTCGCCAAGCACGTGCTCAAGGGCGGCGTGTGGGAGGGCACCTTCGACGTCAAGCGCGGCGACGGCACCATGATCTACGTCAGGGCCCAGGCGGTGCCGCTGCGTCACGACTCCGGGTCGGTGACGGGCATCGTGATCACCGCCCGCGAGGCCATGCGCAGCAACGAGCGCGAGAAGGACCGCTTCGGCCTGCTCGAACGCATCGGTGAGCGGCTGGCGGGCTCCCTCTACGTCGAGGAGACGCTCAAGCGGGTCGCCGAGATGCTGGTGCCGCAGTTCGCCGACCACTGCTTCATCGAGCTGATGGAGGGTGAGCGGCTGGTGCGCAGGGTCTCCCAGCACGTGCAGGGCTGGACCCCGCCGCCCGACACCTGGAAGCCCGTGGGTTCGGAGATCCGCTATCCGGCGGGCCACTACGCCGACACCGCGATGCGCCGCCAGGAGACGATCCTGGTCGAAGACTTCGCCTCCAGCAATTTCCCCAGCCCCCACGAGGGCAGCGCCCGGCTGTGCGGCGAGATCGGCATGACCTCCGCGGTGGTCGCCCCGCTGTGCGTGCGCGGCGAGACGCTCGGCCTGATGTACCTCGGCCTGTCCAACCTCACCGACCGGCGCAGCCCCCACTACGACGCCTTCGACCGTGACTTCGTCGGCGCCATCGCCACCCGCGTCGCGCTCGCCGTCGACAACGCGCTGCTGTTCGAGGAGGAGCGGCACACCGCCGAGTCCTTCCAGAAGCACCTGCTGCCCAGGGCCCTGCCCGCGCTCGACGGCCTCGACATAGCCGTCCGCTACTACCCGGCGGCCCCGCTCGCCTCTCACGGCCAGGGCATCCAGACCCAGGTCGGCGGCGACTGGTACGACGTGATCCCGCTGTCGGCCGGCAGGGTCGGCATCGTCATCGGCGACGTGGAGGGCCGCGGCGCCAAGGCGGCGGCCATCATGGGCCAGCTGCGCGCCGCTCTGCGCGCCTTCGCCCAGGACGACAAGCCGCCCGCCGACATCCTGGCCAGGCTCGACGAGTGGACCCGCATCATCGCCACCCCCGAGCAGGACGAGTCGGGCGCCGACATCAGCGTGCCGCCCATCGTCACCTGCCAGTACCTCGTCTACGACGCCTGGTCGCGCCAGCTGTCCTTCGCCAACGCGGGCCACGCGCCCCCCCTGCTGCTGCACGACGGCCAGTGCCTGGAGATGAGCATCGAGGAGGTCGGCCAGCCCCTCGGCGTGCGCGCCAAGGGCATGCACGCCGATCTGGTCTACAAGGAGGAGACCCGCACGCTGCCGCCGGGCGCCGCGCTGGTCCTCTACACCGACGGCCTCGTCGACCGGCGTCCCGGCCGCGACTTCGGCGGCAGGATGCCCTCCGACGAGGAGACCCTGGGCATCCTGCAGGAGAAGCTCGCCGCCTGCACCAAGGAGAACGTCGAGCGCATCGCCGACACCGCCACCCGCGCGGTGCCAGGCGAGATCGACGACGACATGGCGATCCTCGTGCTGCGCGCCAGCCCCGTCGACCTCGACGTCGAGGAGCGCACCTTCCCCGCCCAGCCGATCATGGTCGGCGAGGCCAGGCGCATGGCGGCCGAGGCCTTCTCCGGGTGGAACGTGCCCGACGAACGCGCCGAGCTGGCCTGCCTGCTGGTCTCCGAGGTGGTCACCAACGTCGTCCTGCACGCCGCCACCGCGAGCATCCCGCGCAGGGAGCTGGTGGTCGAGGGGCCGCCGCTGCCGTTCGAGGAGTCGTGGGACGTGCCGGGCTTCGAGGAGGAGCTGGTCAGCGACAAGGAGTTCACCCTCAGGCTGCGCAGGGGCGAGGAGTCGGTCTGGGTCGAGGTCTTCGACCAGGACCTGCGCCTGCCGCGCATCCGCAGCGCCGGCGAGAACGACGAGGGCGGCCGCGGGCTCTACCTGGTCGACCAGCTCGCCAAGCGCTGGGGCTCCAGACCCACCAGGGAAGGCAAAGCGGTCTGGTTCGAGATTCCCACGCGTAGCAGGTAGTGATTGACTCGTTGCCATGGAGCTGGCCTTCGAGCGGCGCGGTCACGGCCCGCCGCTGATCCTCGTCCACGGCATCGGCCACCACTGGCAGGCGTGGCTTCCGGTCATGGACCGCCTCGCCGCCTCGCGTGATGTGATCGCGGTGGACCTGCCGGGGTTCGGGAGGTCGCAGGGGCTGCCGCCCGGCACGCCGTACACGGCCGAGTCGCTGGCCGACGCGGTGGAGTCGTTCTGCGCGATGCTCGACGTGCGCGAGCCGCACGTGGCGGGCAATTCCCTCGGCGGCTACATCGCGCTGGAGCTGGCCTCCCGCGGAGTGGTCCGCACCGCCACCGCGATCTCCCCTGCCGGGTTCTGGTCGAGGGCGGAGCTGCTGTGGTGCCAGAGCGTGCTGCGCGCCATGCGGGCCTCAGCGGAGGGCGGCGCCGCTGAAGGGGCCGAGGCCCCGGGCTCTGGGGCGCTGTCGCGGCTGCTGGGCTCCGAGCCGCTGGGCTTCCTCGGCGCGGGCCTGCTCGTCGCCCATCCCTCGCGGCTCGGACGCGTCGCCCTGGCCGCCGCCACCGAGGCGCTCGCCTCGGCTCCAGGCTTCAACGAGACGCTCGACTCCTTCACGGGCATGATGCCGCCCGCGCCGCCGAAGTCGCCGATCACGATCGCGTGGGGCGAGCACGACCGGCTGCTGCTCCGGCGGCAGGCCGTACGGGCGGCCCGCTGGTCGAACCAGCGGGTGAAGCTGCTCAAGGGCTGCGGGCACGTGCCGATGAGCGACGACCCCGAGCTGGTCGCCAGGGTCATCCTCGAAGCGTCTGACCCCAGATCGCCAGCATGACGATGATGAAGACGACGACCACGCCGACATAGCCGACGGGGCCGAGGCGCAGCGCTCTGCGCACGCGGTTGAGCGCCCAGGCGAACAGCAACGCCAGGAAGACCAGGAGGATCAGGCCGCCGTCCATATGAACCAGTATGGTCTAGAAGCCGAAGGAGCGGCCGATAATCTCCTTCATGATCTCCGTGGTTCCGCCGTAGATCGTCTGCACCCTGCTGTCCACCCAGGCCTTGGCGACCGGGTACTCCATCATGTAGCCGTAGCCGCCGTGCAGCTGCAGGCAGCGGTCGATCACCTTGTTCTGCAGCTCCGTGGTCCACCACTTCGCCTTGGCCGCGTCGACGGCCGACAGCTGCCCCGCGTTGAGCGCGACGACGCACTTGTCGACGAAGTGGCGGGCGATCTCGGTCTCGGTGGCGAGCTCGGCGAGCACGAACCTGGTGTTCTGGAAGCTGCCGATGGTGCGGCCGAAGGCCTGCCGGGTCTTGCAGTACTCGATCGTCTGCTCCAGCACCGCCTCCGCCGCCGCCACGGCCGCGACGGCGATCGACATGCGCTCCTGCGGCAGGTTGTTCATGAGCTGGAAGAAGCCCTGGCCGTCCTCCTCACCCAGCCGGTTGGTCACCGGCACCCGCACGTTCTCGAAGAACAGCTCGGCGGTGTCCTGCGCCTTCATGCCGATCTTGTCGAGGTTCCTGCCTCGGCCGAAGCCCTCCATGCCGCGCTCGACGACGAGCAGCGTCGTGCCCCTCGCCCCCGCCGAGGGATCGGTCTTGGCCACCACCACGACGAGGTCGGCGTTGATGCCGTTGGTGATGAACGTCTTCTGCCCGTTGACCACGTAGTGGTCGCCCTCGCGCACCGCCGTGGTCCTGATGCCCTGAAGGTCGCTGCCCGCTCCCGGCTCGGTCATCGCGATCGCGGTGATCAGCTCACCGGAGACGAACCCGGGCAGCCAGCGCTGCTTCTGCTCGTCGTTGGTGAGGTCGACCAGGTAGGGGGCCATCACGTCGTTGTGCAACGAGAAGCCCAGGCCGGACGCGCCGGTCCTGATGATCTCCTCGACGATCACCGCGTTGTAGCGGAAGTCCGTGATGCCCGCGCCGCCGTACTCCTCGGGCACGGAGAAACCGAACATGCCGAGCTCGCCGGCCTTCTTCCAGACCTCCCTCGGCACGATGCCGTCTTTCTCCCACTGGGCGTGGTGGGGGAGGACCTCGCGGGCCATGAACTCTCGGACGGTCTCCTGGAAGAGCAGGTGCTCCTCCTCGAAGAGGTCTCGCTGCATCAGTCGCCTCCATGCTGGGGTTACGGCAACAGAATACAATTCTGGTCATTCGTACGGCAGGCGGAAACTGTCGGAGCGGCTCCCTAGAGTGGGCCACCCCCCGACAAGGAGCAGACGTTGAGCCCTTCCTCCGACGGCCGTCACGACTTCGACTTCATCTTCGGCGACTGGCGGGTGCGCAACCGCAAACTCGCCGACGTCACCGACCCTGCCTGCTCCGAGTGGGTGGAGTTCGAGGCCACCGCGCACGCCGAGCCCATCCTCGGCGGCCTCGGTCACATCGACCGCCTCCACGCCGACACCTTCGAGGGGTTCACCCTCCGCCAGTTCGATCCGGAGGCCGGTGTGTGGCGCATCTGGTGGGCCTCCACCCGCCAGCCGGGGCAGCTCGACCCGCCGGTGGAAGGAGCCTGGCGCGACGGGCGCGGCGAGTTCGTCTGCGACGACGTGCTCGGAGGGCTGCCGGTGAAGGTCCGCTTCGAGTGGACCCGCCCGACACCCGAGACCGCCCGCTGGGAACAGTCGTTCTCCTACGACGAAGGGGCGAGCTGGCGCACCAACTGGACCATGGACCTGTCCCGCCAATGATCGGATATGTGGTGATATGAGGGGGTGACCGAGGGGTGCACACCCGCGGGCATCGATCCGAGTGTGCCGAGCGCGGCCCGCATCTACGACTACCTCCTGGGCGGCAAGCAAGCTAGTTCCGGAAGTAGTCTCATCGCATCCGGGTAACCCCCTGGCCAGCCCTTCTCCTGTACTGCTACGTGATCATGTGGAAGTTGGGATGGCCCAGCCATGCGGCCAGGAACTCGAGATCGCCGACGTGGCTATACCCGTAACCTCCGCCGTGCGCGGCGTACGGCATCTCCCAGACGCGGCCCGGGAGCGACGACACCAGGGCCCGGACCTCGGCGAGGCAATCTTTCTCGTCCTCGCGGGAGAGGTCGTGGAGGGAGAATCCGTAACCGAGCAGGCCGCCGAAGTCGATCAGCGCGTCGAATCGTTCGGCAAGGAAATGGGCAAGATGCCCGAGGAGAAGGTGGTTGTCCCGCCCCGAGGAGTGGGCGAGCAGGGCCAACTCTGCGGTGGGCGGGCGGTCAAGCCCCGGGAAATCCAGCTCCTGGTAGTCCTCCAGCGACTCCGGTCCGAGATGGAACGGACTGAGTGAGAGCCGTTCGAGGCCGTAGAGGCCGACCGCTGATGGCTGGCGGACGTAGAACTCAAGCGAGTCGTCGCTCTCGATCCGCACTTCGCAGAAGCTCTCCAGCCACGGGGCAGCTTCGAGCGCGCTTCGCTCTCCTGACAGCCATAACCCTGCCGCAGGTCCGCCCACCGCACCCTCCTGCAACAGTCGTGCCGCTCAGCGTGGCGGCTTGGAGGCGCAATCACCAGTGGTTTTCCCTCCCCCTGACGTGCTACGTCTGGTCAGGGGACTCCTTGTCCGGAACGGCTACAAATGATCCCAAGCCGGGCTCGGTGTAGATCAGTCCGTCCTCACGCAGCTTGGCGACGGCCTTCTGTGTCGTGGCCACGGCCAGACCGAACTCATCCATCAACGCCATGACCGATGGCATGCGTTCTCCTGGCGGGTATTCGCCCGTGTTGATCCGCTCCACGAGGATCTCGTAGAGCTGCTTCCACCTGGGGATACTCGCCTTCCAAACGATCACCTAGGCACGATAAGCGCACTACGTATATCAGTGCATCGCTTGTGGTCAGGGGAAGCGTCCTCCCATTGCCTGACCTTCACCCACCACCCTGAAGCGGGAGGCTTGCGCCTCACCTACCCCGATCCCCACCCGAACGACTGGATGTATGGGGTGCTGCGCGCCCGCCAAGGCATCAACCGTGGCGGACGGCCGGAGTGGAAGCTCGTCAACACGCTGCGGCAATGGCGCTGTATGGATCACCGGTTGTGCCAGGTGTGCGGCGAGCCCGCTACCGATCCCGTCACTGGGCGCGTGTGGTGGCTGCTGGCTGACGACGTCGCCAGCACCGCTGAAGCCGCGCCCGTGCCACCCGCCGCGAGGTGTCCTCGCTGGCCTTGTTGGCCATGGCCACCATCACGCGCGCCATGGCCCGACCGGAGGACGTGCGAAGATCCATCTGCCCGGTAACCGTCTCCACCGGTCGCTTGTAGAACTCGACCAGGTCAATCTGATCTTCGAGATCGCGCGGCTGGCGAGTCATCCTGTCCAGGTCGTAGTAGATGATCCCCTGAATGGTGCCGTCCTCGTAATCGGCCAGCATCTCGCGGAAGTCCGGGCGGATCACCCTCCAGACGCTTCGGCCGTTGGGGAGAACGATCCGCTTCTTCTTGAAGGCTGAGACGTCGTTCTCCTCGTACCAGAACCCGATCTCTACCCCGAGCTTCTCCGCTTCCGCCAGGATGTCTTCCTTCTGCCTGGCGATGCCCTTTTCCAATCGGCGCAGCTCACCAGTCTGCGGGTCGAGAACCTCCGGGTCATCGCTGATCCGAACATTGCCACCGTAGATGGGACGTGTTCCGCTGGTGGGTACCACGATCTTCGGCATGTCTATGAGCGTACTTCTGCAACTAGCCTGGAAGGACAACTTCGCCGCGGACAGGGAGGCGGCCGAGAAGATCGTCTCCCTGGGCGCCCATATGGACTACGACATCGGGGCGCTGGTCAGGGCCAACCGCGCCTTCCTCGGCCGGGCGCTGCGCGAGCTGGCCGACACAGGGGTGCGCCAGTTCCTCGACCTCGGCACCGGCCTGCCCGCCCGGGAGAACGTGCATTAGATCGCCGAGGAGGCCAGGTCGTCTACGTCGACAACGACCCGCTCGTCCTGGTCCACACCCGCGCCCTGCTGGAGGACAACCGCAGGGCCGTCGCCGTCGCAGGCGACCTGAGGGAGCCGCGGGAGATCCTCGATGACCCGGCTGTCCGCGCCCACCTCGACTTCGATCAGCCGGTGGCGATCCTGGCTCTGGCCGTCCTCCACTTCTTCCCCGACGACGAGCAGGTGGCCGGCATCGTCTCGACCCTGCGGGACGGCCTGCCGTCCGGCGGGTATCTGGTGATCTCCCACGGCTACGCGGTGCGTGGGGAGGCAGAGAAGGTGGCCGAGAGTAGGGCGGTCTACAGCAGGACGGCGGCGGGCGACATCGTCCAGCGCGATCCGGCTCGCCTCGCGGCTGATGGAGAACTTCGACCTGCTGGAGCCCGGCGTCGTCCCGGTCGAGACCTGGCGTCCCCGCGCCGACCAGTACCCCGGCGCCCCCGACCGCAGCGGCTATCTGGGAGCCGTCGGTCGCAAACCCTGAGCCCTCGTAGGCTTCATCAAGCGCAGGGTGACCTTATGTTCGGGCGCTGGGACACGTCTTCATCACAAGTGTCGTTAGTCGTGCCATTTCTCCTGTGTAGCAGGTGGTTGAAACCTTAAGATCTCCTCTTGGTTTCTGGGAGATCGGAGTGTGCCGTGGCTCGGTGGCGCAGCGCTTTAGCAGCCGGATCGGTGGGGCTGACCGCAGCCGCCTGCGTACTGTTGCCGACGGCCCCCGCCTCGGCGGCCCCCGCGGATCTGGTCATCGACTACGAGTGCTCGGGAACCAGCCCCGCCAGCATCGCGAAGTACCCGCCGGTCCGGCTCAGGACCAGGTTGACGTTCGCGACCGACCTCGTCGTCGGCGGGGCGCTCGACCTCAAGTGGTCGCTCGCCTACAAGGACGCCAGCCGTTTCACCTCGCCCGGCTACTACGCCGGCGGCTCGGTGATGAACATCATGGGCAACGTCCAGATCGCCGGTGCCTGGCAGAACATCCTGCAGCCGACGGGTGCGACCACGATCGCGCAGGGACTCCAGTACGACAAGGAGCTGCCGCTGCCCGCGGGGATCTCCGACCCGGGGCTGCTCAACAAGCCGGGCGTGATCAAGATCGAGCCCAAGGACATCGTCGTCGACTTCGCGCCGCCGAACGGTGAGGCGAACGTCAACGACGGCAACGACATCGACAACCCGCGCGGCCACGTGATCACCTACGGGCCCGGGTGGACGCCGTTCGACGACCGTCCGAGGTCCGAGAACCACATCCACAACGACTACCACGAGACCTCCAGCCAGTACGCCTGGGCAGAGCTCAAGTTCGTCGGCACGGGTGTGCAGTACGTGGGGCCTCGAGACCACGAGGGCGGCCCGGTCGAGATCGAGCTCGACGGCGGGGTGCGGGGGTCCGTGGACCCCTCCAAGAACGCCATCGGCGACCCGGTCAACGAGGTGCACAACGGCGGGCACACGTTGTGGGAGCTGAACGGGCTCCCGTACGGCGAGCACAAGATCAAGATCACGAACGCGTCGACGAGGAAGGCGTGGCTCGACGCCTTCCGGGTGATCACGAACAAGGACGCGGTGCCCACGGACTTCCACCGAGCCACCTGCAAGATCGTGAGCGGCCCGGTGTCGATCGACGTGACGGTCAAGGACAGGCCAGGTCCGTCGCCGACGGACACGCCCACCACGGGGCAGCCCTCGCCGTCGGTCACGCCCACCCATTCGCCGAGTCCTTCGACGTCGACCAGCCAGCCGAACCAGAACAACAACAACGGCAACAACAACCACCACGACGACAGGACCGTTGCCGACAGGCTCGTTTCGGTGCACGGGAACACGACCAGCACCCCCACCGCCACGTCGAAGCCTACGGCGGGGCCGACCGCGACCAACTACGTCGCGGCCCAGGTGAAGAAGACGCCCTTCGGCGGTGTGCCGTCCGGTGAAGCGCCCGTGGCCTCGCAGCAGCCGTACGTCCTGCTGGCAGGCGGGTCCGTGCTGCTCCTCGGGAGCGCGGCGGGCGGGGTCGTGATGAGACGGCGGCGCGCCGCGCACGCCGGGAACCGGCGTTAGAGGGAGGGGCGGATCATGACCGAGCAGAAGTCACTGCTGAACAGGGCCCTTCCCGGGCTGCTGATCGCCGGGTCGCTTGGCGGCGTGGCGACCATCATGGCCGGCCTGCTGGCCTTCATCACCCCGGTGGACGACGGCTCCGACGGCGCCGTGCCGATGGCCCAGTCCGGTCAGGGCGGGGAGACCATCGGCATGTACAACGTGGCCAACGCGTTCGTCCTGCCGAGCGTCGGTCCTGGCGGTCCGAACAAGCCGCTGGCCCCCGCCGTGCTGAGCGCGCCCCCGCCCGCCCCTGCCGGCGCGGTCGTGGCGCCGATCAAGCCCACCGCCAAGAAGGCGAAGCCGACCCGCATCCGCATCCCCAAGATCCAGGTGAACGCGCCGATCGGCGGGGTCACCGTCGACTCCAAGGGCGAGCTCCAGGCCCCGCCGACGAGCAAGCCGAACCTGACCGGCTGGTACCGCTTCAGCCCGGTCCCCGGTGAGAAGGGTCCGGCGATCATCAACGGGCACGTCACCACCAAGAGCGGCGCCGCGGTGTTCAGGCGGCTGAAGGAGCTCGCGAAGGGCGACTTCATCTACGTCTACAGGTCCGACGGCAAGGTCACCCGCTTCACGGTGAGCGGGATCGAGCAGGTCAAGAAGTCGGCCTTCCCGACCAAGCGCGTCTACGGCAACGTCACCAACTCCCAGCTGCGGCTGATCACCTGCGGCGGGATGGTCGGCGCGAACGGCCACTACGACGACAACGTCATCGTCTACGCCGCCCTGTCCAAGAAGAAGGGATAACGGACGGGGAAATTTGGGCGGATATTGGAAGTTTGATGACGATTCACAGGGAGAGTTCGTAGGATCTCTACCGAACCGTGACCAAGGACTGGGATCCTGTTACGCCAGTTGCAGTTGGTCACTTGCTGTGTTTGGAACGGAGAGAGACAGTGCAGAAGTCAAAGGCGCGGCGCCGCCTCGCCCTGAAGACCTCCGCCCTGGGCCTCGCGGGAACGCTGGCTCTCTTCGTCGGCTCGATAGTCGGCCTGGCCTCGTCCGCCGAGGCAGCGGCTGAGGTCGCTGCGGCACCGTCGATGACCGTCACGTTCAACTGCACAGGCGGCCCCTTCGCTGGCCATCCGGTGACGGCGACCATCAGCGGGCCTGAATCCGTGGCACCTGGCGGTTCTGTCGAACTCAAGTGGACCTTCACCGCCAAGCCCAAGGCCGCTAGAGACGTGACCGCTGGCACGATGACCATTGAGGGCGATGTCAACGTGGCGACCATCGCCGCGCCGACGGTGACGGCACAGAAGACCTCTGTGCCGGTCCCGGCCCTCGCGACGGGCGCAGAGTTCACGGCTGTTCCGGAACTCGTGGGCACTTTCACTGCTCCCACAACGACGGGGCAGTTGACAGTAACGCCTGTACCGGCCGCTACTGGCGGCAGCCTGTACTTCACGTTGTCCACGTCGGATGAGACTGAATGCACGCCCACGACGGGAACGGCACCGAGCATGGTCATCCAAGTCAAGACGGGTGGAGGCACGGGCACCGGCGGGGAGACGGTCGTCGCGTACAAGTGTGCGACGTCGACGAACACCGACTCCAAAGACACCAGCCTCAATGTGACCATGACGATGCCGACTGGTGCGGAGGCAAATAAGGAGCAGTCGATCAACTGGTCCGCCACCTATGCAAGCGGCGCAGCGCAGCTCACGGTACCTGCGAGCGGCTTCACAAGCGCAAAGTTCATCGCGAGCGCCTCTGTGAGCGGAGCTGGCGTATCGGGCACGTCGGTGACCGGGGAAACCACGTTCAGCACCACAACCGCAGGCTCGCCAATCACTTCCTTCCCTAGCGTCACTCTGAAGGTGAAGCCCACCACGGCCGGCACGGTGACGTTGAAGGCTTCGGACATTTACTTCGGAACGTCGACGTCCGTGTACCAGTACAAGTGCACGGTCCAGGCCAGCCCAGCCCCGAAGGGTCACTCCTTCACAGTGACCGCTGCGAGCGCGTCGCCTTCGCCCTCGCCCTCGCCCTCTGCGAGCACCAGCGCCAGTGCCAAGCCCACTCGTACCGTCACCGCGACCGTTACCCAGACGCCTGTCGGTGGGGGGAACGGGAAGGTGACCAAGACGCCCAAGGGTGCCGCCGAGACCGGTGGTGGTGGGGACATGGGGCCTGACGGGCGGATGTTCGTGCTCACCGGATCGCTGGTCGTGCTGGCCGCCGCGGCGGGCGGGCTGGTCCTGCGTCGCCGCTCCGTCTCCAGGGGTTGACCCCCGTGGCGCCGCACTACCCCGAGCCCTATGACGATCGCGGCAGCAGAATCCTGCGGTCCACGCTGATCCTCGCCGCGGTGGCGGGCGTGTTGACCGTGGTCGTGGGGTTGGTGTTCATGCTGCTCAACCCCGAGGAGTACGGCCTGTCGGAGGGGCGGCAGTCGCTGTCGCTGTCGAGCCAGCCCGACGCGATCACCTCGGGGCAGCCGAGGCAGGCGCTGTTCGAGGCGCCCCCGACGGCCCCGCCGCCGCTGCCCCAGGTGGTGCCCGCACCGCCCATGCAGCCGTCGAACCCGCTCAGGGTGGTCATCAAGCGGCTCGGCATCAACGCACCGGTCTCGTCGGTCGGCGTGGACAGGAAGGGTGCGATCCAGACCCCCCCGATCGACAATCCGAACCTGGTCGGCTGGTACCGGCACGGGTCCACGGCGGGTGAGGCGGGCCCCGCGGTGATGCTGGGGCACAAGGACACCAGGACCAGAAGCGCGGTGTTCAGCAGGCTCGGCGAGATCCGCAACGGCGACGTCATCGAGGTGAAGCGGCGCGACGGCACGACCGCGGTGTTCACCGTGGGCGGGGTCGAGCAGACAGGCAAGGCGACCTTCCCGACCCAGCGCGTCTACGGGGACCAGGACAACGCGCAGCTGCACCTGATCACGTGTGGCGGCGCCTACAACCGCAGCACGGGGCACTACACCGACAACATCATCGTCTACGCGACGATGACCGGTTCTCACCGCTCCTGATCCGCCGCGCCGCGGCTCGGGTCCTGCCCGTACGGCAGGCCTACCCCAGCCCACCGCCGTCACCCCTGACCGCCCGTCCATCACGCCGCTCCAGCACGACTCCGGCCGGGCGCCGTCACGTCGCCCGGCTCCACGTGCGACGTGACGGCGGGAAGCGAAGTCGTGCTGGAGGACGCGTGATGGACGGGCGGCAACCGGCATCCCACGGTGGCCTCCACCCGGCGGGAGCCGTACGGGAAGATTGTTGGAGCTGGAGAGCGAACAGGGCGAGCCCTGCGGAGACACTGGGGTGAGGCGACTCTCACAGGCACAGAGCAACATTCTGTTGTAACCTCTCACTGACCGAATGTTGCTCGGTTTTGACCCGGGAGGCACTGTGGCAGAGGCATACATCGTCGGGGCGGTCCGCACCCCCGTCGGTAAGAAGAAGGGCGGCCTTTCCACCGTCCACCCCACCGACCTGGCCGCGCGCACGCTGAAGGCGCTCATGGACAGGACCGGCGTGGACCCGGCGGCCGTCGAGGACGTCATCATGGGCTGCGTCATGCAGTTCGGCCCGCAGAGCATGGACATCGCCCGCAACGCCTGGCTGAGCGCGGGGCTGCCCGAGACGACCGCGGGCGTCACCATCGACCGCCAGTGCGGCTCGTCCCAGCAGTCGATCCACTTCGCCGCGCAGGGCGTGCTGTCCGGCACGCAGGATCTGGTCGTGGCGGCGGGCGTCGAGTCGATGAGCATCGTCCCGATGGGCTCGTCGATCACCGCGGCCCTGGAGAAGGGCATGCCCTTCCCGTTCGGCGAGATGTGGGTCGAGCGGTACGGCAAGCAGGAGATCTCGCAGTTCCGCGGCGCGGAGCTGATGTGCCAGAAGTGGGGCCTGACCCGCGAGGAGCTGGAGAAGTTCGCCTTCGAGTCGCACCAGAGGGCGGCCAAGGCGATCGCGAACGGCTACTTCAGGGACCAGATCGTCCCGGTCAACGGCGTGGAGGACGACGAGGGCCCGCGCCCCGACACCACCCTGGAGAAGATGGCGAGCCTCAAGACGCTGAAGGAGGACGGCGTCATCACCGCGGCCACGTCGTCGCAGATCTCCGACGGCTCGGGCGCGCTGCTCATCGCCTCCGAGCAGGCGGTCCGTGACCACGGGCTCACCCCGCGCGCCCGCATCCACCAGCTCGCCCTCACCGGCGACGACCCCGTCTACATGCTCACGGCGCCCATCCCCGCGACCCAGAAGGCGCTGAAGAAGGCCGGGCTGTCGATCGACGACATCGACGTCACGGAGATCAACGAGGCGTTCGCGCCCGTGCCGCTGGCGTGGATCCGCGAGCTCGGGGCCGACCCCGCCAAGGTCAACCCGAACGGCGGCGCGATCGCCCTCGGCCACCCGCTGGGCGGCACCGGCGCGATCCTGATGACCAAGCTGCTGAACGAGCTCGAGCGCACCGGCGGCCGCTACGGCCTGCAGACGATGTGCGAGGGCGGCGGCCAGGCCAACGTCACGATCATCGAGCGTCTCTGACCCGACGTTCGCCCGGGCCGGCCGACGCCGGTCCGGGCTAGTATTCGATCATGAACGAGGACCCCCGTCTCGTCGAGAGAATGCGACAGGAGGTCGCCGCCTGGGCGCGTTCGGCGGGTGAATCCCTCCAGCTGGGCGTCATCGGGGTCAGGCTCGCGGCCGACGGGGCGAAGTGCCGCGCGCCGTACGTGACGCTGGCGACGCTCGCCGCCAGCGCCGTCGCGCCACTGGCGCGGACGGCGATCACGGGGACGACCGTCGCGGCTGCGGCGATCGCCGCGGTCTCAGGGGTCGGCACCAACGTCCGTCAACGCCACCGGCATCGCCTTCAGCCCTGACGGCAGGACGCTGGCGGTCACAGGCGAGGACAGGAGGATCAGAATCTGGGAGCTGTCCTCAGGACAGCAGCTGGGAGCGCCCCTCACCGGCCACACCGCCACCATCCAGTCGATCGCCTTCAGCTCGGACGGCAGGACGCTGCTCAGCAGAGGCAGCGACGCGGCCATGATGTGGCGCGTGTCGACCTTCAGGCAGCTCGACAGGCTCGAGGGCACCGGCTTCGACACTCTCGCGATCAGCCCCGACGGGCACACCCTGGCCGCGGCCGACGCCGAGCGCGTCAGGCTCTGGGACCTGCGTACCAGACGGCCCATCCGCGACCTCCCGACAGGAGCGGCCGCGATGCTCTTCACCGCCGACGGCAGGAGGCTGGTCCTCAATACGGGGAGGGCGTGGTGCTGTGGGACGGCCGTACTCTCAGCGAGCCGCTCGCGGGCACGAGCGGAGTCTCAGGCCTGGCGGCGAGCCCCGACAGCAGGTGGCTGGCGACCTCGCACGGAGACCAGCGCGTGCGACTGTGGGATCTGCGCACCCTTGGGCCGGCAGGCGTGATCGAGACCGCCCACGGCGTGGAGAAGCCGCAGGTGGACGATCCTGACGGGACGCTGATCGTGCCACCCGTCACCGGCATCGACTCCGTCGCCTTCAGCCCTGACGGGAGGACACTGGCCACGACGGGAAACGACGGCGAGGCCGCGCTGTGGGATCTGACGACGCGCCGCCGCCTGGGCCGGCCGCTCACCGACGGGCACAGCGACCTGAACATGGCGGCCTTCAGCCCCGACGGCAAGGTCCTGGCCACGGTGGCGGCGGATCCGACGGGCAGCCCTTCCGAACTCGTCCAGCTGTGGGACGCCGCCACCGGAAGTCCGCACGGCGCCCCGTTCGCGGGAGATGACAGCGCGATCCAGGCGATCGCCTTCAGCCCCGACGGCGCCACGTTGGCCACCGTGGGGAGCGGTGGAGCCATCAGGCTGTGGGACGTCGCCACCCACCGGGCTGTCGGCGAGCCCCTCATGGGCCACGGTCGAGATGTCTACGACGTGGCGTTCACTCCGGACGGGAAGACGCTGGCCACGACGGGCAGGGACGGCCTGGTACGCCTGTGGGACGTCGCTCTTCCCTCCGACCCGCTACCGGCGGTCTGCGCGGTAGCGGGCGACTCCTTCATCAGGAGGGAGTGGCAGCGGCACCTGCCGAGAGAGCCGTATGAATCGATCTGCCCGTAGATCAGCGGCCCTTGGGCGGGATGCGGCGCGGCGGCGCGATGGGCCGCTGCGGCATCTTGGGCATCTGGCGGGGAAGCTGCGGTGCCTGCCTGCCGGGCAGGTTGGTGCCGTGCTTCTTCTTGCCTGAACGAACTCGCATAAGAGTGCTCCTTTACGCAACTTGCGACGCGGCCGCATCGAAGATGGCCGGTCGGGCAAGCTCAGCTGCCGCGTCTGGACGGACGGGTCTCAAGTGCTGAGTGGCGGGTGGCTGATCTGGTCAGCCCCGCGCATTACAGGTAAAGGCGCATGGCTCAGACATTAAGGCAGGGCGAGCGCGGCACGCAACGGATTAATGTCGGCGGAGAGGGAGCCGCCCGTGACGGGCCAGGAGCCCTCCGAGATCGTCGACGCCGATCTCGGAGGACACCACCGAGATCGGCGCTACTTGATCGAACCGGCTGTCAGGCCGCCGACGACCTTGCGCTCGATCAGCGCGAACAGGATGATCACCGGGAGGGTGGCGATCACCGAACCGGCGAACAGGTTCTGCCAGTCGACCGAGTACTGACCGATGAAGGAGTTCAGCGCCACTGTCAGCGGCTGGTTCTCCGGGCTGGTCGTCAGGGTCAGGGCGACCACGAACTCGTTCCACGCCGCGATGAAGGTGAAGATCAGCGCGGTGATGACACCGGGCATGGCCAGCGGCAGCGTGATCCTGAACAGCGCGCCGAAGCGGCCGTTGCCGTCCATGAAGGCCGCCTCCTCCAGCTCCCTGGGGATGGAGGCGAAGTAGGCGTTGAGGATCCACACCGCGAAGGCCAGGTTGAACCCGCCGTTGACGAGGATCAGCGACCACGTCGAGTCGACCAGGCCGAACTGGTAGAACTCGCGGTAGATGCCCACCAGCATCGCGGTCGGCTGGAACATCTGGGTGATCAGCACCAGGATCAGGAAGGCCGTGCGCCCCCTGAAGTTGTGCCTGGCCGAGTAGTAGGCCGCGGGCAGCGCGACCAGCAGCACCAGCAGCGTCGAGCCCGCCGCGACCTTCAGCGTCACGAGGAGGTTGTCGGCCAGGCCGCCCGTCCAGAAGTTCAGCAGGTTCGACCACTCGAAGGACGAGGGGAAGTACTCCGCCTCCCGCAGGCTGCTCTGCGGGCGCAGGGCGGTGAGCAGCATGACCAGATAGGGGAAGAGGAAGATGAACGCGATCACGTAGGCCGAGCCCGCGATGACCACCTTCTTGACCGACGGCATCGCGCCGCCCGCCACGGGACGGGAGTGGGCCATCACGCCACCTCCTGCTTCCACTTGGAGATCTTGAGGAAGATGGCGGTGAGGACGATCACCATGCCGAAGTTCACGACTGACATGGCCGCCGACTCACCGATGTTCGAGCCCTTCAGAATGAACATGAAGATGGTCGAGGTCGCGGTGGAGTAGCCCGGCTGGCCGTGGGTCATGGACCAGATGATCGGGAAGCTGTTGAAGACGTTCATCACGTTGATCAGCGCGGCGACGGTCAGCGCGGGCCGCAGCAGCGGCAGCGTGATCGACCAGTACGTCCTGAACTTGGAGGCGCCGTCCATCTTGGCCGCCTCGTAGACGTCCGAGGGGATCGTCGCCAGCCCCGCGAGCAGCGCGTACGTGGTGAACGGCACGGACACGAACACCGCGACGAAGATCAGCCAGGGGAACGCGGTGGCGGCCTGGCCGAGCTGGTCGGCGTCGGCGCCGCCCATCGCGGGGATCAGCCCGAGATCACGCCTGATGAGGTTGATGATGCCGACCTCGGGGTCGAGCATCCACTTGAAGATGATCGACGTCATGAGCACCGAGGCGGCCCAGGGGGCGATGAGCGCCCAACGGGCGATCTTGCGCCCGGGGAAGCGCTGGTTGAACAGCTGGGCCAGCGCCAGCGAGATCAGCACGGTGAAGCCGACGACCGCGACCACCCAGATGAGGCTGCGCAGCATCACCGGCCAGAAGTCGGTCTCGGCGAAGAGCTTGTCGTAGTTCTCGGTGCCGTTCCAGCCGCGGACCACGCCGAACCGGCTGACCTCGAGGAACGACGTCCGAACCATCTCGATGACCGGCCACAGGACGACCAGGGCGATCAGCACCACCGCCGGCCCCACCCAGGCCAGGGGTTCCAGAACGCGCAACCTTTTCATGAAGAACCTTCCATGGGAGTACGGCCGGCGCTGGGGGCAGCGCCGGCCGTACCGACTCCGAGGATCAGCTGCCCTCGGCGACCTTCTGCAGGTCGCCGAGCACCTTCGCCGGGTCGTCCTTGACGGCCCCGCCGATGGTCTGCTTGATCGCGGTGTTCACCTCGGACCACTTGGGGTCCTTGAAGGGGTAGAAGCTCGCGTTGGGCAGCGCGTCGAGGAACGGCTTGAGCTTCTCGTCGCCCGACAGCTTCTCGATGCCGCCGTTGGTGACGGGCAGCAGCTTGTAGTTGTCGACGATCTTCTGGGTGGCGTCGCCGGTGTAGAAGTAGTCGAAGAACTTCTTGATCTCGGCGGCGTGGCCGTTCTTGTTGAACGCCATGATCCAGTCCATGACGCCCAGCGTGGTGTCGAGAGGACCGGTCTTGCCGGCGATCGGGGCCACGGCGTACTTGCCGTTCACAGCGCCCTTGTCGAAGATCGGAATCGACATGGGTCCGCCGTTGACCATGCCGACCTTGCCCGCGGCGAAGTCCTCCCAGACCGTCTTGCGGTCCTTGGTGCCGGGGTTCGGGGTGGTCAGGCCGGCGTCGACCAGGCCCTTCACGTACTGGAAGGCCTCGACGTTGGCGGGGGCGTTGATCGTCCACTTGCCTGAGGCGTCGGTGTAGCCGCCGCCGTTGCCGAGCATCCACAGGAAGGACTCGGCCTGGGCCTCCTCCTGGCCGAGCGGGAGACCGAACGGCTGGCTGACGCCCGCGGCCTTCAGCTTCTCCGCGGCGGCCTTGAGCTCGTCCCACGTCTTGGGCGGCTCGGTGATCTTGGCCTTCTCGAACAGCTCCTTGTTGTAGAAGAGCGCGCGGGCCGAGGAGACGAACGGGATGCCGTACGCGGTGCCGTCGACCTTGCCGAAGTCGGCGAACTTCGTGAGCATGTCCTTCGAGACCTCGGGGGAGAGGACCTCGTCGGTCTTGTAGAGCAGGCCGTCCTTGACGAAGCCCGAGTAGTCGCCCGTCTGCAGGATGTCGGGCACCTGGCCGTTCTGGACCATGGTGGCGACCTGCTTGTCGATGTCGTTCCAGGAGATGACCTGGACCTCCACCTTGATGTTCGGGTTGGCCGCCTGGAAGCCGTCCACCACGGACTTCCAGAACTTCGTGCCGGCGTTGTCGGCCGTGGGGTTGTCGCCGTAGTCGGCGGCCACCATCTTCAGCGTGACCTGCTCGCCGCCGGCCGCCGCCCCCGTCGAACCGCCCTCGGCGGGCGTGCCGGCGTCGCCGCCGCCACAGCTGGACAGGACCAGCATGGTGGCGAGGCCGAGAGCGGCGCCGCCCACAAGCTTGATGTTCACCGTAGATACCGCCTTCTCGTCGGACGGGCCGTTGGTCCATACCAGCCGGCGGAACCCGCCCAGGGATGAGATGCGCGCGCCTGTCAGCACCACGCGTTTGCGTCAGGGTAGGGCGGGATTCATCACCTGGTCTATACCGGCGCGTATCGGTTTGAAAACAACGCGCCGAAGCCGGTCTAGACCGGATCAGTCAAACAGAGGTCAGGCCGAGGTGGCCCGAACCGCCTCGCGGATCACGTCGGAGACCTCCTTCGGGTGGGACAGCGCGACGGCGTGCGAAGCGCCCGCGACCTCGACGACGGCCGCTCCCGCCCGCTTGGCCCCGAACCGCTGGACGTCGGGGTTGATCGCCTGGTCGGCGCCGGCGATGACCGCCCATGAGGGCTTGGTCTTCCAGGCCGCCGTGCTCGCGGTCTCGGTGAAGGCCTGGGCGGCGAGCGGCCGCTGCGCCACCGCCAGAACCTTGGTGACCTCGCCGGGCACGTCCGCGGCGAAGACGTGAGGGAAGCTGTCGGGAGCGATCGTCAACTCGACGGCGGGTTCGGCGCCCACGACCGGGTAGAAGGCCTGCCGCAGGCTCGCCGCCAGCGGCGGCTCCGGGAATCGTCCCTGCAGCTCGCCGAGGCTCTCGCCCTCCTCGAGGACGTAGGCGGCGACGTAGACGAGACCGACGACGTTCTCGGTCGCGCCTGCCACGGTGATGATCGCACCGCCATAGGAGTGGCCGACCAGTACGACGGGGCCGTCGATCTGGGCAGCCACGGAGGCGACGTACGCCGCGTCGGAGGCCAGGCCGCGCAGCGGGTTGGGCGGGGCCACCACGGGGATGCCGTGCTGCTGCAGGTCGGTGATGACGCCGGACCAGCTGGCGGCGTCGGCGAACGCGCCGTGCACGAGGACGACGGTAGGGGTGGTGCTCTCCGTCATGGAAGCGCTCCTTGTCGGCAAGGGGTCAGTGGTTTCAGCGGCGATCCAAACAGGCCACGACAAGGGGAGACGAGGCGGAAGCGCACTTCTGCCTGTGCTTCTGCCTCGTCCTCGCCCGGTGCCGCTTGCTTGGATGTGCGGTGAACGGGAGCCCCCCTGTGCCGAGGGCCCCGCCTTTCCCCTTTGGAGTAATGATGAGCAAGCCTGTCCTGGAACCTGCCGCGCGAGCCTTCGCCGAGGCCACCGCCCAGCCGCCCTACCTCTTCCAGCTCACGCCGGACGAGGGCCGCACGATCGTGAACGACGTCCAGTCCGGCCCCGTCGACAAGCCCGCCGTGGATGAGGAGTGGGTGACGATCACCGGTGGCCCCACCGAGGAGGTCCGAGCCCGCGTCGTCAGGCCCGCGGGCAGCACGGGCGACCTTCCCGTGATCATCTACATCCACGGCGCCGGCTGGGTCTTCGGCAACGCCCACACCCACGACCGGCTGGTGCGTGAGCTGGCGGTGGGCGCGGGCGCCGCCGTCGTCTTCCCCGAGTACGACCTGTCGCCCGAGCACCGCTACCCGGTGGCGATCGAGCAGAACTGGACCGTCGCCCGGTGGATCGTCGCCGAGGGCGCGGCCAGGGGTCTGGACTCCACGCGTGTCGCGGTGGCCGGCGACTCCGTCGGCGGCAACATGGCCGCCGCGCTGACACTGATGGCCAAGCAGCGCGGCGGGGTCGCGCTGCGGCAGCAGGTGCTGTTCTACCCGGTGACGGACGCGTCCTTCGACACCGGCTCCTACCAGCAGTTCGCCGAGGGCTACTTCCTGCGCAGGGACGGCATGCAGTGGTTCTGGGACCAGTACACCACCGACGAGGCCCAGCGAGCCGAGATCACCGCCTCCCCACTGCGCGCCACGACCGAGGAGCTGACCGGCCTGCCTCCGGCGCTGGTCATCACCGCCGAGGCGGACGTCCTGCGGGACGAGGGCGAGGCGTACGCGAACAAGCTGCGCGCGGCAGGGGTGCCCGTGACCGCCGTGCGCTACCAGGGGATCATCCACGACTTCGTCATGCTCAACGCCCTGCGCGAGACCCAGGCGGCCGGGTCGGCGATCGAGCTGGCCGTCGGCACGCTCCGGAAGGCCCTCGCCACGAGCTGAGGCCGTCCTCCTGACCCGTACGGGGACCGCCGCCAAGCCGGCGGTCCCGTGCCGACCCCCCGACCAGGGACGGATTGATGCCTTCCAGCTTCGAGCACGCCCAGATACGCCACGCCAACCTCACCGGCAGGATCCCCGTCGTCTTCGTCCACGGCCTGTGGCTGCTGCCCACCAGCTGGGAGCGCTGGGCTCAGGTGTTCGCCGAGGCGGGATTCGCCCCCGTCACTCCGGCCTGGCCCAGCGCGGCGCCGCTCGGGGCCGCGCCGGCCGGGACGGCGCCTGCCAGGACGGCAGGCGAGGTGGCCGGCCACTTCGCGGACCTGATCGGCGGGCTCGATCGCAGGCCCGCCGTGGTCGGCCACTGCACCGGCGGCCTGCTCACGCAGATCCTCGCAGGGCGCGGCCTGGCCTGCGCCGCCGTGGCGATCAGCCCCGCGCCCGTCCAGGGCGCGCTGCCGCTGCCGTTCTCCCCTCCGCGTGCCCCCGTCCGCGCGCCGGCCGACCAGGCCGTCGCCGACAGCGCCGTCCCGCTCACCTACGACCAGTTCCGACACGCCTTCGCCAACGCCGTCGACGAGACGGAGGCCGAGCGCCTGTACGAGACGTTCGCCGTCCCCGCGCCGGGTGTGCCGCCACTCCATGCAGCCGCCGCCTTCGACCCGTGGAGCGAGCCCGAGGTCGACCGCACCGCGAAGGACAGGGGCCCGCTGCTGCTCATGTCAGGCGAGATGGACCGCGTCGTCCCCTGGGCCGTCGCCCACGCCTCCTACGAGAGGCAGGTCCGCAACGAGCACCACCTGACGGAGATCCTCGAGATGCCCGGCCGCGGGCACTCGCTGACCGTCGACGGCGGCTGGCGCGAGGTCTGCGGCACCGCCCTGACGTTCATCCAGCGTTTTGTGGACGCGTGACTGCAGCTGACCGGGCGACCTGCTCGAGGAGCTCCAGCACCCTGGCCGCCCTGACGGCGTCACCGGAGGCCTCGTACAGCTCCATGGCTTCACGGAACGCTTCGCGGGCCTGCTCGACCTGCTCCAGCTGGACCAACGCCTTGCCCAGGCTGGTGAGCGTCGTGGCCACGGCCCGGCTGATCGGGCGCTCGCTCATCTCCCACAACGCCTGGCGGTAGTGGTCGGCGGCCTCCTGCCAGCGTCCGAGGGCGGAGTAGCCGTCACCCACCAGATCCAGCGTCGCGCCGACGGCCTGGTTGACGATGGCGGGCGAGCCGCCGAAGGCGGGATCGCGCAGCCGCTCCACCAGGGCCAGGTTGTGCCTGACGGACTCCTCCACCCGGCCGAGCCTGCGCAGGCAGTTTCCCATGCTGCTCATGGCCTGGGCGTAGCCCTCCGTGTCCCCTGCCTGCTGGAAGCACTCCGCCGCCTGACGGGTGTAGCGCAGCCCGCTCTCCTTGCTCGGCTGGTCGTCGCGAGCCCACAGCGACCAGGTGGCGTAGATCAGCGACCAGCCCTGCTGGCGCACGTCGCCGATCTCGCGGGCCAGCTCCAGCGCGCGCAGGGCGGTCGCCTCCGCCTCGTCGAAGCGAGCCTGGCAGTAGGTCTGCGCCCAGGACAGGTAGTTGAGATGCGCCGCCTCCTGTGCGCGGTCGCCCATGGCGCGGGCGGCCCTGGAGGACAGATCGAACACCTCGGGCCAGTGCCCCCAGTGCATCCACAGGTCCGAGAACCAGTGCATGGCCTCGGCCACCTCGACGACGCGCGCGTGCTCGCCGACGCGGAAGGCCTGTCTCAGCGCCGCCAGCCAGGCCTCGCCCTCCGTCTGGAGCCACTCCTGCGCCTGTTGCGAGCTGTTCAGTTCGACGAGGGAGCTCCAGTCCTGCGGCGGGGCGCCGTAGTCCGGCTCGAACCAGCGCCCGGCGATCGTGGCGACCTCGAGCAGCCAGTCGTCCATACGCCGCCGGGCCTGCCGCTGGGCCTGGACGGGCTCCTCCTCGGACAGCCGGGCGCGGGCGAACAGCCGTACCAGGTCGTGGAAGCGGTAGCGGCCCACGTACGGCGACTGCAGCAGGCCGAGGTCGACCAGCTCCTCCAGGGCGTCCTCGGCCTCGGCCCTGCCGAGCTCGGCCAGGACCGCCGTCATCGGCGCGCCGAACTCCGGCGCCGCGGCCAGCGCCAGGCGGCGGAAGCTCTGCCGGGCCGGCAGGGAGAGCTGCCGGTACGACAGCGCGAAGGCGGCGGCCACGGACAGGTCTCCCGCGGACAGGGACTCCACTCGCCGTCCCTCGTCGCCAAGGCGTGCGGCCAGTTGCCCTGCCGTCCAGCCGGGTCTGCTCTGCAGCCGGTTCCCGGCGATGCGCAGCGCCAGCGGCAGGTTCCCGCACAGGCTCGCCACCTGGGCAACCCCGTCAGGATCGGCCGCGGCGCGCTCAGGGCCGACGATCGCGCCCAGGAGGGCGGCCGCCTCCTCCGCGGCCAGATGCGCCAGCGGGAGCTGGTGCACGCCCTCCAGCCCTGCCAGCGGCCTGCGGCTGGTGACCAGCGTCATCACCGGCCCTGCCGAGGGCAGCAGCGAACGCACCTGGCCTTCGTGCGCCGCGTTGTCCAGGATGATCAGGCACCGCCGCTCGCGCAGCAGGGCCCGGTATCGGCCCGCGCGGTCCTCCTCGTCGGCGGGGATGCGTCGCTCGGCCACGCCCAGGGCCTTGAGCAGCCGGGACAGCGCCGTCCCCGGGTCCAGCGGGATCGGATCCATGCCGCGCAGGTCCAGGTAGAAGCGGCCGTCGGGGAACAGATCGTCCAGTTGCCCTGCGGCTCGCACGGCCAGCGCCGTCTTGCCGATGCCGGCGGCTCCGGAGACGGCCGCCACGACGGCGGCCTGCTCGTCTCCCGCACGAGCCGCCAGCTCGCGCAGCGCACGCAGTTCCCGTGTCCGCCCGGTGAAGTCGCCCACCCCGCGGGGCAGCTCACACGCCCCCGGCGCGGGGGCCTCCTGGCGCGGTCGTCCGGCCCGTGCCGCCTCGGACAGCGCCACTCGCCGCGCGTCGTCGAGCCGCAGCGCCTCGGCCAGCGCCTCCACGGTGCGCCGTTGCGGGCCCCTGCTGGCTCCGCGCTCCATGTCGCCGATGGCCCGTACGCTCACGCCGGACGTGTGGGAAAGCTCCTCGATCGTCAACTGGGCGGCGTGTCGCAAGCTTCGCAGCAACCTGCCGAACGACTCCGCCACCCGTCCCCCTCGCGATCGCCCCCGGCGAAGTACTACAAAACGCCGCATATCACCATATCCACCCGCCGAGAGCGGATGTCCTCCTGCGCCATGGCCGCCGCCTGCCAGGAGAGGGGGCGCGGCCGAGAGCGTCCCCCGGTGTGCAGGGACGACACAGCCGGCTGGTCGCCGAGCCCGCTGATGCGCCGCCGTTAGCGGATGTGCCGGTGGACGTTCTCGCCGTCCGCAGGAGCGGCGATCCACGGGCCCTCGACGGAGGGGTCGAGGATCCCCTCCTCCACGAAGGTGTAGCGGCCGTCGAGGACGTATCCCGCCACCCTCGCGTCATGGGCGTCGCTGTTGTCCCACAACCTGTCGAACAGCGTGTCCACCCTGATCCTGGCCTGGCGGCAGAAGACGTCGGCCAGCTCCATGGGACGCCGTCCGAGGTCGCGGGAGTCCTCCTCGGCCCGCACGCAGACCGCGGTCATCGCGAACAGCTCGGAGCCGATGTCGACGATCCTGCCCAGGAAGGCCTGCCTGTGCTCCAGGCCGCCCTGCCACCTCGACATGGCGTAGAAGGTGGACCTGGCCAGCTTGCGGCTGGTCCGCTCCACGTGCCGCAGATGATGGGCCAGCGGGCCGAAGGCGCCGTAGGCGACGGGGAGCGTGCCCTCGCCGACGACCAGCCCCGGCAGCCACCTGGCGTAGAAGGCGCCGGCCCGCCTGAGCGCCCTGGCTCGGTCCTGCCTGGAGGCGTCAGGGTCGATCAGCTCGCCCGCGACGGACAGGTGCGCGTCCACCGCCTCCCTCGCGATCAGCAGCCGCATGATCTCCGAGGAGCCCTCGAAGATCCGGTTGATGCGCAGGTCGCGCAGGATCTGCTCGGCGGGCACGCCGCGCTCGCCGCGCGCGGCCAGCGACTCGGCCGTCTCGTAGCCGCGCCCGCCTCTGATCTGGACCAGCTCGTCGCCCACCCGCCAGGCCATCTCGCTGGCGAACAGCTTGGCGAGCGCGGCCTCGATCCTGATGTCGTTGGACTCGTCGTCGGCCAGCCTGCTCGACAGGTCGCACACCGCCTCCAGCGCGTAGGCGGTGGCCGCGATGAACGCGACCTTGGTGGCCACCGCCTCGTGCTCGCCGACCCTGTGCCCCCACTGCACACGCGCGTTGCACCACTCGCGGGCGATCTTCACCGCCCACTTGGCGTTGCCCGCGCACGTGGCGGGCAGTGACAGCCGGCCGGTGTTCAGCGTGGTGAGCGCGATCTTCAGACCGTCGCCCTCGCGGCCGATCCTGTTGCGGGCGGGGACGCGGACCCCCTCGAACCGCGTCACCCCGTTCTCGATCCCGCGCAGGCCCATGAAGGAGTTGCGCCGCTGGACGGTGATGCCGGGCGAGTCCGCCTCGACCACGAAGGCGCTGATCTTCCTGCCGGTCCTGGCCATCACCACCAGCAGGTCGGCCACCACGCCGTTGGTCGTCCACAGCTTGACGCCGTCGAGCACGTAGTCGTCCCCGTCGAGGGTCGCGGTCGTGGACAGGCGCGCGGGGTCGGAGCCGACATCGGGCTCGGTCAACAGGAACGCCGAGATCTCCCCTCGGGCGCAGCGCGGCAGGAACTCACGCTTCTGCTCCTCGGTGCCGAACAGCCGCAACGGCTGCGGCACCCCGATCGACTGGTGCGCCGACAGCAGCGCCGACAGCGCGGGGCAGTAGGAGCCGACCAGCATGAGCGCCCTGCTGTAGTACAGGTGTGACAGGCCGAGGCCGCCGTACTCCTCCTCGATCGTGATGCCGAAGGCGCCGAGGCCGGCCAGACCCCTGACCACCTCGTCGGGCACCGTCGCGGTCCGCTCGATCTGCGCCGGATCCACCCGCGAGTCGAGGAACCTGCGCAGGGCCCTGACGAACTCCTCGCCCCTCTTGGCGGCCGACTCGTCGAGGGTGGGGATCGGGTGGACGAGATCGAGCCGGAAGTCACCGAGGAAGAGCTGCCTGCCGAAGCTCGGCCGCTCCCACTCGGCCTGCCTGGCCTGCTCGGCGACCTCTCGCGCCCGCGCGTACTCGGTCATAACGGCCTCCGCTCGCGTTCCTCCGATTCTGTCCTTCCCCTCGCCTGCCGTCGACACCCGCTTCCATGATCATCCCGTACGGCCTGGTCGGGTCATGCCCACCCTCGGCACGTGGCCAGGGTCTGTCCAGGGAGACGGCCATCGAGCGCGCGTGGCCGGGGTCGCGTGACGGCGGGGTCGCCGGCGTGGCGGCTTCGGGGACCGGGCGGGCGTGGGCGCGAGAGCTCGCCGGCTCCCACGGCCCGCGGGCATGAGAGGTCACCGGCTCGCGGGAGGCACAGGTTCGGGGTCACCGGCTCGCGGGTTCACGGGCGACGTTGCGGTGATCGGCCGGAGTCCTGCTGGAGCATGCGTGAAAGACCGACGGCCACCGGTGACTCCGGTGGCCGTGGGGTGGCTTCGCCGTACAGGGTCCTGAAGAGGCGGGCTCGGAGAGCGGCGGGAAAGCGCCGCGCGAGCTACCAGGCGGATGGATCAGGAAGGCACGCGGGCGACGCAGAAGACGGTCTGGCCGAACGGGGGGCGGATGAAGCGCTCGATCAGGCGCGTCGCCGGCACCACCGTGCGGTCGTAGATCTTGACCAGGCGCGGGTCGGGGTAGCCGACCCCGCCGCGGCGGACCGCGGCCCACCAGGCGATGCCGCCCAGGAAGTTGATCGGCTTGATGACGTCGATGTCGAGCCCCGCCTTCGCCACCGAGCTGCTCAGCGTCTTGGGCGTGTAGCGCTGAACGTGGCCGACCTTCTTGTCGAAGTCCCCGTAGAGCTGCATGTAGCCGGGCACCCAGATGATGATCCTGCCGCCGGGCGTCACGACGCGGGCCAGCGAGCGCAGCGCCCCCGCGTCGTCCTCGATGTGCTCGAGGACGTTCATCATGACGACGGTGTCGACCTTCTCCTCCATCGGAACCGCGTCGGGGAGGGCGAAGTGCAGCACGTCGATGTCGGAGCGGTCGGCGAAGCGCTTGCGCAGCTGCTCGACGCAGTAGGGGTCGAAGTCGCTGACCACGAGCCGGTCGAGGCGGGGCAGGAACTGCTCGGCGAAGTGCCCGAGGCCCGAGCCGATCTCCAGCATGGAGCGACCGACGTGGGGCGCCACCATGTCGAACTCGTACTGCCGGTAGTTCTTGGCCTCGTCGCCGCCGAGGTGGTTTTCCAGAGCCTCGTCGCCGGCCGCCGGTTGGACCACGCGGTCGTACCCAGATGACATGAGAGCTGTTCCTCCAAGAATGCGGTGCCGCAGAGTCTAGTGCCCGCTCGGATCTCCGGGTCACTTCATCCGCCGAACTCGCGAACGGACACTCCGGGGCGCATTCGGCGCGTTACTATGCGCTAACCCGTGAATCCCCACACACGAGGCAGTGATGGAGAGAGGCAACCTCCCTGCCGACGTCACCGGTTTCGTCGGCAGGCGGGCAGAGCTGAAGGAAGTCAGGCGTCTGCTCGGCAGGGCGCGGCTCGTCACGCTCACCGGCGTCGCCGGCGTAGGGAAGACGCGGCTGGCCATGCGAGCGGCCCACTCCGCGCGCAGGGCCTTCGACGACGGTGTGTTCTTCGTCGACCTGAGCACCCTGCACGATCCCGGCCTGATCGAGACGGCGATCGCCGACGCGATGCGACTGACCGACCAGACCGCCAGGACCGATGAGGAGGTCCTCACCGCCCACCTGGCCGACAAGCGCCTGCTCCTCGTCCTCGACGGGACCGAGCACCTGGTCGGGCGCTGCGCCCAGCTGGTGCAGCTGCTGCTCAGAATGTCGCCTGGGCTCAAGATCCTGGTGGCGGGACGGCAGGCGCTCGAGATCGAGGGCGAGCACCTGCTGCCGGTGCCCTCGCTCACGCTCTCCGACGCGGTCGCCCTGCTCGCCGACAGGGCCCAGGCCGCGACCGGCGCCTTCGCCGTCACGGCGGAGAACGAGGCGCTGGTCAGGAAGCTGTGCCTCAGGCTCGACCGGATCCCTCTGGCGATCGAGCTGGCGGCGGTCCGCCTGCGCGCGCTGTCGGTCGAGGAGGTCGTCGAGGGTCTCGACCACCGGTTCAAGCTGCTCGACCTCGGCAGCAGGGCGGGCGGCCCCCGGCACCAGACACTGAGGGCGGCGATCGGCTGGAGCCACGAGCTGTGCACGCCTGACGAGCGGCTGCTGTGGGCGCGGCTGTCGGTCTTCAGCGGCGGCTTCGGCCTGGTGGCGGCCGAGTCGGTCTGCTCCGGCGGGCGCCTGCCGCGCGCGGCGATCGTCGACCTGGTCGGCGCCCTGGTCGACAAGTCGATCCTGATCAGGGAGGAGCGGGAGGAAGGCGTCCGCTACTCCTTGATCGACTCCGTCAGGGAGTACGGCGCCGAGTCGCTGGAAAGGCTCGGCGCCGCGGAGGCCGACGCGTTGCGCGCCCGCCACACCGACTTCTACCTCAGGCTCGCCCGCGCCAACGAGGCCGACTGGTTCGGCCCCCGCCAGCAGGCCATCTTCTCCAGCACCCGCGCCGAGCTCGGCAACCTGCGAGCCGCCTTCGAGCGCTGCCTCGACGCCCACGAGCAGGCGCTCGACATGGCCGCGACCCTCTGGTTCTACTGGGTCGGCTGCGGGCAGCTGCGCGAGGGCCGCCACTGGCTCGGCCGCGCGCTGTCGGCCGCGCCCGAGCCGACCTCCGCGCGGATGAGGGCGCTGTGGGTGGCGGGCTACGTCTGCGTCCTCATCGGCGAGAGCGACTCGGGCACGCGCTTCCTCGAGGAGTGCAGGGACCACGGGGACCAGCGGGCCGTCGCCTACGCCGTCCATCGTCTGGGGTGCGCGGCGCTGATCGCCGACGAGCACGACCGTGCCGTCCCGCTCTTCACCGAGGCCGTCGAGAGGTACGCGAAGCTCGGCGTGCTCGAGTGCAACGTCCTCATGGCCTGCGTCGAACTGGCGATCGTGCTGGCCTTCCGCGGTGAGCTCGACTCCTGCGCCGAGCTGTGCGACCAGGTGCGCGACCGTTGCGAGCGCGTGGGGGAGCAGTGGGTGCTGTCCTACGTCGACTACGTGGAGGCGTACGCGGCCTGGGCGAAGGGGGCGAGGGGGCGGGCGCTGTCGCTCGCGCTGCGCAGCCTGCGCGTCAGTCACCGCTTCCACGACCTGGTCGGCATCGTGCTGTCGGTCGAACTGGTCGCCCTGCTCAGGGCCGAGGCGGGCGAGCCGGAGGTGGCGGCGGTGCTGCAGGGCGCCGCGGGCACGATCTGGCGCTCGGTCGGGCCGCTGCTGTTCGACTCCAGGCACTTCAACAGGCCCCACCTCATCTGCGTCGAGCAGGCCGAGCGAGAGCTGGGCGGCAGGGTCTACGCCGCGGCCTACGCCAGAGGCCGGCGGCTCGGCCTCGACGAGGCGGTCTCCGCGGCGGCGGGCGGCAGGGAGCCACGCGCCGAGCTCCCGCTCACCCGCCGCGAGTGGGAGGTCGCCCAGCTGGTCGCCGAGGGGCTGTCGAACAGGGAGATGGCCGAGCAGCTGGTGCTGTCCAAACGGACGGTGGACGCGCACGTGGAGCACATCCTCGACAAACTCGGGTTCTCGTCCAGAGCGCAGATCGCGGCATGGGTGACCTCCCTGCCGAGCTGACCATGTCCGTGGGGCGCGCCTGGCGCCGCTCGACGCGGCCGGACGGAGGTGGCGCCGCTGTTCGGCTGCCCTGCCGACCTCCGCCTCGCCACGAGAAATAGGTATGCGCGTGGGCCGATCTACGGATGTGACGATACGTGAGGACGTGAAGACTGTTCGCAGCCGTTCGACGACCGGGGGTGTCGGTCGGCGAAGGCGGTGAGGTGGAGGAGGGGCCGTCTCACCGCCTTTCATTTCTCGCTTTCCTCTTTCGCGCGAGCCCCCGCATGGGATGGAATCTGACTCGCCCATGGATGACGACGAGGCGATAGCCCGCGCGCTCGACGGTGACCTGTCCGCCTACGAGGCGCTCGTCGCCCGCTACAGCGCGCTCGCCCACCGCACCGCCGCCATGCTCGGCGCGGGCGACGAGGCGCAGGACGTGGTGCAGGAAGCGTTCGTCAAGGCGTTCAGGCACCTGGGCGGCTTCAGGAGGGACGCGCCCTTCCGCCCGTGGCTGCTGCGGATCGTCGCCAACGAGACCCACAACCTCACCAGGTCGCGAGGGCGAAGGTCGGAGCTGGCGCTGAAGCTCGGCGCGATGGCCGCCACGCAGGCCTCCGACGACCCCGAGGGCACGGCCGTCGCGGGCGACCGCAGGGAGCGCCTGCTGGCCGCCGTGCGCAGACTGCCTGATCGGGAACGGGAGGCCGTGGTCTGCAGGTACTTCTTGCAGCTGTCGGAGCAGGAGACCGCCCAGGTGCTCGACTGGCCGGTCGGCACGGTCAAGTCCAGGACGCATCGCGGACTGGCCAGACTGAGGGAGGAGGTGGGACGTGACCTCGCCTGACGACGACCTCGAGGCGGAGCTCATGGCGCTCGCCGACTTCGTCGACCTGCCGGCCGCCCCGCCGCCCGCCGAGGTGGCGGCGGCCGTACGGGCCCGCATCGAGGAGCCCTCGCCCGAGCCCGCGCCACCGGCGAGAAGGCGGCCCAGGTGGCGGCTCGTCGCGGCCATCGCGGTCGTGATCGTGGCGCTGACCGCCGCCACCCCGCAGGGCAGGGCCGCCGTCGTGCACATCCTGCGCCTTGCGGGCATCGAGGTGCGCGTCGGCGAGCAGGGCGCGCCGCCCGCGACACCCGTGCCGCTGCCGGGCGAGCACGAGGTCGACCTGGCCGAGGCGCGGCGGCTCACGGGGTTCCCCGTCAAGGTGCCCGCCGCGCTGGGCGAGCCCGAGCGCGTCACGGTCAGCGACGGCGACAGGATCGTCTCGCTGTTCTGGGCGGACGGCGTGCGGCTCGACCAGTTCGAGGGCCTGGCCCCCTACTTCGTGAAGCAGCTGCGCGAGCCGTGGCCGGAGAACGTCGGCGGCGACGGCTGGTGGCTGGCCAAGGAGCACACGCTCAGCCGCCTCGACAGGCAGGACGGCAGCCGGCTCCCGCTGCGACTGGCGGGACCCACTCTCATCTGGTTCGACGGCGACCTCGCCCACCGCCTCGAAGGCGTCACCTCCAAGGAGCGGGCGGTGGAGATCGCCTCCTCACTCCGCTGAGGGCGCGGTGAGCCAGTCGTCCACGCCCTTCATCAGCTCCTTGCGCACCGACTCGGGCGCGGCCGACGACCTGATCGACTGCCGCGCCAGCTCGGCCAGCGCCCTGTCGTCGAAGCCGTAGAGGTCGCGCGCCAGCTCGTACTGCGGCAGCAGCCTGGCCCCGAACAGCAGCGGGTCGTCGGCGCCCAGCGCGATCGGCACCCCCGCGTCGAACAGCCTGCGCAGCGGCACGTCCTCGGGCCCCGCGACCACGCCGAGCCCCACGTTGGAGGTCGGGCACACCTCGCAGCAGATCTGCCTGTCGGCCAGCCGCTCCATCAGCCGCTCGGACTCGGCCGCCCGCACGCCGTGCCCGACCCTGTCGGCGTCGAGGTCGTCGACGCACTCGGCGACGCTCTCGGGGCCGAGCAGCTCACCCCCATGAGGGACGGCCAGCAGCCCCGCCCGCCTGGCGATCCTGAAGGCGTGCTCGAAGTCGCGCGCCCTTCCCCTCCGCTCGTCGTTGGACAGCCCGAACCCGACCACGCCCCTGCCGGCGTACTGCGTGGCGAGCCTGGCCAGCGTCCTGGCGTCGAGCGGATGCCTGGTCCTGTTCGCCGCCACGACCGTCGCGATCCCGATGTCGGCCGCCCTGGCGGCCCGTTCGACGGCGTCGAGCATCAGCTCCAGCGTCGCGGTCAGCCCGCCGAAGCGTGAGGCGAACCCCGACGGGTCCACCTGGATCTCCAGCCAGCGCGAGCCCTCGGCCGCCTCGTCCTCCGCCGCCTCGCGCACCAGCCGGTAGATGTCCTCCTCGCGCCTCAGCACCGACCTGGCGATGTCGTACAGGCGCTGGAACCTGAACCAGCCCCGCTCGTCGGTGGCGTGGAGCTGCGGCGGCCAGTCCTCCTCGAGCGCGTCGGGCAGGTGCAGGCCCTGCTCCCTGGCCAGTTCGATCAGCGTCGAGTGCCGCATGGAGCCGGTGAAGTGCAGGTGCAGATGAGCCTTGGGCAGCTCGGCCAGGGGACGTGGCATTTCCATATGGTGCCACTCAACCTCGCGGTGGGTTGACGCGTTGGGAGGGGCGAAAGGGGACCTCGTTGATGACGGAAGAACATGAGGCGGCCTTCGACCAGTTCCTGGCCGCCCGAAGCACGTCACTGCTGCGCACCGCGATCCTGGTATGCGGGGCGTCGCAGCACGACGCCGAGGACCTCGTCCAGCACGCGCTGGAGAAGGTCTACCGGCACTGGCCGAGGATCGGGCACGACAACCCCGACGCCTACGCGCGCAGGGTCGTCGTGAACGCGGCCATCTCGGCGGCCCGCCGCCGCAAGATCATTCAGGAGATCACGTTCGCCAGGCCGCCGGAGACCGAGGCGGCGGCGCCCGACCTCGACCTGCGCGACGCGCTCATGGCCGAGCTGCGCAGGCTGCCCGCACGGATGCGGGCCGTCCTGGTCCTGCGCTACTGGGAGGACCTGTCGGAGTCGGCCACGGCGGCGGCGCTCGGCTGCTCGCTCGGCACGGTCAAGAGTCAGGCGGCGCGGGGGCTCGCCAGAATCCGCGAGAACATGAAGGAGGGAGCGCTCGTATGAAGGTCGAAGAGGGGCTGGCCGAGGCTATGGCCGCCCGGGTGGCCGACGTGCACGCGCCGTCCACGATGGGCGGCAGCGTGCGCAGGAGGCACCGCAGGCACGTGATCAGGTTCAGGGTCGCGGGGGCCGCCCTCGTGACCGCCGCCCTGGCGGCGGGGGCTCCCGTGGTCCTGCCGATGAGCTCGGGCTCCTCGGACGCGGCGCAGACGCCCACGACCGCGAAGATCGTGACCGAGGTGACGGTGCCCGACCTGACCGACATGACGCTGGCCGAGGCCCAGGCGGCGCTGCGGGCGGTAGGTCTCGTCGGCGAGAAGCTGACAGGGCACGAGCACGTCTTCGACCAGGAGCCGAAGCCGGGCACGGAGGTGTCTACGAGCTCGACCGTCAAGCTCTACCTGGTGGAGGAGAGGCCCCAGACGCTCGGCGACCTGGGCGACGGCCGCACGTTCGGCGGCATCACGCTCGGCTACCTGCCCGAAGGGCTGGTGTGGAGCAAGTGGTCGAACAAGTGGTCCGGCAAGAAGGCACGGGGCGGGACCAGCTACACCACCAGCTACGACACTCCTGACGGCCGCCCCGGCAGGTACGGCATCCAGGTCATGGTGCACGAGGGCAAGGCGGGCAGGCAGGTCGAGGCCCGCCTGAAGCGCGACGGTGTCGAACTCGTCGACCTCGGCGGCAGGCAGGCCTATGTGGCCAACGTCGGCGAGGGGGGCGAGGTCGGGAAGCCCGGTACGCAGCAGGGCAGGGAGCCGAGCACTCCGACCATCGGCTTCAAGGTGCGCGACGACCTCGCGGTCGAGGTGATGATGAGCCCTGACAGGGCCGAGAAGCTCGGCACCGAGGCGGTCTCCACCGAGCTGCAGAAGATCGCGCAAGGGATCCGCCCAGCGGAGTGATCAGAGAGGGGAAGGCGGGCATCTAAGGGGGTATGGCGCCTGACGGGTTGGTCACCGCCCACGGCGGGCGATGGCGGGCCGCGCTCGCCCTCGCCGCTCTGGCGGTGACCGTCCTCACGATCATCGCCATCTTCTCCTCGGGATTCGGCAGGACCTCACCGGTCACGGTTGTCCCGACCCTCGCCCCCACGCCTCCTTCGACCCCCACCGCCACCTCGCCCGGCATCACGGTCGTGGCCGACAACTTCTGGCTCACCTATCTGCCTGCCGGGCTCAGCCGCACAGGAGGCGGCTCCATCGCGCCCGAGCCCGGCGTCGAGGGCGGATGGGCCCGCTACGCCGCCGGGTCGAGCTTCGTCGAGGTGCAGGTGGAACACGGCACCGTCGCTGCCGACTGGGAGACCTACCGCAAGCGCGCCGTTCTCGCCTCGCCGCGCGAGACCACCGTGCGCGGCAAACCCGCCCTGGTCGGCAGGCATCCGAGCGGCGGGATGATGATCGCCTGGCTCGAACGCACGGGCACCGGCGCATGGATCCGCGTCAGCGACACCCTCTCCGCCGACCTGCTGCCCCTGGCGGCCTCCGTCCAGGCCCCCTCCTGACCAGGACAAGGCCGCACCGAGTGGATCAGACGGCTTCGGACAGCAGCTTCTGCAGGCGGCTGACGCCCTCGACCAGGTCGTCGTCGCCCAGCGCGTAGGACAGGCGGAAGTAGCCCGGCGTGCCGAAAGCCTCGCCGGGGACGACCGCCACCTCGGCCTCCTCCAGGATCAGCTCCGCCAGCTCGGCCGAGGTCTGCGGACGCCTGCCGCGCAGCTCCTTGCCCAGCAGCGCCTTCACCGACGGGTAGACGTAGAAGGCGCCCTGCGGCTCAGGGCAGAGCACCCCTGGGATCTCGTTGAGCATCCTGACCATGGTCTTCCTGCGACGGTCGAACGCCTCACGCATCCGCTCCACCGCCGACAGGTCGCCCTTCACCGCGGCCAGCGCCGCGACCTGGGCGACGTTGGAGACGTTGGAGGTGGCGTGCGACTGCAGGTTGGTCGCGGCCTTCACCACGTCGGAGGGGCCGATGAGCCAGCCGACCCGCCAGCCGGTCATGGCGTAGGTCTTGGCGACGCCGTTGAGGATGACGACCCTGTCGCCGAGCTCCGGCACGGCGGTGGCGATGCTGGTGAACTCCGCGTCGCCGTACACGAGGTGCTCGTAGATCTCGTCGGTGACCACCCAGAGGCCGTGCTCGGCCGCCCAGCGGCCGATCGCCTCGACCTGCTCGCGCGGGTGGACCGCGCCCGTCGGGTTGGACGGCGAGACGAACAGCAGCACCTTGGTCCGCTCGGTGCGGGCCGCCTCCAGCTGCTCGACGGAGACGAGGTAGCCGGTGGTCTCGTCGGTGACGACGTCGACCTGCACCCCGCCGGCCAGCTTGATCGCCTCGGGGTAGGTCGTCCAGTAGGGAGCGACCACCAGGACCTCGTCACCGGGGTCGAGCAGGGTGGCGAACGCCTGGTAGACGGCCTGCTTGCCGCCGTTGGTCACCAGGACCCTCGAGGCGTCGACCCGGTAGCCGGAGTCGCGCAGGGTCTTGTCGGCGATCGCCTGCCGCAGCTCGGGCAGGCCGCCCGCCGGCGTGTACTTGTGGAAGCGCGGCTCGCGCGCCGCCTCGACCGCAGCCTCGACGATGTAGCCGGGGGTCGGGAAGTCGGGCTCGCCCGCGCCGAAGCCGATGACGGGACGGCCCGCGGCCTTCATGGCCTTCGCCTTGGCGTCGACGGCCAGAGTGGCGGACTCGGAGATCGCGGAGATGCGTGCGGAGATGCGGCTGGACATATTCACATGGTGACAGACGGCGACACGCCCATGCGGGCAAGTGGCTTGTGACCAGGGCGATCTCGTTCTGGTTCGACGTAGCCGTCATTCTTCCGTACACTTTCGCCTGGTCCTGCCGCCGCATGTCGATGCGGCGATCGGCCCGGGCAGTAAGTCAATCCATGTAGTGTGGTTGACGACATAGGGCACTAGCGCAATTGGTAGCGCACCGGTCTCCAAAACCGGCGGTTGGGGGTTCGAGTCCCTCGTGCCCTGCTGAGTGCGGTCCGCGCAGCAAGGCGTGTAAGCGCGCCGCGCAACTGCGTTGGATACGACAGATCAGGTGAGGACTGTGGCGATCGACACGCACAGCGAGACCGCAGGCAAGCCGAGCGGCGAGAAGAAGCAGAAGCGCACTTCTCCTGCCCTTTTCTATCGGCAGGTCGTCAATGAACTGCGCAAGGTCATCTGGCCGACGCGCAAGGATCTCATCACCTACACCACGGTCGTTCTGGTATTCGTTCTGATCATGGTTGCGATCGTGTCGGGGCTTGACGCCCTGTTCACGGAGGGCGTCCTGCGGATCTTCGGCGGCAGCTGATCCCACGCCGGCGGGTGACGCCCGACGGGCCACCATTCGATTCGACGAAAGAGGAAAAGTCACCGTGTCCGAGACTTCAGACACCCCTCGCGAGGAGTGGGACGACGACGTCGCCGCGGAGGAGTCCATCGACGAGGTCGAGGAGACCGACGTCGAGGAGCCCGAGGCCGACGACGTCGAGGAGTCCGACGAGGCTCCGGTGGCCGTCGTCGAGGAAGAGGGAGACGACGAGGTCGAGGAGATCGACCCCGTCGAGGAGTTCAAGCGCTCCCTGCGCGGCCAGCTCGGCGAGTGGTACGTCATTCACTCCTACGCCGGCTACGAGAACCGCGTGAAGTCCAACATCGAGAGCCGCAACGTGTCGCTCAACATGGAGGACTACATCTTCCAGGTCGAGGTGCCCACGCACACCGTCCAGGAGTTCAAGAGCGGCAAGAAGGTTCCGGTCAAGGAGCGCGTGCTGCCCGGCTACGTGCTGGTGCGCATGGACCTCACCGACGAGTCCTGGGCCGCGGTGCGTAACACGCCCGGCGTGACCGGCTTCGTCGGCCTCTCCAACAAGCCGAGCCCGCTCAGCATCGACGAGGTCGCCAAGCTGCTGGCGCCCGAGCCGACCGAGGAGGCCAAGAAGGCCACCGCCAAGGCCTCCACGGGCCCCGCGGTCGAGTTCGAGATCGGCGAGTCGGTCACCGTCATGGACGGTCCGTTCGCCACGCTGCCCGCCTCGGTCAGCGAGATCAGCCCCGAGTCGCAGAAGCTCAAGGTGCTGGTGTCGATCTTCGGTCGCGAGACCCCGGTCGAGCTGTCGTTCAACCAGGTCTCGAAGATCTGACAGCCTCGCATACACTCGATGGGGAACGTGTGACTCCGCGCGCGCTCTAGCCGCCGGAGTCCCCCGCACGTCCCTGTCGTCACAGACGTTGGGCAGGCCGTCCCTCGCGAAGGGCGGCCTTCCGACATGTCCGCCCGCACCCGCGGGTGGACAGCACCGCAATCAGGACCCGGAGAAGGACACATGCCTCCGAAGAAGAAGATCGCGGCACTGGTCAAGGTCCAGCTTCCCGCTGGCCAGGCCACGCCCGCCCCGCCGGTCGGTACCGCCCTCGGTCCGCACGGCGTCAACATCATGGACTTCGTGAAGCAGTACAACGCTGCCACGGAGGCCCAGCGGGGCAACATCATCCCCGTTGAGATCACCATTTTCGAGGACCGCAGCTTCACCTTCATCACGAAGACGCCCCCGGCGCCTGAGCTGATCAAGAAGGCGCTCGGCCTCGACAAGGGCTCTGCGGTTCCCCACAAGGACAAGGTCGGCAAGCTGAGCCGCGAGCAGCTGCGCAGCATCGCCGAGACGAAGATGCCCGACCTCAACGCCAACGACGTCGAGGCCGCCGAGAAGATCATCGCCGGCACCGCCCGGTCGATGGGCATCACCGTCGCTGACTAAGACCTTTCCGTTCGTTCCGTGGGAGGGCCACGCGCTGGCCCGCGACCACAGACTCCACCGAGGAGACAGAAGTGAAGCGCAGCAAGGCGCACAAGAACGCGTCGACGCAGGTCGACCGCGACAAGCTCTACACCCCCGCCGAGGCCGCGAAGCTGGCCAAGGCGACCTCCACCACCAAGTTCGACGCCACCGTTGAGGTGGCGCTGCGGCTGGGTGTCGACCCTCGCAAGGCCGACCAGATCGTGCGCGGCACGGTCAACCTCCCGCACGGCACCGGTAAGACCGCCCGGGTCCTGGTCTTCGCGACCGGTGACCGTGCCGAGGCTGCCCGCGAGGCCGGCGCCGACATCATCGGCGCCGACGAGCTCATCGACGACATCGCCAAGGGCAACAGGCTCAACGAGTTCGACGCCGTCGTCGCCACCCCTGACCTGATGGGCAAGGTCGGCCGTCTGGGCCGCGTCCTCGGCCCGCGTGGTCTCATGCCGAACCCGAAGACCGGCACCGTGACCCCGGACGTGGCCAAGGCCGTGACCGAGATCAAGGGCGGCAAGATCGAGTTCCGCACCGACCGTCAGGCGAACCTGCACTTCATCATCGGCAAGACGTCGTTCGGCGAGCGCCAGCTCATCGAGAACTACGCCGCCGCCCTTGACGAGGTGCTGCGTCTCAAGCCGTCCGCGGCCAAGGGGCGTTACGTCAAGAAGGTCACCTTCTCCACCACGATGGGCCCGGGCGTCCCGGTCGACCCCAACGTGACCCGCGCGATGACCGCCGAGCTCGACGGCTGATCCCGCTTTTCTCGTCAGACCCCCGCAGGAATTCCTGCGGGGGTCTTTCGTTTTCCGGCGTCCTGCCGTGCTGAATGGGATTAAAGACGTATATAGGGAGAAAACAGACTCAGGGTTATCTCCGGGTCATCCCTGTGCGCCTGAGGCGGCCTCGCGACGTAGTGTCGGAGCATGCTGAAGCGCAGGATTACTCTCGCCGCCGTCGCGACGGGCGCCGCCGCCCTGGTCGCGGTCGCCGGTTGTGGATCGACAGGAGCGACCGCGTCCGGGGCGGTGCCCATCCAGGTGAATCTGGCCGCCGCCGAGGTCCTGGAGCAGGCCGCGCAGAAGACGCAGGACGTCACCAGCTACACCGTGGACGCCGTCGTGGACGTGACGGACCCGCAGGAGGGTTCGGGCAAGGTCCAGGGGCGGATGGTCTACCAGAGCAAGCCCCAGCTCGCCGCCGACCTGACGCTCGACAGCGCAAACTTCGGCGGGAAGAGCCTTCCGGGCGGTGCTCGCGCCGTCCTGCAGGGAGACACCGTCTACCTGCGCGTCGAGGCGCTGAACAAGATGCTCGGCGCGACCAAGCCGTGGATCAAGGTTCCGCTGAACGAGGCGGCAGGCGGTGACGCGAGCAAGTACCTCGACCAGGTCCAGCAGTTCGACCTGGCCAACGTCACCAAGCTCGTGACCGCCTCGCAGAACGTCAAGCAGGTCGGCACCGAGGCCGTGGGCGGCGTCGACACCACCCACTACAGCGGCACGTTCCCCGTGGACGCCGCGGTGCAGCAGCTGCCCGCGGACAAGCAGGAGCAGGCCAAGCAGCACATGAGCGAGCTCAAGAACGTCACCTTCGACATCTGGGTCGGCGCGGACGGCCTGCCCCGCAAGCTGGCGATGACCGGCGCGGAGAAGGGCGCCACGTTCAACGCCAACCTGTTCTTCAAGGGCTTCAACGAGCCGGTCTCCATCGTCGCGCCGCCCGCCGAGCAGGTGGGCGAGCTGCCGAAGCACACCGGTAACTGACCCCAGCGGGGGGCGATTTGGCATCTTGACTAATCGCCCCCTATTCTGGTGCTTGCCAAAGACCGCCGGTCGTCGCTGGGTGCCTCAAGGCCTGGTGACCGAAGGATCCACATCGTGGACGGCCCGCGTAGGTGAGATGCGAAGTTCTTCTGTGTGGATTCCACATGGTGAGCCCCGTGCGCCTGCGCCGGGGCTTGTTTCATGTTCGGAGGCCTTCGCCGGCGGCACATCTGGAAGGAGGCCCATGGCGAGGGCGGATAAGGCGACAGCGGTTGCCGAGCTCAAGAACGAGTTCGAGGGCAGCAGCGCCGCCGTTCTGACCGAGTACCGCGGTCTCACCGTCGCACAGCTCAAGCAGCTGCGTGTTGCGCTCGGTGGGAACGCGAAGTTCGCCGTGGCGAAGAACACCCTGACCAAGATCGCGGCCAACGAGGCCGGCGTGACCGGTCTCGATGACCTGCTGGTCGGCCCGACTGCCGTTGCCTTCGTCACGGGCGACGTCGTCGAGGCCGCGAAGGGTCTGCGTGACTTCGCCAAGGCCAATCCCCTTCTGGTGATCAAGGGCGGCTTCATGGAGGGCAAGGCCCTCGACGCCGCTGAGATCACCAAGCTCGCTGACCTCGAGTCCCGTGAGGTTCTCCTCGCGAAGCTGGCCGGTGCGATGAAGGCGAAGCAGTCCGCTGCTGCCGCCGTGTTCGCCGCGCTGCCCACCAACATGGCTCAGCTGGCCGAAGCCCTTCGCGCCAAGCGCGAAGAGGCTGGCGAGTAAGACCGGGGATTGCCGCAACTTCACCGCGGTCCCGTTACACCATTTAGCAAGATCCATACGGAGGAAACATCATGGCGAAGCTCAGCACCGACGAGCTGCTCGACGCGTTCAAGGAGATGACCCTCCTCGAGCTGTCCGAGTTCGTGAAGCTCTTCGAGGACACCTTCGACGTCAAGGCTGCCGCCCCGGTCGCCGTTGCCGCCGCCGGCCCGGTCGGCGCCGCTCCGGCTGAAGAGGCTGCGGAGCAGGACGAGTTCGACGTCATCCTCGAGGCTGCCGGCGACAAGAAGATCCAGGTCATCAAGGAGATCCGCGCGCTGACCTCCCTCGGCCTGAAGGAGGCCAAGGACCTGGTCGACGGCGCTCCGAAGCCCGTCTTCGACGCCAAGGTCAACAAGGAGCAGGCGGAGAAGGCCAAGGCTGCCCTCGAGGGCGCCGGCGCCACCGTCACCGTCAAGTAAGACGGCACGTCTCTTCGGAAAGAGCGGAACACCACCCTGGTGCCGGGTGGGTTCCGCTCTTTTTGTATGTCAGGACGCCCGTATGCGAACTACAGCCGGATCTCACCCTGATCTCAGAGAGCGTTCCTAGCGTCGGAGCATGAACTCGATCGGGCGAAGGCGGGAGCGGACCGCGCCGGCGGGGCTGCTGCTCGCGACGGCGGTGCTCCACCTCTGGGGGCTGAGCCGCAGGCGCTGATGGGCGTGGCCGCCGTCGCGACCCTCTACGCGACCGTGCGCAGGAGCTACCCCGCCTGGTCGGCGCTGCTGGCCGGATCGGTGCTCGCGCTGACGCCCGTGGCGGTGCTGATGTTCCGCTTCAACAATCCCGACGCGCTGCTCGTGCTGCTGCTGACCATGGTGTGCCTGGCGGGGCCGGCGGCGTGCGCGGTGGAGACGGCCGCCTCGGGGCACGCGGGGGCGATCCCGACGGCGGGCCCGCCCACGGGAGGCGGGTTCGGCGGGCCGAACGGCCCGAGGAGAGCTCAGCCGCAGTCCGCCCCCGCGCCCGGTGGCGGGGTCCAGGACGGCCCTCAGGACGGCTTCCAGGGCGGTGGGCGGCGGGAAGGGTTCTTGGCGGGGCGGTTCCGGCGGCGGTGGCGGAGGCGGCCTGCTGAACGCCTCGACGCCGAGCGCCGAGGTCGTGGCGGTGCTGAAGGGGGGCGCGGGGCCGTACACGTGGGTGGCCGCCACGGTCGGATAGTCACCGCCCTGTGAGCCCTCACATAACCGGCAAGTAACAATCCCGTCCGGTTATTGGAATGGAGTCCAATTCGCGGGAAGCTCCCTACGACGATCGTGCGCGTCGGTAAAGTGTTCGTCTCGTTACCACCTGCGACGGGAAGGTGACCTGTGGGCGTCGAGGTCGTGGTCGACGGCTTGACCAAGTCGTTCGGTAGGCAGGTCATCTGGGAGGACGTCTCGCTGACGCTCCCCGCCGGCGAGATCTCGGTGCTGCTCGGCCCTTCGGGCACAGGCAAGTCCGTCTTCCTCAAGACCCTCGTGGGCCTGCTGCGCCCCGAGCGCGGCCACATCTGGATCGACGGCTACGACCTGGCCAACTGCAGCGAGAACAAGCTCTACGAGCTGCGCAGGCTGTTCGGGGTGCTCTTCCAGGACGGCGCGCTGTTCGGCTCGCTGAGCCTCTACGACAACATCGCCTTCCCGCTGCGCGAGCACACCAAGAAGAGCGAGTCGCAGATCCGTCAGATCGTCATGGAGAAGATGGAGCTGGTCGGCCTGGTCGGCGCCGAGGGCAAGCTGCCTGGCGAGATCTCCGGCGGCATGCGCAAGCGGGCCGGCCTGGCCAGGGCGCTCGTGCTCGACCCCGAGATCATCCTGTTCGACGAGCCCGACTCGGGCCTCGACCCGGTCCGCACCTCCTACCTCAACCAGCTGATCGTCGACCTCAACGCCGAGATCGAGGCGACCTTCCTCATCGTCACCCACGACATCAACACCGCCCGCACCGTCCCCGACGACATCGGGCTGCTGTTCAGGCGCGAGCTGGTGATGTTCGGGCCGCGCGAGATGCTGCTGTCCAGCGACGAGCCCGTGGTCAGGCAGTTCCTCAACGCCCGCAGGCACGGTCCCATCGGCATGTCGGAGGAGAAGGACATCTCCGAGCTGGAGGCCGAGGCGCAGCAGGGCCACGACCCCGGCACGCTGCCGCCGATCCCGCCGCAGCTGATGCCCAGCGGCAACGGCATCCGCCGCACCCAGAAGCCGCCCGGCGCGTGGCTGGCCGCCAACGGGGTGATCCCGCCCCAGGGCTCCTTCGTCGACGAGCGCGGCCGCAACTGGCTGGAGGAGTACCCCCGGCTCGTCAACGCACACATGAACGGCGTGCACTGATGCATGCCGATCGGGCGCGACCTGCCCGAACTCGCTGACCTCACCGAGCTGATCCGATGACCAACACCCTCGGCACGGGGCTGAAGCTCACGCTGTTCGCCCTGCTGACCACCGCGTGCGCGGCCATGCTGGCCCTGATGATCTCCGGCGCCACGGTCGCCCCCGCACAGGTCTACAGGGGCCTCTTCACCGACGCCACCGGCCTGCGGCCTGGCGACGACGTGCGCGTGGCGGGCGTTCGCGTCGGCCGCGTGGAGGAGATCTCCCTGTACGGCACGCAGGCCGAGGTCGCCTTCTCCGTCAGGCGGAGCACCCCGCTGCCGCGCGGCGTCGTCGCGGCGATCCGCTGGCGCAACCTGGCCGGCCGGCGCTACCTCGCCCTGACCCCCGGCAGCGACGCCACCGGCTACCTGAAGCCGGGAGAGCGCGTGGCCACCACCCGCCCCGCGCTCGACGTGACAGCGCTGTCGAAAGGCTTCAGGCCGCTGCTGAAGGCGATCCGCCCCGAGGACGGCGACACCCTGAGCCGACAGATCGTCCAGGTGCTGCAGGGCGAGGAGGGCACGGTCGAAAGCCTGCTCGGCCACATCTCCTCCGTCACCGGCCCGCTCGCCGACCGCGAAGAAGTGATCGGCAGCGTGGTCGACAACCTCACCGTCGTGCTCGCCGATATCGCAGGACGTGACGACGCGTACGGCAGCCTGATCGGCAACCTGCACGCCCTGGTCAAGGGCCTGTCAGCCGAAAGGGAGGCGATCGGCGACTCCCCGCGCACGCCCGAGCACCTCGCCGGCGCCGCCGGTCCGCGCGAAGATCGCCGCTGAGCGCCGGCGGTGACACCGCTCCGCTGCCGGCCCGGCCATTCGGCGCCTGAAGGAATGAACCGGGCGTTATGATCCCGCGATATGGCAGGCACAGCTGGCTCCTCCAGGTCGGTGACCGTGCTGCGCAGGCTGACCGTCGCGCTGGCGGCGGCCCTGCTGCTGGTGGCGGGGTCGGCCGTCTGGCTGAGCGCGCAGGTGCGCGACGAGGAGGCGGCGGCGGCCGACAGACGGGCGGCGCTCGCGGCGGCCTCGGCCCACGCGGTGAACCTGCTCTCGCTCAACTACCAGAGCGCCGACGCCAGCATCCAGAAGATCCTCGCCACCTCCACAGGGACGGCCTTCGCCGAGTACTCGGCGGGCGCGCCCAAGCTCAAGGAGACCACCATCGCCAACAAGGTCGTCCAGACCGGCGCCGTGAAGGCCGCGGGGGTGGTGTCCATGGGTGAAGGCACGGCGAAGGTGCTGGTCGTCGCCGACTCCCATATCAACTGGGTCGGATCGGGCACCCCTGACCAGGACCGCTACTTCAGGTGGTCCATGGACCTGGCCAAGGTCAAGGGCGTCTGGCTGGTCTCGAAAGCGGAGCAGGTGCTGTGAGGGTCGCGATGGCGGCGGTGCTGGCCCTGGCGGTGGCCTTCGTGGGCTGGACCGCGGTGCGCATGCTGGGCGAGCTGAACGACCTGCGCGGCGGCAGGGAGTCGGGGGAGCAGGCCATGGCCGCCGCCCGCGCGATGGCGCCCGACCTGCTGTCCTACAACCACGCGACGATCGAGGAGGACCTGAAGCGGGCCGAGGCACTCACCACGGGCGCGCTGACGGCGCGCTACCGTGAGCTGCGCGCCTCGCTGGTGCCCAGGGTCACCGAGCAGCGGACCGTGCAGGAGGTCTCGGTGGCGGGGGCCGCCGTCGAGAGCGCCACGCCCGACCGGGTGGCCGTGCTGCTGTTCGTGAACATGGGGACGGTCAAGCAGGCGCCGGGCAGCGCCGAGCCGAGGCACCAGGTGATCCAGAACCGGGTCAGGTTCGTCATGGTGAAAACTGGTTCGAGATGGCTGGTCGGCGATCTGTCCACGCTGCTCGGTAGCGCATGATGTCCGGGCATGTCCCGACTTTCAATTGTTATCAAAATCCAGGTTTGGCGAAGCTCTCGGCGCGGGTACTTCAGTCACAGTTCCACCGCACGGCAGCATGGGTTCGGCCTCCGGTGTGACAGAGCGTTAGCGGCCCCGGCTCGCGGGTATCGTCTTGGGGCTGTCGGCTAGTGAGCTGTCACCTTGGGGAGAAATCCCAGCGTCCAGGCTTTGAGTTGGCCGAAAGTCCGGCTCGCGGGCTTGACGTTTCCGCTCGGACGGGCGATGCTGCGGTCAACGTGGAGCATGCAGCGAGAGCGAAGTGGACAGGCGTGTGCCGTTCGGCTACACTGCCCCTTTGCGCTGCCCTTTGACGACCCGCTTCCTTTGCTCACGTTGCGAGGTTGTCTGGCGTGCGTGTAGTCAGTCCGCCGCGAGCCCTCGGAAGGACATCTGTTGGCAGCCTCGCGCAACGCCTCCGCCGTACCCGCCGGTCCCCGTCGCGTCTCTTTTTCGCGTATCCAGGAGCCCCTCGAAGTTCCTGACCTTCTCGCTCTGCAGACCGAGTCCTTCGACTGGTTGCTTGGCAACGAGAAGTGGAAGGCCCGGGTAGAGGCGGCTCGTCAGGCCGGGCGCAAGGACGTCCCGACCCAGTCGGGCCTCGAAGAGATCTTCGAAGAGATCAGTCCCATTGAGGACTTCTCGGGGACCATGTCCTTGTCGTTCCGCGACCATCGGTTCGAGCCGCCCAAGTACTCAGTCGATGAGTGCAAAGACAAGGACATGACCTTCTCCGCCCCCATGTTCGTGACGGCGGAGTTCATCAATAACACCACTGGTGAGATCAAGAGTCAGACGGTGTTCATGGGCGATTTCCCGCTCATGACGCCGAAGGGCACCTTCATCATCAACGGCACCGAGCGTGTCGTGGTCTCGCAGCTGGTCAGGTCCCCCGGTGTCTACTTCGACCGCAGCGTCGACAAGACCTCCGACAAGGACCTCTACGGCTGCAGGGTCATCCCGTCCAGGGGTGCCTGGCTCGAGTTCGAGATCGACAAGCGCGACAGCGTCGGTGTGCGCATCGACCGTAAGCGCAAGCAGGCCGTCACCGTGCTTCTCAAGGCACTGGGATGGACCAACGACCAGATCCTCGAGCGCTTCGGCCAGTACGAGTCCATGCGGGCCACCCTGGAGAAGGACCACACGGCCGGCCAGGATGACGCCCTGCTCGACATCTACCGCAAGCTCCGTCCGGGCGAGCCGCCGACCAAGGAGTCGGCGCAGACCCTGCTGGAGAACCTCTACTTCAACCCCAAGCGTTACGACCTGGCCAAGGTTGGTCGCTACAAGATCAACAAGAAGCTGGGGATCGACGCCGAGATCACCCAGGGCACGCTGACCGAAGAGGACATCGTCGCCACCATCGAGTACATCGTCAGGCTGCACGCCGGCGAGGACTCGATGCCCGGCGCCGAGGGCCGTGAGGTCATCGTCGAGACCGACGACATCGACCACTTCGGCAACCGTCGCCTGCGCAGCGTCGGCGAGCTCATCCAGAACCAGGTCCGCCTGGGCCTGGCCCGCATGGAGCGCGTCGTCCGCGAGCGCATGACCACGCAGGACGTCGAGGCGATCACGCCGCAGACCCTGATCAACATTCGCCCGGTCGTGGCGTCGATCAAGGAGTTCTTCGGCACGTCGCAGCTGTCGCAGTTCATGGACCAGACCAACCCGCTGGCCGGCCTGACGCACAAGCGGCGTCTGTCCGCGCTGGGCCCCGGTGGTCTGTCGCGTGAGCGGGCGGGCTTCGAGGTTCGAGACGTGCACCCGTCCCACTACGGCCGGATGTGCCCGATCGAGACCCCCGAAGGTCCCAACATCGGCCTGATCGGTTCGCTGGCCTCCTACGGGCGCATCAACGCGTTCGGCTTCGTCGAGACGCCTTACCGCAAGGTCGTCGACGGCAAGGTGACCGAGCAGATCGACTACCTCACGGCCGACGAGGAAGACCGCTACGTCAAGGCTCAGGCCAACACGCAGCTCAACCCCGACGGCTCCTTCGCCGAGCCTCGCGTCCTGGTTCGCACCAAGGGCGGTGAGACCGAGCTCGCGCGCGCCGAGGAGGTCGACTACGTCGACGTCTCCGCTCGCCAGATGGTCTCCGTCGCCACCGCGATGATCCCCTTCCTGGAGCACGACGACGCCAACCGCGCGCTCATGGGCTCCAACATGCAGAGGCAGTCCGTGCCCCTGCTGAAGAGCGAGGCGCCCCTGGTCGGCACCGGCATGGAGTACCGTGCCGCGACCGACGCGGGCGACGTCATCAGCGCCGAGAAGGCCGGCGTGGTCGAGGAGGTCTCCGCCGACTACGTCACCGTCATGAACGACGACGGCACGCGCACCACCTACCGTGTCGCCAAGTTCAAGCGCTCCAACCAGGGCACCTCCTTCAACCAGAAGCCCATCGTCGCCGAGGGCGACAGGGTCGAGGTCAACCAGGTCATCGCCGACGGTCCCTGCACCGACCAGGGCGAGATGGCGCTCGGCAAGAACCTGCTCGTGGCGTTCATGCCGTGGGAGGGTCACAACTACGAAGACGCGATCATCCTGTCCCAGCGGCTGGTCCAGGACGACGTCCTCTCCTCGATCCACATCGAGGAGCACGAGGTCGACGCCCGTGACACCAAGCTGGGCCCCGAGGAGATCACCAGGGACATCCCCAACGTCTCCGAGGAGGTCCTGGCCGACCTCGACGAGCGCGGCATCATCCGCATCGGCGCCGAGGTCGTCCCCGGCGACATCCTGGTCGGCAAGGTTACGCCCAAGGGTGAGACCGAGCTGACCCCCGAGGAGCGGCTGCTGCGCGCGATCTTCGGTGAGAAGGCGCGTGAGGTCCGCGACACCTCGCTGAAGGTGCCGCACGGCGAGTCCGGCAAGGTCATCGGTGTGCGCGTGTTCTCCCGCGAGGAGGGCGACGAGCTTCCTCCGGGCGTCAACGAGCTGGTCCGCGTCTACGTGGCCCAGAAGCGTAAGATCACCGACGGCGACAAGCTCGCCGGCCGTCACGGCAACAAGGGTGTCATTTCCAAGATCCTCCCGGTCGAGGACATGCCCTTCCTCGAGGACGGCACGCCTGTCGACATCATCCTCAACCCGCTGGGTGTGCCCGGCCGAATGAACGTCGGTCAGGTGCTCGAGACCCACCTCGGGTGGATCGCGGCCAGGGGCTGGGACATCACCGGTGTCCAGGAGGCCTGGGCCGAGCGACTGCGCGACAAGGGCTTCGGCCAGGTCGCGCCGCGCACCAACGTCGCCACCCCGGTGTTCGACGGCGCGCACGAGGAGGAGATCGTCGGCCTGCTCAGCAGCACCATCGCCAACCGCGACGGTGACCGCATGGTGCAGGAGACCGGCAAGGCCAGGCTGTTCGACGGCCGCTCAGGCGAGCCGTTCCCGTACCCGATCTCGGTCGGCTACATCTACATCCTGAAGCTGCTGCACCTGGTCGACGACAAGATCCACGCACGGTCGACCGGTCCGTACTCCATGATCACTCAGCAGCCGCTGGGTGGTAAGGCGCAGTTCGGTGGCCAGCGCTTCGGCGAGATGGAGGTGTGGGCCCTTGAGGCCTACGGCGCCGCCTACGCCCTGCAGGAGCTGCTCACCATCAAGTCCGACGACGTCCTCGGCCGAGTCAAGGTCTACGAGGCCATCGTCAAGGGCGAGAACATCCCCGAGCCCGGCATCCCCGAGTCCTTCAAGGTCCTCATCAAGGAAATGCAGTCGCTGTGCCTGAACGTCGAGGTGCTCTCCAGCGACGGCATGTCCATCGAGATGCGTGACACCGACGAGGACGTCTTCAGGGCCGCCGAGGAGCTCGGTATCGACCTGTCCCGGCGCGAGCCGAGCAGCGTGGAAGAAGTCTGAGGGGGAGATCGCACATGCTGGACGTCAACTTCTTCGACGAGCTCCGGATCGGCCTCGCAACCGCTGACGACATCCGTCAGTGGTCGCACGGCGAGGTGAAGAAGCCCGAGACCATCAACTACCGGACTCTCAAGCCGGAAAAGGACGGACTCTTCTGCGAGAAGATCTTCGGCCCGACCCGCGACTGGGAGTGCTACTGCGGTAAGTACAAGCGCGTCCGTTTCAAGGGCATCATCTGTGAGCGCTGCGGCGTCGAGGTCACTCGCGCCAAGGTGCGTCGTGAGCGGATGGGCCACATCGAGCTGGCCGCGCCTGTCACGCACATCTGGTACTTCAAGGGCGTTCCTTCGCGCCTTGGGTACCTGCTCGACCTGGCCCCGAAGGACCTCGAGAAGGTCATCTACTTCGCGGCCTACATGATCACGCATGTCGAGACCGAACTGCGTGAGCGTGACCTGCCCTCGCTCGAGGCGAAGATCTCCGTCGAGCGGCAGCACATCGAGCAGCGTCGTGACGCCGACATCGAGGCCAGGCAGAAGAAGCTCGAGGGCGACCTGGCCGAGCTCGAGGCGGCCGGCGCCAAGGGTGACCAGCGCCGCAAGGTTCGCGAGGGTGCCGAGCGCGAGATGCGTCAGCTCCGCGACAGGGCGCAGCGCGAGCTCGACAGGCTCGACGAGGTGTGGAGCCGCTTCAAGAACCTCAAGGTCCAGGACCTCGAGGGCGACGAGATGCTCTACCGCGAGATGCGCGACCGCTTCGGCCGCTACTTCAAGGGCGGCATGGGCGCTCAGGCGATCCAGGAGCGGCTGATCAGCTTCGACCTCGACGCCGAGGCCGAGAACCTGCGCGAGACGATCCGCAGCGGCAAGGGCCAGAAGAAGGCCCGCGCCCTCAAGCGGCTCAAGGTCGTGTCGGCGTTCCTCAACACGACCAACTCGCCTCGCGGCATGGTGCTCGACTGCATCCCTGTCATCCCGCCGGACCTGCGCCCGATGGTGCAGCTCGACGGTGGCAGGTTCGCGACCTCCGACCTGAACGACCTGTACCGCAGGGTCATCAACAGGAACAACCGCCTCAAGCGACTTCTCGACCTCGGCGCGCCCGAGATCATCGTGAACAACGAGAAGCGGATGCTCCAGGAGGCCGTCGACTCGCTGTTCGACAACGGCCGTCGCGGCCGTCCCGTCACGGGTCCCGGCAACAGGCCCCTGAAGTCCCTCAGCGACATGCTGAAGGGCAAGCAGGGTCGTTTCCGTCAGAACCTGCTGGGCAAGCGAGTCGACTACTCCGGCCGTTCGGTCATCGTCGTCGGCCCGCAGCTGAAGCTGCACCAGTGCGGTCTGCCCAAGCAGATGGCGCTGGAGCTGTTCAAGCCGTTCGTGATGAAGCGCCTGGTCGACCTGAACCACGCGCAGAACATCAAGTCGGCCAAGCGCATGGTCGAGCGCGCCCGCCCTGTGGTGTGGGACGTGCTCGAAGAGGTCATCACCGAGCACCCCGTGCTGCTCAACCGCGCGCCCACGCTGCACCGGCTGGGCATCCAGGCGTTCGAGCCGCAGCTGGTCGAGGGCAAGGCCATCCAGATCCACCCGCTCGTCTGCACCGCGTTCAACGCGGACTTCGACGGCGACCAGATGGCCGTGCACCTGCCCCTGTCGGCTGAGGCCCAGGCCGAGGCGCGCATCCTGATGCTCTCGACCAACAACATCCTCAAGCCGGCCGACGGCAAGCCCGTGACGATGCCCACCCAGGACATGGTCATCGGCCTCTACTGGCTGACCACGCAGAAGGACGGCGCGATCGGCGAGGGCAGGGTGTTCGGCTCGGTGGCCGAGGCCCAGATGGCCTTCGACCGTCGTGAGCTGGAGATCCAGGCCAAGATCCAGATCCGGCTCGCCGGTGACGTCCAGCCGCCGCGCGGCTGGGCCGCTCCCGAGGGCTGGGAGGCCGGTGACTCCATCCGCCTGGAGACGACGTTCGGCCGCTGCCTGTTCAACCAGACGCTGCCGAGCAACTACCCGTTCGTCAACTTCCAGGTCGGCAAGAAGCAGCTGTCCGCGATCGTCAACGAGCTGGCCGAGACCTACCCCAAGGTCGACGTCGCCACCTCGCTCGACGCGCTCAAGGACGCCGGCTTCCGCTGGGCGACCCGCTCCGGCGTCACGATCTCGATCGACGACGTCGTCGCGCCGCCCAACAAGGCCGACATCATGGAGAGCTACGAGCGCAGGGCCGACAAGGTCCAGCGTGAGTACGAGCGCGGTCTGATCACCGACGAGGAGCGCCGTCAGGAGCTCATCGAGATCTGGACCCACGCCACGGCGGACGTCGAGACCGACATGGTCAACGCGTTCCCCGCGACGAACCCGGTCTGGATGATGGTCAACTCCGGCGCCCGCGGTAACAAGATGCAGGTGCGTCAGATCGCCGGTATCCGTGGTCTGGTGTCCAACACCAAGGGTGAGACGATCCCGCGGCCGATCAAGGCCTCCTTCCGTGAGGGCCTGTCGGTGCTGGAGTACTTCATCTCCACCCACGGTCAGCGAAAGGGTCTGGCCGACACCGCGCTCCGTACCGCCGACTCGGGTTACCTGACCCGTCGTCTGGTGGACGTGGCGCAGGACGTCATCGTGCGTGAGATCGACTGCGGCACCGACCGCGCGGTCCCGCTGCACGTCGGTGAGCGCGACTCGTCGGGCAACCTGGTCAAGGCCGAGAACGCCGAGTCGAACGTGCACGGCCGCATCCTGGCCGAGGACGTCGAGGTCGACGGCAAGGTCATCGCCTCGGCTGGTGTCGACATCAACGACATCCACGTCACGGCGCTGGTCGAGGCCGGCATCGAGACGGTCCGCACCCGCAGCGCGCTCGTCTGCGAGGCCAAGATCGGTGTCTGCGCGACCTGCTACGGCCGCTCGCTGGCCACCGGCAAGCTCGTGGACGTCGGCGAGGCGGTCGGCATCATCGCCGCCCAGTCGATCGGTGAGCCCGGCACCCAGCTGACGATGCGTACCTTCCACACCGGTGGTGTGGCGGGCGCGGACATCACCCACGGTCTGCCCCGTGTCCAGGAGCTCTTCGAGGCGCGCATCCCCAAGGGTGTCGCCCCGATCTCCGAGGCCGAGGGCAGGGCTCGCATCGACGAGACCGACAAGACCCGCAAGATCGTGATCACCCCCGACGACGGTTCGGAGGAGATCGCCTACCCCGTCTCGATGCGCTCGCGCCTGCTCATCCAGGACGGCCAGCGTGTCTCGGTGGGCACCCAGCTCATCGCCGGTGCGGTCAACCCGAACGAGGTCCTGCGCATCCTCGGCCCGCGTGCGGTGCAGCTGCACCTGGTCGCCGAGGTCCAGCAGGTCTACCGCTCGCAGGGTGTGTCGATCCACGACAAGCACATCGAGATCATCGTTCGGCAGATGCTCAAGCGCGTCAACGTGCTCGAGTCCGGTGAGACCGACCTGCTGCCCGGTGAGCTCGTCGAGCGTCCGCGCTTCGAGCTGATGAACCGCGAGACCGTCGCCGAGGGTGGCACGCCCGCCTCCGGGCGTCCGGTCCTCATGGGCATCACGAAGGCGTCGCTGGCCACCGAGTCGTGGCTGTCGGCGGCCTCCTTCCAGGAGACCACCAGGGTCCTGACGGACGCGGCGATCCACGCCAAGTCCGACTCGCTCCTGGGCCTGAAGGAGAACGTCATCATCGGAAAGCTGATCCCGGCCGGCACTGGCATGCCCCAGTACCGCAACATCCGGGTGGAGCCGACCGAGGAGGCCAAGGCCGCGATGTACACGGTCGGCGGCTACGACGGTTCGGCCGCGGACTACACCTTCGGCACCGGCAGCGGCGAGGCCGTGCCGCTGGAGGAGTACGACTTCGGTCAGTACAACCGCTGAGTGATCGGTTGCGCGGAACGCCCCGTGCCTTGCTCCGGCAAGGCACGGGGCGTTCCCCTTTTCCAGGGCGGCGGGCCGCTGTCCTGACCTGACACACGGCACGCGCCTTCGCCCGCCGTCACGCCATGGCCCCTGAGGCCCTGAGGGGCCGTCACGCTTCCGCGGACGCGGCACGCCTGCCCGTGGTGGTGACGCGCACAGGTGAGCGGGCAGGTGAGCACGTCGAGCGGCACCGGCCGCGACGGACGGTGAAGCCGCCGCGAAACGCGTGTGGAGAAGGGCCAGACAACTCGAGAGATGCGGGTAAGCTAGACGAGGGTCTGATAAGGCCACGGCACGAATGTACGGTCGCATCGACAGCGGCCGATCGCAGTCGTTTTGACGTGCTGCGCTGGGCTGGGTAGTCTTGCCCTTCGTGCCCGTGGGTTCATGGGCCCTCATGCATGCGCTCCGACAGGCTGCGCGGCATGGTCTCTCTCCAGCGTTCGATTACGCCGGGTAGTGGCTCGACAGAGCGCGACACGCCCGACCGCGTGGGTCGGCGCAAGAGGAAAACCAGCAGGTCATGACACCGGCAGTACCTGCGAAAAGCACGACTTGACGTATTACCGGCCAAGGCACGAACGGAGTGGCAGTGCCCACTATTCAGCAGTTGGTCCGCAAGGGCCGGCAGGACAAGGTCACCAAGACCAAGACTCCTGCCCTCAAGGGGAGCCCGCAGCGTCGCGGCACCTGCCAGCGCGTCTACACCACGACGCCCAAGAAGCCCAACTCGGCCCTCCGCAAGGTCGCCCGTGTTCGGCTCACCAACGGCATCGAGGTCACGGCTTACATCCCCGGTGTGGGCCACAACCTGCAGGAGCACTCCATCGTGCTCGTGCGTGGCGGTCGTGTGAAGGACCTGCCGGGTGTTCGCTACAAGATCATCCGTGGCTCCCTCGACACGCAGGGCGTCCGTAACCGCAAGCAGGCCCGCAGCCGCTACGGCACGAAGAGGGAGAAGTAACCATGCCTCGCAAGGGTTCTCCTGGCCGTCGTCAGCTCATGTCTGACCCGGTTTACAGCTCGCCGCTGGTGACCGCTCTGATCAACAAGGTGCTCCTTGACGGCAAGCGCTCCATCGCGCAGTCGATCGTCTACGGGGCGCTCGAGGGCTGCAAGGACAAGACCGGCAACGACCCGGTCGTCACGCTGAAGCGCGCCCTCGACAACGTCAAGCCCACCCTCGAGGTCCGCAGCCGCCGTGTCGGTGGCGCGACCTACCAGGTCCCGGTCGAGGTGCGCGCCGCGCGCAGCACCACCCTGGCCCTGCGTTGGCTGGTGCAGTACTCCCGCGCCCGCCGCGAGAAGACCATGACCGAGCGCCTCATGAACGAGCTCCTCGACGCCAGCAACGGCCTCGGGGCGAGCGTCAAGAAGCGCGAGGACACCCACAAGATGGCCGAGTCCAACAAGGCCTTCGCCCACTACCGCTGGTAACAGCGGGTTCGACGAGACGACGAGGACGCGAGAGAAGTGGCCACCACGACCGCTCTTGACCTGGCCAAGATCCGCAACATCGGGATCATGGCCCACATCGACGCGGGCAAGACCACCACGACCGAGCGCATCCTGTTCTACACCGGCATCAACTACAAGATCGGTGAAGTCCACGAGGGCGCTGCCACCATGGACTGGATGGAGCAGGAGCAGGAGCGCGGCATCACGATCACGTCTGCCGCGACGACCTGTGAGTGGCTCGACCACACCATCAACATCATCGACACTCCCGGTCACGTCGACTTCACCATCGAGGTGGAGCGCTCGCTCCGCGTCCTCGACGGCGCCGTCGCGGTGTTCGACGGTGTCGCGGGTGTCGAGCCGCAGTCGGAGACGGTGTGGCGCCAGGCTGACCGCTATGGCGTGCCGCGCATCTGCTTCGTGAACAAGATGGACCGCGTCGGCGCGGAGTTCCACCGCTGCGTCGACATGATGATCAGCCGTCTGGCGGCGACGCCGGCTGTCATCCAGCTTCCCTGGGGCGTCGAGTCCGGTTTCAAGGGCGTCATCGACCTGGTGAAGATGAAGGGTCTGCTCTGGAGCGAAGAGGCCGCCAAGGGCGAGATGTACGACACCGTCGACATCCCGGCCGAGTACGCCGACACGGCTCGTGAGTGGCGCGAGAAGCTGGTCGAGACCGTCTCCGAGAACGACGACGAGCTGATGGAGCTCTTCCTCGAGGGCACTGAGCCCACCGAGGAGCAGCTGGTGGCGGCCATTCGCCGCGCCACGCTGGCCAGCGCCATCAACCCGGTTCTCACCGGCACCGCGTTCAAGAACAAGGGCGTGCAGCCCCTGCTCGACGCGATCGTGGCCTACCTGCCCGCGCCGACCGACATCCCCGCCTTCAAGGGGCACGCGGTCGGCAAGGAGGACGAGGTCGTCGAGCGTCACGCGGACGTCACCGAGCCCTTCTCCGCGCTGGCCTTCAAGATCATGAGTGACCAGCACCTGGGTCGTCTCACCTACATCCGCATCTACTCGGGCACGCTCGAGACCGGCACCGGGGTCATCAACTCGGTGAAGGGCAAGAAGGAGCGGATCGGCAAGATCTACCAGATGCACGCGAACAAGCGCGAGGAGCGCCCGTCCGCGCACGCTGGTCAGATCGTCGCCGTGATGGGTCTGAAGGACACCACCACGGGTGACACGCTCTCCGACCCGTCGAACCAGGTCGTGCTCGAGTCGATGACGTTCCCGGCTCCGGTCATCAACGTCGCCATCGAGCCCAAGACCAAGGGCGACCAGGAGAAGCTCGGCACCGCCATCCAGCGTCTGGCCGAGGAGGACCCGTCCTTCCAGGTCCGTCGCGACGAGGAGACCGGTCAGACGGTCATCTGGGGCATGGGCGAGCTTCACCTCGAGATCCTCGTCGACCGTATGCGTCGCGAGTTCAAGGTCGAGGCCAACGTCGGTCGCCCGCAGGTCGCCTACCGCGAGACCATCCGCCGCAAGGTGGAGAAGGTTGACTACACCCACAAGAAGCAGACCGGTGGTTCCGGTCAGTTCGCGCGGGTCATCATCAACCTGGAGCCGCTGGGCGAGGGCAACGACGGCTACGAGTTCGAGAACAAGGTTTCGGGTGGTCGTGTCCCGAGGGAGTACATCCCCTCGGTCGACGCGGGCGCCCAGGAGGCCGCCGAGTTCGGCGTGCTGGCCGGTTACCCGATGGTCGGCGTGAAGGTGACGCTGACCGACGGTGCGGCGCACGACGTCGACTCCTCGGAAATGGCCTTCAAGATCGCCGGCTCGATGGCCTTCAAGGAGGCCGCTCGCAAGGCCGACGCTGTGCTCCTCGAGCCGATGATGGCCGTTGAGGTCACCACGCCCGAGGACTACATGGGTGACGTCATCGGTGACCTCAACGGTCGCCGCGGGCAGATCCAGTCGATGGACGAGCGCGCTGGCGCCCGTGTCATCGCGGCGCTCGTTCCGCTGTCGGAGATGTTCGGCTACGTGGGTGACCTGCGCAGCCGCACTCAGGGCAGGGCGAGCTACAGCATGCAGTTCGACTCCTACGCGGAGGTGCCCCCGGGCATCGCCAAGGAGATCGTCGCGAAGGCCCGGGGCGAATAGTTCCTGGTCCCGCCGGTCCGGGGCGAGTGCCCCGGACCTTTCGGGATCAGGGCGACCAGCCCAGGTCCCTGGTGGGGTGATGAGATGTCGCCCCGCTGTTCAGGGGTTCGGGGTTACCCGGGCCCGAGTGTGAAGTAAGTCAGTCAGATTCTCTAAGGAGAGAACCAGTGGCTAAGGCCAAGTTCGAGCGGACTAAGCCGCACGTGAACATCGGCACCATTGGGCACATCGACCACGGCAAGACCACTCTGACCGCGGCGATCACCAAGGTGCTTCACGAGCGTTTCCCTGAGCTTAACGAGGCGACCCCGTTCGACAAGATCGACAAGGCGCCCGAGGAGAAGGCTCGTGGCATCACGATCTCCATCGCGCACGTCGAGTACCAGACCGAGAAGCGCCACTACGCTCACGTGGACTGCCCCGGTCACGCCGACTACGTGAAGAACATGATCACCGGTGCGGCTCAGATGGACGGCGCGATCCTCGTGGTCGCGGCGACCGACGGCCCGATGCCGCAGACGAAGGAGCACGTCCTCCTGGCCCGCCAGGTCGGCGTCCCCTACATCGTCGTGGCGCTCAACAAGGCCGACATGGTCGACGACGAGGAGATCCTGGAGCTCGTCGAGCTCGAGGTTCGTGAGCTCCTGTCCGCTCAGGAGTTCCCCGGCGACGACCTGCCCGTCGTGCGCGTCTCCGCTCTGAAGGCCCTCGAGGGCGACCAGAAGTGGGGCGACAGCATCATCGAGCTGATGACCGCTGTCGACGAGAGCGTGCCGGAGCCCACCCGCGCCATCGACAAGCCCTTCCTGATGCCGATCGAGGACGTCTTCTCGATCACCGGCCGCGGCACCGTCGTGACCGGTCGTATCGAGCGCGGCATCGTCAAGGTCAACGAGACCGTCGACATCATCGGCATCAAGACCGAGAAGACCACCACCACGGTCACCGGTGTCGAGATGTTCCGCAAGCTGCTCGACGAGGGCCAGGCCGGTGACAACGTCGGTCTGCTCCTGCGCGGCATCAAGCGTGAGGACGTCGAGCGCGGCCAGTGCATCATCAAGCCGGGCACGACCACCCCGCACACCGAGTTCGAGGCCCAGGTCTACATCCTGAGCAAGGACGAGGGCGGCCGTCACACGCCGTTCTTCAACAACTACCGTCCTCAGTTCTACTTCCGTACGACTGACGTGACCGGTGTGGTGCACCTCCCCGAGGGCACCGAGATGGTCATGCCGGGCGACAACACCGAGATGCGCGTTGAGCTGATCCAGCCCATCGCCATGGAGGACGGCCTCAAGTTCGCCATTCGTGAGGGTGGCCGCACCGTCGGCGCCGGCAACGTGGTGAAGATCCTCAAGTAGTACCACCACTGGGGCGGCGGCCGGTTCTCGCACAGGGAACCGGCCGCCCAACCGGGCAACGGGAGCCTCCCGGCTCCCGCCACGGCTCCACGGCTAGGCCGTGATCTCGCAGTCGCTTCGGAATCGTGACCGAAGTAACTGCCGGATCACGGAAGAAACAGCAGATCGAATACGTCTGCTACGTGGGGTCAGCGGGCGGTCTCCGCCCGTACTACAGCGGCAACAGGCCGCACGATACTTTTTCAGACGACAGCGAAGGACACCGAGGCCATTATGGCGGGACAGAAGATCCGCATCCGGCTTAAGGCCTATGACCACGAGGTCATCGATAGCTCGGCCAAGAAGATCGTCGAGACGGTGACGCGGACTGGCGCGAAGGTCGCGGGCCCGGTGCCGCTGCCGACCGAGAAGAACGTGTACTGCGTCATCCGCTCGCCGCACAAGTACAAGGACAGCCGCGAGCACTTCGAGATGCGCACGCACAAGCGGCTGATTGACATCATCGACCCGACGCCGAAGACGGTCGACTCGCTCATGCGACTCGACCTCCCCGCCGGCGTCGACATTTCGATCAAGCTCTGAGGGAACGCACTGACATGGCTAAGACGATCAAGGGCGTCCTGGGCAAGAAGCTCGGCATGACCCAGGTCTTCGACGCGGACAACCGGATGGTTCCGGTGACCGTGGTCGAGGCCGGTCCGTGCGTGGTGACCAGGGTCCGGACCGCAGACAAGGACGGCTACACCGCCGTTCAGCTCGGCTACGGACAGGTCGACCCCCGGAAGGTCAACAAGCCGCTCGGCGACTACCTGCGTAAGCACGACATCACCCCGCGCCGTTACTTTGCGGAGATCCGCACGGACGACGCGAGCGACTACACCCTCGGCCAGGAGCTCCTGGCTGACACCTTCGAGGCCGGCCAGTACGTCGACGTCACTGGCAAGTCCAAGGGCAAGGGGTTCGCCGGTGTCATGAAGCGTCACGGCTTCAAGGGCCTGGGCGCGTCGCACGGTACGCAGCGCAAGCACCGGTCGCCGGGTTCCATCGGTGGCTGCGCCACCCCTGGCCGCGTATTCAAGGGTCTCCGCATGGCCGGTCGGATGGGTAACGTCCGCACCACCGTGCAGAGCCTCAAGGTTCACGCCGTGGACGCCGAGAACGGTCTCATCCTGATCAAGGGTGCGATCCCCGGCGCCAACGGCAGCCTGGTCCTCGTCCGCACCGCTGCAAAGAAGGGGGCTGCCAAGTGACCAGCATTGACGTCCTCGACGCCAGCGGCGCGAAGACCGGCTCCGTCGACCTGCCCGAAGACATCTTCGGCGCGAAGGTCAATGTTCCGCTGATCCACCAGGTCGTCGTGGCCCAGCTCGCCGCTCGCCGGCAGGGCACCCACAAGGCCAAGACCCGTGGTGAGGTCAGGGGCGGTGGCAAGAAGCCGTACCGCCAGAAGGGCACCGGTCGCGCCCGTCAGGGCTCGACCCGCGCGCCGCAGTTCGCCGGTGGTGGCACCGTTCACGGTCCCCTCCCGCGCGACTACTCGCAGAAGACGCCCAAGAAGATGAAGGCCGCCGCGCTGCGCGGCGCCCTGTCCGACAGGGCGACCGGCGGTCGCGTGCACGTCGTGAGCAGCCTGGTCACCGGGGAGACCCCCAAGACCAAGGCGGCCCTCGAGGCCCTGCGCAAGATCACCGACGCCAGGACCGTTCTGGTCGTGGTCGAGGAGACCGACGAGCTCACCTGGCTGAGCCTGCGCAACGCTCCGGAGGTCCACCTGCTGGACGCCGGGCAGCTGAACACCTACGACGTGCTCGTCCACGACGACGTGGTCTTCACGCAGGAAGCGTACGACCAGGTCGTGGCGCGGCTGAGCAAGAGCGGGAAGGAAGACGCCTGATGGAGAACATCACCGACCCGCAGGCTGTCGCCTCCGAGAAGCCCAAGGGCCGACTGGAGAGGGTCTCCGACCCGCGCGACATCATCATCAAGCCCGTTGTCTCCGAGAAGAGCTACGGCCTGATCGATGAGAACAACAAGTACACGTTCATGGTGAAGAAGACCGCGAACAAGACCCAGGTCAAGATCGCGGTTGAGCAGATCTTCGGCGTCAAGGTCACCAGCGTGAACACCATCAACCGGCAGGGCAAGCGCAAGCGCACCCGCGCCGGGTTCGGCAAGCGGCCCGACACCAAGCGCGCGATCGTGAGCTTGGCCGAGGGCGACCGGATCGACATCTTCGGTCAGATCGGTTAGCCGACACGTAAGCAAGCGCAAGCCGTACGGCTTGCGGGGGATGAGACCGCCTCGCGAAAGCGTGGCGGGCTCACCCATGTAACCGACGAAGGATGAACGAAAAAGATGGGCATCCGTAAGTACAAGCCGACGACTCCTGGTCGCCGCGGCTCGAGTGTCTCGGACTTCTCCGAGATCACCCGCAGCACGCCGGAGAAGTCGCTGCTTGCTCCCCTTCACAGCAAGGGTGGCCGTAACGTCCACGGCCGGGTCACCGCTCGCCACCAGGGTGGCGGTCACAAGCGCGCCTACCGGATCATCGACTTCCGCAGGCATGACAAGGATGGCATTCCGGCGAAGGTCGCTCACATCGAGTACGACCCCAACCGCACCGCCAACATTGCCCTGCTGCACTACGCCGACGGCGAGAAGCGCTACATCATCGCGCCGACCGGCCTCAAGCAGGGCGACAGGATCGAGAACGGCCCCGGGGCCGACATCAAGCCGGGCAACTGCCTGCCGCTGCGCAACATCCCGACCGGTACCTTCATCCACGCGGTGGAGCTCCGTCCGGGCGGCGGCGCCAAGCTCGGCCGTTCCGCCGGCGCGCAGATCCAGCTGCTCGCCAAGGAGGGCCAGTACGCCACGCTGCGTATGCCCTCCGGCGAAATGCGCATGGTCGACGTGCGCTGCCGCGCGAGTGTCGGTCAGGTCGGCAACGCCGAGCAGGCCAACATCAACTGGGGTAAGGCCGGCCGTATGCGGTGGAAGGGCAAGCGCCCGACCGTCCGTGGTGTGGCCATGAACCCCGTCGACCACCCGCACGGTGGTGGTGAGGGTAAGACCTCCGGTGGTCGCCACCCGGTCAACCCCAAGGGCAAGCCCGAGGGCCGTACCCGTCAGGCGAACAAGGCCAGCGACAGGCTGATCATCCGCCGTCGGTCCAAGAGGAAGAAGCGGTAGGAGCAGCCGAAATGCCACGTAGCCTTAAGAAGGGCCCCTTCGTGGACGACCACCTTCAGAAGAAGGTCGACGTCCAGAACGAGAAGGGCACCAAGAACGTCATCAAGACGTGGTCGCGGCGTTCCATGATCGTGCCCGACATGCTCGGTCACACGATCGCCGTTCACGACGGCCGCAAGCACGTCCCGGTGTTCGTCACCGAGTCGATGATCGGTCACAAGCTCGGCGAGTTCGCTCCCACGCGGACCTTCCGTAGCCACGTCAAGGAAGACCGCCGCAGCCGGCGGTAAGCGCCTTCAGAAGCATCAGAGGAGTAAGCGATGGAAGCCAGGGCTCAGGCGCGGTTCGTCCGTGTCACGCCCCAGAAGGCCCGCCGCGTGGTGGACCTTATTCGCGGGCTGCCCGCTTCGGAGGCGCAGGCCGTGCTGCAGTTCGCTGCTCAGGCAGCGAGCGAGCCGATTTACAAGGTGCTCTCGAGCGCGATGGCGAACGCTGAGCACAACTTCAAGCTCGACCCGCAGACGCTCGTCGTGAGCCGCGCGTGGGTCGACGAGGGCCCGACGCTGAAGCGGTTCCGTCCGCGTGCCCAGGGTCGCGCCTATCGGATCAACAAGCGGACGAGCCACATCACCGTGATCGTGGAGTCCCGCGAGCCGAAGGGAAGGACCCGATAGTGGGCCAGAAGGTTAACCCGCACGGGTTCCGCCTCGGCATCACGACCGACTTCAAGAGCCGGTGGTACGCCGACAAGCTGTACAAGTCGTACGTCGCTGAGGACGTCGCGATCCGTCGCATGCTGCAGAAGGGCATGGAGCGGGCCGGCATCTCCAAGGTCGAGATCGAGCGTACGACCGACCGCGTCCAGGTCGACATCCACACCGCGCGTCCCGGCATCGTCATCGGCCGCCGCGGCGCCGAGGCCGACCGCATCCGCGGTGACCTGGAGAAGCTGACCAAGAAGCAGGTTCAGCTCAACATCCTCGAGGTCAAGAACCCCGAGATCGACGCTCAGCTGGTCGCGCAGGGCGTGGCCGAGCAGCTCTCCAGCCGTGTCTCGTTCCGTCGCGCCATGCGCAAGGCGATGCAGTCGGCCATGAAGAGCGGCGCCAAGGGCATCCGGGTCGCGTGCTCGGGTCGTCTGGGCGGCGCCGAGATGTCGAGGTCGGAGTTCTACCGCGAGGGTCGTGTGCCGCTGCACACGCTTCGCGCGGACATCGACTACGGCTTCTACGAGGCCCGTACCACCTTCGGCCGTATCGGCGTGAAGGTGTGGATCTACAAGGGTGAGGCTCCGACGAGCCGCGCCGAGCGTGAGGCGGCTGCCGCCGGCGCTCGTGCCGGCCAGCGTCGTGACCGCGACGACCGTCGCGGTGGCGGCGCCGGTGGCGACCGTCCCCGTCGTGGTGGTGGCGCCGGTGGCGCTCGCCGCGGTGGCGGCGCCGGTCGTGGAGACCGCGCCCCCAGGACTGAGGCGGCCGCGCAGGCTGCCCCCGAGACCGGCCCGGCTGCGCAGCCGGGTGCTGAAGGGAGCTGACCATGCTGATCCCTCGCAGGGTCAAGCACCGCAAGCAGCACCGGCCCGACCGCAGTGGCGCCGCCAAGGGCGGCACCAGGGTTGTGTTCGGCGAGTTCGGCATTCAGGCGATTGAGCACTCCTACGTGACCAACCGCCAGATCGAGTCGGCTCGTATCGCCATGACCCGCCACATCAAGCGTGGTGGCAAGGTGTGGATCAACATCTACCCCGACCGTCCGCTCACCAAGAAGCCCGCCGAGACCCGCATGGGTTCCGGTAAGGGTTCGCCGGAGTGGTGGATCGCCAACGTCAAGCCTGGGCGCGTGATGTTCGAGCTGTCCGGCGTCGCCGAGCCCATCGCTCGCGAGGCGCTGACGCGCGCGATCCACAAGCTTCCGATGAAGTGCAAGATTGTTAAGCGTGAAGTGGGTGAGGCGTGATGGCTAAGGGCCTGACCGCCGGAGAGCTGCGGCTCGAGGACCAGGACGCCCTGGTTCAGAAGCTGAAGGAGGCGAAGGAGGAGCTGTTCAACCTCCGCTTCCAGGCGGCGACCGGTCAGCTGGAGAGCCACGGGCGGCTGCGTGCCGTCCGCCGCGAGATCGCCCGTATCTACACCGTGATGCGCGAGCGGGAGCTCGGCATCGTCACGGTCGAGAAGGAGACGAGCGATGTCTGAGGCAACCGAGAAGACCACGCGGCACTACCGCAAGACCCGTGAGGGCCTGGTCGTCAGCGACAAGATGGACAAGACCGTCGTCGTCGCCGTCGAGGACCGCGTGAAGCACCCGCTGTACGGCAAGGTCATCCGCCGTACGACCAAGTACAAGGCGCACGACGAGGCCAACACGTGTGGTGTCGGCGACCGCGTTCTCCTCATGGAGACCAGGCCGCTGTCCGCCACCAAGCGCTGGCGTGTCGTCGAGGTGCTTGAGAAGGCCAAGTAAGGTCTTCCGCATAGATGCGCGCCTCGTGGGGGGTGGAGACACCCCCCATGACGGTGTCCAAGGACGCGAGGGCGTGAGCCCTCGCGTCGCCTGCGGTGCGGCCCCTTCGTGGGTTGTGGCCGGGGGAACAAGACAACACACAGTTCCGCCAGGCTCAGCGATGAGAACCGGCGGAGACCAACAGGAGTTGACGTGATCCAGCAGGAGTCGCGACTCAAGGTCGCCGACAACACGGGTGCCAAGGAGATTCTTTGCATCCGCGTTCTCGGTGGCTCGGGTCGGCGCTACGCGGGAATCGGCGACATCATCGTCGCCACCGTGAAGGACGCACTTCCCGGCAGCACTGGTGTGAAGAAGGGCGACGTGGTCAAGGCCGTCGTCGTCCGTACGGTGAAGGAGCGCCGCCGTCCCGACGGCTCCTACATCCGCTTCGACGAGAACGCCGCCGTCATCATCAAGGACAGCGGTGACCCTCGTGGCACCCGCATCTTCGGCCCGGTGGGCCGTGAGCTGCGTGACAAGAAGTTCATGCGCATCATCTCGCTCGCGCCGGAGGTGCTGTGATGACGAAGCTGCACGTGAAGAAGGGTGACCTGGTTCAGGTCATCGCCGGCAAGGACAAGGGTGCCAAGGGTCGTGTGATCTCGACGAACCCGCGCGAGGACCGCGTGATCGTCGAGGGCGTCAACATGATCAAGAAGCACTCGAAGGAGAACCTCAACGGTCCTCGCGGCGCCAAGCAGGGCGGCGTCGAGACCATGGAGGCTCCCATCCACGTGAGCAACGTCAAGAAGCTCAAGGATGAAGAGAAGCCTGCCAAGAAGGCCGACAAGAAGGCCGACGAGTCGGGTGAGGACAACTGATGACTGCGACGACCACTGAGACCGAGCGTCCGACGCCGCGCCTCAAGACGAAGTACCGCGAGGAGATCATCGCGAAGCTTCGTGAGGAGTTCGGCATCGAGAACATCATGCTGGTGCCCGGCCTGACCAAGATCAAGGTCAACATGGGTGTCGGCGAGGCTGCTCGCGACTCGAAGCTCATCGAGGGCGCTGTCCGTGACCTCACCACGATCACCGGCCAGAAGCCGGCGGTCGTCAGGGCCCGCAAGTCCATCGCGCAGTTCAAGCTGCGTGAGGGCATGCCGATCGGCGCGCACGTCACGCTGCGCGGCGACCGCATGTGGGAGTTCCTCGACCGTCTGCTCTCGCTGGCGCTTCCCCGCATCAGGGACTTCCGCGGCCTGTCGCCCAAGCAGTTCGACGGCAACGGAAACTACACCTTCGGTCTCACCGAGCAGGTCATGTTCCACGAGATCGACCCGGACAAGGTCGACCGGCCGCGAGGCATGGACATCACGGTCGTGACCACGGCGAAGAACGACGATGAGGGCCGGGCGCTGCTGAAGCTTCTCGGTTTCCCGTTCAAGGAGGCCTGAGCATGGCTAAGACGTCTCTGAAGGTGAAGGCGGCGCGCAAGCCGAAGTTCGCGGTTCGCGCCTACACCCGCTGCTCGCGTTGCGGGCGTGCGCACGCTGTCTACAGGAAGTTCGGCCTGTGCCGGATCTGCTTCCGTGAGATGGCGCACCGCGGCGAGCTGCCCGGCATCACCAAGTCGAGCTGGTAGGTACTGTGAGGGGCGGCTCCTCGCGGACCGCCCCTCGGCACTGCCTGCCGTACGAAGAACTATCAACCGGGCGCTGTTGCAAGCGCCCATGACCGCGCCGAAGGTCCACCGGTAGAGCACCGCTTCACCGACTGGAAACCGCGGCGAGGAAGGCCGTTGGCCATGACGATGACCGACCCGATCGCAGACATGTTGACACGTCTGCGTAACGCGAACTCGGCATACCACGAGAGCGTGGCGATGCCGTATTCGAAGATCAAGGCGCACATCGCCGAGATCCTCCAGCAGGAGGGTTATATCCAGTCCTGGGCCGTCGAAGACGCCAAGGTCGGAAAGAGCCTCGTGGTGGAGCTCAAGTTCGGGCCGAGCCGTGAGCGTTCGCTCGCGGGGCTGCGCCGGGTTTCCAAGCCCGGGCTGCGTGTTTACGCGAAGAAGGACAATCTGCCTCGAGTTCTGGGCGGGCTGGGTGTCGCGATCATCTCGACGTCCGCCGGTCTCATGACCGACAAGCAGGCTGGCAAGCGTGGAGTGGGCGGGGAAGTCCTCGCCTACGTCTGGTAGCGGGGGGAGGAACACAGCATGTCGCGAATCGGACGGCTGCCCATCCCTGTACCGAGCGGCGTCGACATCACGATCGACGGCCAGGATGTCCAGGTCAAGGGCCCGAAGGGCACGCTTTCACACACGGTCGCTGAGCCCATCACGGTGGCTCGCGACGAGGACGGCACCATCGCCGTCTCCCGGCCCAACGACGAGCAGAAGGTCCGCGCTCTGCACGGCCTCTCTCGGACGCTGATCGCCAACATGGTGGCCGGTGTCACCCAGGGGTACTCCAAGACCCTGGAGATCGTCGGTGTCGGTTACCGCGTCGCGGCCAAGGGCCCGACGCAGCTGGAGTTCGCTCTGGGCTTCAGCCACCCGGTGATCGTGGACGCCCCTGAGGGCGTCTCCTTCCGCGTCGACAAGCCGACCCTGTTCCACGTGGACGGCATCGACAAGCAGAAGGTCGGCGAGGTCGCCGCCAACATCCGCAAGTTGCGCAAGCCTGACCCCTACAAGGGCAAGGGTGTGCGTTACCAGGGCGAAGTTATCCGCCGCAAGGTCGGAAAGGCTGGTAAGTAGGCATGGCTCCCAAGACTGCGTACAGCAAGCACACGGCTGCTCGCACCGTCTCGCGGGCCCGCCGTCACGGCCGCGTCCGCAAGAAGGTTGTCGGTACGGCCGCGCGCCCGCGCCTGGTCGTCAACCGCTCGACCCGTCACCTGTTCGTGCAGATCGTGGACGACACCGTCGGCCACACGCTGGTCAGCGCCTCCACCATGGACGCCAGCCTGCGCACTGCCGAGGGCGACAAGACCGAGAAGGCCAAGAAGGTCGGCGAGCTCCTCGCTCAGCGGGCCAAGGAAGCCGGGATCACCGCTGTCGTCTTCGACCGTGGTGGTAACCGCTACGCGGGTCGCATCGCGGCTCTCGCGGACAGCGCTCGCGAAGGCGGGCTCGAGTTCTAATGGCTACTGAGAAGAGGAACCACTGATGGCTGCAGCTCCGCGTCGCGGTGGCGGCACCGGTGGCGAGCGGCGTGACCGTCGTGACGATCGCCGCGGTGGCGCCGCTGACAAGGGCGTCTCGTACATCGAGCGTGTAGTGAAGATCAACCGAGTGGCCAAGGTCGTGAAGGGTGGTCGTCGCTTCAGCTTCACCGCCCTGGTTGTCGTCGGTGACGGCAACGGCCTGGTCGGCGTCGGCTACGGCAAGGCCAAGGAAGTCCCCGCGGCCATCGCCAAGGGTGTCGAGGAGGCGAAGAAGCACTTCTTCCGCGTCCCCCGCATCCAGGGCACCATCCCGCACACCGTGCAGGGTGAGGAGGCGGCCGGCGTCGTCTTCCTGCGTCCGGCCTCCGCCGGTACCGGTGTCATCGCCGGTGGTCCGGTGCGCGCCGTTCTGGAGTGCGCCGGTATCCACGACGTTCTGTCCAAGTCGCTCGGCTCGGACAACCCCATCAACATCGTGCACGCCACGGTGGCGGCGCTGAAGGGCCTTTCCACGCCCGAGGCGATCGCCGCGCGTCGTGGTCTGGCGATCGAGGACGTCGCTCCGGCGAGGATGCTCAAGGCTCGCGCCGAGGGCCTGGCCGAGGCTGCTGCGGCGGCTAAGGCGGTGAGCTAGTCATGGCACGCCTGAAGATCACTCAGGTTCGCTCGAAGATCGGTGGCAAGCAGAACCAGCGTGACTCGCTGCGTTCGCTTGGCCTGAAGCGAATCGGCGATGTCGTCGTCAAGGAGGACCGTCCCGAGATTCGTGGGATGGTCTCCGTGGTGACGCACCTCGTCGAGGTGGAAGAGGTCGACTAGTCATGACTGACAAGGCTCCGCTGAAGATTCACGACCTGCGTCCCGCCAAGGGCGCCAACAAGGCCAAGGTCCGCAAGGGTCGTGGCGAGGCGTCCAAGGGCAAGACGGCCGGTCGCGGTACCAAGGGCACGAGGTCCAGGACCACGGTTCCCCTCGGTTTCGAGGGTGGCCAGGTTCCGCTGCAGCGTCGTCTGCCGAAGCTCAAGGGCTTCTCCAACGCGCTGTTCAAGACGACCTACCAGGTCGTCAACCTGGACAAGATCGGTGAGCTGTTCCCCGAGGGTGGCGATGTCACCGTCGAGACGCTGATCTCCAAGGGCGCTGTTCGCAAGAACCAGCCGGTGAAGGTCCTCGGCACTGGCGAGATCTCCGTCGCGGTGAACGTGCAGGCTCACGCCTTCTCGGGTTCCGCCAAGGAGAAGATCGCTGCTGCCGGTGGGTCCGTTACCGAGCTGTAAGTGGCATTACTCGGCACGGGGGTTCTGATAATGGGCCCCCGTGCCTGTAGTGCGTTAGAGTTCGCGAGACGGCAGGGTTCTGTCCTGCTCGCCTGACCTTGAGACTTCAGATGGCTGATCCCCGCACCATCGCAGACCCATACCGCCATCATGGCGTGCTGGAGGGACCGTGCTGACCGCGTTTACCCGGGCGTTCCGGACGCCGGACCTGCGCAAGAAGTTGCTCTTCACACTGGGCATCATCGCGCTGTTCCGCCTCGGCTCGGTTCTTCCGACTCCGGGTGTTCACACCGAGAACATTCGCGCCTGTCTCACCCAGGCCCAGGCCGGCAGTTCCGGCAACCTCTACGGCATGGTGCAGCTGTTCAGCGGCGGCGCTCTGCTCAAGTTGTCGGTTTTCGCCCTGGGCATCATGCCCTACATCACGGCGAGCATCATTCTCCAACTGCTCGTCGTCGTCATTCCACGCCTCGAGGCCCTGAAGAAGGAGGGGCAGGCAGGCCAGACGAAGATCACGCAGTACACGCGTTATCTGACGATCGGTCTCGCCGTCCTCCAGTCGACCGCCTTCATCGCGCTGGCGCGCTCGGGACAGCTGTTCCCTGAGTGCAACCAGCAGGTGCTGCTCGACCCCGACAACATCTTCAGCATCGTGACGATGGTCGTCATCATGACGGCAGGCACCTCGGTCATCATGTGGCTGGGAGAGCTCGTCACCGACCGCGGCGTCGGCAACGGCATGTCGATCCTCATCTTCACGCAGGTCGTCGCGGTCTTCCCGTCGGAGCTGCTGAACATCTACCGCGTGAACCCGTTCACCTTCGCGATCGTCATGGTCGTCGGCATCTTCATGATCGCCGCGGTGGTCTTCGTCGAGCAGGCCCAGCGCCGCATCCCCGTGCAGTACGCCAAGCGGATGGTCGGCAGGCGCATGTACGGCGGCACCTCGACCTACATCCCGCTGAAGGTGAACCAGGCCGGCATCATCCCGGTCATCTTCGCCTCCTCGCTGCTCTATCTCCCACAGCTGCTGGTCTCCCTGTTCGCCAACGCGACCGCGGAGAACATCAACCCGGTGGTCGAGTGGATCTCCCAGAACCTGGTCACGGGCGACACACCCGTCTACATGATCACGTTCTTCCTGCTCATCGTGTTCTTCACCTACTTCTACGTGTCGATTACCTTCAACCCCGCTGAAGTCGCCGACAACATGAAGAAGTACGGTGGGTTCATCCCGGGCATCCGTCCGGGTCGGCCCACGGCCGAGTACCTGAACTTCGTTCTGACCCGTCTCACCGCTCCCGGCGCGCTCTACCTCGGCCTCATCTCGATGGTGCCGATCATCGCGCTGGCGGTCGCGGGGGCAAGCCAGAACTTCCCGTTCGGAGGGACGAGCATCCTGATCATGGTTGGTGTCGGCCTTGACACGGTGAAGCAGATCGAGAGCCAGCTTCAGCAGCGTAACTACGAAGGTTTCCTGCGGTAGTGCGTCTCGTTCTGGTCGGGCCCCCCGGAGCGGGTAAGGGGACACAGGCCCAGTTCATCGCATCGAACCTGTCCATCCCGAAGATCTCGACAGGTGACATCTTCCGTGCCAACGTCTCGGGCGGCACGGAGCTCGGCAAGCTCGCCAAGACATATATGGACCGCGGCGACCTCGTGCCCGACGAGGTGACCATCGCCATGGTCCGCGACCGCCTGTCGGAGGACGACGCGCAGGACGGTTTCCTGCTCGACGGGTTCCCCCGTAACGTCCCTCAGGCCGAGATCCTTCGCGACATGCTCAAGGAGTGGGACCAGAAGCTCGACCTGGTCCTGGAGCTCGTGGTCGACGACGAGGAGGTCGTCCGGCGTCTGGCCGGGCGGCGCACCTGCAGCCAGTGCGGCCGCATCTGGCACGTCGAGTTCGACGACAAGAAGGACGACGTCTGCGACGCCTGCGGCGGCATGCTCTTCCAGCGGGACGACGACAAGGAAGACACCGTCAGGCACCGCCTGGAGGTCTACCAGCAGCAGACCGCGCCGCTGATCCGCTTCTACGCCAACGAGGACATCCTGGTCGGGGTCGACGCGACAGGGCCTGTCGAAGAAGTCACCCAGCGTGCGATGAAGGAAATCCGCCCGTACGCCGGTTAGCACGAAGCGACGACGCCGACCCCGATGATCGGGGTCGGCGTTGTTGCGTGATCAGCCCCTCTATGGGGGAATTGGGCTCCGGTGTTCGCCCGTTGAACCACCCTGGGGGGTGTCGAACTTGTTCAAGAAGAACAGGCATGGAATCCAGATCAAGTCGCCCGAGCAGCTGGAGAAGATGCGCGCGGCCGGTCTGGTGGTCGGGCGCACGCTGGAACTGCTGAGGCGCTCGGTCGAGCCGGGCATGACGCCGCTCGACCTCGACGCGATCGCGGAGAAGGCGATCAGGAGCGAGGGGGCGATCCCCTCCTTCAAGGGCTACCAGGGCTTCCCCGCGACCATCTGCGCCTCGGTCAACCACGAGGTCGTGCACGGCATCCCCTCCAACGAGCGCAAGCTGCGCGAGGGCGACATCATCTCCATCGACTGCGGGGCGATCCTCGAGGGGTGGCACGGGGACTCGGCGGTGACCGTCCCTGTGGGTGAGGTCTCGCCGGCGCTCACCGAGCTGATGAGGGTGACGGAGGAGTCGATGTGGCGCGGCATCGCCGCGCTGACCGTCGGGCGCCACCTGTCCGACATCGGCTACGAGGTCGAGAAGTACGTCCGCTCGCAGGGGCGCTACGGCATCCCCCAGGAGTACGGCGGGCACGGCATCGGCACCGAGATGCACATGGACCCCTGGGTCGCCAACCACGGCAAGCCCGGCCGCGGCCCCGTGCTGGAGGCGGGCATGTGCCTCGCGATCGAGCCCATGGTCAACCTCGGCACGCAGCGCACGCGCGTGCTGGACGACGACTGGACCGTCGTGACGATCGACGGTAAGGCCTCCGCGCACTTCGAGCACAGCGTCGCCGTGACACATAATGGACCTTGGGTGCTAACCGCCCTCGATGGGGGCGAAGAGCGCCTGTCGCAGCTGAACTGACGGCGGGAGTGATGGGGATGGCGCAGAGCCCCGAAATGCGTGCATCGGACGTCGACCGCGACCGGGTGGCCGCCATCCTCCGCGAGCACACGGCGCAGGGACGCATCACGGTCGACGAGTTCAACGAACGGCTGGAACAGGTCTACGCGAGCAAGACCTACGGCGAACTGGCCAGGGTGACGGCCGACCTGCCCGAGGTCGACCTGCGCGCCCAGCCCGCTCGGATGCCCGCCCCGAGCCCCGCCCCCGCGGGCCTGCACCCGGGGATGAAGGGCGCATGGGGGGCGTGGGCCTCCGCCGTCGCGGTGACGTCGGTGATCTGGCTGCTGACCGACTTCGGCGGCTACTTCTGGCCGATGTGGGTGGCGGGGCCGTGGGGCGCGCTGTTGCTGGTGAGCACCATCTTCGGGGGCAAGAAATAGGGCCATCTGTGCAGTAGTGCACTGTGTGGATTTGTGCGCGGAAGGCCTGGCGCGATCTCCCTAACGTGAGTCGTACATCGCTCACAGGAGGAAGAAATGCGCAAGTTTCTCGTAGCAGCCGCCCTCGCGGGCTCGGTCGCCACCGGCCTGGCCGTCGCCCCCGCCGCACAGGCCGCCACCGTCGAGGCGAGCGCCTCGACCGGCGGATGGGGCAAGTACTTCTCCAGCGACGGCAAGGCCTACACCTTCGGCAAGACCTTCAAATCGCACGGCAAGGTCTACACGCAGTGGCACGGCGTGGACAAGTTCGGCGGCAAGCGCGGCTACGTCTGGTTCGAGTACTACAAGGGCGGCCACTGGAACAAGTTCAGCCAGGGCTGGGACGGCAAGCACAGCGGCTCGTGGAACGGCAAGGGGATCAAGAAGATCTACACCTACACCTGCTGGGGCTCCTCCAAGTTCGACAACTGCGGCAAGAAGTTCCGCATCTACTAAACCCCTGGGGCGTTTCAGGGGGGCTCTGAACGTAGAAGGCCCGCCGGTGACCTGGTCACCGGCGGGCCTTCGCTGTTCCTCTGTCCTGGTACGACAGGCAATAGACGCAGTCTTTACCGCTGGTGGTAGTTGGCGGCAATCGGGCCGGGTAGGTGATCTTTGACGAGGGAAACCGTCGCATTGGGGGGACGATGGGCCTGGGGCGGTACTCCGGTCTGCTGGCGCGGGTCACGCTTACGGCGGTGGCGACCGGAGCGCTGACAGCCGGCTCTCCTCCGCAGGACCAGGCGGGCAAGGACGAGGAGTACGTCACCATGACGCCGAACCCGGCCCAGCCCGGCAGTCAGGTGACGATCACCACCAACGCCTGCGCGAAGTCGGCCAACGTGACGGCGGTGTCCAGGGCCTTCCCCGGATACAGCGTGCCCCTCTCGCTCAGGAACGGCCGGATGCTCGGCACGACCACGCTGCCCAGCGGCGTGTACCCGAGCCAGTACGCGGTGGCGGTGCGCTGCGCGAACGAGGACGCGACGGGCTACTTCCGGGTGGTCCAGCGCGCCTCCCGGCACCCGACCTCCGGACCCGACACCGGCGGCGGAGGACTCGCCATGGGCGCGGAGTCGGCCGGCGCGTCCTCGTCTCGCGCGCCGTGGCTGGCGGGCGCGCTCGCCGTCCTCATGGCGGTGGCGGGCACCGCCGCGGCCCTCGTCAGGAGAAGGCGTCGTCCTGGACGAGACGGCGCCCCATGAACACGTGTCCACCCGGCCCCGCGTGTCGGCGGCCGATGGGGCCGGGTGGACACGTCATCGTCGCGCTCACGCTGCTGGCCTCGGCGGGCTGCATGCCCGTCGAGGCGTCGCCGCGCCCCGTGGCGCGGGCGCCGGTGCCGAGCGCGTCCACGGCGCGCGACCCCTGGCCCACACCGCTGGCGGGGGAGCCGAGGAGGGCCGAGCCGACGCACGTCCTCATCCCGCGGCTCGGGGTCAAGGCTCCGCTCGTGGTGCTGGGAGTGGCCGACGACGGGCGGCTCGCCGTGCCTCCGCTCGACCACGCCAACATCGCCGGCTGGTACGGCGGCGGCCCCACGCCGGGCGAGAAAGGCTCGGCGGTCATCGTGGGCCACCTCGACACCACGACGGGGCCCGCGGTCTTCGCGAGGCTGTCGGAGCTGCGCGCGGGCGAGACGGTCGCCGCGGTCAGGGCGGACGGTACTGTGGCGGTGTTCTCCGTCGAGCGGCTTGAGCGCACTCCCAAGTCGCGCTTTCCCGCCGACGAGGTCTACGGGGCGACACGCGAGCGCAAGCTGGTGCTGGTGACCTGTGGCGGGGCCTTTGACCGGATTCACAGGTCGTACACCGACAACCTCATCGTGCACGCGGTCTACCGGGCGGCGTACGCAGTGTCGGACCTGAGGTAGCCTGGAGCATGGTTGTGTCAGGACACCTGGCATGCGTTTCGCATTTTGTGCCCGGGTGTCGTACACTCCTTAGTCGGCTCACTATGGCCATCCTGTGTTGGCGGTCCTGCAGACCGCCGCTCTCATTCGATGCGGATGGCCGCGGCTGCTTAGTGAACCGAAACCTCAGACGACCGATCAGTGAAACGCGAGGGACATGGCCAAGAAAGACGGCGCCATCGAGATCGAGGGCACTGTGGTTGAGTCGCTCCCGAACGCGATGTTCAGGGTGCAACTCGACAACGGCCATAAGGTCCTGGCCCACATCAGCGGACGGATGCGGATGCACTACATCCGAATCCTGCCGGACGACCGGGTAGTCGTGGAACTGAGCCCTTACGACCTCAGTCGTGGGCGGATCGTCTACCGATACAAGTAAAACGTCTGAGGAATCACGAAGGACTATGAAGGTTAAGCCGAGCGTTAAGAAGATCTGCGACAAGTGCAAGGTGATCCGCCGGCACGGTCGTGTCATGGTGATCTGCGACAACCTGCGCCACAAGCAGCGTCAGGGCTAGGTCGCGAAGGCTTTTCCGAGTCCGCCCCTCGATGGTGCGGGCTCGACGCATGACAAGCCTGAATCAGTAATCGCGTTTCACACCCGCCTTCGGGCGGGACACCCTCGGTCGGAGGCCGAGGCCCTCACCCCGGGCATGGGGAGGGGAGTGAGGCGCAAGACCTCCGCCACAGTGAAGGAGAATGCCCGACCATGGCTCGCCTGGTTGGCGTCGACCTCCCCCGCGAAAAGCGGCTGGAGATCGCTCTCACCTACATTTACGGAATCGGCCGCACCCGCGCTCTGGAGATCCTCCAGGCCACCGGCGTCAGCGGTGACCTTCGCGTTCACCAGCTGAGCGACGCTGAGCTCGTCCCGATGCGTGACTACATCGAGGCGAACTACAAGATCGAGGGTGACCTGCGCCGCGAGGTTCAGGCCGACATCCGCCGCAAGATCGAAATCGGTTGCTACCAGGGCATCAGGCACCGGAAGGGTCTTCCCGTCCACGGCCAGCGCACCCAGACCAACGCGCGTACCCGTAAGGGCAAGAAGAAGACCGTCGCCGGCAAGAAGAAGCCCGGTAAGAAGTAGTCCTCGCAGCCGCGGGACCGATGAACTCAGGAGTGAAGGCAAAGAATGCCTCCTAAGAGCCGCCAGGGTGCGCCCAAGAAGGTGCGCCGCAAGGAAAAGAAGAACGTCGCTCACGGGCACGCCCACATCAAGAGCACGTTCAACAACACGATCGTTTCGATCACCGACCCGAACGGGAACGTGATCTCCTGGGCCAGCGCGGGCCACGTGGGTTTCAAGGGCTCCCGTAAGTCCACCCCGTTCGCCGCGCAGATGGCTGCGGAGAACGCCGCCCGCCGCGCCATGGAGCACGGCATGCGCAAGGTCGACGTCTTCGTGAAGGGCCCCGGCTCCGGCCGTGAGACCGCGATCCGTTCGCTGCAGGCGACGGGCCTCGAGGTCGGCTCCATCCAGGACGTGACCCCGGTTCCGCACAACGGCTGCCGTCCGCCGAAGCGCCGCCGCGTCTGACACCCAGGAGATATTGAGAAATGGCTCGTTACACGGGTGCGGACTGCAAGCTCTGCCGTCGCGAGAAGACCAAGCTCTTCCTCAAGGGCAGCAAGTGTGAGTCCGCGAAGTGCCCCATCGAAATCCGTCCTTACCCCCCGGGTGAGCACGGTCGCGGTCGTCCCAAGGAGTCTGAGTACCAGCTCCAGCTTCGTGAGAAGCAGAAGACCCGCCGCATCTACGGCGTCCTCGAGAAGCAGTTCCGCAACTACTACGAGGAAGCCAACAAGAAGGGCGGCAAGACCGGCGAGAACCTTCTCCAGATCCTGGAGAGCCGTCTCGACAACGTGGTCTACCGCGCCGGTTTCGCCCAGTCGCGCGACGCCGCTCGCCAGCAGGTCCGTCACGGACACATCCTGGTGAACGGCAAGAAGGTCGACATCCCGTCGTACCGCGTGCGCGAGCACGACATCGTCGAGGTCCGCGAGAAGGCCGCCAACCTGCTGCCCTACGAGGTGGCCAAGGCGACCGCGGGCGACAAGACGGTCCCGGCCTGGCTGGGCGTCGTGCCGGAGAAGCTCCGCGTCCTGGTTCACCAGCTGCCGGTTCGCCAGCAGATCGACACCCAGGTCCAGGAGCAGCTGATCGTCGAGCTCTACTCCAAGTAGGAGCTCGCTGCGAGCGCCCGGTTCGCCGGGCCTCGCGAGACCTGCCCCGGCCGTTCAGGTCCGGGGAGCTGCCTCGAAGGCCAGGGTTTCCTGGCCCCGAGAGGGCACATATGGGGTACGGCATGCCGTACCCCATTTAGGCTGTATATCGGAGTGGCGTCATATAGCGGGCGCCGCACGACAAGGGGAGACCCGAAGAAATGCTGATCGCTCAGCGTCCGACTCTTCTCGAAGAGTCGATCGACGAGACCCGGTCCAAGTTCATCATCGAGCCGCTGGAGCCGGGCTTCGGCTACACCATCGGCAACTCGCTGCGTCGCACGCTGCTGTCGTCCATTCCCGGCGCGGCCGTGACGAGCATCCGCATCGAGGGCGTGCTGCACGAGTTCTCGACCGTTCCCGGTGTGAAGGAAGACGTCACCGACATCATCCTGAACCTCAAGGAGCTGGTCGTCTCCTCCGAGCACGACGAGCCGGTCGTGATGTACCTGCGCAAGCAGGGCCCGGGTGAGGTCACCGCCGCTGACATCGCGCCGCCTGCCGGTGTCGAGGTGCACAACCCCGAGCTGCGCATCGCCACGCTGAACGGCAAGGCGAAGCTGGAGATGGAGCTGACCGTCGAGCGCGGTCGCGGCTACGTCTCCGCCGCGCAGAACAAGCAGCCTGGCCAGGAGATCGGCCGCATCCCGATCGACTCGATCTACTCGCCGGTGCTCAAGGTCACCTACAAGGTCGAGGCGACCCGTGTCGAGCAGCGCACCGACTTCGACAGGCTGATCCTCGACGTCGAGACCAAGGCCGCCATGAAGCCCCGCGACGCGGTGGCCTCGGCGGGCAAGACCCTCGTCGAGCTGTTCGGCCTGGCCCGCGAGCTCAACGTCGAGGCCGAGGGCATCGACATCGGCCCGTCGCCGACGGACGCGGCCCTGGCCGCCGACCTGGCGCTGCCGATCGAGGAGCTCAACCTCACGGTCCGTTCCTACAACTGCCTCAAGCGCGAGGGCATCCACACCGTGGGTGAGCTCGTGGCCCGCAGCGAGCAGGACCTGCTCGATATAAGGAATTTCGGCGCCAAGTCGATCGAAGAGGTCAAGCAGAAGCTGCACGAGATGTCGCTGGCGCTCAAGGACTCCCCGCCCGGGTTCGACCCGAGCGCGGTGGCCGGCGGCGGCTACGACGACGACGACAGCGCGTACGTCGAGACCGAGCAGTACTAGAAGATCATCGCGGGCCTCCTCACGGGGGCCTGGCGGCCCGACTCCGGTACCTGACACGGCCGGGGCGGGTTCACTCTCAAGGAGAACGCAATGCCCAAGCCCACCAAGGGTGCACGTCTTGGCGGCAGCCCGGCTCACGAGCGGCTGATCCTGGCGAACCTCGCCACGGACCTGTTCCGCCACGGCCGCATCACCACCACCGTGACCAAGGCCAAGCGCGTCCGCCCGCTGGCGGAGCGCCTGATCACCAAGGCCAAGAAGGGCGACATCCACAACCGTCGCCAGGTGCTGACCGTCGTCAAGGACAAGGGCGTCGTCCACCACCTCTTCACCGAGATCGCGGTGACCTTCGCCGAGCGTCCCGGTGGCTACACCCGCATCACCAAGATCGGCAACCGTAAGGGCGACAACGCGCCCATGGCGGTCATCGAGCTGGTGACCGAGGCTCTGAACCAGGTCAGCGTCGCGCGCACGGCTCCGGCCGCCGCCGCCGCTCCCGCCGAGGCCAAGGACGAGGTCGTCGAGGAGACGACCGAGGCTCCCGCCGAGGCCGAGACCGAGGAGTCCGCCGAGAAGGCGGAGGCCACCGAGGCCCCCGCCGAGGCGAAGAAGGACGAGGCCTGATCCTTCAGGCCCATGGGCCCGGCACCCCTCGGGGTGCCGGGCCTTCCCCGTTTCCAGGAGGGTGATCGTGGTACGGCTCCGCCTCGACCTCGGCTACGACGGCGCGGACTTCTCAGGATGGGCGCGCCAGCCGGGGCGGCGCACGGTGCAGGGCGAGTTGGAGGACGCGCTGGGCACGATCCTGCGGCTCGGTGACGCGGTCTCGCTCACCGTGGCCGGCAGGACGGACGCGGGCGTCCACGCGCGAGGGCAGGTCGCCCACGTCGACCTGCCCGAGGCGTCGTTCGACGAGCTGGTCCGCGACCCGCAACCCGCGAGCGTCGATGAGCGGCTCCCTGCGCTCCTGCGGAGGTTGGCGGGCGTCCTGCCGCCGGATGTGCGGGTCCATCGCGTCAGCGTGGCTCCTGAGGGCTTCGACGCCCGCTTCTCCGCGCTCTCGAGGCGCTACGTCTACCGCGTGCAGGACGCGCCCGGCGGCGTCGATCCGCTGCGGCGCGGGGAGATCGTGTGGCACCTGCGCCCCCTCGACCTCGACGCGATGATCGCCGGAGCCGCGCACCTGCTCGGCGAGCACGACTTCGCCGCCTTCTGCAAGAAGCGCGAGGGCGCCACCACGATCAGGGAGCTGCAGCGGCTCGACTGGGTGCGGACGGCCGAAGGCGTCCTCGAGGCGACCGTGGTGGCCGACGCGTTCTGCCACTCGATGGTCAGGGCGCTGGTGGGGTGCCTGCTGGCCGTGGGCGACGGCAGGCGGCCACGCGAGTGGCCCGCGCGGGTGCTGGCGGGAGCCGTACGGGACTCGGGGGTGCACGTGGCGCCCGCGCACGGCCTGTGCCTGGAGGAGGTCGGCTACCCGCCGCCCGCGGAGCTGGCCGCCAGGGCGGCCGCGACGCGACGGGTCCGCACGCTCACTCAGTGATCCTGCGCTCCAGCACCAGTGAGGTGTGGTCGCGGAAGGCGCCGCTGACGGTGTCCAGCCCCTTCTCCTTGGCGGTCGGCGTGTGCCCGTCGGCGTAGGTGGCGTAGCTGAAGACGATGTAGCGCCCCCACAGCAGCCCCGCCGCGTAGCCGCCCGCGATGTGCACGCGGTCGGCGCCGCTGGAGGCCGAGCCCGGCAGCGGACGGAACCAGAGGTTCTTGCCGAGGTCCTTCGCCTGGTCGGCCTCCGCCGCCGCCTCCTTGGTCGGCAGGACGGCGATGCCCGTGGTGACCGCGTAGCGCTTCTTGCCGTCGACGTAGGTGGCTCTCAGCACGCGGCTGCACTTCTTGTCCTGCAGCGCGGTGGCGAAGGGCCCGGTGGCCGCCGCCTTGCAGTCGTCGGCCATGTCGACCTTGACGCGCGTGTAGACGCGCCCGCCCACCTCGATCTTCTTGTCGGGGAAGGCCTCGTTGACCGACATCTTCTCCGGGTCGCTGCCCTCGGAGTCGAGCAGCGAGCTGCTCCCCGCGGCGTCACCGGGGGCGGCCGACACGGACGGCTGGGCGGTGGGGCCCACGCTCGCGTCGGCGGGCCTGTCGGCGCTCATCGACCTGTAGGCGAAGAAGCCGCCGGTGGCCACCCCCGCCACGATCAGCACGCCGAGGGTGGCGAACAGGGCCTTCTTGCCGTTGCCCGCCTTGGCGGGGGGCTCGGGCTGCGGGAGGAGACCGCCGGGGGGCATCGGTGAGAAGGGGTCGAAGGGCGCCATCGGCGCGCCGTGCGGCGGCGTCGGCAGTTCGGCCACGGGCGTGCCTGGCGAGCCTGCCGGCCCCGATGGGCCGCCACCCATGGGCGGCCCCTGCTGCGGCCCGGACGGCGGCCCTGCGAGCGCGCCCTGAGCGGGTGATCCCTGCGCGGGCGGCTCCTGCCCGGGGCTGACGGGCGCCGAAGGTTGAGCGCCGGGCGCGGGGGCGGCCTGCGGGGCGAACGCGCCGTCGGGCGGGGGCGGAGCGGCCTCGCCGGGGGGCAGCGGGATGGCTCCGTGGAAGCGGGCGGGGCCTTCGGCCTCGGGCCGCGGGTCGGGGTCCTTCGCGTCTGAAGGGAAGGCGTTCTCCTCGCCGGTGACGGGCGGAGCCGGAACGTCGTCGAGGACGTCGGCGGGGGTGTCGCTGTCCTTGGGCCGTCCCCATGTCGAGCTGTCGAACGGCAGGTCGGGGATGCGGTCGTCGGGCTCCTCTCCCGGGGGCAGCGGAGGCCACACGGGGATGTCGCCAGGCTCGGCGCTGTGCGCGAAGGGGACCGTCATGGACGGGTCGAGCGGCTCGTCGTCGCCGGTGGCGTCGTCGATGGGCTCACCGGTGGCGGCGGGCCACGGCGGGATGGCGGGGCCGTCGTCGGAGGGCGAGGGCCAGACCTTCATCCCCGCGGCGGCGGCGGTGAAGCCCGGAGGGGGCTGCCAGGGCGGCGCGCCCGGCACGACCGGCTCGACGCCCTGCTGCCACGCCGCGGGTGAGGGGGCCCATGGCGAGTCGTCCCGCGGGCCCTCGGCGGGGCCGCCCCACTGCCCGTTCGGCTGATGCGGCGCCTGCTGGGCGGGCTGCGGCGAAGCGGGCTGTTGCGACGAAGGCTGTTGCGACGAAGGCTGTTGCGACGAGGGCTGTTGCGACGAGGGCTGCTGGGGCGCGGCCTGCTGGGACGCGGGCTGCCGGGAGACGGGCTGCTGGGGGTCGGGCCACGACGGGTCGGCGTCGGGCTCGGGATCGGCGAACCAGTCGTACGGCCGGGCGTCGTCCGTGCCGTGCTCCCACGGCTGCGCGGACTTCGACCACGACTCGGCAGGCACCCCAGGGAAGGCCGGCAGCGGCCTGGCGGTCAGCGGCAGCCCCTGCCGCGCGTGCTCGGCCGTGGCGTCGTCTCCGCTCGGGGGGAACCCGCCCCCCTGCGAAGGGTCGGCTCCCGGCGGAGCGAAGTCGGGGATGGGCTCCGGTGAGGGAAGGTCGGGCGGCGGCCCCTGGTAGACGGGGATGGGCGGCCTCGCGCCCGCCGCGCCGGGGTCGGCGAAAGGGGGCTCGGCCAGCGCGTCGCCGTGCGACGGGTGGTGGGAGCCCCCGGGGTAGGGCGGGGAGACGTTCGGCTCGGTCCGCACCGCCGGCCTGCCGAAACTCGGCGGTGGCGTCGCCGGTGCGGCCGAGCCGTCCGTCTCGCGCTCGTGCTCAGACCCAGATTCCTGGCCACGCATAGGGGGAGCCTAACCATAGTCAGGAGATCGGCATGCCCGTATGGGCGTTCTCGCCCTGATCTGCGGGGTGCTTTGTCGGCCTTAGATGGCGACTGACCGGTTTCAGCTCGCCCTGCGGCCGCTGAGCGAACGTGAGTCGAGCGCGCGATAGACGGTCGCCTGGGTCACGTCGGCACTGGCCTGCGAGAGCAGCTTGGCGTCCTTCTTGGTGGGCTTGTGGCCGTCCTTGAACTGGACGTACAGCATGACCGCGTAGTGGCCGTGGGTGGCCACGTGGACGCTGGCCTCGCCTGCGCCGATGAACTTGGTGACGGTGTCGGTGCCGGCCAGCGGCTTCACGAAGAGCTTGCTCTCACCCTTGGTGCGCACGGAGGCGGCCACCTTGCCCGCGGCCTTGCTGTCGACGAGGTTGGCGACGCCGACCGTGCCGACGACCTTGCCGGTCTTGTCCTTGAAGGTGGCCCGCACGAGCTGCGTGCACTTACCGGACTTGAGCGCCTTGTCGAGCTTGTCGCCCTCGGCCGCGTCGGCGCACTTCTTGTCCGTCTTGAGGATGGTGATCTCGTACGAGCGCCCCGCGGCCGTGAACTTCTTCTTCGGGAAGAGCTCCTTCTGCGTGAGCGACTGCGGGTCGGTCTCGCGGGCGGAGGCGTAGCCGTACTTGTCGGCGGGCACGACGGGCGCCGCCACCGGGGGCGTGCTCGCGCGCTGCGCGGGGTCGGCCGTGGGATCGGGGCCCTTCGTGTTCCACATCATCACGAGACCGGCCACCAGCGCCGCGAGGACGGCGAGGCCACCGAGGGCGAACCACAGCGGCGTCCTTGAGCGGGGGCCCTCGTCATAGGGGCTCCACATCGCCCTGCGCGGCTGGGAGGGGGTTTCTTCGGTCTTCTTGGCGGAACCCATGCGCCGAGATTAGCCGGGCTTGACCGTGGGCGAGGTCACGAGAAGCCGAAGTCCTGTGTCCACCAGGGGCCTCCTGGGCCCGCCACGACGCCGACCCCGATCGCGCGGTAGCCGCAGTGCAGGAGGTTGCGGCGGTGCTCGGGGCTGGCCATCCAGCCGCTCACCGCCTCTCTGGCGCTGACGTAGCCGCGGCCGATGTTCTCGGCGGCGCCGTCGCGGTATCCGGCGCGCTCCATGCGGTTCCATGGGGAGGCGCCGTCGGGGGAGTCGTGGGAGAAGACGCCCGACTGGGCCATCTCCAGGGAGTGGGCGCGCGCCGAGCTGGTCAGCCGCCTGTCGACCCGCAGCGGACGGCAGCCCTTGCGGGCGCGGGCGGCGTTGGTGAGCGTGACGACCTGCGTGGCCATCGAGGAGGAGACCTCGATCAGCGGTGAACCGAGCACCTGGGTGGGATCGCCTGGAAGCTCTCCTGGGACCTCTGTCAGCTTCGAGGCCGTCGTGGAGGGCTTGGCCGGCGGCTTGGCGGTGCGGCGCGCGCGGCTCTCGACGTGGGCGCGGGGCCGCTTGGCCGAGGGGGAGGCGGAGGGCGTGGGAGAGGCGACCGGCGTGCTCGCCGACGGCGGCGCGGTGTTGTTCAGGTAGATCTGGTCGGACGCGTCGAGGGGGCTGACCGAGAGCCTGCCGATGAGCACGCCCGCGAACAGGACGGCAAGCAGGCAGCCCAGCAGCCCCAGGAGGTTCCGGCGCCGGGAACTGGGCTGGGTGTGCCGGGTGTGAGGGGACTGCCACATACCGCAGTCAACGATAGGGACGTCAGATATTCCTGGAGAAGGGGATGCCGCGAACCGAAACAGAACCGTGCCGCGGGTAGACTGTGCCGAGGTGGCCCCCGCTCGTTTTGACCCATGTCATGGAGTAGCGGTAACCTAAGCGTTCGTTGTATGCGAGTCGGTCCGTCAGTGACCGATGCGCGGCGCGTCCGGCGTCATCTCCCATCTGCTGGAGACGGAAGGTCCGGGCTGTCGTGCGCCCGCACCGACCGACCATAGAGCTGTCGCATCCGACAGCGCCGAAGACGCTATTAAAGAAGGCTACGACCGTGCGCACGTACACACCGAAGCCCGCCGACGTCCAGCGTCAGTGGTACGTCATCGACGCTACCGACGTGGTGCTGGGCCGGCTGGCCAGCCACGTCGCGACCCTGCTCCGCGGTAAGCACAAGCCGATCTTCGCAAACCACGTCGACACCGGTGACTTCGTCATCGTCATCAATGCCGACAAGATTGCGCTGAGCGGCAACAAGCTCGAGCAGAAGAAGGCCTACCGCCACTCGGGCTACCCGGGCGGTCTGCGTTCCGTGACCTACGGCGAGCTGATGGAGAAGCGGCCCGACCGCGCCGTCGAGAAGGCCGTCAAGGGCATGCTCCCCAAGAACGCTCTTGGCCGGAAGATGGCCAAGAAGCTGAAGGTCTACGCCGGGTCCGAGCACCCGCACTCGGCCCAGCAGCCCGTGCCGTTCGAGATCACCCAGATCGCCCAGTAGTAGTTCGCGAAAGATTTAGAGGAGAACCGTGGCTGAGCCCACCGGTGTCGAGACGGCCGTGATCGAGGCCGAGCAGGAGGACTTCTCCCCTGAGGAGTTCCCGTCCGAGTACACCACCGAGTCCGCTGCCAGCGCTGACGCTCCCGTGCGCAAGCCCATCACCACGGGCAACTCGTACGGCACCGGCCGCCGCAAGGAGGCGATCGCCCGCGTGCGCATCGTCCCCGGCACCGGCAAGTGGACGATCAACGGTCGTTCGCTTGACACCTACTTCCCGAACAAGGTCCACCAGCAGATCGTCAACGAGCCCTTCGTGGTGCTCGGTGCCGAGGAGGCCTTCGACGTCATCGCCCGCATCGACGGCGGCGGCGTCACCGGCCAGGCCGGTGCCCTGCGCATGGGCCTGTCCCGCGCGCTGGCCGTTCTCGATGTCGAGAACAACCGTCCGCCGCTGAAGAAGGCCGGCTTCCTCACCCGTGACGCCCGCGCCACGGAGCGGAAGAAGTACGGCCTCAAGAAGGCCCGCAAGGCTCCGCAGTACAGCAAGCGCTAAATTGGGGCGCCTTTTCGGCACCGACGGGGTACGTGGGGTCGCTGGTCGCGACCTCACGGCCGAGCTCGCCATGGACCTTTCGGTCGCGGCGGCTCATGTCCTCGGCGATGCAGGCGCTTTCACCGCCACAGGCCACAAGAGGCCTGTGGCGGTCGTTGGCCGGGACCCCCGCGCTTCAGGTGAATTCCTGGAGGCCGCGGTGGTCGCCGGCCTCGCGTCGTCCGGGGTGGATGTGCTGCGCCTCGGCGTGCTGCCCACCCCCGCCGTCGCCCATCTCACGGCCGCGCTCGGCGCCGATCTCGGCGTCATGCTGTCGGCCTCCCACAACCCCGCGCCCGACAACGGCATCAAGTTCCTGGCCCGCGGCGGCTTCAAGCTGTCCGACACGGTCGAGGACGAGATCGAGCGCAGGCTCGGCGAGCGGTGGGAGCGTCCCGTCGGTTCGGGGGTCGGCCGGGTGCGCGAGGCGTACGGCGAGGCCGACCGCTACATCTCGCACCTGCTCGACACCGTCGACGGCAGGCTCGACGGGCTCAACATCGTCGTCGACTGCGCCAACGGCGCGGCCAGCGTGGTGGCGCCCGAGGCGCTGCTGCGCGCGGGCGCGCAGGTCGAGGCCATCGGCGCGCGTCCCGACGGGCTCAACATCAACGCGGGCTGCGGCTCCACCCACCTGGACAAGCTGCAGCAGGTCGTCATCTCGCGCGGCGCCGACCTCGGCATCGCCTACGACGGCGACGCCGACCGCTGCCTCGCGGTCGACCACAAGGGCGCGGTGATCGACGGCGACCAGATCATGGCCATCCTGGCGCTGGCCATGCACGCCGAAGGTCGCCTGACCCGCGACACCGTGGTCGCGACCGTGATGTCGAACCTGGGCTTCAAGCTGGCCATGCGTGAGGCCGGCATCAACGTCATCCAGACCGCGGTCGGCGACCGCTACGTGCTGGAGGCGATGAAGGCCGAGGGCTACAACCTGGGTGGCGAGCAGTCGGGTCACGTGATCCTGCTCGACCACGCGACCACGGGCGACGGCCTGCTGACCTCGCTGCACCTGCTGTCAGTGGTGGCGAGGACGGGCAGGTCGCTGCGCGATCTCGCCTCGGTGATGACGGCGCTGCCGCAGATCCTGATCAACGTCAAGGACGTCGACAGGGGCAAGGCGGCGGCTCCGCAGCTGTCCGAGGCCGTCGCCGCGGCCGAGGCGGAGCTGGGCGAGACGGGCCGCGTGCTCATCAGGCCCAGCGGCACCGAGCCGATGATCAGGGTGATGGTCGAGGCCTCGTCGGAGGAGCAGGCCAGCAGGGTCGCAGGTCAGCTCGCCGACGTGGTCCGCACGGCCTGCGTCTGAGAGTTCCGCACGACAGAAGAGAGGTACGGCACGCCGGTGCCGTACCTCTCTTCTCTTTCCGGTTCTTCTCTTTCCGGGCAGGCGGCCTACTCGTCGCCGGTCAGGGAGTAGGCGCGCAGGCGCTGGCCCGCCCACAGCACCCCGCCGACCGTGACGACGATCAGCGCGGGCACGGCGAAGCTCAGCTTCACGTCGGTCGCCAGGAACGGCGAGGAGCTGAGCTGGTCGGCGATCGAGCGTGCCCACTGCTGGACGGAGAACTGCCTGGCTCCCGGCACGAAGTTGCCGATCAGGCCCTCCCACACCAGCGCGTAGATGATCCCGATGGTGACCGCGTGCCTGGTGACGACGCCCAGCAGCAGGAAGAGCGCGGCATAGGCGATCCCTCCGCACAGCGCGCCGACGGTGAAGCCGGTGGCGATGCCCGACTCCCCTCCGACCAGCAGCCAGGCCGCCACGAAGGTCGGCAGGGCGGCGAAGAGGGCCAGCAGCGAGGCGGCGACCGCGAACTTGGTCTGGGCGATGACGGGCCGCGAGATCGGCTTGGACAGCAGGTGCAGCACGGTGCCGTCGTCGATCTCCGGCGCGATCACGCCGGTGCCCGCGATCAGTCCGAGCAGCGGCAGCATGGTGCCGATGGCGAAGCTCTGCATGAGCGTGACGGCCGAGCGCTCGTCCGCGCTGCCGACCAGCCGCAGCAGCACCGCCAGGCCCACGAGGCCGAGCGGGAGCAGGATGAGCAGCAGGATGCGGCGGCGGCCGAGGACCGCGCGGTAGGTGATGCCCGCTACGACGCCGTTCACTACGAGCTCCTCGTGATCAGGTAGGCGAAGACGCTCTCCAGGTCCTCGTCGGCGGGGGAGACCTGGTGCAGGTGGACGCCCTCGTGGCGGGCGACGCGCGGCAGCAGCCAGGCGAAGCGGCGGAACTCCGTCGCCTGGACCTCCAGGCCGTTGGGCGTGAGGGTGACGCCGCCCGCCGACCGGTCCACGATCAGCGCGGCGGCCAGCTTCCTGTCGTCGCTGGAGCGGATCCTGAACAGGTGCGGCCTGTCGGTCATCAGGCGGCGGATCTCGCGGAAGTCGCCGGAGGCGGCGTGCCGTCCCGCCACCACGACCTCGATGTGCTGGGCGACGCGCTCGACCTCCTCCAGGATGTGCGAGCTGAACAGGATGGTCTTGCCCGCGGTGCCCATGGCCTTGATGAGGTCCATGAGGTGCATCCGCTGGCGTGGGTCCATGCCGTTGAAGGGCTCGTCGAGCAGGAGCACCTGGGGGTCGTGGACGAGGGCGGCGGCCACCTTGACGCGCTGCTTCATACCCTTGGAGTAGGTCTCGACGCGGCGGTCGCGCGCGGGCTCCATCTCGACCATGGCCAGCGCCTTGGTGGCGGCGTCCTCGGGCGAGGGCAGGCCGTGGAGCTTGGCCGCCGACAGCACGAACTGCCAGCCGGTCAGGAATCCGTAGACGCCCTCGCGCTCGGGCACCAGCCCGATGTGGCGGTAGATCTGGTGGTTCTTCCAGGTCGGCGTGCCGTCGAGGGTGACCGTGCCGCCCGAGGCGGCCAGGAATCCCGCCATCATGTGCAGCAGCGTCGACTTGCCCGCGCCGTTGGGCCCGAGCAGCCCTGTGACGCCTGGGCCGATGGTCATGGAGATGTCGTTGACGGCCACGACGTTGCCGTACCAGCGTGAGACCTGGGATAGCTCGATCTTCACCGGGAGGCCGCCTTCCGGTAGCGGAGGATGAACGCCGTCAGGCTCAGGCCGAGCAGCGCGGCGAGCAGGAGCGCGGAGAAGACGCCCGCCGGGTAGGTGTAGCCGTTGGCGGGGGTGGTGCCGAACAGCCACGACTGCACCGAGTCGACCAGGAAGAACGGGTTGACCAGCCACGCCCACTGGGCCACGTCGGCGCGTCCCATCGACTCGAAGGTCGCGAACAGCACGGTCGAGACGGCGGAGGCGAGCAGGTAGACCGCGATGACCGAGGCGACGCCCAGCCCGCGGCGCGGGGTGAAGGAGGCCAGCGCGAGGCCGAAGGTCGACAGCAGCAGTGCCAGCAGCAGCGCGGTGACGAGCCCCGCGACGTACTCCTTGGTGTGCGGAGGGCCCGGCGGGTCGACCAGCAGCTCGCCCGCGTACATCACCGTCAGCGGCAGGGCGACCAGCGCGAACAGCGCGGTGGTCATGGCCACCACCTTGGCGGCGACGTAGTCGAGCGTCGAGACCGGCCGCGACAGGTACAGCGGGAGCACCTTGAAGCGCAGGTCGGGCGCGGTGATCGTGGGCGACTGCGACGCCAGGAAGATCGCGATCACGGCCTGCATGATGACCGGGTAGTTGGTGTAGCCGATGTCGTTGCGCCCGAGCATCGCCATCATCGCGATCGACACGACGGGCAGCAGCAGCATGGAGGCGGCCAGCAGGAACGGCATGAGCTTGCTGCGGGCCCTGCGGCCCAGGCCGAAGATGCTGCGCAGGTTCTGGGTGATCAGCGCGCGCACGGCGTGGGCGCGGCCCAGCCGGGGCCCCTCGTAGTGGCGGTAGCCGATGTCGTAGATCTCAGACACGGAACACGTCCTCGATTCGCTGCCTGCCCTGTTCGAGGCGGATGAGGCACAGGTCCAGGTCGCACACGGCGTCGCGGATGGTGTCGTAGGTCTCGGGGCCGTCGACCTGCACCAGCAGGCCGCGGCCGTGGGCGGTGACGGACTGCCCGAGCTCGGCCAGCCTCGCCGCCAGCGGCTCGGCGCCCTCCTCGACCTCGACGGTGAGGATCTGGGTGCTCTGGGTGAACTCGGTGATGGCGCTGGAGCGCAGCAGGCGTCCGCCGTCGATGACGATGACGTGGTCGCAGACGCGTTCGAGCTCGCCGAGCAGGTGCGAGGTGACCAGGACGCTGATGCCGAACTCGGTGCCGATGCGCCTGATCAGCGTGAGCATCTCGTCGCGGCCCTGCGGGTCGAGGCCGTTGGTCGGCTCGTCGAGGAAGACCAGCTGCGGGTCGTGGACGAGCGCCTGCGCGAGCTTGACGCGCTGCTTCATGCCGGTGGAGTAGCCGCCGATGGCGCGGTAGCGCTCCTCGTACAGGCCGACGTGGCGCAGCACGTCGGCGGCGCGCTCGCGGGCGGCGGTGCGCGGCAGCCCGGAGATCTGCGCGAGGTGGACGACCAGCTCGGTCGCGGAAACGTCGGGCGGCAGGCAGTCGTGCTCGGGCATGTAGCCGACGAGAGCGCGGATCTGCGGGCCCTGGGTGACGACGTCGAGGCCGAACACCTCGGCCCTGCCCGCCGTCTGGGGCAGGAGGCCGAGCAGGATCTTGATCAGCGTGGACTTGCCCGCTCCGTTGGCGCCCACGAGGCCGGTGACGCCCGCTTCGACCGTGACGGAGAGCTGGTCCAGCGCGGTCACCGTGGGGAAGCGTTGGGTCAGCCCCTCGGTCGCGAGGATGTGCATGATCCGGACACTACCCGCGAAGCCCGCCCTGCGGCCTCGTTCGCGCGGACGAACCGCGGCTCATCCCCTGGGGCCAGATGGTGCGCTGGAGGTACAGCACGGCCGTGCCGGAGATGACCATGCCCGCGATGTTGACGAACAGTTGCAGCGCCGACCCGCCCACCTCGGGCCAGTCGCCGAGGGCCATCGCGACGGCGGCGTATCCGGCGGCGGGGATGGTGGTGACCGAGATGAAGACGCCGACCAGGGCGGAGGACTTGCCCGCGGTGACGGACAGCACGCCGGCCGCCCCCGCGAGCAGCGCGACGATGAAGGACCACCTGTCGGGCTTGACGATGAACTGGACCTCTTCGTGGCCGACGTCCAGGGAGTCGCCGTCGATCCAGCCGAATCCCCTTGAGACCAGCGCGCACGCGAAGGTGATCGCGATCCCCACGGCGAAACCGATCGCGAGGATCCTGAGGGCCCTGCCGACCAGGCGGAAGCGGCCGGTCAGCAGGCCGAAGCAGGCGGCCGCGATCGCGCCGAACTCGGGCCCGAGGACCATCGCGCCCACGATGACCACCAGGGAATTGGTGACGACGCCGATGCCGGCGAGCTGGGTGGCGATGGCGATGAAGGCCAGGTAAGCCCAGGTGAGGCGCAGGTCGTCGTCGACGCGCTGGGCCAGTTCGGCCCACACCACGGCGTCGTCGCCGTCGCCGGGGGCCTGCTCCTCCGCCTCGGAGGCGGCGTGCGAGATCGACAGGTCGACGTGCTCGACCGCGATCGAGCCCTCGTGCTCCAGCCACCTGACCCTGTCGATGACCTCGTTGGCGGCCTCGCGCGCCATGTCGCAGAAGATCAGGTCGCCGCGTGGCTCGCGCGCCGCGCCCTCGACGACGGCGATGTTGGTCACGCCCGTGCAGTCCTCGAGGACACTGACGACTTCGTCCGTGCGGGCGGAGGGACTGATGAGTCGCAGATGAAGCACGCCGCCCATTGTCGTCGATTCGTTTGTGACCGCGCGTTGACGGGGCTCCCGCAGGCTGCCCTCCATGACGATCTGCTGTCACGAGGAGGGCGAGCCGTGCTGGTTCGCCGATATCGACGATCTCGGGTGCCACGGCCGGTTCGCGGCCTTCGTGGCGGAGGAGCTGGAGTTGGTCAGGTACGGCGCAGCCGTACCCGCCTGATGGCGTGGTCGGGGCCCTTCTGCAGCACGAGGCCTGCGCGTCCCCTGGTGGGCAGGATGTTGTCGACGAGGTTGCGCTCGTTGATGTCGCGCCAGACGTTCTTGGCGAAGGCGGTGGCCTGCTCCTCAGAGAGCTCGGCGATGTGCTTGAAGTACGACTTGGGGTCCTCGAAGGCGGTACGGCGCAGCTGGTGGAAGCGGTGGACGTACCAGTTGCGGATGTCCTCCACCTTGGCGTCCACGTAGATGGAGAAGTCGAAGTAGTCGTTGACCGCGAGGGCGGTGGGCGGGGCGGGCTGCAGGACGTTCAGCCCCTCGATGATGAGGATGTCGGGCTTCTTCACGACCTGGGTCGCGCCGGGGACGATGTCGTACTCCAGGTGGGAGTAGACGGGCGCGTGCACCTCGGCGCCGCCCGCCTTGACCTCGGCCACGAAGCGCACCAGCGCCCGCCTGTCGTAGCTCTCGGGGAAGCCCTTGCGGTGCATGATGCCCTTGGCCTCCAGCACCTCGTTGGGGTAGAGGAAGCTGTCGGTGGTGATCAGCGCGACGTTCGGGTGCTCGGGCCACCTGGTCAACAGGGTCCTGAGCAGCCGCGCCGTGGTCGACTTGCCGACCGCGACGCTGCCGGCGATGCCCAGGATGTACGGCACGCGCTCCCCGTCGTTGCCGAGGAAGGCGCTCAGCACGCTGCTGCGCTGCTTGGACCCGGTGAAGTGGAGGTTCAGCAACCGGGTCAACGGGAGGTAGATGTCGGTGACCTCGGCCAGGTCGATCGGATCGTCGACGCCACGGAGGTCTTCCAGCTCGTCTGCGGTGAGAGTCAAGGGCGTGTTCTTGCGGAGCTCGCTCCACTGCTCCCTGCTCAGTTCCACGTAGCCGTTGTTCACCCTGAAAGCCTATTGACCGCGCAACAGTGCATGGAGGCGGGGCATGCCCTCGGCCATGACCCGGTCATGCACAGCCTGTGGATAAACACATGGGATTACCGATGCGAGAAGTGGGTAGCCCTCTGGGTCCTCCCGCCTTGGCGATTTCTGACATATGGCCATTTGGTGGCATGGGATTAACGTGACGTGAACGTCGCCAGGGAGGGCTGATGGATCGTCGCCGTTTTCTCGCAGGAGCCGTTGCCGCAGGCGTGGCAGGGCCGTTCACCGGGGCCGCCAGCGCCGCGGTCAACGGAGGACCGCGACCGGGGGCGGACTACGGCCCGCTCAAGCCGGTGCAGGACCTCAGAGACGGACAGGTCAGGCTCCACCTGCCCGACGGGTTCGGCTACCGCTCGTTCAACCCGGCGGGAGAGGCGTTCACCGACGGATCGCCGACGCCGGGACGCCACGACGGGATGGCCGCCTTCCGCGGTCCGAGGGGGACGACCATCCTGGTGCGCAACCACGAGGTCAACGGGCCCGTGGGGGCGTTCGGCGACCTCTCCACGGCCTACGATCCCGCGGCGGGGGGCGGTACGGCGACGCTCCAGGTCACCAGGGACGGCCAGGTGCTGCACAGTGGCCCCTCGCTCAACGGCACGCAGATGAACTGCTCGGGCGGCCCGATGCCGTGGGGTTCATGGGTGACGTGCGAGGAGACCGTCAACGGGCCCGACGTGGGCAACGACTTCTCCGGCGGGGACAACACCAAGCTGCGCGAGAAGCACGGCTACATCTTCGAGGTCCCGATCGACGCGGCCGCGAGCGCGCGCCCCATCAGGTCGGCGGGCAGGTTCGCGCACGAGTCGGCGGCCTTCGACCCGCTGAGCGGGGCCATCTACCTGACCGAGGACAACTTCGCGTTCGCGTCGGGCTTCTACAGGTACCTGCCGCCGAGCAACCCGCTCAAAAGCGGCAGGATCGACGACGGCGGGCGGCTGCAGATGCTGGCGGTCAGGGGAGCGCCGAACAAGGACCTGTCGGCCGGCCAGCCCGCCGGAGCCTCGTACGACGTGACGTGGGTGGACATCGACGACCCCGATCCCGCCTTCTCCGGCACGCCCTCCAACGAGGTGGCCATCCAGGCCGTCGGCAAGCAGGGGCGCGACCAGGGAGCGGCGCTCTTCTCCAGGCTGGAGGGCGCGGTTCACCACCATGGGGTGATCTACTTCGTCTCCACCCAGGGCGGGGCCACGGCCACGGGGGACACCCCGCCGTCGGGGTTCGGCAAGGGCCGCGGGCAGGTGTGGGCGTACGAGACGTGGAGCAAGCGGCTGCGGCTGGTCTACGAGTCGCCTGGCTCGATGGTGCTCGACCTGCCCGACAACATCACCACCAGCCCGAAGGGCGCGCTGGTGCTGTGCGAGGACGGGGGAGACGGCAACTACCTGCGCGGGCTGACCAGGCGTGGGGAGATCTTCGACTTCGCGCGGCTCGAACCGGTGGCGGGCGACTCGGGCGCGGAGTTCGCAGGCTCCACCTTCGGCCCCGGCGGGCGCACGCTGTACGTCAACATCCAGTCCGGCAAGGGCCTGTCGTTCGCCATCTGGGGGCCGTGGCACCGAGGCGGCTTCTAGCCCTGGCTACGCTGGGTGGATGATTCTGGGCATCGGGGTGGACGTGGTCGATGTGGCCAGGTTCGAGGCGACCATGGAGCGCACGCCGGGGCTCCGCTCGCGGCTGTTCACCGAGGGCGAGCGGACGCTCGGCACCCAGTCGCTCGCGGCCAGGTTCGCGGCCAAGGAGGCGGTCGCCAAGGCGCTCGGCGCGCCGCCCGGTCTCAGCCACCTCGACGCCGAGGTCCGCACGGGCGAGCACGGCAAACCCGAGCTGCACATCAGCGGCCAGGCCGCCGAGGTGGCCTACGGGCTCGGGGTGAAGCGCTGGCACCTCTCGCTCAGCCACGACGGGGGCATCGCGCTGGCCTACGTGATCGCCGAAGGTTAGTTTCGGATCATGCGCACCGCCTACACCGCCGACCAGATCAGGGCCGCAGAGCTGACGCTGATGGCCACGCTGCCCGAGGGCGCGCTCATGCAGCGCGCCGCCACCGGCCTGGCCGTCGTCTGCGCGGGCCTGCTCGGCAGGGTGTACGGCTCACGCGTGCTCGTCCTCGTCGGCAGCGGCGACAACGGCGGCGACGCCCTCCACGCGGGCGCATGGCTCGCTAGGAGGGGCGCGCGCGTCGAGGCGCTGCTCGCGGGCTCCAAGACGCACGAGGAGGGCCTGGCGGCCTTCCTGCGGGCGGGAGGGCGCGTCGCCGAGGACATGGGCGAGGCCGACCTCATCGTCGACGGGCTGGTGGGCATCGGCGCCACGGGGGCGCTGCGGGAGCCGTACGCGTCGCTGGCGAACAGGGCGAACGCCGCCCAGGCGCTGGTCGTCGCGGTGGACGTGCCCAGCGGCGTGGACGCGAGCATGGGCCGCGTCGCGGGGACGGCCGTGCGGGCCCATCTGACGGTGACGATGGGCGCGGTCAAGACCGGCCTGCTCGTCGATCCAGGCGCCTCGTACGTCGGCGCGCTCGAACTCGTCGACATCGGCCTCGGCCCCCACCTGCCCGACCCCGACGTGGCGGCGATGACCGCCGAGGACGTCGACGACCTACTGCCGCGGCCAGGCGCGGAGTCGGACAAGTACCGCAGGGGCGTGGTCGGCGTCGCGGCGGGCAGCGACCGCTACACCGGCGCGGCCGTCCTCGCGGTCGGCGGAGCGCTGCGGGCGGGCGCGGGGATGGTCCGCTACGTGGGTACGGCGCCGCCCGTGCACCAGGTGCGGGCCAGCTGGCCCGAGGCGGTGATCACGCAGCTGGAGACCCCCTCGCTCGAGAGCGTCGGACGGGTCCAGGCGTGGGTGGTCGGTCCGGGGCTCGGCACCGACGACTGGGCGCACGAGCTGGTCGCCAGGGTGCTGGCCACCGATGTGCCCGTGCTGGTGGACGCCGACGCGCTGACGATCGTGGCGAGGGAGAAGGGGCTGCTGCGCCGTACCGCGCCGGTGCTGATCACCCCGCACGCGGGTGAGCTGTCGCGGCTGCTCGGGGTGCCCGCCGACAGGGTGGCGGGGGCGCGGCTCGAGCACGCCCGCAGGGCGGTGGCGGAGCTGGGCGTGACGGTGCTGCTCAAGGGGTCGACGACGGTGGTCGCCGAGCAGGACAGGCCGGTCAGGGTCAACCCGACGGGCACGCCGTGGCTGGCCACGGGAGGCACGGGCGACGTGCTGTCGGGCGTGGGAGGAACGCTGCTGGCGGGAGGGCTCGGCGCCTGCGACGCCGGGGCCTGCGCCGCCTTCCTGCACGGACTGGCGGGCCGCATGGCGGCCGACGGCGCGCCGCTGACCGCCGCCGACGTCGCGGCCGCGATCCCCCTCGCGATGCGGTCACTGAGAGGTGAATCACGCTCAGGCGCTCGGCGGAGCTGACAAACTGGAAACATGAGCTTCCGTGAGGCGACGCCCGCGCAGGCGCGGGTCGACCTGACCGCCATCAGGCACAACGTCAAGCTGCTCAAGGAACGGGCGGACGGCGCCGAGCTGATGGGCGCGGTCAAGGCCGACGCCTACGGACACGGCCTGGTCGCCACCTCCATGGCGGTCGTGCAGGGCGGGGCGAGCAGGCTCGGCACCGCCTACATCAGGGAAGGGCTGGCGCTGCGGGCGGCGGGCGTGAGCGTCCCGATCCTGTCGTGGATCCTGACGCCGGGCGAGCCGCTCGACGAGGCGCTCGAGGCGGACATCGAGCTGTCGGCCTCCGACGAGGGCAGGCTGGTGGAGATCGCCGCCGCGGCCCGCCGTACGGGCACGACGGCCATGGTCCACCTCGAGGCCGACACGGGCATGAGCAGGGGCGGCGCGCCCCTGGCCGCATGGCCTGGGCTGCTGCGCGAGGCGGCGCGGCTGCAGGCCGAGGGCGCGGTCGAGGTCGTCGGCCTGTGGTCCCATCTCGCCTGCGCGGACCTGCCCGGGCACACCTCCATCGACCTGCAGATCGACGCCTACGAGAGCGCGCTGAAGCTGGCCGAGCAGGCGGGAGTCGCGGGCTCCCAGGTGATCAGGCACCTCGCCAACTCCGCGGCGATCCTGACCCTGCCGCGCACCCACTACGACCTCGTACGGCCAGGCATCGCCATGTACGGCCTGAGCCCCCTCCCCGAGCAGGGCGACTTCGGCCTGCGCCCCGCGATGACGCTGGCCGCCAGGATCGCGCTGGCCAAGCGGGTGCCCGAGGGCGTGGGCGTCTCCTACGGCCACCTCTACACCACCACGGAGGAGACCACGCTCGGCCTGGTCCCTCTCGGCTACGCCGACGGCATCTTCAGGAGCGCCACGGGACGGGTCGAGGTCATGGCCGGAGGCACGCGCCGACCCGTCGTCGGCAGGATCTGCATGGACCAGTTCATGATCGACGTGGGTGGCGCCCCCCTGGCCGACGGCGACGAGGTCGTCCTGTTCGGCCCTGGAACGGACGGCGAACCGACCTGTCAGGAATGGGCCGACATCCTCGGCACCATCACGCATGAGATCGTGACGAGGCTCGGCGCGCGCGTGCCGAGGGTGTACCAGGGGGTGGAGGCATGACGACCACGACACGGCGGAAGGTCGGCATCGCGAGCGCGATCGTCGGCGCCGCCTCGGCGGGTGTCGCGGCGGCCGCGCTGGCCAAGCGCTACGCGGTCGGCCGCATCAGGCTGCGGCCCGACCCCGAGGCCGACGAGCCCTTCGGCGAGCTGAGGGGCAGGGAGCGCACGCTCATCACCTCCGACGAGGTGGCGCTGCACATCGAGATCGACGGCCCCGAAGACGCCCCCGTCACGATCGTCTTCTGCCACGGCTACACGCACACCCTCGACTCCTGGCACTACCAGCGGCGCGACCTGCGCGAGGACTACCGCATCCTGCTGTGGGACCAGCGCTCCCACGGCCTCTCGCAGCGCGGAGGCGAGCAGGACAGCTCGATAGAACGGCTGGGCGAGGACCTCTACGAGGTGCTGGAGACCTTCGTGCAGGGTCCGTGCGTGCTGGTCGGCCACTCGATGGGCGGCATGACCATCATGGCGCTGGCCGACAGTCATCCCGAGCTGTTCGGCGACAGGATCCGCGGCGTCGCGCTCATCGCGACCAGCGCGGGCAAGCTCGCCGAGATCACCCTCGGCCTGCCCGCGCTGGTGGCCAAGGGGCTGCACAAGGTGGCCCCCGCCACGGTCTCCGTGCTCGGCAGGGGCGGCTCCCTGGTCGACAAGACCCGCCACGTGGGCAACGACGTGGCCTTCCTGGTGCTGCGCCACTTCGGCTTCGGCGACTCCAAGAACGTCAGCCCGACCGTGGTCGACTTCGTGGAGTCCATGATCCGCTCCACGCCGACCGAGGTGATCGCCGACTTCTACCCCGCGCTGATGAACCACGACAAGCTGTCCGCGCTCGGGGTCCTCGACGGGGTGCCGACCGCGATCATGGTCGGGGAGAAAGACTGGCTGACGCCGCCCGAGCACAGCAGGGCGATCGCGGCGGCGCTGCCGAAGGCTCAACTCACCGAGGTGCCCGAGACCTCGCACCTCATCCAGCTCGAACGTCCAGGCGTGGTCAACGAGGCCCTGCGCGACCTGGTGAAGAGGGTGGAACTGTGACTGCCGCCGCCACGACCGAGGACATGCGCGCGCTGGGCGTACGGCTGGCCGCCCGGCTCAGGGGCGGCGACCTGGTCATCCTGTCGGGCCCGCTGGGCGCGGGGAAGACCACGCTGGTCCAGGGCATCGCCGAGGGGCTCAAGGTGCGGGGCCCCATCACCTCGCCCACCTTCGTCATCGCCCGCGTCCACCCGTCGCTGGTCGACGGGCCTGCGCTGGTGCACGTCGACGCCTACCGACTCGGCGGCGACCTCGAGGTCGACGATCTCGACCTCGACGCCTCGCTGGAGGAGTCGGTGACCGTCGTCGAGTGGGGCGAGGGTCTGGTGGAGGGCCTGTCGGACGAAAGACTCGAGATTCACATCACCCGATCGGGCGGCGACGACGACGAGGCGCGCTCGGTCACCCTGCGCGGAGTGGGTCCTCGCTGGGCCGACACGCCGTCTGATCCCGTCTAACGCCAAAACTCCGGCAACCCCAGCACAAGACTGAGATCATTTGGTCATGGGTTCACCCAGATTTTCTGGGTATCAGGTGGGGTGCAGCATCCAATTCGGGTGGATGCTGATGGATATCGGCGAAGTGGGGTGCGGCGGTGCTCACGGTCAGGCGAGTCGCGTACGCGGGGGCCTTCCTCTTGTTAGGAGTGGCGGGGTGCTCGGCGCAGGCGCAGACCGGCACGCCGTCCGGCACAGCGACCACGACGACGACGGCGACGGGCACGGCGACGGCCACCGCGACGGCGACGGCGACCGCTACGACGACGACCAGGCAGAACATCGATGTCAGGCTCAACCCCGACAGGGTGACGGCCGGTGACAACTCCACGGTGTGGATCCTGGCCAACTGCCCCGTGCCGACCGGTGGCCCCGAGCACAGCGGCACCGCCACCTCCAAGGCCTTCCTCGCGGCGGTCACGCTGGACCCCGTGCCGCCGCCCACCCCGACCGCCACCCCCACCACGACCGCGACGCCGGCCCCCGTGCCATGGGTACGCGGTGACGCCCAGGTCTCCAGCACCATGAAGCGCGGCAACTACGCGGTGAGCGTCAAGTGCGACGGCACCAACGACACGGGCAGAGCCACCCTGCGCGTCGTCGCGGCAGGGCCCACGGCCACGCCCACCTCGACCAGGACCGTCGTGCCCACCAAGGCGCCGGGAGCCGGCGGCGGTGGCACGTTCGCCAAGGGCGCCGAGGACGAGTCGGGCATTCCGTTCGGCCCCGCGGGGGTGCTGCTGGGCCTGGCCCTGGCCGGGGGGATCGGCCTGGCGCTCCGGCGCCGCCGTAGCTAGACATGGCTCGGATGTCACGGGTGGTCCTCGCGGGGGCCGCCACAGGTCTCGTGCTGGTCGTCTTCGGCAGGACGCTGCAGGTGCGGGAGGAGGCCACACCGGCCTCCGTCGTGCCGGAGAGCATCGACATCCCCGCCATCGACCTCGACGCGCCGCTGATGAAGCTCGGGCTGACCAAGAACGGGGAGGTGGAGCTCCCGCCGTACGAGAAGCCCAAGCTGGCCGGGTGGTTCAAGCACAGCGCGGTGCCGGGGGACAAGGGCGCCTCGGTGATCATCGGGCACGTCGACACCAAGACGGAGCCCGCGGTCTTCTACAAGCTGAGGCAGCTGCGCAGGGGACAGGTCGTCAAGGTGACGCGCAGCGACGGCAAGGTGGCCGAGTACCGGGTCGAGTCGGTGGAGCAGGTCAACAAGGAGCGCTTCCCCGCCCAGCGGGTCTACACCGAGTCGGGGCTGCGGCTCGTGACCTGCGGAGGGATCTTCGACTACGCCAGGCACGAGTACCAGGACAACGTCATCGTCTACGCGTCGCCTGTCAAGCTGGCCTGAGAGTCGCGATGATGGGCGGATGGACGACGAGATCAATCCGCCCGCCGCCGGGGTACGCCTCCCCTGGCAGGACGTGCCAGAGGCCCTGCGCCTCCAGATCGCCGGCTTCCTCGGCGGTCGCGTGGTCGAGGCGGTCACCCAGACGGGCGGTTTCTCTCCCGCGGCGGCCGTACGGCTGCGCACCGAGCACGGCCGACGCGCCTTCGTGAAGGCGTGTGGCAGCTCGCCCAACCCCGACTCCATCGCGGCCTACCGGCGGGAGGCCGCGATCGCCGCGAGCCTGCCCGCCGACGTGCCCGCCCCGAGGCTGCTCACCTCCTTCGACACCGGCGACTGGGTGGCGCTGGTCTTCGAGGACATCGAGGGGCGTCCGCCCGCGATGCCGTGGCGCGACGAGGAGCTGCGACGCGTCCTCGACGCGGTCGGCAAGTTGTCGGCCAGGCTCACCCCCTCGCCCGTCGAGACGCCGACGTTCGCCGAGAGGCACAAGGACGCCTTCACCGGATGGCGGCGGCTGCTGGAGGAGGACACGACCGGCCTCGACCCGTGGGCGCTGCGCCACCTGGACGCGCTGGCCGAGCTGGAGTCGGGCTGGGCTGAGGCGGCCGAGGGCGACACGCTCGTGCACGCCGACCTCAGGGCCGACAACCTCCTGCTCACCGAGGACCAGGTGTACGTCGTGGACTGGCCGTGGGCGTGCGTCGGAGCCCCGTGGATCGACATCCTGGCCATGCTGCCCTCGGTGCGCATGCAGGGAGGGCCGCCGCCGCAGGACCTCTTCGACTCTCCCGACCCCGCCGTGACCGCCGTGCTCGCAGGGCTGACCGGCTTCTTCGTCTGGAACGGCCGTCAGCCCGACCCGCCGGGACTGCCCACGGTCAGGGCCTTCCAGCGGGCGCAGGGCGTGGTGGCGCTGGAGTGGCTGCGCCACCGAACAGGTTGGTCGTAGTCGGGCAGCACCCGCCGCGACGCACTAGGCTAGATATTCGTGCTGGTCCTGGCCTTTGATACCGCAACCCCCGCCGTCACCGCCGCGCTGCACGACGGCGCCTCGGTGCTCGCAGAGTCCACGGTGCTCGACGCCCGCCGCCACGGTGAGCTGCTCGTTCCCACCATCGAGAAGGTCCTGAGCGAGGCGGGCGCCGCGCTGCGCGACGTCACCGCGATCGTGGCCGGCTCAGGCCCCGGTCCCTACACGGGGCTGCGGGTCGGCCTGATGACCGCGCAGGCGCTGTCGACCGCCGTGGGCGTGCCCGCCTACGGCATCTGCAGTCTCGACGCCGTCGCCTACGGCAGCGGGCTCACGCAGGAGTTCCTCGTGGCCACCGACGCCAGGCGCAAGGAGGTCTTCTGGGCCCGCTACGCCGACCTGCGCAACAGGCTGGCGGGGCCGTTCGTCGACAGGCCCGCCGACGTGCCCGTGGAGGGGCTGCCGGTCGTCGGGGCGGGGGCGGGGCTCTACCCCGACTTCCTCGGCCGGACGGACGCGCCGCCGTACCCTTATGGCGGGTTCATGGCCGCGCTGGCCGCCGAGCGGCTGGCGGCGGGCGTCGCGCTGGACGAGCCCAGGCCGATCTACCTGCGCAGGCCCGACGCGGTGGTGCCCAAGCCACCGAAAAAGGTGACGGCGTGAAGCTCAGGCAGATGACCGAGGCCGACCTGCCCGCGGTCATGGCGATCGAGCGGGCGACCTTCCCCCTCGACGCGTGGAGCGAGGGCATGCTCCGCGGAGAGCTGGCCGACCAGCCGCGCACCAGGCACTACGTCGTCGCGGTCGAGGACGAGCAGATCATCGGCTACGCGGGGCTGGCCGTGGCCGCCGACCAGGCCGACGTGCAGACGATCGCGGTGCTGGCCGATCGCCAGAGCAAGGGCACCGGCAGCGCGTTGCTCACCGACCTGCTGGCGGAGGCGCGAAGGAGGGGAGCCGTGGAGATCTTCCTCGAGGTCCGCTCCGACAACCCGCGGGCCAGGTCGGTCTACGAACGGTTCGGATTCGAGGAGATCGGGGTGCGCCGCCGCTACTACGACGACGGCACCGACGCGATCATGATGAAGAGGAAGCTGGATGGCTGACGAACCCCTGGTCCTTGGCATCGAGACGTCCTGCGACGAGACCGGCATCGGCATCGTCAGAGGCCACACGCTGCTGGCCAACACCATCGCCTCCAGCATGGAAGAGCACGCCAGGTTCGGCGGCGTGGTCCCCGAGGTGGCCTCGAGGGCGCACCTCGAGGCGATGACGCCGACCATCGAGGCCGCGCTGGCCGGCGCGGGGGTGAAGTTCTCCGACATCGACGCGATCGCCGTCACCGCAGGCCCAGGCCTGGCGGGCGCGCTGCTGGTGGGCGTCGCCGCGGCGAAGGCCTACTCGCTCGGGCTCGGGGTGCCGCTCTACGGCGTCAACCACCTGGCCGCGCACGTCGCCGTCGACCAGCTCGAACACGGCCCGCTGCCCAGGCCCTGCATCGCGCTGCTGGTCTCGGGCGGTCACTCCTCGCTGCTGCTGGTGCCCGACGTGGCCGAGGAGGTCATCTCGCTCGGCTCCACGGTCGACGACGCGGCGGGCGAGGCCTTCGACAAGGTGGCCAGGGTCCTCGGCCTGCCCTTCCCCGGCGGCCCGTACATCGACAAAGCCGCCGTCTCCGGCAACGGCACGGCGATCGCCTTCCCACGCGGCAAGATCGACGACGGCACCTTCGACTTCTCCTTCTCCGGGCTCAAGACGGCCGTGGCGCGCTGGGTGGAGGCGAGGGAGGCGTCGGGCGAGTCGATCCACGTCCCCGACGTCGCCGCCTCCTTCCAGGAGGCCGTCGTGGACGTCCTGACCCGCAAGGCGCTGCAGGCGTGCAAGCGATACGACGTGCACGACCTGCTCATCGGCGGAGGCGTGGCGGCCAACTCGCGGCTGCGGGCGCTGGCGCAGGAGCGCTGCGACAAGGCGGGGGTACGGCTGCGCGTGCCGCGCCCGGGGCTGTGCACCGACAACGGGGCGATGGTGGCGACGCTCGGCTCCGACCTGGTCGCGGCGGGCGTGGCCCCCTCGTCACTGGAGATCCCCGCCGACTCCTCGCTGCCCATCACCACGGTGCACGTCTGAGACGGCTCACCAGGCGGCGTTGGGCGACAGGCCCTCACCCGGGTGGGTGCGGACCTCGATGGGCAGTGACGTCGTCGAGCCGTCCTGGAGGTCCACCCGGTAGAAGCGCCGGCCGTGGGTGTGGAGCAGGTACCTCCCGGTGCCGTCGAGACTGAACCGGAGGCTCAGCGACGCGTCGGGAGGCAGCGCGACCCTCGCCAGGACCTCCGGGGCGGCCCCTTCGCGCAGGGCGAGGCGTTCGACGGTGTGACCGGCCGAGTACACCAGGGCGGCGCCGTCAGGGGTGTAGGCCACGGACTGGGGCAACCACAGGCCCTTGCCCGGCTTGACCAGGCGTGCGGCGGCGAGCAGGTCGGAGCCTGGCACAGCAGGGTCGAGGACCCCCAGCCCCCAGCCACCCCCCACGAGCGCCAGACGCTGCCCGTCCGGTGCCCAGGCCAGCCCGGGCACCATGGAGAAGGCGCGCGTGGTCCAGTCGCGGCGCGCTCCGGTGGCTAGCTCGACCACCGTCACCTTCGCTCCTCCTCCCAGGACGGGCGTGGCATAGGCGAGCCGGGTGCCGTCGGGGCTCAGGGCGAGGGCGGTGCCGGGGTTGTTCCCCTCGCCCTCGAAGCCGGGCACGAGCTCGGGCTGCCCGGGCCGTCCGTCCTCGGACAGATGGACGCGGAAGAACCGGAGAGCGGAGTGCGGGCCGGTCCATCCCGAGAGCAGGAAGGTGCGGTTGTCGGGCGCGGCCGCCACGAGCTGCCACGAACCGCGCACGCCCTGCGGCAGCCGGATGTCGGCGATGAAGGCGCCGGTCGTGGCGTCGTGGACGACGGGCGGCACCGGGGTCTGGATCGCAGTCTTGGAGTTCTCTGGGAAGTAGGCGATCGGCACCCGAGCCGTCACGACGAAGCGGGGCGGGCCCGTCGGGACCAGCGCGGGACGCGTCGCCATGGGCTGCAGCGCCGGGAGATCCGCAGGGGTGGAAACGGGTAAGTCGAGCGAGACCCGCTCGACAGAGGGCTGGTCGCCGCAGGCGCTGAGGAGCATGAGGGCGATCAGCGAGGCCGCGGCGACGGCTGGGCGCGTGGGCACATCGTCGATGATCAGGGGCGGCGACGTCAGGGTCAATGTCACAGGAGAGGCGTGGCGTTGCCCGGCGCCATCGGGGGTGCTTAACGTGGTGTTGATGTGCGTGGCGCTCGGCGTGCACGTCCAGAGGGAAGGTGAGCGCTACCGTCACGCGCTCGTGCCCGGCGCGACGATCGGCGTGACCCGGCTGATGCGGGGCTCCTGCCGGGGGCGGTGGCGTTCTAGAGGGTGACCACCGTGCCTGACAGGCGGGCACGCTCAGCGGCCCAGACGACGCGATGCGTGGCCAGGCTCGCCGCGGCGTCGGAGCGCAGCAGGCTCGGGTCGCCGGTGGAGACGGCGGCGAGAAAGGCGTCGGTGAGACCCGCGTCGCCGCCGCCGTGCCCCCCGGCCGCCGAGGGGCCGGCGATCACGTGCGTGTCGACGAGCTCCTCGCTGCCGTCTCTGAAGTCGACCACAGGCAGGACGCGGCCGTCTCTGACGTGCGCGGCTCCCTGGCCGGCGCAGGACGCTCGGCGGGGTCGCCGTAGCGACCCCGCCGGGCGTCGCCGCTAGTCCTTCGTGTTGCGGCTCGGGCGCAGGAGCGCCTCGGCCAGGGCGAGCATGGTCTCCTCCAGCGCGCCGAGGCGCTTGGTGAGGTCGGTGGTGGCGGGCTCGACGATGCCGGTGACGCTCTCGGCCAGCTCGGCGCGGTCGGGCCGGGCCGTGACGGCGTCGGTGAGCGCGGCCGCCGCGGCGGTCAGCCGCTCGTCGATCGCGTCGAGGCGCTTGACGTGCTCGATCGTCTGGGTGTCGAGCAGCTCTCCGACGCGCTCGCTGATGCTCAGCGTGACGGGCAGCTGGCCGACGCGCTGGTTGACGGCCTCCACTCGGTCGTCGATGGCCTCGAGGTGCTCGCTGGCCTTGTCGGCGGTGGTGGACATGCCGGTGAGCGTGGCGTCGAGGCCGTCGAAACGGGTGACGACGCGCTCCTCGACCTCCGACAGGCGCTCGTCGATCGTGTCGAGGTGGATGCCCAGGTCGTTGAAGCGGCCCTCGACCCTGGTGGCGGTCTCGCCGAGCTGGTTGCCCGTGCCGGCCATGCGCTCGTCGAGCGCGGTGAAGCGGCCGTCGATGCGCCCGTCGAGCCCGTCGAAGCGGTCGTCGTGTCGGCCGAGATGGCCGTCGACGGCGCCGAGCCGCTGGTCGACGCCTGCCAGGCGGGAGTCGAGCCCGCCGAGGCGGCCGTCGACGCCGTCGAGACGGGTGTCGATGTCGGCCAGGCACCCGTCGGCCGTCTCGATGCGGCCGTCGACGCTGGTGAGCCTGGTCTCGACGGCGACGAGGCGGCCTTCGACCCTGTCGGCCCTGCCGTCGAGGCCGTCGAGCCTGCCCGCCAGGCGGCTCTCGGCGTCGTCGACCTTGGCGCCGACCTCCTCGATCGAGGCCGACAGCAGCTCCGTGGAGGCGGTCATGGCCTCGTCGACCGTCTTGAACTTGGCCTCGACGGCACCGGGCAGGGCGCTCAGCCCTGCCTCGATGCGCTCGGTGCGCGTGGTCAGGTCGGCCATCGACTTGTCGAGCCTGGTGAAGCGGTTGGCCGCGGCCTCCATGCTGGCGTTGAGCTGGCCGAGCTTGCCCGCGAAGTCGCCCAGGCGCTGGGAGATGCCCTCGCTGCTGTCGACGACCGACTGAAGGCGGCTGAGCGCCTCGTCAAGGCTCTCGCTCACGGCGCCGACGTCGGCCCACAGGCTCGGCAGCTCGATCACCGGCTTGACCCGCTCGCTGACCGACTCGACGCGCGCGTCGACGTTGCCGACCTGCTCGCCGACGGCGTCGACGTGGTCGCGCACCGCCTCGACGTGCTGGGCCAGCCCCTCGGCCCATGACGGCGGCCTGGTCGTGATGTCGTCCAGGCGGCCGCTCACGGTCTCGAGCGCGCCGCTGAGGCCGCCGAGCTCCCGTTCGCGCACCTCGCGCAGCAGCCACTCCATGCCCTCAAGCCGCTGCCGGATCTCGTCGAGCACGGCGCCCTGGGTGCGCTGTTCGTAGACGTGGTCCTGGGCGGCGCGCGCTAGCAGCTCGCGCATCCTGTCGGAGATGGCGGTCTGGCTGCCTGCCTGGAGAAGGGTGGTGTGGTTGGAGTGATCCACCGAAAGCTCCTTCACTCGCCGACGGTATGCCGCGCAGCGGTGTGGTTTTCAGATTCGTTTAGGGGAGAACTCCCGCCCGGCCACCCTAGTAGCTGGATCAAGATCCTTCGGGGCTGACTTTAAAAGATCGCGATTATCAATGTATCGCCCCGATTTGTCATTTACGCAGGTCGAGAGGGGGTACAGATGAGCGCCGAAGGGCGGTCCATAATCCTGGTCAGAATGACGACCGCGGATTTGTCACCGGAAAGGCGCAGGTCGCGCCGCAAGCGCTCGATGTCGACCGCTGACGCGCGTTTCTTGATAGTCGCATTTCCGACCTGGCGTGCGCGGAGGGCGGCTCGCAGGCGTTTGACGGAAAACGGCATGGCTTCGTGCACCTCGTACCTGGAGGCCCATTCGGTGTCGACCGGATCGTCGCCGGTGATGTAGGCGATCATCGGGTCGGCGAGGCGGCCGCCGACCCTGCCTGCCACCTCGGCCACCAGGTGCGCGCGAATGGCCGCGCCGTCCGGCTCGTAGACGAAGCGCCCCATCGGACCGACCTCGGCCTCGGCGCCGGTGGCGGTGAGCGTGCTCCCTCCGGGCAGCAGCGTCGCCCTCCTGACGCCCGCGCCGCCCGAGAGGCGCCCGGTCCAGAGGACGGCCTCCTTGACCTCGCCCCTGTGCGAGACCCACTCCGCCTCCGCCCCCTCGGGGACGAACTCGTAAGGGATGCCGGGCGCCACCTTCAGGCAGGCGGCAGGCGCCCTGCCGAGCAGGTCGAGGACCACGGGCCACGGCGGCGAGTAGGCGTGGGGGTCGAAGGTCCTGCCCCTGGCCGTACGGCGGGCGGGGTCGGCGAACAGCACGTCGTAGCCGGAGGGGTCCACGGTGGCGGCGTCGGCCGTACGGACCGTGGCCAGCTCCGACAGCCCGAGCGCGTCGATGTTGGCGCGCGCGACGGCCACGGTCAGCGGGTCGGTGTCGACGGCGTCGACCTCGCAGCCGGCTCTGGCCAGCGCGATCAGGTCGCCGCCGATGCCGCAGCACACGTCGACGACGCGCTGCCCTGGACGGAAGCGGGCGGCGCGGTGCTCGGCGACCTCGCGGCGGGTGGCCTGCTCGACGCCGTGAGGGGTGAAGTACATCGACGCCGCGTCGTCGCCGAACTTCGCCACGGCCCGTTGGCGGAGCGTGGCCTGGGTGAGGGCGGCCGAGGTGAGGTCGGCGTCGTGGGTCCTGCGCATCCTGGTGGCGGCCACGACGGGATCGGCGCCCATCAGCTCGACGGCTTCGGCGAGTGCTCGCTGCCCGCGAGGCGTCAGAAGGGAGAGGAAGGCGTCGTGGTCCACGCCGTACGACGTTAGTGCAGGCACCCGGGGACGAGGCCGAGGGGCAAGGTGCGAGATGTCGCCCGATGGGTGATTGGGGAGGCGGCGGAATCACGCTCTAAGCGGAGCGGGGCGGTTCGTGTTGACGGGCAGGGCCTGCTTGCATATGTTTCGTGTTGGCACTCTCATACCGAGAGTGCCAACGTGCGACGAGGCAGGTCTGACACCCGCGACGGCAGGCCCAGCTGGTCGCCTCTTCTAGATCATTCAAATCTGAAGGGGAGGTCCGATCGTGACGACCGCCACTAAGGTTCCCGTTAAGCCGCTCGGCGACCGCATTGTGGTCCAGCCGCTTGAGGCCGAGCAGACCACCGCTTCCGGCCTGGTCATCCCGGACACCGCCAAGGAGAAGCCGCAGGAGGGCAAGGTTCTTGCGGTGGGCCCCGGCAACTGGGACGAGGACGGCGACAAGCGGATTCCGCTCGACGTCAGCGAGGGCGACATCGTCCTCTACAGCAAGTACGGCGGCACCGAGGTCAAGTACGGCGGCGAGGAGTACCTCGTGCTCTCCGCCCGTGACGTTCTCGCCATCATCGAGAAGTAAGCCGTGAGAAAGCCCCGGGCCCGCAAGTGCCCGGGGCTTTCTACGCTGAGAGGACTTTTCCCATGCCGAAGATCCTGGAGTTCGAAGAGGACGCACGGCGCGCTCTCGAGCGTGGCGTCAACGCCCTCGCGGACGCAGTCAAGGTGACCCTGGGCCCGCGCGGCCGCAACGTGGTCATCGACAAGAAGTTCGGTGCGCCGACGATCACCAACGACGGTGTCACCATCGCCCGTGAGGTCGAGCTCGAGGCGCCTTACGAGAACCTCGGCGCCCAGCTCGCCAAGGAAGTGGCGACCAAGACCAACGACATCGCGGGTGACGGCACCACCACCGCGACCGTCCTGGCCCAGGCCATGGTCCGCGAGGGCCTGCGCAACGTGGCGGCGGGCGCCTCCCCGCTGTCGCTCAAGCGCGGCATCGACCTGGCCGCCAGGGCCGTCAGCGAGAAGCTGCTGGCCACCGCGAGGCCGGTCGAGGACAAGAAGGAGATCGCCAATGTCGCGACGATCTCCGCTCAGGACGCCAAGATCGGCGAGCTGATCGCCGAGGCGTTCGACAAGGTGGGCAAGGACGGTGTCATCACCGTCGAAGAGTCCAACGCCATGGGCATGGAGCTCGAGTTCACCGAGGGCCTGCAGTTCGACAAGGGTTACCTGTCGGCCTACATGGTCACCGACCCCGAGAGGATGGAGTCGGTCCTCGAGGACCCCTACATCCTGATCCACCAGGGCAAGATCGCCTCCATCGCCGACTTCCTGCCGCTGCTCGAGAAGGTCGCCCAGACCAAGAAGCAGCTGCTGGTCATCGCCGAGGACGTCGAGGGCGAGGCCCTGGCCGTCCTGGTGACCAACAAGATCCGCGGCACCTTCACCTCCGTCGCCGTCAAGGCGCCCGGCTTCGGTGACCGCCGCAAGGCCATGCTGCAGGACATCGCGATCCTGACCAACGGCCAGGTCGTCAGCGAGGAGATCGGCCTCAAGCTCGACCAGGTCGGCCTCGAGGTGCTCGGCAGCGCCCGCCGCGTCGTCGTCACCAAGGACGCCACCACGATCGTGGACGGCGCCGGTGAGGCGCAGGCGATCGAGGACCGCGTCAAGGAGATCAAGCTCGCCATCGAGCAGTCCGACTCCGACTGGGACCGCGAGAAGCTCCAGGAGCGTCTGGCGAAGCTGTCGGGCGGCGTCTGCGTGCTGCGCGTCGGCGCGGCCACCGAGGTGGAGCTCAAGGAGAAGAAGCACCGCCTCGAGGACGCGATCTCCGCGACCCGCGCCGCGATCGAGGAGGGCATCGTCTCCGGCGGTGGCTCCGCGCTGATCCACGTCTCCAAGGACCTCGACGACCTCGGTCTGTCCGGCGACGAGGCCACTGGCGTGGGCGTCGTCCGCCGCGCGCTCGCCGAGCCCGCCCGCTGGATCGCCGAGAACGCCGGCCTCGAGGGCTACGTCGTCACCCACAAGGTCTCCGAGCTGCCCGTCGGTCACGGCCTCAACGCCGCGACCGGTGAGTACGGCGACCTGGTGGCGCAGGGCGTCATCGACCCGGTCAAGGTCACCCGCTCGGCCGTGCAGAACGCCGCGTCCATCGCCGGCATGCTGCTCACGACCGAGGTGCTCGTGGTGGACAAGCCCGAGGACGAGGCCCCGGCCGCCGGTGGTCACGGCCACGGTCACGGCCACGGTCACTAGATCGGTCTGTGGAAGGGCCCGCGCCTTGGCGCGCGGGCCCTTTCGCTTTGCCCGGGCCCGCTGTCCGGGCCCGCTGTCCGGGCCCGCTGTCCGGGCCCGCTGTCCGGGCCCGCTGTCCGGGCCCGCTGTCCGGGCCCGCTGTCTGGGTCTGCTGTGTCCGGGCCCGCTCTGTCCCGGCCCGCTTCGTCTGGGCTGGCGCTGCCCAGGATGGCGCTGCCCTGGCAAGGCGGGCTCGTTTCGCCGGGGCGGGCGGGCTCCCGTCACGACGGGGTCACGAGAGTGAGGTCCTGAACCGGGCGCGGTAGGCCGAGGGGGTGACCCCCAGGTGGCGGAGGAAGGCCCTGCGCAGGGACTCGTCGCTGCCCATCCCCGAACGCGCGGCGGCACCCGTGACCGTCTCGCCCGAGTCGAGGAGCGACTGGGCCGCCTCCAGCCTTACGGACTCCACGTAGGCGGCGGGCGTGCGGCCGACGCGCTCGTGGAACAGCCGCGTCAGGTGGCGGACGCTGACGCCCGCCCTCGCGGCCATCGCCTGCAGCGAGTGATCGGCCCCGGGGTCGGCGGCCACCTGGTCCAGCAGGCCACGCAGCGGGTCGTGCCTGGGGCGCGGCGTGCGCGAGGCCACCGAGAACTGCGACTGCCCACCGGGCCGTTGCAGGAACACCACCAGATCGCGGGCCACCTCCCTGGCCAGGTCGGCGCCCATGTCCTGCTCGACCATCGCCAGCGACAGATCGATGCCCGCGCTCACCCCCGCCGAGGTGAGCACCTCGCCCGACCACACGTAGATCGCGTCGGGCTCCACCTCGATCGCGGGATAGCGGGAGGCCAGTGTCGCGGCGTGCCGCCAGTGGGTGGTGGCCCGCCTGCCGTCCAGGAGCCCCGCCTCCGCCAGCACGAACGCGCCCGTGCACACGGAGGCCACCCGTCGCGCGCTGACCGCTGAGACCGCCTCCAGCAGCTCCCCGCGGACACCGTGGGCCGGCAGGCCGGGCGAGCCCGGCACCACCAGCGTGTGGGCGCTCGTCACGGGCGGCTCGGTCAGCAGACTGACGCCGGTCGAGGTGGTCACCGGCCCGCCCGCCGGCGAGCAGAGCCGCACCCTGTACGGCGCGCCGAACCCGGCCGCGGTGCCGAACACCTCCAGCGGCGCGGTCACGTCCATCAGCCGGACGCCGGGGTAGGCCAGGATCACGATGTCCATATCTGAGGGATTCTAGTCACGATGGACATGGCAGCTGCATGGCCACCGCTGGAAGCCTGGACACATGACAGGGCGCGCCCGTGCCCTCTTGGCTGGAGGTTTGTCATGTCCCGTCCGCCTGTTCCGCCTTTCACGGAGACCGACGCGCTGGCCAAGGTCCAGGCAGCCGAAGACGCGTGGAACACCCGCGACCCCGCGCGGGTCGCCCTGGCCTACACGCCCGACTCCGTCTGGCGCAACCGCGACGTCTTCCTCACGGGCAGGGAGGAGATCGAGAGGTTCCTGGCGGGGAAGTGGGCCAGGGAGCTGGACTACGCCCTGCGCAAGGAGCTCTGGGCCTTCGGCGACGACAGGATCGCGGTGCGCTTCCAGTACGAGTGGCGCGACGCCTCGGGGCGGTGGTGGCGCAGCTACGGCAACGAGCTGTGGGAGTTCGACGCCGAGGGGCTGATGAGGCGGCGCGAGGCCAGCATCAACGACGTGTCGATCACCGAAGGGGAGCGGCGCATCCACGGCGCCAGGCCGGAGGCGGAGCGCGGGGTGCCCTTCCCTCTCGCCTAGCCGCGATGCGCATGAGCCGCAAAGAAGAGCGAGTTGCCCGAAAGTGGCCCTTATTCCGGTAAACCGAACGCGTTCGTAAAGCGTCCACGAGTCTGACAAGTGTCGTGCATTTCCGCTAATCGCGTGAAATATTGTCTCACACTGAAAGGCTTAGTGTCGTCACTCGATTACGGCCCGTTATCGTCGCCTCAATGTGACCAATCCGTAGCCGTTCGCTATGACGACAGGCAGGATGAGTGCGGGCATCATGCCTAACGTGAGCGAGGGAAGCGTCGCCGACGCCAAAATTGGGGTAAGGCTAGCGTCGAGACTTCCGGCACGATCGGATGAGTCCGACCTTCGGGAACTGACGAGCCTCGCCGTCCAGGGGGATCGCAGTGCGATCGAATCTCTGCTCGGGGAGCTCCGCCCGATGGTGGTGCGCTATTGCCGGGCGCGCCTTGGAAGGGTTTCAGGGCAATATCACATTGCAGATGATGTGGCGCAGGAAGTGTGCATCGCCGTTCTGTCCGCACTGCCGCGCTACCGCGACATGGGGCGTCCGTTCGCCTCGTTCGTCTTCGGGATCGCCTCGCACAAGGTGGCCGACGCACTGCGGAGTTGGGTGCGCTCGGCCGTCCCGACCCAGGACCTGCCCGACGGTCCCGACGAGGGTCCGGGGCCCGAGGAGACGGTGGTCCGCTACATCGAGGTCGAGCAGGCCCGCAGGCTGCTGTCCAGGCTGCCCGACAACCAGCGCGAGTTGCTGCTGCTACGGGTGGTGTCAGGGCTGTCTGCCGAGGAGACCGGTAATGTACTCGGCATGTCACCAGGAGCGGTTCGGGTCGCCCAGCACCGGGCGCTGGCCCGGTTGCGGCAGATGGCCGAGCTGGAGTCGATCGCTTGACCGAGGAGGAGAGCGACGCGCTTCTCGACGCGTTGTCGCGGGGTGAGCCGCCGCCCGGGTTGGATCAGGCTGCCAGACTGCTGGCGGCGCTGGTCGAGGACGTCGGTCAGTGCCGTTCCTCGGTGTCGATGACGCCGTCGACGTAGCCCCTGGCGTACTCCCAGCTCACGTAGTCGGACGGGTCGGGGTGGAAGGCGGGCTCGTGCACCTGCGGCTGGCCGTTCTCGATCATCTGGCGGAGGTTGCCGCGCAGCAGCTCCCAGTCGAAGAAGTGCTGCTCGGAGCATTCGGGACAGTCGAGGACGAGGCCGAGCACCCCCTGCGGCTCGAGCAGCGAGCGGAAGACCTCGACGTCGGCGAGGTCGGTGATGGCCTCGTCGCGTTCGGCCGCGGTCAGCGGCTCGGCGTCGTCGAGGTCGCCCAACGCCGAGCTTGGATCGTTCGGGTCGTCCGCGAACGGATCCGGTGGCACGTCTTCCAGCACCTTCCCACCATATGACTGATGGGCGGCTCTACGTGAGCCATCCTCTGCGCGCGGCCTCCACGCCCGCGTGGAAGCGCGACTGGGCCCCGAGTTCGGCCATGGCGTCGGCGAACCTGGCGCGGACCGTGCGCACCGACACCCCGAGATGGCGCGCGATGGAGTCGTCGCACATGCCCTGCGCGGCCAGCCTGAGCACCTGCACGACGCCGTCGGCCTTGCGCCCCCACGGCAGCGGCATCGCCCTCGCCCACAGCTCCTCGAACAGCGAGCGCAGCACGCCGACCACGATCGGCGCCCGCACGACGTAGAAGTTGTAGGCGTGGTCGGGCAGGTTGCCTCCCCAGGTGGCGGGCAGGCCGGCCACGCCCGCGCCGGCGGTCATGAACCAGCTCGGAACCCTGTCGAGGGTGCGCACCTGCCCGCCGGTCTCGATGAGGCGGCCGAGCTGGTCGCGTACGCCGGGCAGCGGAAGCGTCGCCACGGGGATGATCGCGCGCAGCCTCAGCAGGCCGCGCCGCTGCGCGTCGACCCACGGGTCGGCGAACTTCCTCGCGAAGTCGATCATCGTTCGTTCGTCGGGGATGGCGGTGAGCAGCTCCATGGGCGTGGGGGACTGGACGGCGATGCCGACGACGCTCTCGTAGAGGATGTCGGCGCCGCTGACCTGCTCGACGGTGAAGGGGCCGCTCTGGTAGTCGCGCCCGGCGTCGTAGTCGCGGATCAGGTGGCGGATGGAGCCGAGCGCGGAGTCGATGCGGCGGCTCTCCTCGGCCAGCAGGTCGAGGCGCTCGGCGATCAGCCTGCCCAGCGCGGCGGCGGGGTGGCGGGCGAGGTAGTGACCGGACTGCTCGTCGATGACGCCCAGCCGCACGAGATCGTTCAGTTGCCTCCCCACGGTCTCGACGGGGCCGTCCATGGCTGCCGCGAGCTCGCTCAAGGTGGCCCTGTGCAGTCTCAGCACCGCCGTGTACAGCGCGGTTTGTGCCGGATCGAGCCCTAGGGTCTCGAGCGGGTCGGGCATGGTGCTGGAGTCATTGCGCATGTGCTGTGCTCCGTAGAGGGGACACGGGCGTGCCGCGAGGATAACCCGGAGACAGGGCCCTGTCCCGACCTTGCGACGACTCCTCCACGACAGGTGCAACTTCGTGCAATTGCACGTTTGCACATTGCGGTGTGCCACGGCGTAACGCAGCATTAACCCAGCGTCGGCACCCTGACAGCGAGCAGCGCCGCCACTTGGACGCGGAGGGGGGTTCGGTGGCACCCAGCGCCTCGCCTGAGGCTGCCGGTGGCCGGGGAACCGGGACGGATCACCGACCGTCCCGGTTCCTCGGCACTTCGATGCTTGGAGGACGACGGACCGTGGGGGTCATCGTCCTCCAGACCCGCCCAGATCCTTTTGGCCGCACCCACTAAACTTGCTGCGTACAAGCAGGGATGGCGGCTGGAGGGGTCACGGCATGTCCAAATTCACTGAAACGGGGCTCACGTTCGACGACGTGTTGCTCGTTCCCGCATATTCGGACATGGCGCCGGGAGACGCGAACACCACCACCAGGCTTTCGCGTGGCATCAGCCTGTCCATCCCGCTGGTCTCCGCCGCGATGGACACCGTGACCGAGGCCCGCATGGCGGTGGCGATGGCCCGTCAGGGCGGCATCGGCATCCTGCACCGCAACCTGTCCATCGAGGAGCAGGCCCAGCAGGCCGACCTGGTCAAGCGCTCCGAGGCGGGGATGGTCACCAACCCGGTGACCTGCTCGCCCGACGACACCCTCGCCGACGTCGAACGGCTGTGCGCCACCTACCGCATCTCCGGAGCGCCCGTCACCGACGACGCCGGTGTGCTCGTCGGCATCGTCACCAACCGCGACATGCGCTACGAGAGCGACCAGAGCCGCACGGTGCGCGAGGTCATGACCGCGATGCCGCTGGTCACCGCGCCCGTCGGGGTCTCGCGCGACGAGGCGTTCTCGCTGCTCAAGACCAACAAGATCGAGAAGCTGCCGCTCGTCGACGGTCAGGGCAGGCTGCGCGGCCTCATCACCATCAAGGACTTCACCAAGAGCGAGCAGTACCCGCTCTCCACCAAGGACGCCGACGGCCGCCTCGTGGTCGGCGCGGCGATCGGTGTCGCGGGCGACGCGGAGCAGCGCGCGCAGGCCCTGCTCGACGCGGGGATCGACGTCATCATCGTCGACACCGCCCACGGCGACTCCAAGGGCGTCGGCGACATGATCGCCAAGGTCAAGGCCAACAGCCACGGCATCGACGTGATCGGCGGCAACGTCGCCACCCGCGCGGGCGCGCAGTTGCTGATCGACGCGGGCGCCGACGCCGTCAAGGTCGGGGTCGGCCCCGGCTCCATCTGCACCACCCGTGTGGTCGCGGGTGTGGGTGCCCCGCAGATCACCGCCATCCACCAGGCGGCGCTGGCCTGCGGCCCCGCCGGCGTCCCGCTGATCGGCGACGGCGGCCTGCAGTACTCGGGCGACATCGTCAAGGCGATCGCGGCGGGGGCCGACACGGTCATGCTCGGCTCGCTGCTGGCCGGCTGCGAGGAGTCGCCCGGCGACCTGATCTTCATCAACGGCAAGCAGTTCAAGTCCTACAGGGGCATGGGCTCGCTCGGCGCGGTCCGCAACCGCGAGCGCGGCGGAACCTCCTTCAGCAAGGACCGCTACGGTCAGGACGAGGTCAGCTCCGAGGACAAGTACATCCCCGAGGGCATCGAGGGACAGGTCCCCTACCGCGGCCCCGTCTCCGCCGTCACCTACCAGCTCGTCGGCGGCCTCCACCAGGGCATGTGGTACGCCGGATGCCGCACGATCCCCGAAATGCACGAGCGCAGCCAGCTCATGCCGATCACGTCGGCCGGCCTCAAGGAAAGCCACCCGCACGACATCCAGATGACGGTCGAAGCTCCGAACTATCACAGAAGGTAATTTTTTTGATGACTCAGGTGGAGATCGGCCGCGGCAAGACCGGCCGCCGTGCCTACGCGCTCGACGAGATCGGCCTGGTGCCGTCGAGGCGCACCCGCGACCCGGAGGAGGTCTCGATCGCCTGGCAGATCGACGCCTACCGGTTCGAGCTGCCCGTCGTGGTCGCGCCCATGGACAGCGTGGTCTCGCCCGCCACGGCGATCGCGATCGGCAGGCTCGGCGGTCTCGCGCCGCTCGACCTGGAGGGCCTCTGGACGCGCTACGAGGACCCCAGCCCGCTGCTTGAGGAGTGCGCCTCCCTCGACATCGAGGCGGCCACGCGCAGGCTCCAGGAGATCTACACGGCTCCGATCAAGGAGGAGCTGATCGGGCGCAGGATCCAGGAGATCCGCGACGCGGGCGTGACCACCGCGGTCCGGCTGTCGCCCCAGCGCACCGTGCAGTTCCACAAGACGGTCATCGACGCGGGCGTCGACATCTTCGTCATCCGCGGCACGACGGTCTCGGCCGAGCACGTGTCGAGCAAGGCCGAGCCGCTCAACCTCAAGCAGTTCATCTACGAGCTCGACGTGCCGGTGATCGTCGGCGGGTGCGCCACCTACACGGCCGCGCTGCACCTGATGCGCACGGGCGCGGCGGGCGTGCTGGTCGGTTTCGGCGGCGGGGCCTCGCACACCACGCGCAACGTGCTCGGCGTCGCCGTACCGATGGCCACGGCGATCTCCGACGTGGCGGCGGCGCGCCGCGACTACCTCGACGAGTCGGGCGGCCGCTACGTCCACGTGATCGCCGACGGCGGCATGGGCACCTCGGGCGACATCGCCAAGGCCATCGCCTGCGGCGCCGACGCGGTGATGGTGGGCTCGCCGCTGGCCAGGGCCTCCGAGGCCCCCGGCCACGGCTTCCACTGGGGTTCGGAGGCGCACCACCCCGACCTGCCGCGCGGGCGCCGCGTGGAGTTCGGCACGGTCGGCACCCTGGAGCAGATCCTGCACGGGCCCTCCAGCGTGGCCGACGGCTCGATGAACCTCATGGGCGCGCTCAAGCGGACCATGGCCTCCACGGGCTACTCCGACATCAAGGAGTTCCAGCGCGTCGAGGTGGTCGTGGCGCCCGTCCAGCGCTGACCCTCCCGAACCCAGCGAGACCCGCACCGCCGTACGCGGTGCGGGTCTCGTCGTCTGAGAGGAACCGGTGACGCGCGCGGTCGAACGCCTCGTCCCTGCACCTAGAATCCCCCGCCATGGATCTTCGGAACACGCATGCGGTCTCGGTGGTGGGCGAGGTGGTCACCAAACGGTTCACCGACGGGGCGCAGGGCGCGGCGGAGCGAGAGTGGCTGGCGCTGACCCTGCTGGCCGAACACGCGCCTGGCCTCGCGCCCGAGCCGATCGCCCTGGAGCCCGGCGTGGTGGTGATGTCGAGGCTGGAAGGGACGCCGTTGCGGGGCCTGACGCTCGGACAGGCGCACCTGAAGGGTCTGGCCGGGGCGCTCGGGGCGATGCACGAGGCGGTGCCCGCCAGGGTCCTCGACGGCGTGCCCGAGCGGCCATGGCAGGTGGTTCAGCTGGCCGCGCGGGTGCGCGAGCCGCGCAACCCGCCGGGCACGTTCGGACGGCAGGTCGAGCGGGTGCTGCGAGCGCTGGACTCCTGACAGGGCGCAGGTCAGCGGGTGCGCCTACGCCTCGCCGTCAGTCTCGCCGAGAGCCACGCCACCGCCGCGGCCGCCGCCAGCAGGGCCGCGCCGCTCATGACCGGCCCCCAGACCTGGCCGCCCTCCCGCCCGGCCTCCGCCGCCGCCGGAGACACCGCCGGAGACGCGGCCGGAGCCACCGCGACAGACGCCGCGACAGACGCCGCGGGAGACGATGCGGGGAGCTCGCCGGCGGGCGTCGGGCGTCCGAGGACGGTGAGCAGCTCCTTCGTGAGGGACCGCTCCGAGCCCTTCGGCGACCCGGCCTCGTCGCCCCTGCGCAGAGGGCCGCTCCCTGGCCTGAGCACCACGTTCCCCGAGCAGAGCGAGGAGTACAGCCTGGTGCCCGGATCCGTCGAGAACAGCCCGCTGCCCATCGGCCCGTCGGAGGCGAACACGAGGTAGCGCGTCCCCCGCGTGAACCGGTAGCCACAGGAGGCCGAGTCGGCGTTGGTCGCCACCTCGGCCGTGGCCTGCCGCTCACCCCTGTAGACCTGGTCCACCGCGAACGTCACCACGAAGGGCGGCCTCGGCCCGAGCGGCGAGCCGGGGAGCTGCCGCAGGCCGGTGACCGTCCCCGTGAACACCGAGGCCGCGTCGCCCACCGCCGTGCGGGGCTCGAAGGGCGCGCAGCTGCAGGCGCAGGCCGCACCCGCGGGGACCAGGAGGAATCCGGCGAGGACGGCCAGGAAGGCGAGCAGGCGCATGCCCCTTCACACGTACGCCGCCGCCTGCGGGTTCAGCCCAGCACGCCGAGCAGGTGGGTGACCTCGCGGGTCACGGCGTCGCGCCCGGCCTTGAGGTACTTGCGGGAGTCGACCACCTTGGGGTCGCCGGCCAGGTACTCGCGGACCGCTCCCGTGAACGCCTTGTTGAGGTGCGTGGCGATGTTGATCTTCTTCATGCCGTGCCGTACGGCGTCGCGCAGGTTGTCGTCGGAGACGCCCGAGGAGCCGTGCAGCACCAGCGGCACCGGCACCGCGGCGGCCAGCTCCGCGATCAGCGCGAGGTCGAGCACGGCGTCCTTGGTGGTCATCGCGTGCGAGGTGCCGACGGCGACCGCCAGGGCGTCCACGCCGGTGCGGGCGACGTAGTCGACGGCCTCGTGCGGCTTGGTGCGGGCCCCGGGAGCGTGCACGCCGTCCTTGCCGCCGACCTCACCCAGCTCGGCCTCCACCCAGACACCGTGCGCGTGGCAGTGGGCGACGACCTCGGCCGTGGCCGCGACGTTCTCCTCGTCGGGCAGCGCGGAGGCGTCGAACATCACCGAGCCGAGGCCCAGCGAGACGGCCTCCTCGACCAGCGCCCTGTCGGTGGCGTGGTCGAGGTGGACGGCCACGGGCACGGCCGCGCGCCTGGCCACGGCGAGCGAGGCGAGCGCGACGGGCTCGAGGGCGCCGTGGTAGCGGACGGCGTTCTCGCTGATCTGGAGCACCACGGGCGCGCCGGCCGCCTCGGCGCCCGCGACGATGGCGGTGGCGTGCTCCAGCTGGATCACGTTGAACGCGCCGACTCCTGCCTTCGCGTGGTGGACGATCTCGGCGATGCCGACGAGAGGCATGGTGCTCCTTAAGCGATGACGATCTGCGGGTGGATGGCGTCGAACACGTCGCGGTCGAACTCGCCCGCCACCGGCGCGGCGACGGCGGCGGCGCCCAGCGCCGCGGCCCTACGCAGCCGTTCGGGCCAGGGCGAGCCGTCGGCCAGGCCCAGCGCGAGCCCCGCCACCAGCGCGTCGCCCGCGCCGGTCGGGTTGCCCTCGACCCTGTACGGCATGCGCGCCCTGAACGTCCCCTCGGGGGTGATGGCGTGCAGGCCGTCCTCGCCCATGGAGACCACGACCGAGCCCGCGCCCCTGGCGATGAGCGCCTGCGCGCCGCCCTCGGGGAAGGCGCGGGCCAGCTCGTCCTTGTTGGGCTTGACGATCGTGGGGCGGCCCTTCGGCGCGTGGCGCAGCGGCTCGCCGTCGGCGTCGACGATCGTGGGGACCTCGGACAGGTCGGCGAGGGTGGCGTAGAAGTCGGAGGGGACGCCTCTCGGCAGGCTGCCGGAGACCACGACGACCTCGGCGCGCTTCGCCAGCTCGAGGAAGTCGGACAGGAAGCGGTCGAGCTCGGCGGGGGTGACCTCGGGGCCCGGCTCGTTGAACAGGGCCGTGGTGCCCGAGTGGACCACCAGCGTGGTGCGGGAGTCGCCGCCGATGGGGGTGAGCGCGGACGGCAGGCCCGCCGCGTCGAGGTCGGCCCTGATGGCCTGGCCCGTGGGACCGCCCGCGAGGCCCGCCACCACGACCTCGCGGCCGAGGGCGGCGAGCACCCGCGCGACGTTGACGCCCTTGCCACCGGCACGCCTGTGCACCGCTGAGACGCGGTTCACCCCGTCCCAGTCGGCGTCGGGCACCTGGTAGGTGACGTCGAGGGCGGCGTTCAGCGTGACGGTGAGGATCATCAGGGCTCCGTGATCCAGGCGCCGCGCCGCATGACGCCGGCGACCTCGAGAGAGTCGTTCATGACGACCAGGTCGGCCGCCTTGCCCACGGCGATCGAGCCGATCGTGTCGTCGAGCCCGAGCACGCGGGCGGGCGTGAGCGAGGAGACCTCGACCGCCTCGGCCAGCGAGAGGCCGACCTGCTGGACGGCGCGACGGAAGGCGACGTCCATGGTGAGCGTGCTGCCGGCGATCGAGCCGCCCTCGACCAGTCGGGCGACGCCGTTCTTGACGCTCACCTCCATCGAGCCGAGCACGTACGTGCCGTCGCCCATGCCGGTGGCCGCCATCGCGTCGGTGATCAGCACCGTGCGCTCGGGGCCTGCCACGGTGTAGGCCAGGCGGAGCATGGCGGGGTGGACGTGCACGCCGTCGTTGATCAGCTCGATGGTGACGCGCTCGTCCTCGAGCAGCGCCGCGATGGGGCCGGGCGTGCGGTGGCCGAGCGGGGGCAGCGCGTTGTAGAGGTGGGTGGCCACCCGCGCGCCCGCGTCGATGCCGGCGATCGTCTGCTCGTAGGTGGCGTCGCTGTGACCGAGGGCGGCGATGACGCCGTCGGCCGCCGCCGTACGGATGGTGTCGAGCGCGCCCGGCAGCTCGGCGGCGATGGTCAGCATGCGCACGTGCCCACGCCCCGCCTTGACCAGCTCGCCGAACTCCCCGGGATCGGGACGGCGCAGCAGCTTGGGGTCATGGGCGCCGCAGCGCGCCTTGGAGATGTAGGGGCCCTCGAAGTGGATGCCCGCGAGGATCCCGTCGTCGCACAGGTCGGCGAGGGAGGAGGTGGCCGAGGCGATGTCCTCGACCGACCCCGTCACCAGGCTGGCGACCATCGTGGTGGTGCCGTGTCTCTCGTGGAGCGCGACAGCGTCACGCGCCTTGTCCTGCTCACCAGTCGGAAAGGACCCGCCCGCGCCGCCATGGTTGTGGATGTCGACGAAGCCGGGGACGACGAGTCGTCCGGCCAGGCTGTGGCCCGTTCGGGGGGCGGGTCCGTGGCCCACATGCGTGATGCGGCCGTCTTCGATGGTCAGCCACCCGTCGTGAACTCCCTCAGGGGTCGCGATACGGGCGTCGGCGAGAGTAAGGCTCATGAAGAAAGAATCACAGATCGCGTGAGGTGCATCGGCTCGTCGGGGTCGAGTCCGCGGGCGAAGGCGCGCGCGACTGCCACCCGCTGGGCGCGGATCAGCTCGGCCATCGGGTCGAGCGAGGTCTCGAAGAACGTGCCGCCGGTGGCCTCGACCTGCTGGCGCAGGCCCTCGGGCGCGGTGCCGAGCATCCAGGTGACGCGGCCGGGGCCCGCGATGCTGATCGGGCCGTGGCGGTACTCCATCGCGGGATAGGCCTCGGTCCACGACCTGGAGGCTTCGCGCATCTTCAGCGCGGCCTCCTGGGCCAGGCCGACGGACCAGCCGGCGCCGAGGAAGCTGAACTGCTCGGCCTCGACCAGCTCGGGGGCCAGCGGCGCGGCGACGGCCTCGGAGGCGTCGGCGATGGCCCTGGTGAGGTCCTCGTCGAGGCTGGCGCGCAGCAGCGCGAGCTGGGTGGTGGCGAAGCGGGTCTGCACGACCGACCGCTCGTCGGCGTAGTCGAGCACGATGACCTGGTCGGCCAGCGTCATGACGGGGGTGTTCGGGTCCGCGGTGATGGCCGTGGTCCTGGCGTCGACCCTGCCGAGCAGGTCGAGGACCTCGGTGGTCGTGCCCGAGCGCGTCAGCGCGAGCACCCTGTCGTAGGAACGGCCCAGCGGCGCCTCCGACGCGGCGAAGGCGTCGGTCTCGCCCAGCCCCGCCTGCTCGCGCAGCGTGGCGTAGGCCATCGCGATGAACCAGGAGGTGCCACAGCCGACGACGGCGACCCGCTCGCCCGGCTGGGGCAGGGCGTCGGCCGGGATGTTCTCGACGGCGCGCTGCCAGCAGCTGGGCTGGGACGCGATCTCGGCCTCCGTGTGGGTGGTCAAGGCATTCCTCCCGATTGTGTTTGTTTCTGCTCTTTTTATATCAGAACAGAGCACGACTGTGCAGTGCTGGTCGTTCGGTCCTCGGTTGTGCCACGCTTGCCTTCATGAGCCGTTATGACCGATGGAACTCGATTCTCGAACTGCTCGCGCAGGAGGGACGGCTCTCGGTCGAGGACGCTGCCGAAGCGCTCGACGTCTCCACCGCAACGATCCGCCGCGACTTCGATCAACTGGCCCAGCAGCAGATGCTCATGCGCACGCGCGGGGGCGCGGTCGCGCAGAGTGTCAGCTACGACCTGCCGCTGCGCTACAAGACGGCGAGGCACGCCGACGAGAAGCACCGCATCGCCGCCGCGGCGGCCGAGCTGGTCTCTCCCGGCGCCGTGATCGGCATGAACGGCGGCACCACCACCTCCGAGCTCGCGCGCTCCCTCGCCACCCGCTCCACGCTGGAGGCCGGGTTCACGATCGTCACCAACGCGCTCAACATCGCCTCCGAGCTCACCGTCCGCCAGCACGTGAAGATCGTCGTGACCGGCGGGGTGGCCAGGCCGCAGTCCTACGAGCTCATCGGGCCGCTGGCCGGAGGCGTGCTCGAGCAGGTGACGCTCGACGTGGCCTTCCTCGGCGTCGACGCGATCGACGTCGAGCTCGGCGCCTCCGCGCACCACGAGGGTGAGGCCTCGGTCAACAACCTGCTCATCAGCAGGGCCGCCCAGGTCGTCGTCGTGGCCGACTCCTCCAAGGTCGGCAGGCGTGCCTTCGCCAGGATCTGCCCGATCGACAGGATCGACACGCTCGTGACCGACGAACGGCTCCCGGACGAGCACGTCGGCCGGCTCAGCGAGGCGGGCGTGAAGGTGATCCGCGCGTGAGGCGTGCCGTCCGAAAGCGGGTACGTTCGAAGTCATGACGGCGAACATCGGATCCGCCCGGCTCGGCCCCGCCGAGAGATCGGCCGCGCTGGCCGCGATGGCGGAACGAGAGCTGGACGTGGTCGTCGTGGGCGGCGGCGTGGTCGGCGCGGGAGTCGCGCTCGACGCGGTCACCCGCGGCCTGTCCGTCGGGCTGGTCGAGGCGCGCGACTTCGCCTCGGGCACCTCCTCTCGCTCGTCCAAGCTGATCCACGGCGGCCTGCGCTACCTGGAACAGCTCAACTTCGAACTCGTCAGGGAGGCGCTGCAGGAGCGCGCGCTGCTGCTGCAGCGGATCGCCCCCCACCTCGTACGGCCGGTGCCGTTCCTCTTCCCGATGACGCACTTCGGCTGGGAGCGTCCCTATGTCGGGGCAGGGGTGGCGCTCTACGACACGCTCGCCTTCGCCTCGGGGATGTCCAGAGGGGTGCCGGGGCACCGCCACCTGTCGAGGAGCAGGGCGCTGCGCCTGGCCCCCGCGCTGAAGCGCACCGCCTTCACCGGCGCCGTGCAGTACTGGGACGCGCAGGTCGACGACGCCCGCTACGTGATGACCATGCTCCGCACCGCGGCGGCCTACGGCGCCTTCGTGGCGCCGCGCGCCCAGGTGGTCGGCTTCCTGCGCGAGGGCGAGCGGGTCACCGGGGTGCGCGTGCGCGACCTGGAGAACTCCACCGAGGTCGAGATCAGGGCCAGGCAGGTCGTCAACGCCACGGGGGTGTGGACCGACGACATCCAGGAGCTGGTCGGCGGGCGGGGGCAGATCCACGTCCGCGCCTCCAAGGGCATCCATCTGGTGGTGCCGCGCGACCGCATCCACTCGCTCACCGGCATCATCCTGCGCACGGAGAAGTCCGTGCTGTTCGTCATCCCGTGGGGCAGGCACTGGATCATCGGCACCACCGACACCGAGTGGACCCTCGACAAGGCCCATCCCGCCGCCTCCAAGGTCGACATCGACTACCTGCTCGACCACGTCAACGCGGTGCTCTCGGTGCCGCTGACCAGGGACGACGTCGAGGGCGTCTACGCGGGCCTGCGCCCTCTGCTGTCGGGTGAGTCCGAGGAGACCTCCAAGCTGTCGCGCGAGCACGTGGTGGCCCACCCCGTGCCGGGCCTGGTGATGATCGCCGGTGGCAAGTACACGACCTACAGGGTGATGGCCAGGGACGCCGTCGACGCCGTGGCGCACGGGCTGGACCAGCGCGTGCCCCGCTCCTGCACCGACAGGATCCCGCTGGCGGGGGCCGAGGGCTACCAGGCGCTGTGGAACGCCCGTCACCGGCTCGCGCACAACTCGGGGCTGCACGTGGCCCGCATCGAGCACCTGCTCCAGCGCTACGGCTCGCTCATCGAGGAGGTGCTCGAGCTGGTCGAGCACGACCGCTCGCTGGCCCGCCCGCTCAACGGGGCCGACGACTACCTCCGCGCGGAGATCGTCTACGCCGCCAGCCACGAGGGGGCCCGCCACCTCAACGACGTGCTGACCAGGCGCACGCACATCTCCATCGAGACCTTCCACCGCGGGCTCGCCGTGGCGCAGGAGGCCGCCGAACTGCTGGCAGGGCCGCTGGAGTGGGACGGCGACCAGGTGAAGAGGGAGGTCGAGTACTTCACCAAGCGGGTGGAGGCCGAGCGGCTGTCCCAGGAGCAGGACACCGATCACGAGGCCGACGCGATCCGCCTGGGCGCCCCCGAGATCGTGCCCGTCGCGCTGCCGACCTGAGGGTCACGCGTACTGCAGGTCCGCCTTGACGATCTTGCCGTTCGCCCAGGTGAAGTCGTAGTGGGCGCGCCAGCCGTCCGAACCGCCCGGCGCCCACCGCACCAGTAGCCTCTGACCGTCCTGGCGTTCCTGTGCGATCGACAGCACCGTGAGCCTGCCGCCGATGACCTCGTTCGAGGCCCACTCCCTGATGGCCGCGCGGCCGCGGATGCTGCGCGACACGTCCACGATCTGCGCGTCCTCGGCGAAGGAGGCCACGAGCGCGTCGAGGTCGCCGCCGTTGACCGCGTCGACGTAGGCCATGGCCTCCCGCCCGACACCCTGGACGGCCTGCGCAGAGGCGGCGGCGCTCGGCGTGGTCGCGCTTCCCGCGCTCTCCCGCGCGCTGGAGCAGCCGGTGAGAAGCAGCAGCGAGCCGAGGACGAGCGCGCCGAGCCCGGTGGGGAAAGAGGTCATGGACAGCATCATGGGAAGCGCGCCCCGATGCTGTCCAAGACCTGCTGCCATAACCCCTGGTTATGATCAGCTGAGCGGGATCCAGGACTGCTCGTCCAGCGTGTTCAGGTCGTTGACCTTGATGCCCGCCTGCGAGAGCGTCCACAGCGAGTCGCCGATCACCATCGAGCGCTGGATGCCGGGCTGGAAGCTGTGGTCGCCCTCCTTGATCTTCGGGTGCGTGATGGTGCCGACCTTGGTGACCTCGGTGTCGGAGATCTTCAGCACCATCGCCCCCGAGTCGGTCTGGTTCTCGCGGTAGCTGCTCACCGGGATGACGGCGGCGCCGGTCTTGGGCCAGTACAGGAACGCGTGCGGGTCCCATTCGGCCTCGGAGCCCGAGTCCTTCTGGAACAGCTGCGACAGCCTCCGGGGCGCGGCCGGGTCGCTGACGTCGAACAGCGAGACCTGGGTGCCGAGCGTCCTGCCCTTCTCGCTGGCCTCCTGCCCGAGCCCGATGAGACGGCCGTCGCCGGCGGGGTGGAGGTAGGCCGAGTACCCGGTGATCTTGAGCTCGCCCGTGACCTTGGGGGCGGCAGGGTCGCGCAGATCGAGGGTGTAGAGGGGGTCCACCTGCCTGAAGGTCACGACGTAGCCGACAGGGCCGATGAAGCGGACGGAGTAGATGCGCTCGTCCTTGCCGAGGCCGCCGACCTCGCCGAGCCTGGCCAGGGTGTCGGCGCGCAGCACGTAGACGGCGCTCGAGCTGGTCTTCTGGTCGGCCAGGGTGGTGGCGATGCGCAGGTTGCCCTCGTGCTCCGACATCGAGTACTGGTTCAGCAGCCTGCCGGGCACCTTGCCAGAGGCGACGTACTTCGGCGCGCCGGGCCGGCTGATGTCGAAGCGGTGGACCTCGGTCTCCTCCGGCGGGATGACGGGGGAGCTGGAGGGCGCCACCGGCTCCGTGGGCGGGACGGCGGGCGAGGGGTCGGACGAGGTCGGCTCCTCGGCGGGCGCCAGGCCGGAGCCCGAGGAGGTGCCGGAGGTGCCGGAGGTGGAGGTGGAGGCGGGAGGGGCCGAGGCGGTCGCCGAGGGCGCGGGCTCCACGGGGGTGTCCATCACCGGGGGGTCGACGGGGACGGGGAACCACCAGCGGGGGTTGCTGGTCACGTACAGGCTGGATCCGGTGCCGTAGACGGTGTCGCCGTCGGCCGCGACGCTGATCGGGTTGGCCGCCGAGGCAGCCAGGTCCTGCGTCAGGTCGATCGAGTGGACGGTCAGCAGCGACGTGCCCGTGTAGTTCTCCGGGTGACTCACCCGCTCGCACGGCACCGTTTCCTCGCGGGACGGGCCCGCCGCGCCGGTGATCGTGAACTTCGGCAGCCACGCGGTGAGGGGGGCTCGCCGGACGACGTCCTGGTTGACCTTCAGCCGCTCGGCGCTCGACACGTCCTCGCGAGCCTGGGGGAAGACGATGTCGGGCTGGCTGCGCACGACCAGCCGTACCGTCGAGCCCACCAGGCGGGCGTCCACGTGCATGCCGTTCGGCTCGATGGTGCCGAGCAGCTTGGGCTGCTCGGCGGAGAGGTCCACGAGCGCGTACTGCGGGCCGCCCTGGGGCGCGAAGGCGCGCTTGGCGACCGCGCCGAAGGGGATGCCGCCGCCGTTGAACAGCACCAGCGCCCGGTCGCCCGACACCAGGAGGTCGCCCGCGACCCACTTCTCCTTGGCCAGTTCGAGCGTGCCCGTGACCTTCCTGGTCGCGGCGTCGATGACCCGCAGCTTGCCGTTGCTGACCGTGATGACCCTCTTGCCGTCGGTCTTGACCAGGTCGGGCTCGTCGACGCCCTGCTCGTGCACGTTCGTCGTCGAGTGCTCGGCCGCGCCCGCGTTGTCCCGCGACGCGTCGGGCACGGCCTTGCCCGCCATGTCCGCGCGCTCCATGTACATGATCTGGGGGCCGCCGAGCCCCCACTCCGTGACGCTCTTGGCGGTGTTCTCGCGCAACCCGGAGAGCATGTCGTCGCAGCCGTTGTAGGAGACCAGCTTCACGTCGCTCAGGTCGAGCGGAGCGGCCGCCGGTGGCGCGGTGACGGATGAGGAGCAGGCGGCGGTCGCCGTCGCGAGGGCCGCGGCGGTCAGTGCCGTCCGGATCAACGTCTTCATGCTCCCTACACGCGTGCCCGCTCCGAACGGTTCACGGGGTTCTCGTGAAGGTCGGGCTGTATCCGACGCCGTCGGGGATGTCGACCAGCGTGCGGATCTCCTTTCCCGTGAAGTCGATGACCTCGATCCTGTCCTTGGCGGCGTTGTCGAGCTCCCAGCAGTAGAGGTGGGTCTCGTCGTACCAGCCGAGGAGCTTGTCGCAGGAGGTGGAGATCATGCGCAGCCGCTCGCCCGTGCGGCTGTCCCACACGCACAGCTCGCCGTCGGGGCACTCCGTGGCGAAGCTCGCGCCCGAGGGGGAGAAGATGTCCAGGGTCCCGGCCGGCAGGTCGCCGATGTCGCGCACGTCGCGCAGCCTCCTGCCCGAGGCGTCGAAGAACCTGAGGTCCGAGCCGTACTGGTTGACCACGCCCTCGCCGCGGCCGTCCCAGCCGAAGGAGTTCTCCGTGGTGCCAGGGACGTCGGCCATGGCGAGCTTGCCCGTGGCCACGTCGACGATGGCGAAGCCAGGGTAGAGCCACTCGTCGCCCTTGGAGCGCTCGATGTTGAGCAGGATCTTGGAGCCGTCGTTCGACCACGCCCGGATGCTGCTGATCAGCGGCTCCTTCACGGTCTTGACGGTCGTCTTCCTGCCGGTCCGCTTGTCGGTGATGAAGATGGCGTCGTACTTGTCGGAGGTGTAGTCCTTGCCGCGCTCGGCGAGCAGGCGCCCGTCGGGGGAGAGCAGGGTCTCCCAGTTGTCCTCGTAGCGGGAGAAGCTTCCGGTCAGCCCCTTCCTGGCGTAGTTCACCCACTCCTTGGCCTTCTTGTCGTAGACCTCGTAGCTGGTGAGCCTGATCGGGTCGCCAGGTCGCTCGTAGACGGTGGCCTGCGTGCCGAGCAGCCGCTGCCTGGACGGGCTGGCCGTGGGGCTGGGCGTGATCCGGGCGCTCTTCGTGGGGGAGGGCGTGCGCTCACCGGTCCGTACGGTCGGCGAGTCCGCCGCGAGGTCGACCAGGCGCCCCCACGGCACCACCACGGCGGCCACCACGACCAGCAGCGCGGCGGCCCCCGCGGACAGCCCGACCACCAGCCCCGTCCTCTTCCGCCGCGGCGGCGGGTGGATCGTGGAGCGGAACTCGGGGGCATGGAACGGCCCCTGCGGCGCTCCGTGATGGCCGGGCTGCTGCCGCAGCAGCCGCATGATGGCCTGCTCGGCCGTGGGACGCAGCGAGGGATCCTTCGACAGGCACGCGTGCACCACCTCGCGCAGCGGCTCGTCGAGCTCCGAGACGTCGGGCGGCGCGTTCAGCACCCTGTTGATCACCGCGGGCATCGTGTCGCTGCCGAAAGGGGGACGCCCCGAGGCCGCGTAGGCGATCGTGCACGCCCAGGTGAACATGTCGGCGGCAGGGCCCACCTGATGCCCGAGCAACTGCTCGGGAGCCATGAACGACGGCGTGCCCACGGGCGAGGAGGTGATCGTCGACGTGGCGTTCAGCGCCCTGGCGATGCCGAAGTCGATCACTCGGGGGCCGTCGGGCGCGATGATCACGTTGGCCGGCTTGAAGTCGCGGTGCACGATCCCCGCCTGGTGGATCGCGGCCAGGGCGGTGGCGGTCGCGATGGCCAGGCGGTGCAGCGCGGGCCCGGAGCGCGGGCCCTGCTCCTGGACGACCCGCTGCAGGGTGGGGCCCTCGATGTACTCGCTGACGATGTAGGGCCTGTCGAGCTCGGAGCCCGTCGCCAGCACCTGCGCCGTGCAGAAGGCGGCCACCCGCCTGGCCACCTCGACCTCGCGAAGGAACCGCTCGGTGCTGACGGCGTCGCCTGGACGCAGCCACTTGATCGCCACGTGGGCGCCCGCCGGGTCGGTGGCGAGGTAGACGACGCCCTGGCCGCCCTCGCCCAGCCTGCCCACGAGCGAGTAACCGCCGAGCCGTGCGGGGTCTCCTGATCTGAGCGGATTGAAGGGCGCCATGACCGAATTCTCCAGGGCCGCGATAACGGTTGAGCCACCGAATATTCTTCGAGGTATGCCGCACAGCCTGAGCCACGTCGTCTCCAGCGGGAGAACCCAGGAGATCATCGATCCCTTCACCGGCGAATCCATGGCCGCGATGCCGGTCTCCACGGCCGACGACGTGCGCGCTGCGCACGAGCGGGCGCGCGCCGCGCAGGAGGCGTGGGCCGCGCTGCCCGCCGCCGAGCGCGCCAGGCCGTTCCTGCGCCTGCACGACGCGATCCTCGACCGGCGCGCGGAGATCCTCGACATCGTCCAGCGCGAGACGGGCAAGGCCCGCAGGCACGCCTTCGAGGAAGTGCTCGACGTCGCGGGCTGCGCGCTCTACTACGCCCGCCGCGCCGCCGGGCTGCTGGCGCCCAAGGCGCGCAAGGGCATCTTCCCCGTGGCCACGAGGGTCGTCGAGCTGCGCCACCCCAAGGGCGTGGTCGCGCTGATCTCGCCGTGGAACTACCCGCTCTCGCTGGGCGTGAGCGACGTCGTGCCCGCGCTGCTGGCGGGCAACGCGGTCGTCCACAAGCCCGACACCCAGACCTCCCAGTCCACGCTGTGGACCATCGACCTGCTGGTCGAGCTCGGGATGCCGCGCGAGATCTGGCAGGTCGTGCTCGGCGAGCCCGCCGACATCAGCGACGCGCTCATGGACGGCGCCGACTACGTCGCCTTCACCGGCTCCACCAAGGCCGGACGCAAGATCGCAGAGGAGGCGGCCAAGCGGCTCATCGGCTGCTCGCTCGAGCTCGGCGGCAAGAACCCGATGATCGTGCTGGACGACGCCGACCTCGACGTGGCCGCCCAGGGCGCCATCCGCGCCTGCTTCACCAACGCGGGCCAGCTGTGCATCTCCATCGAACGGCTCTACGTGCACGAGTCGATCTTCGACGCCTTCGCCGACCGCCTGGTGCGCCAGGTCGAGGCGATGAAGCTCGGCGCCGGGCGCGACTGGTCGGTCCAGATGGGCTCGCTGACCTCGAAGCGTCAACTCGACGGCGTCGTCGCGCACGTCACCGAGGCGGTGGACAAGGGCGCGAAGGTGCTGACGGGCGGCAGGGCCCGTCCCGACCTCGGCCCGCTGTTCTACGAGCCGACCGTGCTGACCGGCGTCACCGACGACATGGCGCTGTGCCGCAACGAGACCTTCGGCCCCGTGGTCAGCCTCTACCCCTACTCCACGGAGGAGGAGGTCGTCGCGCTGGCCAACGACACCATCTACGGGCTCAACGCCTCGGTGTGGACGGGTGACCCGGCGCGGGGCCGGGCGCTCGCCGCGCGCGTCAAGGCGGGCACCGTCAACATCAACGAGGGGTACGGCGCGGCCTACGCCTCCTACGACGCGCCCATGGGCGGCATGAAGGCCTCGGGCCTCGGCCGCAGGCACGGCGTCGAGGGCCTGCTCAAGTTCACCGAGGTGCAGAACATCGCCACCCAGGCGTCATGGTTGGGTTTCGACCCGCCGATGGGCATGCCGTACGAGAAGTACGCCGACGTGCTGGCGGGGCTGCTCAAGACGATGAAGAAGCTGCGGCTCAAGTGAGCTTCGACGTCCTGGTCGTCGGCTCGGGCTTCGGCGGAAGCGTCTCCGCCCTGCGGCTGGCGGAGAAGGGGTACAGGGTCGGCGTCCTGGAGGCAGGCCGCAGGTTCGACGAGTCGACGCTGCCGAAGACGTCGTGGCGGGCGCGCGACTTCCTGTGGGCGCCGTGGCTCGGGCTCAAGGGCATCCAGCGCATCCACGTGCTGGGCGGCCCGAAGGGCACCAGGGTCATGGTGCTGGCGGGAGCGGGCGTGGGCGGCGGATCGCTCGTCTACGCCAACACGCTCTACGAGCCGCTCGAGCCGTTCTTCCTCGATCCGCAGTGGGCGCGCATCACCGACTGGAAGGCCGAGCTCGCGCCCTACTACGACCAGGCCAGACGCATGCTCGGCGTGGTCGTGAACCCGACGCTGACCCGGGCGGACGAGGTCATGAAGAAGGTCGCCGCGCGCATGGGCGTCGCCGGCACCTTCAGGCCCGCGCCCGTCGGCGTCTACTTCGGCAAGGGCGGCGAGGACCCGTACTTCGGCGGGGCGGGCCCGCTGCGCGACGGCTGCGTCGAGTGCGGCGAGTGCATGACGGGCTGCCGCCACAACGCCAAGAACATGCTGACGAAGAACTACCTCCACCTCGCCGAGCGGGCGGGGGCGAAGGTCTATCCCGAGTGCACGGTCGTCTCGGTCAGGCCCGACGGCGACGGCTACCTGGTCACGGCGCACCGCACGGGGGCGCCGTGGCGGCGCCGTACGTTCAGGGCCGGGCAGGTGGTCTTCGCGGCGGGCACGTACGGCACCCAGCGCCTGCTGCACCGGCTGAAGGCGACCACCCTGCCCGGCCTCTCGCCGCGGTTGGGCGCGATGACCCGCACCAACTCCGAGGCGCTGCTCGGCTTCGAGCGGCTCTCCGCCGAAGGGGACAAGCTCAACCACGGCGTCGCGATCACCTCCTCGATCCACCCCGACGCGCGGACCCACATCGAGCCCGTCCGCTACGGCGACGGCTCCAACGCCATGGGCCTGCTGCGCACGCTGCTGGTCGACGGCGACGGCTCGCGCCTGCGCGGCTTCGCCCGCCAGGTGGCCCGCGACCCGCTGACCGCGCTGCGCCTGCTGAACCTGCGCCGCTGGTCGGAGCGGACGCTCATCGCCCTGGTCATGCAGGCCAACGGTGACGCCATCACCACCAGGAGATCGCTGCTCGGCCTGCGCAGCGAGGGCGGGACGAACCCGACCTGGATCCCCGCGGGCCACCAGGCCGTACGGCACGCGGCCGAGGAGATCGGCGGAGTGCCCGGAGGGTCGTGGCTCGACCTGTTCGACACCCCCGCCACCGCGCACTTCCTCGGCGGCTGCGCCATCGGCGACTCCCCTGACAGCGGCGTCATCGACCCCTACCACCGGATGTACGGCTACGACGGCCTGCACGTCGTGGACGGCTCGGCGGTCTCGGCCAACCTCGGCGTCAACCCCTCGCTCACCATCACCGCGCTGGCCGAGCGGGCGATGTCGTTCTGGCCGAACGCGGGCGAGCCCGACCCCAGGCCCGCCCCCGGCTCGCCGTACGTGACGCTCTCGCCGGTCGCGCCGGTACGGCCGGCCGTTCCCGAGGCGGCTCCAGGGGCGCTCAGGCTGAAGGTGCTGTCATGAGCTGGAAGGCATGGGCGCTGGCCCTGCTGGAGGAGCAGGAGGAGCCGACCCCGCTGGTGGAGTTCCCCGGGGGCGGGCCCGTCACGGTGCTGATGAAGGACGAGTCGGCCCATCCCACCGGCACCATGCGTCACAGGCACGCCAGGGCACTGTTCCGCCAGGCGATCGCCGAAGGGCTGGTCACCGAGGGGACGACCGTGGTCGAGGCGACAGGAGGCAACGCCGCGGTGGCGCAGGCGTGGTTCGCCAGGCGGCTCGGCCTGCCGTACGTCGTGGTGATGCCGGGGCAGCGCAGTGAGGAGCGGGCGCGCAGGGTGGAGGAGCTGGGCGGGGAGTGCAGGTTCGTCACGCCGCCGCTGGCGATCTACGAGGCGGCGCGCGAGATCGAGGGGCACTTCCTCGACCAGTTCGGCCGCGCGGCCGAGCACGATCTCGCCGACGAGCTGCTGGCGCAGGTCGAGCCCGACTGGGTCGTGGTCGGCGCGAACACCGGCGCCACCTCGGCCACGCTCGGCAGGCGCACCAGGGTGGCCGTGGCCGACCCCGAGAACTCCGCGTACTTCCCCGGCTGGACCCTCGACGCCGCCGACTACGCGACGGGGATGCCCTCGCGGATCGAGGGGATCGGCAGGCCGCGGGTCGAGCCGGGCTTCAGGGGCGAGCTGGTCGACAGGGTGATCCCGGTGCCCGACGAGGAGAGCAGGGCGGCGGCGCGCACGATCGCCGAGGTGACGGGGCATCCGGTGGGCGACGCCTCGGGCACCGCTCTGGTCGCGGGGCTCAGGCTGGCCGAGCGCATGAAGGGCGGGCTGATCGTGACCGTGATCGGCGGAATACCCGCGAGCCGGTGAATGCCGTAGCACGGCCCCCGTCGATCTCACGCTGCCGAGCGAGGCGGCCCGCGGATCCTCGAGCAGATCACAGAGGGTGGCTGACCCACACGTTCGGCTCCACGTAGACGGCGTGGTCCTGGTCGACGTCGCAGTGGACGGCCACCAGGGCGCCGGGCACCTCCACCTGGCCTGAGACGTCGAAGGGCAGGCCGGTCCACTGCCGCCACTCGGCCAGCGTGCCCGGCACCACCATCGACCTCGGCGCCACCTTGATGATCTTCCCTCCCGCCCGCACGTGCACCCGCAACCATGCGTCGTACGGCAGGCCGTCGTCGCGCGTCCTGAAGGCGTACTCCGCCATCGGGACGCGCGGCTCCAGATGCTTCTGATTCGGGCGCACGGGCGCGAGCAGCTCGCTGAAGCCGAGTCTCGCGGCGTTGTCCCGCATCGCGGCGAGCATCCTGCCCGACATCCCGCCGCCCAGCAGGTCGGTCCTGATGGTGATGTCGAGCGCCGAGATCGCGGTGGAGCGGGCGCCCCTCCTGCGGGTGTCCGCGCCCCACCGCACCACCGCGTCCCATCCGTCGTCGGGCAGCTCTCCTTCGGGCCGTTCGAAGGGGATGGAGAACGCCCTGGCCACGAGGGCCCCCTCCTCGTCCACCGCCACCACCAGGTACTCGGCGAAGTCGGTGGTGAGGGAGCGGTTGAAGTAGAGCCCGGCGATGGGGTCGTTGAGCATGAACTCCGGCCACGAGTGGGGCATCTGCCACAGGGAATCTGCCAGGTCGGGCCGCTCGGCCAGGGTGGTGATGCGGATCGTCATAGGTCTAGATATATCCGTCGAGTCCGCTCAGGAAGTCGTCGAACAGGTGGCGGTGGATGGTGTGCTCGGCGCCCTTCACGATCCGCACCTCGAAGCCCCGCTCCCGCAACTCCTCGGCGAAGGCGGGCGCGACGAGGAAGCTCGGGTCCGCGATCTGCACCAGAGACGGAACCACGGGCGCGGGCGTGAAGTCGATCCCGACCACCTTGCCCAGGGCGAGCGCGGTCCGCGGGTCCCAGCCCTTGAGCATCTCCACCTCGACCGCCACCTCCTCGGCGGAGAAGCCCGGGTGCATGGCCGCGATCTGCTCGGCCGTCCAGTCCTTGGCCGCCGCGAAGCCGTCGGTCACCGCCACGCCGCCCTCCAGCACGGGCATCCTGAAGGCGGGGTCGGAGTAGACGGCCTTGTCCGGCAGGAGCCTGTCGACGGCGGCCGCCAGCGTCAGGCCGCCGAGGGAGTGGCCGATCGCCAGCGCGGGCGCGGACGGCACCGATTCGAGCACCGACGAGGCCATGAGCTCCACCGGGTAGCTCTCCGCCCTGGGCGAGGCGCCGTGTCCTGGCAGGTCGACGGCGATCACCCGGTAGCCGCGCTCGGCGAGCGCGGGCCCGACCCGCCACCAGCACTCCGAGCTGGCCATGATGCCGTGGATCAGCACCGCGACCCGCTCGCCTGTGCCCCATTCGCGCGTGTGCAGCTGCATTTACCTGACTCCCTTGACCGGCAGGACGGCGACCGCCCCTATGAGTGAGATGACCATGGCCACGAGCCAGAGCGAGGAGTACCCGCCGAGCCCGATGATGGCCGAGGCGATGAACGGGGCGATCATCTGTGGCCCCGCGTTCGCGATGTTGAGGATGCCCATGTCGCGGGCGGCGTCGTCCTTGCTGGGCAGGACGAGGGTCACGATGGCGATGTCCACGGCCCCGTAGGCGCCGAAGGCCGCGCCGTGGATGGCGCTGTAGATCAGCATCGAGGTCCAGCTCGGCCACAGCAGCGGCAGCGCCATCGACACGGCGGTGACGACGCCCGCGACGGTGACGAAGAGCTTGCGCCTGTCGAGCCGGTCCGACAGCGGACCGCACACCACGGTCGCCAGCACGGCGCAGATCGTCGAGACCAGTGTCGCGGTGGCGACGGCCTGTGGCGCCTCGTCCTTCGGGATGCCGATGTGGTCCTGGAAGATGAAGAGCATGAACATCAGGACCATGAAGTAGCCGAGCACCATCAGGCTGCGCCCGATGAAGACCCACAGGAAGTCGCGGTGCCCCAGCGCGGACAGGAAGTCGGCGATCGACCGCTTGGGCTTGACCGCCACCTCGTACTCGCCGGGGCGGGGGTCGTGGGTGAGGGAGACCACCAGGAGGGCGCCGAGCACGACCGCCGAGCCGTACACCAGGTAGCCGAGCGAGACGTCGCCGACGAAGAAGACGGCGACCTGGGTGCCGAAGACGATGCCGACGGAGGTGGCGACGCCGAGGACGGCGGAGGCGGTGCCCCTGCGCTGCTCGGGGACGCGGTCGGGGATGATCGCGGTGAGCGCGGCCTGGTAGAGGTTCATCATGGCCTGCGCCAGTGACCAGCCGAGCAGGATCATCGGGACGGTCGAGACCTGGCTCATCAGCAGCATCGTGGCCAGCGCGGCGATCGCGCCGCCGAGGATCCAGGGGTTGCGCCTGCCCCAGCGTGAGCGGGTGGTCCGGTCGGAGAGCGTGCCGCCGATCGGGTTGAAGACGGTCGCGAAGACGGCGCTGACCCCGGCGACCAGGCCCACGTTGGCGACCTTGTTGGCGGGGTCGATGTCGGCGATCTGAGTCTGCACGAGCAGGCCGCCGACGCCCATGTAGAGCGCGTACATGACGGCGTTGCTCGCGCCGAGGACGGTGAGCAGCTTCGGCATGCCGTCCCGGCGGACGCCAGTGGTGGGGACCATGGCGACTCCTGACTTGATGGGGGGTGGTTATACGTATAAGCACTGGATAGCATCGAGTGACCGCAGCTGACAAGAGGAATGTTCTGGATGTGATGAGCGGCAACAGGCCCGCCACGAGCATGGACGTCGCCCGAGCGGCGGGCGTCTCCCAGGCCACCGTCTCCTACGTGCTCAACGACCGGCCGGGCAGCCGGATCAGCGAGGAGACCAGGTCACGCGTCCGCGACGCGGCCGAACGGCTCGGGTACGTCCCGCACGCGGGAGCGCGCACGCTGCGCACGGGCAGCAGCGGCGTGGTGCTGGTCGCCGTGCCGGACATCCCGCAGGGGCCGCTGGCCACCGGCCTGCTGGAGGAGCTCGACAAGGAGCTGGGCGGGCGCGGCTACACCATGGTCCAGTACGGCGCCCGCCGCACGAAGGGCGTCGCGGCGGCCAAGGCCTGGGCCGAGCTCAGACCCACCGCCGTGGTGGCCGACGCCAGCAGGCTGACCAGGGCGGGCATCGAGGTGCTCAGGTCGGCGGGGGTCAAGGCGATCATCGGCATGGGACACGCGCCGGTGGACGACGTCCCTTCGCTGCTCACCGACCACGAGGGGGTGGGCGCGCTGGCCGTACGGCATCTGGCGGAGCGGGGCCGCGACCCGGTCGTGGCGGTGGTGCCCCGCGAGGAGGGCCTCAGGGAGATGGGGCTGGCCAGGCTACGCGGAGCGCGGTCGGCCGGCGTCCCCGTCACGGCGGTCGACCTGGCCTTCGACGAGGCCGAGGCGGCTGCCTTCGTGGCGGGCCTGAAGGGCGGCGAGGGCGTGTTCGCCTACAACGACGAGTACGCGATGCTGCTGCTGGCCGCTCTCCACGACGCGGGGCTGCGCGTGCCGGGCGACGTGGCGGTGATCGGCTGCGACGACCTGCCCCTCGCCCGGCTGACCCGGCCGAGGCTGAGCACGGTCAGGCCCGATCTGTCGGCGGCGCCTGCCAGGATGGCCACGCTGATCGACCGGCTCGTTCGCGGCATGGCCTGCGGCGACGTAGACGTCTGGACACTCCAGCTCATCGAAAGGGACTCCACATGACCGACCTCGACGCCAGGCTGCGGGCCGTGCTCGACCTCAACCAGGCCGACGCGAGAGAGAGCGGCGGCAGGCACGAGTACGACGGCACCGTCCAGGACCTCTCGCCCGAGGGCGTGGCCGCGGCTCTCGCGCGGGTCGGCGAGGGCCCCGCGCCCGCCGACCCCTACGACGCCGCTCACCTGGAGGTCTTCGAGGGCGCGGCGAAGGTCGTGTTCGGCGAACTCCAGCTGCACAGGCGCAACCCGCTCTTCCACCTGTCCAACCTCGACCTGGCCTGCTACGACCGCGACTACGCGCCCGCGCCCGAGCGCGAGGCGGCCAGGACGGCGCACCTGGCGCGGTGGCCCGTGGCGGTCGAGCACGCGATCAGCTCGCTCGACGCCGTGGCGGCGCCCGTCGCCACCTCGCTGCTCGGCGCGGTGAAGGGTCTGGCCGCGGCCGTCTCCGACGACGACGCGCTGACGGGCCACGCGCGGCTGGTCGCGCACGTCGAGCGGGCCGCCGCGGTCGGCGACCCCGACGCGGCGCTCGGCGGCGAGGCGCTGGCCAGGCTGATGGGCGCCGCGGAGGGGCTGCCCGTCGATCTCGGCAGGCTCGCCGAGCGCGCCGACGCCGAGCGCGACCGCCTCCACTCGCTGCTGGCGCAGGCGTGCGCGAAGCTGGGTGAGGAGCGCAGGCCGCCGCTCGGGGTGGCCCGCGAGCTGGTCAAGCGCCACCCCGACGCCGACGGCGTCATCGAGGCGGCCAGGGTCGGCACGGAGAAGGCCATCGCGTTCGCCCGCGAGAAGGACCTCGTGCCCTACCACGACGGCGAGTGCCTGGTCGGGCTGGCGCCCGAGTCGCGGCGCTGGGGCATGGCGATGATGGCGTGGAACGCGCCCGGCGAGCCCGAGGGTCCCTCCTGGTACTACATCACCCCGCCGGACTCCTCCTGGCCCGCTCCCGAGCAGGAGGAGTGGCTCGAGGTCTTCAGCGACACCACGCTGCCCGCCATCAACGTGCACGAGGTGGCTCCCGGGCACTTCTCCCACGGCCGCGCGCTGCGTCACGTGAGCACCGACGTCAGGCGGCTGCTGCTGTCGATGTCGTTCGTCGAGGGCTGGGCCCACTACGGCGAGGAGCTGTGCGTCGAGGAGGGCTTCGAGGCCCACGACCCGCGCTTCGAGATCGGCGTGTGGCTCGAGGCGCTGATCAGGGTCACCAGGCTGGCCTGCGCGATCGGCGTGCACACCGGGCAGATGACGGTCGAGGAGGGCGCGCGCCGCTTCGAGAGCGACACCCATCTGGCGGGGCCCGCGGCGCTGTCCGAGGCGCGCAGGGCCACCTTCGACCCCACCTACGGCCGTTACACCTGGGGCAAGCTGCTCATCCAGGACCTGCGCGAGGAGGCGCGCTCGCAGTGGGGAGCGGGATTCTCCCTGCTCCGCTTCCACCAGGCGATGCTCGACCTCGGCTCGCCGCCGCTCGGCCTGCTCTCCCGCGCGCTGGGCTAGCGGTCGACGGCGGTGGCGCCGCCGTCGACCACCAGGTGGGTGCCGGTGATGAAGGAGGCCTCCTCGCTCATCAGGAAGCGCACCGCTGCGGCCACCTCCTCCGGCCTGCCGAGCCTGTTGGTCAGGGCCCTGCCCTTGAACGTCTCGACGAGCCCCCCTGCCGCCCCGGCGAGCAGGGGAGTGTCGATGTATCCGGGGCAGACCGCGTTCACCCTGATCGGGGCGAGCTCGTGCGCCATCGACCTGGTCAGGCCGAGCAGCCCCGCCTTCGAGGCGCAGTAGGCGGGGATGAACGCCTGTCCCACCAGGCCTTCGATCGAGGAGATCCCGACGATCGCGGCCGCCTCCACCTCGCGCAGCCGGGGGAGCAGCGCCTTGGTCAGCAGCGCCTGGGCGCGCAGGTTGACGTCGAGCACGAAGTCCCACGCCTGTTCGGTGAGGTCGGACACGGCCGTCGGGTGGGCGACGCCCGCCGCGTGGACGAGCCCGCCGATCGGGCCGAGCGCGTCGCGGGTGGCCGCGATCGCCTGGTCGAAGGCGGAGGAGTCGGTGACGTCGACCCGAAGCCCGAGGGCCGTGGAGGCCGCCTCGTCGGCGACCTTCCCTGCCGCGGGGCCGTCGAGATCCCAGATCGCCACCGGACGGCCGGCCTCCGCCAGCGCGAGCGCGCACGCCCTGCCGATGCCCGAGGCGCCGCCGGTAACGATTACCGCGCTCATTCGTGTCCTTTCCACGCGACGCGGATCACGCTAACGTCAGATTCAAGCGAGCGCTAGGGAGGGGCGGGGTGCGAGAGCTCTCCGGCAGGATCGCGGTGGTGACGGGCGCGGCGAGTGGCATCGGCAGGGCGCTGGCGGTGCGGTTCGCCGCGGAGGGCATGTCGTTGATGCTCGCCGACGTCGATCCGCGCGGCCTGTCCCAGACGGCCGCGATGATCTCGGGGGTCAAGGTGCTCACCCAGATCACCGACGTCTCCGACGCGCCCGCCGTCCAGCATCTGGCCAACAGGGCCTTCGGCGAACTCGGCGCGGTGCACGTGCTGTGCAACAACGCGGGGGTCTTCCAGGGCGGCAGGATCTGGACCCGCACGGAGGAGGACGTCGCCTGGCTGCTCGGCGTCAACCTCTGGGGCGTGCTGCACGGCATCCGCGAGTTCGTGCCGCGCATGATCGAGCAGGGCACCGAGGGGCACATCGTCAACACCGTCTCGGTGGCGGGGCTGTTCGCGGGCGCCAACACCGGCGGTCACGCGGTCACCAAGTACGCCGCCCTCGCCGCCTCGCAGTCCCTCGCCCTCGACCTGGCGCAGATCGGCTCCAAGCTGCGCGTCACCGCGCTGTGCCCGGGAGGGGTCCGCACCGGCATCAGCCGCTCCGAGCGCGTCAGGCCTGCCGACCTGGTCGTGGCCCGCACCCGCGACGACCTCACCTCCCAGGAGTGGCTCGACGGGATGCTGGAGAAGGGCATGGAGCCAGCCGAGGTGGCCGACGCCACCGTCGAGGCCATCAGGCAGGAGCACTTCCTCGTCCTCACCCATCCCGGCTACGACGACTGCCTGCGCGAGCAGACGACGGCCCTGCTGGCGGGCCTGCTTCCCGAGCCGCCCGACGGCGAGCCTCGCCCCTAGCGGTCCGGATACACTGGGAGCACCGCATTCACCTGCTTGGGGGTTTTCTCGGTGTCTGAATTCGACACAGTGCTCGTGGTCGACTTCGGTGCGCAATACGCACAGCTCATCGCCAGGCGAGTGCGCGAGTGCCACGTCTACTCCGAGATCGTCCCCTCGACGATGCCGGTCGAGGAGATGCTGGCCAAGAAGCCGAAGGCGATCATCCTGTCCGGCGGCCCCTCCTCCGTCTACGCCGAGGGCGCGCCGGCCGTTCCTGTCGGCCTGTTCGAGACCGGGGTGCCGACCTTCGGCATCTGCTACGGCTTCCAGGCCATGGCCCAGACTCTGGGCGGCGAGGTGGCCCGCACCGGCATCGCCGAGTACGGCGGCACCGAGCTGCGCGTCGGCATGGAGGGTGTGCTCTTCTCGGGTCTGCCCGCCAAGCAGACCGTCTGGATGTCCCACGGCGACAGCGTCGCCGCGGCGCCCGAGGGCTTCACCGTCACCGCCGCCACCGACGAGACGCCCGTGGCCGCCTTCGAACACCCGGGCAAGGGCCTGTACGGCGTGCAGTTCCACCCCGAGGTGCTCCACTCCGACCACGGCCAGGCCGTGCTGAAGCACTTCCTCGACGCGGCGGGCTGCCGTCCCTCGTGGACGATGCTCAACATCGTCGAGGACGCCGTGGCCGCCGTCCAGCAGCAGATCGGCCCCGAGGGCCGCGCCATCTGCGCGCTGTCGGGAGGCGTCGACTCGGCGGTGGCCGCCGCGATCGTCCAGCGCGCCATCGGCGACCGGCTGACCTGCGTCTTCGTCGACCACGGCCTGTTGCGCAAGGGCGAGGCGGAGCAGGTCGAGCGCGACTTCGTCGCCGTCACGGGGGTCAAGCTCCGCGTCGTCGACGCCGCCGACCGCTTCCTCAAGGCGCTCGACGGGGTCACCGACCCCGAGGAGAAGCGCAAGATCATCGGTCGCGAGTTCATCCGCGTCTTCGAGGACGAGCAGCGCGCCATCATGTCCGAGGGCCCCGTCGACTTCCTCGTCCAGGGCACCCTCTACCCCGACGTGGTCGAGTCGGGCGGCGGCACGGGCACCGCCAACATCAAGTCGCACCACAACGTCGGCGGCCTGCCGGAGGACCTGCAGTTCTCGCTGGTCGAGCCGCTGCGCACGCTGTTCAAGGACGAGGTGCGCAGGGCGGGCGAGGAGCTCGGCCTGCCGGCGGCGATGGTCTGGCGTCAGCCGTTCCCCGGGCCGGGGCTCGGCATCCGCATCATCGGCTCGGTCACCCAGGACCGCCTCGACATCCTGCGCGAGGCCGACGCCATCGCTCGTGAGGAGCTGTCCAGGGCGGGGCTCGACCGCGAGATCTGGCAGTGCCCCGTGGTGCTGCTGGCCGACGTCCGCTCGGTGGGCGTCCAGGGCGACGGCCGCACCTACGGTCACCCGGTGGTGCTGCGCCCGGTGACCTCGGAGGACGCGATGACGGCGGACTGGGCGCGGGTGCCCTACGACGTGCTGTCGCGCATCTCGACCCGCATCACCAACGAGGTGCGAGAGGTCAACAGGGTGGTGGTCGACGTGACCAGCAAGCCGCCCGGCACGATCGAGTGGGAGTAGCGGTCACGAAAGGGGAGAGCCGCGGAATCGCCTTCCGCGGCTCTCCCCTTTCGCGTCTCTGCAGGCCGCCCGCCTAGGCCGTCCCCGCCGCCACGTTGCGCCAGCCGAAGGTGACGGCCCCGGCCAGGAGCACGGCGCCGGACAGCACGCCGCTGACGATCGGCACCCACGACACGGCGGCCGTCGACGCGAGCACGAGACCGACGCCGCCGAGCAGCGTGAGAACCACCCCGGGTACGGCGATGCCCCAGTCCTTCCAGATCGGCGCCAACGCGATGAAGTGCACGCCGACCACGAACGCCACCCAGGCCACGTTGGTCTGCTCAGGACGTTCCCAGGCGGCCAGCACCTGGATCCCGCCGAAGAGCAGGATCGCTTCGGCGGCGACGACGATCAGGTAACCGCGGCTGAACATGTTCCGCCGCGAGCCCGCGGCGGGCCGCTCCTTCCTGGCGATGACCATCCACATGGCGAGCACGCCGGCGGCCGCCAGGCAGGCGGCCACCCGCAGGAGGTTCACGGTCACGGTGTTCAGCGGGCTCTGCGCGTTGACGACGACGAACACCGCGCCGAAGACCGCGCCGACCAGCAATCCAGTCATTCGTTGCATGGCCTCATTGAAGTCCGCGCCGGCTCGCGGCCGCATGGGGGCTGGGGCTAGGCCGAGGTAGGCCTGGCACTACCTCGCCGTGCCGCGCAGGTAGGCCAGCACCGCCAGCACCCGCCGGTTGTCGTCCTCGGTGGCGGGAAGTTCGAGCTTGGCGAACACGCTGGCCACGTGCTTTCCGACGGCCGCCTCGGTGATCGACAGGGAGCGGGCCACGGCGCTGTTGGAGCGCCCTTCGGCGATGAGGGCGAGCACCTCGCGCTCGCGAGGGGTCAGCCGGTGCGCCTGCTCGGTGACCTCTCTGCCCTTGGCCCAGGTCTGCTCGAACAGGTCGATGAGGGTGGCGATCAGACTCTGCTGCCTGATCACCAGGGCGCCGGGCGAGTAGGCGACGGGGGTGATGCGGAGGAAGGCCACCGCGCGGTCGAAGATGAGCAGTTGCTGGACCGGCTCGTCGACGACCCTGTGCAGGTCACCGGCGGCGTGCAGCTCCCTGATCCGAGCCGCTTTGCGGGGGTCGTCCAACACGCTCGCGTGGATGATCGTGCGCATCTGCATGCCCTGCTGCAGGGCGTCGAGCACGCTGCGCCTGCTCTGCTGCTCCTGGCGGCCCTTCTCGGGCGAGCCCACCGGGTGCATGGCCCGCAGCTCTCGGGCCGTGCGGGCGGCCTGGGCGATCTGCTGCCGGACGAGCTCGCTGTCCTCCAGGCGCTCGACGTCGACGGGGATGCCGCGTAGCTCGCCCACCACCTCCTCCAGCCGATGGGCAAGCTGGGCCAACGACACGCTCTCGTCCACACGCCTCCTTCGCCGACCGCGCCCGCCGCACCGGCGGCGGGATCATGCGTGCCCATTCTGACCTGTCTGATTCGTCCCCCGACGGCGGCAGCGGCCCTGATCGACGCTCACCGACTGGTCACGACGACACAGTGCGTGTGTCGCGCGGTCGGGAGAGCTCTCCGACGCCACCCGCTGACCTGCTGACCAGCCGCCTGCCGTACCGCTGGGCGGGTAGTTCGACGAAGCGGTAGGTGAGCCAGCTCGCGCCGAGGATCAGCGCGAACAGCGTGAGGGCGAGGGCGAGCTGGACGGGCCACGGCAGCAGCCTGGTGTCGCCGAGCACCAGCAGCGCCAGCTTGAGCAGCGGCACGTGCACGAGGTAGACCGAGTAGCTGACCAGGCCGAGCCAGGCGAGCACGCGCGGCAGGGCTCGCTCGCGCAGGGCGAAGAAGAGCGCGAACGTGGCCGCGGCCAGCCCCATCGTGGCCAGGTTCGTGAGGCCGTTGAAGGTCACCGGCTTGAGGAACGGCACCACCACGATCAGCGTCGCCACCCCCGCCACCGGCCACAGGCCCGAGCTCTGGCCGTGCTGCCAGCGGTAGATCGCGGTCCCGGTGAACATCACCGAGAGGATCATCGCGCCCTGCCAGGTCTCCCTGCTGCCGATCCAGATGAGCGCGACGGCCAGGACGGCCAGCGCCACCCCGCCTGCCGTACGCAGGGAGCGGGAGCCGTACAGGACGCAGCCGAGGCCGGCCGCGACCACGGCCAGCACCACCAGGGGCGCCCACGGGCCGTCGAGCAGGTGGCTCTCGCGCGGCATCGTGAAGGCGACCAGGCTCGCCAGCGCCGCGAACGCCAGCGCGAACAGTCCGCTGCGCCGGTGCACCCCGGCCACGAACAGGCCCGTGACCAGCAGGTAGAAGACCATCTCGTAGGAGAGCGTCCACATCGGCTCGACCAGTCCCGCCGAGCCCGTGACCTCCATGAGCATCGTGAGATGGGCGAAGAAGTCGGCGTCGCCGCGCAACGGCAGCAGCGGCGCCAGCGCCAGCGTGATCACGATGACCAGCAGGTAGAGCGGGTACAGGCGGAACAGCCTGCTGATCCAGAACGCCTTCACCTCGCCCCTGCGCTCCAGCGAGGCGGGGATGATGTAGCCGCTGACGAGGAAGAACACCAGGACCCCGTAGATCCCGAGGTTCATCCAGCGGGGCCGCAGCCCGTCGAGGAAGTGGTAGTTGAGGTGCTCGACGAGGACGGCCGTCGCGCCCACGCCACGAAGGGCGTCGAGCCACGCCAGCCGTCTTGTCATTCCGCGGAGTTTACCCGCGTCCCGCGCGCCAGAAGCGGACGAGCAGGGGAAGCATGAGGAAGCCGATGAAGATGGGTGAGGCCATGTAACGGAAGTCCTGGGCGGAGATGTTGGCGAGGACCGCCGTCTGCTGGCCGATCATCGCGGCCGCGATCCCGAACACCCACCGGTTGCCCCGCAGCCAGGCCGCGACCGCCAGCGCCAGGTAGGAGGCGTAGCACCAGATCGGCCCCCGCCACACCAGCCAGTCGAGGTCGGGCTCGTAGGAGGCCCACAGCCACCGGGTGGCGAGGTCGTTGAGCGGCGCCGACAGCGGGCTCAGGTTGAAGCTCTCCAGCTCGGGGTGGCGTTCGATCGCGTAGGGGCCGACGTACTCCCACGTGAACCACCGGTGTGAGAAGTGGTAGGTCTCGCCGCCCTCCGACCACCGGTCGGCTCCCGGACGCCAGGCGATCGCCCCTCTGCACAGCCGCGTCTTGATCACCTGGTCGGGCGCCTCCATCAGGATGCGCTGCCACAGCGCCATCACCTGCGGGGCCAGCTCGTCGGAGCGCCGCCAGTCGAAGTCCTCGCGCCAGATCAGTGGGTTGATCGTGTTGCAGTTGGCCCCCCTCCACCAGCGCTCCAGGGGGGCGATCTCGGCCATCAGCGCCACGTCCTGCGTGGTGAACAGGTCCGTGCGCTCCTTCCACGCGACCGCGATGTCGCCGTAGGCGGTGTGGTAGACGAACGTGCGCGACGGCGGCACGATGCCCACCTGCGGAAGGACCAGGTGGGTCAGCAGCACGGGCACGCCGACCGCGACCAGGCCTGTCGCGGACAGCCGCGCCCTCGCGCCCTTCCCGATGACCAGCAGCACCACGACCATGATCGCCACCACCAGGAACCCGTTGGCCCTGAACAGCCCGGCGCCCAGCATGGCCGCGCCGAGGCCGACCAGAGTCGCTCTGGTCGGCCCTCTGTCCTTGGCGATGCGCGCGGTGACGGCGGTGATGGCGATGACGCAGGCGGTGAACGGCACGTCCTTCCAGAACGTCACCGCGAACGCCCCGAACGGCGGCGCGAAGGGCAGCAGCACGGCGGCGATCGTCGTCGGCAGGCGCGGCGCTCCGAGGCGCTTGAGCTCCTGGGCGAGGAAGGCGATGGCCGCGGCCATGGCGGTCGTCTGCAGGAACGTCACGACGCCGACCTCGCCCGTGGCCTTCACACTCAGCCACAACAGCGCGTCGTAGAGGACCGAGTGGTCGCTGACCCACGGCCCTTCGAGGGTGTGGGTCAGGTAGAGCGCGGAGTCGCGGCTGAACAGACCAGGGTAGAAGGCGGCCCACCACAGGAGGAGCACGATCTGGATGAAGAGGAATGTCCTCGCCGTGGAACGTTCGACCGTCACACGCGATATTGTCCAGGGATCTACGGGTAAGTCGTGCCAGGGGTGAGCTTACGCCCCTTGAGCAGGGTCGACACCGTCACCAGGTGGTAGCCGCGCTTCTTCAGCTCCTTGATCAGCGAGGGCATCACCTGGACGGTCTGCGGCACCACGTCGTGCATGAGGATGACGCCGTCGCGCTTGGCCAGCCGGAGAACCGCCGACCTGATCTTCTTCTGGTCACGCAGCTTCCAGTCGAGCGTGGTGCCGGTCCACAGCACCTGCGCCATCCCCTCGTCTCCCGCCAGCTCCCGCACCCTGTCGTCGGTGTTCCCGTACGGCGGGCGGAACATCCGGGGCGTCCTGCCGGTGAGCGAGGAGATCGCCTCCTGGGTGGCCCTCAGCTCCTGGGTGATCTCCTCGTCGAAGAGCGTGGGGAGGCTGGGGTGGGACCAGGTGTGGTTGCCGATCTCGTGGCCTTCGCGGGCCATGCGCTTCACGAGCGCGGGCCGCAGCTCCACGTGCTTGCCCATGAGGAAGAAGGTGGCCTTGGCCTTGTTCTTCCCGAGCGTCGACAGGAGCGTTCCAGTGGCAGGGCCTGGGCCGTCGTCGAAGGTGAGGGCCAGGCACTTCACCTTCGCGCAGTCGACCTTGGGGGCGGCCTGCGCGGGGAGCGCCGGCAGCAGCGCCACGATCGCTCCAGCGAGGACGAGTCCACGCACCAACATCCGGCGCCTCCAGCGACGAGGGGAATCACATCTCGTCCATGGTGCCGCATTCCGGACGGCTCCGGGTCGGCGGACGGCTGCCTCGGGGGCGGGCGAGCGAGCTTCGACTAGCCTGAATTCCGGCAAGAACCGGCACGGGAGAAATGGCGACCCATGGACAACAGAATCGCCGCTACCGCCCAGGTGGACGAAAGCGCGCAGATCGGGTCTGGGGTCAGGGTGTGGGATCTCGCCCAGGTGCGAGAGAACGCGCGTCTTGGCGACGGCTGCGTTCTGGGACGGGGCGCTTATGTCGGGCCAGGGGTGCGACTCGGAAACAACGTGAAAATCCAGAATTACGCGCTCGTCTATGAACCGGCCGCGCTGGCCGACGGTGTTTTCGTCGGGCCCGCCGCCGTCCTCACCAATGACCGCAATCCGCGCTCGGTCAGCGCCGACGGCCAGGTGAAGGGCGGCGACGACTGGACGGCCGTCGGCGTCGTCGTCGAGGAGGGCGCGTCGCTGGGAGCGAGGTCCGTCTGCGTGGCGCCGGTGCGGGTGGGCCGCTGGGCCATGGTCGCCGCAGGGGCCGTCGTGACCAGGGACGTGCCCGACTACGCCCTGGTGGCGGGGGTCCCGGCGAAGAGGATCGGCTGGGTGGGCAGGGCGGGCGTCCGCCTGGAGGCCAAGGACGGCGAGGCGGACGTGTGGGTCTGCCCCGAGACGGGGCTGACCTACGTCCGCGACCGCGCCGACCGGCTCAGCGAACGCCCCTGAGACTAGGCGCCGATCACCAGGCGCCGCACTCCCCGCCACCGCTCGGGCGCGGTCACCCGCCGCCCGTCGACCAGCACCCGCACGCCGGGCAGGTCCTCCGCGCCGAGCAGGCGGTACTCCAGGTGGTCGGCCTGCACGATCGCCGCCGTGACGGGCTCGCCCTGCCACGGCTTCAGCCCCATGGCCGCGATCTCCCCGGTGGAGAACAGCGGGTCGGCGACGTACGCCGTGGCCCCCAGCTCCCGTAGCCTCGCCACGGTGGGGAACACGCCGGAGAAGGCGCTCTCCTTCACCCCTCCGCGGTAGGCCACGCCGAGGACGAGCACGTGCGCGCCCGACAGCTCGCCGTAGGCCGCCTCCAGCATGCCGACGACGTAGGCGGGCATCGCGGCGTTGGCCTCCCTCGCGGCGCGCACCACGCTCGCATCGGGGTCGCCCCACAGGTAGATCTGCGGATACACCGGGATGCAGTGCCCCCCGACGGCGATGCCGGGCTGGTGGATCTGGCTGTAGGGCTGGGTGTTGCACGCCTCGATGACGCGCGCCACGTCGATGCCGCGGCGCGCGGCGAACCGCGCGAACTGGTTGGCCAGTGCGATGTTGACGTCCCTGTAGGTGGTCTCGGCCAGCTTGGCCAGCTCGGCGGCCTCCGTGGAGCCGAGATCCCAGACCCCGTTGGGCCTCTTGAGCATGGGACGGGTGTCGAAGTCGAGAGCGGACTCGTAGAAGGCCACCCCGTGCTCGGCCGACCGCTCGCAGATCCCGCCCACGAGCTTGGGATAGCGCCGCAGGTCGGCGAAGACCCTGCCGGTCAGCACCCGCTCGGGGCTGAAGACCAGGTGGAAGTCGAGGCCGGCCGTCAGCCCCGAACCCGACTCCAGCATGGGACCCCATCTGTTCCTGGTGGTGCCGACGGGATGAGTCGTCTCGTAGCTGACCAGCGTGCCGGGGCGCAGGCCCCTTGCGACCGCCTGGGTGGCGGCGTCCATCGACGCGAAGTCGGGCGCGCCCTCGGCGTCCACGTAGAGCGGCACCACCACGACGACCACGTCACTGCCGGCGACGGCCGCCGTCGTGTCGCGGGTGGCGGACAGCAGGCCGCTGTGCACCGCCTCCTTCAGCCTGACGTCCAGGTCCTTCTCGCCGGGGAACGGCTCCTCGCCGGCGTTGACCAGGTCGACGACGCGCTCGTCCACGTCAGCACCGACGACCCGGTGGCCCTTGCCGCAGAACTGCACCGCGAGCGGGAGGCCGATCTTCCCGAGACCGACGACGCACACGTTCATGAGTGCTTCCTTCTCCGCATGCGGCGCAGCGCCCGCCTTACCGCCTTGAGCCGCGACATCCTGCTGACGTAGATCTTCAGATTTCCCTGCGAGTCGTCGCCGAGCGTGATCCGGAAGGCCTTTCCTCCGCGCCACCGGACGACAGAGGTCGACGGCCCTGGAAGCTGCGGAAGGGGGAGCTGGTAGGTCACGTTCGCGACCCTGACGTACAGCCGGGGGACGAAGATTTTCGCGCGGTCGGCCCTGGACTTCGTCAGCGACGCGTACGGGACGTGGACTTTGATCGCGAGGTGGTCGTCGTGCTGCTCGGCGGCGACCGGCTCGGCGAACGGCGGCACGTGGCCCTCGGCGAGCTTGTAGCAGCCGGTGATGTCCTCGTCCTGGCTCCTGCCCTTGCGCACGGGAAGGAAGGCCACACGCACCGAGGACGCGCCGACCAGCGGGAGGCGCCCGGTCAGGATGCCGTCCTCGTCGCGGACGACGTCGTCGATCCGCAGGAGCCCCGCCGCGCTGCCCGGCAGCGCGAAGTGGTGATTCGGCAGGGTGCCGAATCCGGGCAGCGCCTCGTAGACGCCGTCTCCCGTGACGACCACCGCCGACCCGACGCCGTCCCGCTCGCGGCGGATGAGCTCCCTCAGCTCGTCGGCGAGTCCCACCTGTGCCAGCAGGAGCTTCACCCTGCGCGTGCGGTCGAGCTTGGCGACGATGCCAGGGGTGAGGTAGGCCTCGGCCAGAGCGCCCACGCCCGCGCACACGTCGTCCTGCCGCTCGGGCTCCAGGGTGAGGAAGTCCTGGTCGAGCAGCTTGGACAGCTCCCACGTGAAGTGCCGCCTCAGCACGGTGTCCCTGCCCGTCCCCCGCTCTATCAGCGACGCCGCCGACTTCATGACCTCCGCCGTGCACCGCAGCCTGGTCAGGTGCGGGGTCCTGGAGCCGACGTCGCTCGCGTCGTCCCTGCGCACGGCGTAGTAGTAGTCGTAGTCGGCCAGGACGCTGATCCGCCGGGCCCGGACACAGGCCTCGAGGGTGAACGGCTGGTCGCTCCAGAGCGGCATGTGCTCGGGGAAGCGCAGCCCGTGCCGTTCGACGAGCTCCCTGCGGAACAGCTTGTTGTTGGACAGCGCCCACGCCAGCGGCGAGTCGTCGAGCGTGATCTCCGGCCTGGTGCTCTCGTAGACGGCCCGGCTGACGTTCCTGCCGTTCACCCCGATGGTACGGCCGAGCACCACGTCCGAGTCGTAGGTGTCGGCGGCCGACACCAGCCGCTCGAGCGCCTCGGGGCCGAGGTGGTCGCCGGCTCCGAGGAAGAAGACGTACCTGCCGGTGGCCATGGACAGCGCCCTGTTGCTCGGCTGGGCCTGGCCTCCCGAGTGCTCCTGCGTGAGCACGGTGAACAACCCCGGATACAGCTCGGCGAAGCGTTGGAGCTCCTTGTCGCCGCCGTCGGTGGAGCCGTCGTCCACGGCGACGACCTGCATCCGGTCGGGCCCGATGGTCTGCGAGACGACCGAGTCCAGGCATTCCGTCAGGTACGGCATGGTGTTGTAGACCGCGATGATCACGCTGACGTCCGCTTGCATGTTGCGCTACTCTCCGAAGTTGAATGGTGGCACTTCGTTGCTGATGTGATCTTTTGCCGGCGTCGCGTGGTCGGCGCACGGCCGCGACGCGTCACACCTGACCGGCCACGCGGCCGGCCTGGTGCTCGCGCCGACCCGGCGGGCCGTGGCGCACCTGGCCCACGAGGGCCTGGCCGAACGCGCGGCCCTCGTGGGAGCTGTGATGGTCACCGCAGGAACCCGGCCAGGGCCCTGACGGTCTGGGTGCCGTCGTGGTAGGCGCGGGCGAAGGCCGCGGACTCGACCCCGATCCGCGCCGTGGCGTCCCTGTCGTCCAGCAGGCGCTCCATGGCGGGGCCGATCGTGTCCACGGTGGCGTTGACGATGGGCGGCACGGGCACGCCGCTGCCGTAGGCGCTCTCCGACAGGTAGGCCATCACGGGCTTGCCCGCTGCCATCCCCTCGCAGGCGAAGGTGCCGTAACTGCCGATGGCGAACTGGTCGACCACGATGTCGGCCTCCCGCACCAGCGCGCGCATCTGCGACCAGGAGACGTTCTCGGCCAGCTGGAAGTCGATGACGCCACGCTCGTGCAGGCCGGTGAGCGCGGGAAGGATACGCGCGGTCCCCTTCGTCCACCGCTTGGACGGCGCGTGGAGCACCTTGGGCCTGCTCCTGCGCATCACGGGCGCGTCGCAGGCCCAGGCGTTCACGTCCACGACCAGCGGCGCCCATATCGCCTGTGGCAGGTCGTCCAGGAGATCGGGTGTGGTCACGAAGACGGGCAGCCCACACTCCCTCGCGATCCTGTGGTTGTGCTCGGTGACCGCGGTGAGCCGCCTCACCACCTCCTCGGGGGCGTCGTGGAACAGCGAGTGCTCGTGCCGTTCCATGTGCCGCAGGGGGTGGCGGACCTCGCTGCCGTGGGCGAGGAGCGCGACCTTGATGCCCGCCCTGAGCAGCGCGGGCAGGTCGCCGTCCACGTGCTCGCCGTTGAGCCTGCCCAGGATCGGCAGGAAGGCGTCGGCCAGCAGGTGGGTGTAGCGGCCGAGGGTCCGCTGGATCTGCGCGATCTGCGTCTCCCTGCGCCCGAAGGCCGCGGGGTCGAGGTAGTGGTCGGCGGGATAGTCGAAGGGAGAGCCTGGACGCTTCAGCATCACGACCTCCATCGAGACGTCGCCGCGCTCCCTGCTGATGGCCTGCGCGAAGGCGGCCAGCTGGCCCGAGTGGTTCGCGGGGCCGAGGCCGAGCCTGATCGGGGTGGCGCGGAGCGGGGTCCAGCCGCCGTCCGTCACGCTCCCCATCCGCTCACGCGCGTCCCACGGCACGACCGAGGAGGGCGGGGGCGGGGTGAGACCCGACAGGTCGCGGTAGAGCTGCAGCAGGATCGAGCACTGGTACTCCCACGACAGCTCCTTGAGTATGGCCTCGGAGATGTTCTCGGCCAGCTCCTTCTTCCTCGACAGGCCACGCCGTACGGCGGCGGCGAAGGCGGGCACGTCTCCCGAGGAGAAGACCTCGCCCACCCCGTGGGCGTTGACGTAGGTGGCGACGGTGCGCACGTCGCTGACCACCAGCGCGAGCCCCGCGTGCAGGTACTCCGCCAGCTTGGTCGGCAGCGCCATCTCGTGGTTCGGCAGCCGCTTCGAGCAGATCAGACCCAGGTCGGCGGTGGAGAGGTAGTCGGCGACGTCGGCCTGCGGCACGTAGGGGACCACATGGACGCGATCGCTGACGCCGATCCGCTCGGCCAGCTCCAGCAGCTCCCTGAGCACCGCGTTCTTCCGTCCCGACACGATCGCCAGATGGACGTGGGGCAGCGAGGTCAGCGAGGCGACGGCCGTGTCGACACTGCGGTCCCTGTCCATCCAGCCCGAGTAGACGAGCAGGGGCGTGTCGGGGCCGAGACCGCAGGCGGCGCGGACGCTGGCGGAGCTCTCACCACGCCCGACGGCCTCTCTGATCGGCGTGTTGCGCACGACCAGCGGCGTGGAGGGCAGGTGATACTGCCGCCGCAGCACCTCGGCGATCTCGGGAGAGACCGTGACGACGGCGTCCGCCCTGCCGATGAACTGCCGCTCCAGGTCGTGATAGGCGCTCGTCCTGAGCTCCGTGTGCCAGTCCGCGCCCCTGACGTATTCGTGGGCGTCGTAGAGCCACCGGCAGGTGAATCCGCGCGAGCGCAGCCGCGCGGCGCTCTGGGCGGCCACGCCGATCATCGTGATGTCGTTGGCGTGGATCACATGGGGCCGCAGGTCGTCGAGGACCGCCCCGAAGGCCAGCTCGAGGTCGATGAGCTCGGGCATGTCCCTGCGCCACTCGCCGACCGGCGTGTGCTTCCTGCGGCTGCGCCTGCGCTCCCACCTGAAGGCGCGGACGCGCGCCTGGTGGACGTGCCTGCCCAGGCGGATCCACAGCCGCCTGGTGTGGCGGGACAGGGTGCCGCTCGCTCCCGCGCTGTAGGTCCAGCCGATGTGGGCGCGCTGCTCCCTGACCCACACCCGGTGCGCCGTCCGGTAGCGGGCCAAAGCCCTCTCGTCGGGCAGGCCCCACTGCATGATTCTGGCGCGCAGGCCCCGCCGCCGGCGCTTCACCCACGCGTGCTTACGCATGACGTCGTCGACGGCGACTCTGATGACCCGTACGGGACCGAACGACGAGTATTCGGTCTCACCGCCGGCGGCCCGCCCGACGAGCGTGACCTCCCACCCGTCGCGGGCCGCGGCGAGGGCGGTCTTCTGGACTCTGGAGTCACCGGTGATGGCGTTGCCCACGATGACGGCGAGCCGGGGCCGGGCGGCAGGTGATGGCATGTCAGTGCGCTTTCTGTGTCTCGAGGCGGTGGTGGTCGCTCAGGTGCACGGTCACGCCCTCGTGGGCGGAGCGCAGCACCGCGACGGACACCGCCACCGTGCGAAGGCCGTGGTCGAGCGTCACGATGTCGGCGGGCAGGCCGAGCACCGCGTCGCGGAACCGCTCGTGCTCGACCTGGAGGGGCTCCCGCTTGAGGATCGCGTAGCGGATCATGGCTCCCTCGGAGACGCCCCTGAAGGTGCTCAGCGCCTCCCACTCGGTGTGACCGGCTCCGTTGGAGTAGAAGGTGAGGTCGGCGGTGAGGGTGTCGGCCACGAAGCACCCGAGGTCGCCCGTGACGATCGTGGAGCGCTCCTTGAGCGGGCTCAGCCAGTTGACCAGGTGGTTGGCGACGGCCGACCGTTCGAGCTGGCCGACGACGGCCACCATGTCCTCGTAGGCCCGCCCGCTCCTGGAGATCGTGCGGGCCGACACCGACAGGTAGTCCTGTCCCGTGACCCAGCTCGTGAGGTCGATGTCGTGGGTGGCCAGGTCCTTGACCACGCCGACGTCGGTGATCCGGTTGGGGAAGGGGCCCTGGCGGCGGGTGGCGACCTGGAACACCTCGCCGAGCTCGCCCGCCTCCAGCCTGTCGCGGAGGCTGAGCAGCGCGGGGTTGAAGCGCTCGATGTGACCCACCGCGGCCACCAGCCCGCGTGAACGGAAGGCCGTCACGAGCCGGTGCGCGGCGTCGACCGTGTGCGCCAGCGGCTTCTCGATCAGGGCGCAGACGCCGGCGGCGGCCAGGCGCAGGCCGACCTCCTCGTGCGTGGCCGTGGGGGTGGCCACCACGGCGTAGTCGATGCCGAGGGTGAGCAGGTCGTCGAGGTCGTTGAGGAGGGGGACGCCGGGGAGGGGCGCGATCTTCGAGGCCAGTGGGTCGCTGACGCCGGCCAGGCACACCCCTTCCAGCCCCGTCAGCACGCGGGCGTGGTGGCGCCCCATCGCGCCGAGCCCTATCAGCCCGGCGCGCAGCGTCCTTCCTCGGCTCACAGCAGGCTCCCCGCCTCGTTGACCGCCTCGGCGACGCGGTCGAGCTGGGCGGGCGTGAGCGACGGGTGCACCGGCAGCGACACCACCTCGGCGACCGCGCACTCGGTCTCGGGGAGCGCCAAGTGCCCGTGCTCGGGCAGGTAAGGCCTCAGCCGGTGGACGGGGGTCAGGTAGTAGACCGCGCTGCCCACGCCCAGCTCCGACAGCCGCCGCTGGAAGCGGTCGCGCTCGCCGGGCACCCGAAGCGTGTACTGGTGGTAGACGTGCGTCGCGCCGTCAGCCACGAAGGGCGCCGGCAGCGCGGTGATGCGAGCGTCGAGACTCTTGGCGTTCCTGACGCGCCGCTCCGTCCATCCGGGCAGCTGCTCGAGCTGCACCCTGCCGATGGCGGCGGCCACGTCGGTCATGCGCAGGTTCGCGCCGACGATCTCGTTGGCGTAGCGCGCCTCCATGCCCTGGTTGCGCAGGAGACGGAGCCTGCGGGCCAGGTTCGCGTCGGCGGTGGCGATCATGCCGCCTTCCAGGGCGTGCATGCTCTTGGTCGGGTAGAAGCTGAAGCAGCCTGCCGCGCCGAAGGAGCCCGCGGGCTTGCCGTCCAGCGCCGCGCCGTGGGCCTGGCACGCGTCCTCGACGATGGCCAGGCCGTGCCGGTCGGCGAGGGCCTGGAGGTCGTCCATGGGGGCGGGGTGGCCGTACAGGTGGACGGGCATGATGGCCGCGGTGCGCGGGCTGATCGCCGCCGCGACGGCGTCGGGCGCCAGGCAGTAGGTGGCAGGGTCGATGTCGGCGAAGACCGGATCGGCGCCGACGAGCCGCACCGCGTTGGCGGTGGCGGCGAAGGTGAACGAGGGCACGATGACCTCGTCGGCAGGGCCGATGCCCAGCGCCATGAGGGTCAGGTGAAGTGCCGAGGTGCCCGAGTTGACGGCGACGCAGTGCCTGTCCGCGACCATGGAGGAGAACTCGTGCTCGAAGGCGGCCACCTCTGGGCCCTGGACGACCTGGCCGCTGCGTAGCACGCGCACGGCCGCCGCTATTTCCGCCTCGCCGATCACAGGCTGTGCAAGTGGAATTGGCGCCGTTTGCCGATTATGCACAGGGGCACTCCCCGTCCGAGCGGATAAATGGCTTGGAACCAGAGAGCGACTGTAAACCCAGCGCTCGCCCGGGCCGGTGCCGTTGCCTTTCGGTGGACAGAAATTTGCCCGGTGTTGACTCCCTTCGCCGATGGCCGATCCCGTCAGGTAAAGAACTGCCAGGGCTGATTCCTGCTGCTGTTCAACGAGACGTCCGCAGCCGGTGACGCGACCAGAATGCCGAGGACGAGAAGCGGCTACAGGGAGTAAAGATGGATGCCGTCGAAATCGACCGGGCGATGCGTCTCGAAGACCGCAACTGGTGGCACCGCGAGCGACGGGCCCTCCTCGCCCGGCGGTTGCGCCGCCTCGGCACACCGGGTCGTGCGGTGGATCTCGGAGCGGCGGGCGGCGGCAACACGCGGGTTCTCGTCGATCACGGCTGGCAGGCCCTCGCCGTCGACTGCTCGGAGGCGGCGGTCGACCACGCCCGGTCCAGGGGCGTGGACGCGATGTGGGGTGACATCAGGAACCTGCCCCTGCCCTCGGACGAGTTCGACCTGGTCGTCGCCTTCGACGTGCTCGAGCACATCGACGACGACGCGGCGGCGGCCACCGAGATCAACAGGCTGCTGAGGTCCGGAGGGACCGCGCTGATCGCCGTGCCGTGTGACATGCGGCTGTGGTCGGCGCGCGACGTCGCCCTCGGCCGCGAGCGCCGCTACACCAGGGACTCCCTGTCCATGCTCCTGCTCGACGCCGGACTCACGATCGAGCGGATGTGGAGCTGGAACGTGCTGCTGCGGCCGGCCCTCCGGTGGCGCGGGCGCAAGGGCGCCTGTCGCGGCCTGGAGGAGCCGTCTCCCCTGGTGAACGGCGTGCTCGGCGCGGTCGTGTGGTCGGAGCGGATTCTGCCTGTCGGCCGCCTGCCGGGAATCTCCCTGATGGCCGAAGCGCGCTCGTATTGACGCCGCGAAAGGGAGGACCACGGATGAACATGGTTTCCCCTGCCCATGCCGCCGGGCCGGCCCGTCCATTCGCGGAGCCGGTCACCGTGAATGCCGTCGTTCCGCTCGCCGGTAATGAGCCGGCGCTTTCCTGCCGCCTTCTGTCCCGCCATTCTTTTCCGTATTTCCTTTTCGCAGCCGGATGGCGTAGCACGACTGCCCGCGACGGCAGCCCCGAATCCGCCGTAGTAGTCATGTCATTTCCCTGAGGAGTGTCCGCATGTCCGCGATCTTGAGCATCGTTGTGCCCTTCTGCAACGTGGAGCACTATCTCGACGAATGTCTGGAATCCATTGCCACGCAGACGCTTTCCGACATCGAGGTCTTCCTGGTCGATGACGGCTCCACCGACAACAGCGCCGTCATCGCGAAGGCCAGGGTGGCGAGGGACAGCAGGTTCCAGCTGATCCAGCAGGAGAACCGAGGTCCTGGCCTGGCCCGCAACGCGGGGCTCGACCGGGTCGCAGGCAGGTACCTGACCTTCGCCGACGGCGACGACATCGTGCCGGCCGGCGCCTACGAGGCGCTGGTCGGGTCCCTGGAGAGCACGGGCTCCGACCTCGCCTGCGGTGCCGTGCGCCGCCTGTCGGCGGGCAAGGAGGTGCCCTCGTGGCTGCACGACAAGGCCCTGCCTCCTGCGGTGCGGCGCACCCACGTGCGCCACCACCCTCAACTGCTGCGCGACCGCACGGTGTGGAACAAGGTGTACCGGCGCTCGTTCTGGGAGTCGAGGGGTTTCCGCTTCCCCGCCGGCATCTACGAGGACGTCGCGCTCGCCGTGGCCGCCCACGTGCACGCGGAGACGGTCGACGTCCTCGACGACGTCGTCTACCTGTGGCGCAGGCGCGACCGCGGAGAGCTGTCCACGACGCAGAACCGCGCGGAGCTCGGCAACCTGCGGGCCCGTTTCGACGCGCTGGAGGAGCTGCGGGCGGTGGTGGCCGCCCACCTGCCCGAACTCCTGCCCGGGCTCGACACGCAGATACTCGAGGCGGACGTGATGATCGCCGTCGAGGCGGTCACCTCGATGCAGCAGGACGAGCGCGAGGCGGCGCTCGACCGGGTGCGGCCCTTCCTCGCCGCCGCCGGCGTGGACCAGCTCATGGCGCTGCCCGTCGCGGACCGGGTCAAGCTGTATCTGGCGCGCCACCGCAGGGTCGACGCGCTGCGCGAGGTCTTCGGCCTCGAACGCGAGGGCCTGCCCACGGTGAAGGGGGTACGCAAGGGCGTCTTCCGTCCGAAGCTGTACCTGACCTATCCCTTCTTCGGCGACCGCAAGGTGAAGGTGCCGGCCAGGCTGTACGAGGTCGACGAGGAGCTGGAGCTCCACACCAGGGTCGACAGGGCCTGCTGGGAGGAGGGCGGCCTGGTGATCGAGGGGTTCGCCTACATCGACCGGCTGGAGATGACCGACCCTGGCTCGTCGGAGCTGCGGCTGGAGCTGCGCAACGCGAAGACCGCCGACGTGATCGAGCTGACGAGCGAGCGGGCCGCCCGCCCCGACGTGACGGCCAGAGCAGGGCACGCCGCGGTCTGCTACGACTGGTCGGGTTTCAGGGCGCGGATCAACTTCGGCGATCGGCTCCTGCGCAGACCGGGGAACTGGGAGCTCTGGGTCACGGTGGAGTCGCACGGGCTTCAGCGGTCGAGCAGGATCTCGGGCCCCGTCCACGGCCATGTCGACGTGTGGCTCGACAGCGACCTGCGCATGCGCGTCCCGCCGAGGACGAGGGGGCAGCGCTTCCAGATCAGGATGAGCACCCCTGTGGCCGTGGTGGACCGGGCTGTGGCGGGCGCGTCGGGATTCGAGCTGAGCTGCAGGATCGGCTCGCGTTCGGGCGGCGCGGCCGAGGTCGTCCTGAGCGGCGCAGGCGATCTGTCCATCCCCGTCGAGCTGGACGCCGAGGGCGCCTTCGACGTCGTGATCCCCTATGAGTCGCTGCTGCGGGACCCGCACGGCGACGATCCGCGCTGGGAGATCGTCGTGGCCGCGGGCGGCGCGTCCTCGCGCCTGGCGAGCCCTGACGGGGTGGCGGCGCGGTGGATCACGCCGTCGGGCGCCGAGCTGGCGGTGGAGGTGACCAGGTACGGATTCCTCGTCGCCACCTGGCGTGAGACGCGCCCGATCGTCGACACGCTCGAATGGGACGCCGAGGGCCGTCTCGTCCTGTCCGGCGAGCACGTCCAGGACGCGCGGCCCGAGAGGCTGCTGGTGTGCCGCCGCCGTTCGACGGAGACCAGGACGGTGCCGCTCGAGTGGGAGGGGGCTCGCTTCCACGCGCGGCTGGCGGTGGCGCAGCTGCCGTCGCAGGGCGGCGAGCTCCCGCTGGCGAGCGGGTTGTGGGATCTCCTCATGGAGGTCGAGGACGGGGTGGTCCCCCTCAGGGTGGGGCCCACGACGATCGGCTCGCTGTCGGAGTATCACGTCGCGGGAACGCACGACTTCTGCGTGACCTCGCAGGAGGGGGAGGCGCTCGCGCTGCGCTCACGCGTGGCGCTGGGCCCCGACGAGCGCGGCAGGTACGCCCAGCGGCTGCTGCGGGAGAGGACGGGCTCCCTGCCGTTGAAGCGCGACCTCGTGCTCTTCGACAGCTACGAGGGCAGGCAGTTCTCCTGCAACCCCAGGGCCGTCTTCGAGGAGTTGCGCCGCCGTGACGTCGGCGCGGAGCTGGTGTGGGTCTCCAGGGACGGCCAGTTCGCCACGCCCGAGGGCGCCGAGGTGGTCATGAAGGGCTCGCGCCGCCACCACGAGGTCCGCAGCTCCGCGGGGCTCGTCGTCAGCAACTGGTCGCAGCGGGAGATCCCGGGCAAGCCCGCGGGCCAGCTGTACATGCAGACGTGGCACGGCACCCCGCTCAAGCGGCTCGGCTACGACCTGAAGGTCACGCCGTTCAGGCGGGCGGAGACCTTCAAGTGGATCAAGGAGGACGTGCCGCTGTGGGACTTCCTGGTCTCGCCCAGCGCCTTCGCCACCACCATCATGCGCCGCGCCTACGACTACGGAGGCGAGGTCCTGGAGGTGGGCTACCCCCGCAACGACCTGCTGAAGGCGGCCGACCGCGAGGAGCGCGCGCAGGCCGTGCGCAGGCGTCTCGGCATCGAGCCTGGCAAGAAGGTGGTGCTGTACGCGCCCACCTGGCGTGACGACCAGCACGTGGGGGTGGGCAAGCGCCTCTTCCACCTGGAGCTCGACCTCGAGCGCGCCAGGAAGGCGCTGGGGGACGACCACGTCTTCCTCGTGCGCGCCCACTACCTGGTGACCGACAGGCCCGCCTTCCCCGAGGGGAACTTCGCGATCGACGTCACCCACTACCCCGACATCGCCGAGCTGTACCTGATCTCCGACGTGCTGGTCACCGACTACTCCTCGGCGATGTTCGACTACTGCAACACGGGCCGACCGATGATCTTCTTCACCTATGACCTCGCGACCTACAGGGATGAGGCGCGCGGCTTCTACTTCGACTTCGAGGCCGAGGCTCCTGGGCCGATCGTGGAGGAGTCGGACCAGGTGATCGAGGCGATAGCGGGCCTCAGGCACGTCGAAGAGGCGTTCGCGGGCAAGTACAGGTCCTTCGTGGACGCCTACTGTCCGCACGACGACGGCAGGGCCTCCGAGAGAGTGGTGGACCGCATCATCTCGACCGGAATGTTCGGATAGAAGGCTCCAATCGATCTACCTAGGCAATGCCAGGTGGGGAGAGAGTCAAGAAGCGGCATGGACATTCTCCAATAGTTCCAGAGAGTAATCGAAGGGCAACACCGCGTCGCCATGCTGGAATCCATGAGGACCTATTCGCTCGATGACGTCTACGCGACACGTAAGCGGAGAGACTCCTGGTGGACCGTGTACTTCGTGGACCCGGCCGCCTGCCGGGTCGCGATGTTCGTGGCCAACCACACAGAGATCACGCCCAACGCGCTCACGGTCTTCTCTCTGATCCTGGGCATGGGGTCGGCGGTGTGCCTGGGGGCCAACCAGCTCGCCGCGGGCGCGGCGCTCTTCTACCTGAGCTTCATGATCGACTGCGTCGACGGCAAGATCGCCAGGTTGAAGGGCACGGGGACACCGTTCGGCCTGTGGCTCGACTACGTGGGCGACAGGATCAGGGTGGTCTGCTGCGCCGCGGGACTGGCCTACGGCCAGTACGCGGCCACGGGAAGCGTGGACTTCATCCTGCTGGGCGCGACGGTGGCCGTCCTCGATCTGTTCAGGTACGTCAACGCACCGCAGATGAAGCGGGTCAGGGAGACGATCAGGGAAGGGCTCGCGCCCAGCTTGACGGAGGTGCCGCAGGCGCCGCGCGTGCCGGCGCCGAGGCGGTCGAGGGGCCCGCTCAGGCGCTTCAACCGTTCCCTGGCCCGCCGCAGGGTCAGGTCTCACCTGATCAGCGGTATCGAGTTCCACGCGGCGGTCTTCGTGGTGGCGCCGCTGATCGGGCAGGCGGCGCTGATCCCCGTGACGGCGGTCGCCAGCATCCTGCTCCTGGCCAACGAGATCTTCCTTGTCTATCGGATGTGGCTCTTCACTCGCCGCAACGCCGCGGTGCCCAAGCCGCAGGAGAGTCGAGAGCACGCGCTAATCGGGGGTTCACCAAATGTCTGACAGGCCGGTATTCGTCATTGGCTGTCCACGCTCGGGCACCACGATGCTGCAGCTCATGCTGAGCTCGCATCCCAGGCTCGCGGTGCCGCCGGAGACCAGGTTCCTGGTCCCCGTCTACTACAAGCGCCGCACGTTCGGCGACATGCGGATCGCCGAGCGGCGCCGCGCGCTCGCCGAGTACATCGCCGGCGACCGCAGCACGAAGTTCCGCGAGCTCGGCATCGACAAGGACGACTACATCCGGCAGGTCGTCGAGGGCCCCGGCTCGCTCGGCTCGGTGGTCGGCACCACCTTCAAGATGTACTCCGACCGCTTCGGCAAGCCCAGGTGGGGCGACAAGCGTCCGAGCTACGTCAAGCAGGTGGACATGCTGACCAGGCTCTTCCCCGACGCGCAGTTCATCCACCTCATCAGGGACGGCCGCGACTGCGTCGCCTCCCTGAAGGAGATGCCCTGGTACACGCTCAACTCCTTCCACGCCATCTCCACGTGGGCCGAGGCGATCGACGCGGGCAAGAGGCTGCGCAAGACGATGTCTGAGGACAGCTACTACGAGCTGCGCTACGAGGACCTGACCGACGACCCGTCGACGGAGCTGAAGAAGCTCTGCCACTTCCTCGAAGAGGACTACGACCCCGCGATGTGCTCGCCGCGTGAGGCCGCCAGCCACGCGGTGCCCGTCCACAAGGTGTGGCACAGCAACACGCACGGCGAGGTCACCAGGGCGCGGGTGGGCAGCTGGGCCAAGCGCCTGGACAGCTGGGAGATCAGGCTGGCCGAGCAGGCGCTCGGTGACAGGCTCGAGGACCACGGCTACGAGCTGTCGGGCGCGCCGAAGGCCGCCAAGGAGCACATGCTGAAGTTCCAGAAGACCATGCAGAAGCGGCGTGGCGCACGCATGCGCAAGCTCATGCGCGACCGCATCAACAGGCTGCGCGAGCAGGGCCCCGTTCCCGCGCTGCTGACCTCGGGACAGCTCGCGCTGGCTGGGCTTCCGCAGCAGCGCGCCGAGTCGGAGCTGCCTCAGCGCGTCATGTGAGCGAAGAGCTGTTCCCAGCGGTCGAGGACGCGTTCGAGTCCGAACGTCTCGGCCCTGGCCCGAGCGGCGGCGCCGAGGCGCCGCCGCTCGTCGTATGAGCGCATCAGCGTGTCGAGCCTGTCGGCGAAGACGGCCACGTCACCTGGAGGGGCCAGGAGCCCGCCGGCGGAGCGCACGCCGCCCGAGACGTCGAAGGCGACCGAGGGCACCCCGTGCGCGGCCGACTCCAGCATCACCAGAGGCAGTCCCTCGTGCTCGCTCGACAGCGCGACGATCGAGGCGGCCAGGTACTCCCGCGACATGCCCGAGGCCGGCAGGCGCCCTCTGAACACCACCCTGTCCTCGACGCCCTCGCGGCGGGCGTGCGCGCGCAGCCGCTCCTCCTCGGGGCCGTCGCCGATCAGGTGGAGCTCCCACGGCGGCGCAGAGGCCATGGCGAAGGCGCTGATCAGCCGGTCGAACCGCTTGACGCCCGCCAGCCTTCCCACACCCAGCACCCTGGGCGCCTCCAGCGAGGAGATCGCGCCGGGCCAGATCGTCAGGGGGTTGGGCAGCGACCACGTGTTGGGCAGCAGCGCGTGCTCGGAGAACAGCCACGCGTCGTCCTCGCTGAGGAAGACCGCCTGGTCGAGCTCCCCGTAGTGCCGCCTGATGGCGCCCAGGTGCGAGCAGATGCGCGCGTGGGCGTAGGAGCCGTGGTACTGCCCGATCAGCCGCATCCTGCCGGGCAGCCGTCCTGACAGGCGCGACACCACCCCTGGCGAGGTGAGGACGGCGAAGCCCGGCCCGATCCGCCCGAGCACCCTGTCCAGCCTGCGCCTCTCGAAGCGGGAGGGCCGCGACGACCTGTTGATCACGTGCTGCCGGTAGAGCGGCCTCGAGACGTAGCGGAACGGGTCGGCCGCTCTGTGCAGGCCGATCACGTGCACGTCGTAGCCGCGGCCCGCCAGTCCCTGGGCGAGGGTGTGGGTGACCTGCTGGATCCCGCCGAGCGTGTCGGCGTCCATGCACGCGAAGACCAGTGATCTGTTCACCGCGCCCCCCGCAGGAAGGGCCGCGAGGGGACCCTCGGGGTCGGCGGCGCCGAGAAGAACGTTTCCACCACCCTGGCCGAGGCGTCGCCGCGCTCGTCCTCGCACCACAACCGGTGGAAGGCGGCGTACTTGTCGGCGAAGGAGGCGTGGACGGCGGGCAGGTTCCGCAGGCACTCGATCAGCTCGGCGTCGGTGGTGACGCACGGCCCCGGCGCGATGGCGGGCAGGTCGGTGTTGACGCCGCGCTCGGTCAGCCGGTACTCGTCCCAGTCGTCGATGAAGAACAGCATCGGCTTGCCCGTCACCGCGTAGTCGCACATCACGGAGGAGTAGTCCGTCAGCAGCGCGTCGGACAGCAGCATCAGGTCGTTGATCTCCGAGTACGACCCCACGGGCCTGACGAAGTGGCGCACGTGCTGGGGCACCCTGAAGCGTTCGACCGGGTGCGTGCGCAGCAGCAGCACCCACTCCTCGGCCAGCGCGTCGGCCAGCGCCTCCAGGTCGACCCTGACCGAGATGCCCGAGCTCTTCGCGCCGTCGCGGTAGGTGGGCGCGTAGAGCAGGATCTTGCGGTCGGGCGGGAGCTCCAGGCGCTCGCGCAGGCCGGCGGGGATCCTGCCGTGCACCAGGGCGTCGCAGCGCGGCGAGCCGTAGCGCAGGACGGGACCCGAGTAGCCGAGGGCAGGCACGAAGTAGCGGGAGAACTCGGCGCTGGGGGAGATGAGCGCGTCCCACCTGGCGACGGCCCTGCGCCACTGCTCGCGCGGTCCCGGGAAGTCGGCGCGCAGGTCGGGGGCGTCGAAGCCGATCGACTTGATGCCCTGGCCGTGCCAGGTCTGCAGGTAGCGGGTGCCGCGCGGCTTGGGGTAGTCGAGGGGGAAGCCGTGGCTGTCGACCCAGATGCCCGCACGGGCCATGGTCCAGACGTAGCGCCAGCTGCCGCGCCGTACCAGGGCGGCGTCTCGCGGGAAGGAGACGCGTCCGCGGGCGACCGACCAGACCGCGCTCACCGGCAGCCCGCGGCGCCGTACCTCCTCATAGACGGCGCGCGGGCTGCCGGTGTATCCCTTACCGCAGTCGGCCTCGAACAGCGCGAGATCCCTACGCGGCGGGACTACCCTGATCAGCGCCTTGTACACCTTCAGTTTGATCTTCGGGTTGCTCAGCCTCCTGAGGACGGAGCGCTTCACCCTGGCCAGCGCCACACGCGGGGTGCGTTTCGGGCTCAGGCGCAGCAGCCCTGCCGGGCCCTCTGCCGTGACCCGCACGTGGCCGAGGTCGATCGCCTCCATCGTGGGGTCGGCCATCAGCCGGTCGGAGGTGGTCAGCCCGTCGGGCCTGGTGAAGGCGATGCGCGGGTCGCAGCGCCCGCGCAGCTTCGCCAGGTCGACGGTGACCTCGCTCTCGTAGCCGCCATCGGCCGACGGGCGCACCTCCATCGGCACCGTGATGCCTGCGCACCTGAGGGAGGCCGTCCAGTCGCGCAGCACGCCGAAGGGGTCGTAGGTACGGACGGACAGCCGCAGCCGCGTGCCCTGGCTCACGGCCTCGACCACCTCGTGCCGCAGCCTGGAGGCGGTGTAGGGCAGCTCGGCCATGCGCAACCTGGTGATGTCCAGGCCGGGGGAGGGCGTGGGGCCCCAGTAGGTGCGCCCGTCGCGCACGGTCGCCACGCGCGGCGGAGCCATGGGGCCGTTCAGCGACCTGGCCGCGACCCTCAGCTCCTCGATCCGGTCGGAGAGGATCAGATGGCAGCAGACCTTGACCATCGGGTCGATCCGCTCCATCACCTCCTCCGGCACCTGCTCCAGGTACGGCCTGACGACCGAGGCGAACTCCTTGGCCCACAGCAGGTCGCGCGAAGGCATCGGGTTGAGGTAGACCCGCAGGTCCTGGCGCAGGAAGCGGCGCTGCCTGTCGGGGACGAGGTCGTCGCACCCGTGCTCGCGCAGGATGGCGTCGCTGCGCCTGGCGGCCTCCATCCTGTGGCGGACGTTGTCCATCTCCTTGATGCTCAGCGAGATGGAGCCGGTCGCCGGCGCCCTGTGCCAGTGGTAGACCACCCACGGCACCACCGCGAACCTTTGCGCCACGGCGTACATCTCGGCGCCGAAGACGTGGTCCTCGTAGTGGATGTCCTCGGGGAAGCGCAGCGCGTTGCGGCGCAGGAACTCCACGTCGAAGAGCTTGTTGGTGCAGAAGCAGTCGAGGAAGAGCTCCGGCTCCTCGCGGATCCCCTCGACGACCCTCCGCTTCCTGAACAGGTAGGGGTAGTACCGCTGCCGCCGCCCGCCAGGCTCGAACACCCTGGAGATCTGCCCCGAGACGAAGTCGGCCCCCGTCCGCTCGATCTCGGTCAGCAGGCTCTTGCACGCGTGCCTGGGCAGGGTGTCGTCACTGTCCAGGAACAGGACGTACGGCGACAGCGCAGCGTCGAGCCCCTCGTTGCGCGGCGCGCCGCAGCCGCCCGAGTTGACCGCCCGCCGCACGTAGCGCACGCGGGGGTCGGCGCGCATGAGCTCGGCGGCGACCCTCGGCGTGTCGTCGGTGCTCGCGTCGTCGGAGATGACTACTTCGAGGTCGTGGAGGGTCTGGTCGAGCACGGAACGCACGGCCCTCGGCAGGCGGTCGGCGTCGTTGTAGGCGATCACGACAACGGTGCACTCCGGCATGCCTGTTCTCCCCCGAGATCTCGATGCTCGAGGTCAGACATTCCCTCAGGACCGGTGGTGTGTCCCTACTTGAGTTGGTTTTTACCGGACAATACGCCTGATCAGCCATACAAGGAACAGAAGCCCAGCAATCGCTCCGGCGACCGGGGCCACCCGCTTGAGCAGCGGTGTACCCGCGATCGCGAGCAGGTCGAGCGCCTCCTCGTCGGGCGTGAGCGAGGTGCGCAGGGTGCCGCTCGGCCTGGCGTCCTCCTCGTCGAGTTCGGGCACCGCGGCGAGGTGGCGCTCCTCGGACTGGCTCTCGCCCAGCAGCTCGGCCAGGTTCTCCGCGAACCTGTCGATCAGCTTGCCGCCCACCTCCGCCATGACGCCCCTGCCGAACTGCGCGGGCCTGCCCGTGACGTTGAACGAGCTCTCCACCCGCACCGCGGTCGCGTCGCCCGCGGGGGTCAGGCGCGCGGTGACCGACGCGCTGGCGGTGCCGGAACCGCGCGCCTCCTTGCCCGAGGCCTGCAGCGTGAGGGTGTAGGCGTCCTTGTCGACGTCCTCGAAGCGGGCGGTGCCCCTGTAGGTGACGGTGATGGGGCCGACCTTCACCTTCATCCTGCCGGTGAACTCCTCGCCTTCGACGATGTCGAGCGTGGCCCCCGGCAGGCACGGGGCCACCCGCTCGACGTCGAGCAGCGCCGCCCACGCCTGCTCGACCGGGACAGGGACCGTGAACTCGTGCTCGAACCGCATCGCCATTGATCCGCTCCTTCCGCCTGTCTGTGGTCCCAGACTCGCGCCTGGGGCCTCCGCTGACCACCCCGTGGGTTGTGGGCGTCCCCTGAGGGACGCCCACGCGACGTCAGGGCCTGCCCGCGGCCGCGTTCACCGCCCTGTGAGTCAGCACCTGGGCCAGGTGCCTTCGGTAGTCGGCCTGGGCGTGCAGGTCGGAGGTGGGCGAGGTGTCCTCGGCCGCCTCCGCGCACGCCTGCCGTACGGCCTCGCCCAGCTCGACGCCCTGCAGCGCGCTCTCGACCGCGCGGGCGCGCACCGGAGTGGGGCCCATGTTGGTCAGCCCGATCCTGGCCTCCTGGATCGAGCCGTTGGCCCGGCGGACCGCCGCGGCCACGCCGACGATCGCCCAGGCCTGGGCGGTGCGGTGGAACTTCTCGTAGTGGAAGCCCCAGCCGGGACCGAGCTTGGGCACCTTCACCCCGACCAGGATCTCGCCAGGCTCCAGCGCCGGCTCCAGGTAGTCGAGGAAGAAGTCGGCCGCGGGGATCTGCCTGGTGGAGGTCACCATCACGCACTCCAGCGCGAGGGCCACGGCCGGCAGGTCTCCGGCGGGGTCGGCGTGGGCGAGCGAGCCGCCGAAGGTGCCGCGGTGCCGTACGGCGGGGTCGGCGACGGTGGCGGCGGCCAGCGCCACGAGCGGGCAGCCCGCGATGACGGCGGGCGAGCGCAGCACCTCGTCATGGGTGGCCATCGCGCCGATGAAGACGTGGTCGCGCTCGTCGAGGATGCCGGTCAGCTCCTCCAGGCGGCTGACGTCGACCAGCAGCGAGGGGTAGGCCAGGCGCAGGCGCAGCAGCGGCAGCAGTGACTGGCCGCCCGCCAGCACCTTCGCCTCCTCGTCCGAGGCCAGCGCCTCGCTCGCCTCCTGCAGCGAGCCTGGCCTGAGGTAGTCGAACTGGGCCGGGATCATCGGATGGCCCTCCAGATCCGTTCGGGCGTGCAGGGCATCTGGATGTCGTGCACGCCGTGCGGGCGCAGGGCGTCCACGACGGCGTTGACGACGGCGGGCGTGGAGGCGATGGTGCCCGCCTCCCCGACGCCCTTGACGCCGAGCGGGTTGGAGGTCGCCGGCGACTCGGTCCTGTCGGTGACGAAGTCGGGCAGGTCCGCGGCCGTGGGGATCAGGTAGTCGGCCATCGTCGTGGTGAGCAGGTTGCCCTCGGCGTCGTGGACGGCCTCCTCGTACAGCGCCTGCGCGATGCCCTGGGCGAGACCGCCGTGCACCTGACCCTCGACGATCAGCGGGTTGATGACGTGACCGACGTCGTCCACCGCCACGTACTTGCGGATCCTGGCCATGCCCGTCTCGGTGTCGACCTCGATCGCGCACAGGTGGGTGCCGTGCGGGAAGGAGAAGTTCTCGGGATCGAACGTGGCGTCGGCGTCGAGCCTGGGCTCCACCCCCTCGGGCAGGTCGTGCGCGGCGAAGGCGGCCAGCGCGAGCTCCTGGATCGTCTTGCTCGACTCCGTCCCCTTGACCTTGAACGCGCCCTGGGAGAACTCGAGGTCGTCGGGCGAGCACTCCAGCGTGTGCGCGGCCAGCCTCCTCGCCTTCTCCTTCACCTTCTCGCACGCCCGCAGGACGGCCATGCCGCCGACCACCAGCGAGCGCGAGCCGTAGGTGTCCATGCCCTTGTGCGAGATCGCGGTGTCGCCGTGGACGACCGCGATGTCGTCGAACGGCACGCCCAGCGAGTCGGCCACGATCTGGCTCCAGGCGGTCTCGTGGCCCTGCCCGTGCGGCGAGGTGCCGGTGACGACCTCGACCTTGCCCGTGGGCAGCATGCGCACCGAGCCGTGCTCCCATCCGCCCGCGCCGTAGCTGAGCGAGCCGAGCACCCTGCTGGGCGCCAGGCCGCACATCTCGGTGTAGGTGCTGACGCCGATGCCGAGCTGGACGGGGTCGCCCCTGTCGCGCCTGTCGGACTGCTCGGCGCGCAGCTTGTCGTAGCCGAACAGCGACAGCGCCTTCTCGGTGGCCGCCTCGTAGTTGCCGGAGTCGTAGGTGAGTCCCGCGATCGTGGTGTACGGGAACTCCTCGTGCCTGATCCAGTTGCGCCTGCGCACCTCGATGGGGTCGAGGTTCAGCTCGGCCGCCAGCTCGTCCATGACCCGCTCGATGGCGTAGGTCGCCTCGGGACGGCCGGCGCCCCTGTAGGCGTCGGTCGGCATCTTGGTGGTGAAGACGCCCGTGCAGTCGAAGCTGTAGGCGTCCATCTTGTAGATGCCGTTGAACATGAAGGCCCCGAGCAGCGGCACGCCCGGCGTGACCAGCATGAGGTAGGCGCCCATGTCGGCGAGCAGCTCGACCTTCACGCCCCTGACGCGCCCGTCGGTCTCGGCGGCCAGCGCGATGTGCTGGACCTGGTCGCGGCCGTGGTGCACGGTCAGGTTGCCCTCCGAGCGCGACTCGGTCCACTTGACCGGCTTGCCGAGCCTCCTGGTGAGCAGCAGGCAGAGCACCTCCTCCGCGGTGACCTGCAGCTTGGAGCCGAACCCCCCGCCCACGTCCGGGGCGACCACGCGCAGCCTGTGCTCGGGGATGCCGGTGGTCAGCGCCAGCATCACGCGCAGCACGTGCGGGATCTGGGTCGAGGACCACAGCGTGAAGGACTCGCCGTCGGTGGTGGCGACGACCGCCCTCGGCTCCATCGCCGTCGGGATCAGCCGCTGCTGGACGTAGGTGCGGTCGATGAGCACCGGCGCGTCCCTGAAGGCGGCGTCGATGTCACCCTGGGCGAAGGTCCAGGTGAAGGCGCGGTTGCCGCTCTCGTGCACCTTCGGGCTCGCCTCGGTGAGCGCCTCGGCCATGTCGAGGACGGGAGGCAGCGGCTCGTAGTCGACGTCGATCGCGTCCAGCGCGTCGGCCGCCAGGTAGCGGTCGGTGGCCACCACGCAGGCGACGGCCTCGCCCGGGTAGCGGACCTCCGTCACGGCCATCGGCGGGTGGTCCGGGATGACGATGTCCTCGGTCACCGGCCACGCGCACGGCAGGCTGCCCTGCTCGTCGGCGACGTCCTGACCGCTGAAGACGGCGACCACGCCCGGCATGTCGCGCGCGGCGGAGACGTCGACGCCCACGATGCGCGCATGGGCCATGGGGCTGCGCTTGAAGGCGACGTGCAGCAGCCCGGGAAGCTGGATGTTGTCGGTCCAGGTGGTGCGCCCGGCCAGCAGCCTGGCGTCCTCCTTGCGCCTGCGCGCCCTGCCGACCTCGCGGGTGCTGTCGGGCTCCGACAGCTGCCCGCTCTCGGCGATCTGCTGGGCGACCACGCCCGCGTCGAGCTCTTCGGTCATGGCGTCGTCACCGCCTGCCCCATGCTCTGGGCGCCCCGCCGTACCGCTCTGACGATGTTGCAGTAGCCCGTGCACCTGCAGAGGTTGCCCTCCAGGCCGTGCCTGATGGTCTCCTCCGACGGGTCGGGGTCCTCCCTGAGCAGGTCGATCGCGGCCATGACCATGCCAGGCGTGCAGTAGCCGCACTGGAGCGCGTGCTCCTCGTGGAAGGCCCGCTGCATGGGGTGCATGGTCCCCGCGGTCGCGAGGCCCTCGATCGTGACGACGTCGCTGCCGTCGGCCTGTACGGCCAGCACCGAGCAGCTCTTCACGCTCTTCCCGTCGAGCATGACCGTGCAGGCGCCGCAGTTGCTGGTGTCGCACCCGACGGGGGTGCCGGTCTTGCCCAGCCGGTCTCGGAGAAGGTGCACGAGGAGGAGCCTGGGCTCCACGTCCTCCTCGTATCGGATTCCGTCGACGGTGACAGCGATTCGAGGCATACGTCCTCCCTCAATAGCGGGGGTGATTCGAACGTACGCCTATGAATCGATCGGTCACAAGCGCCTGACGGACCTCGCGACGATGGCTATCACCCCTGCGAACCCCAGGCCGCCGACGAGCAGCGCCCAGAGCAGCAGCGCGTCACTGATCACACCGCTCACCAGCAGGATGCCGAGGACCACGAACAGGATGCCGCTGAGCAGGGCCATCCAGTCGGTCCTGTGCAGCAGCCGCTGCCGCTCCGGGCTCGTCTCACGCGCCAACGCGCACCTCCAGGTCGCCGACGCCGCCCTTGAGGTTCAGCACGATCGTCGGCACCGCGCCCTCGGGTCTCACCTCGGGTTCGAGCACCCTGTTCACCTTGAGGTCGGTGCCGCCCTCGACGGACTGACCGATGGAGATGTCGCCCACCCTGGAGGTCGCGTGCACCTCCACCCGAGCCGTCGGCGGCACGATGACGACGAGCTCGCCGACCGACAGCGTGGCCCTGAAAGTGGTCTTGGCACCCGGAGGGAGCTCCAGCTCGGTCAGGTCGAGTGTGCCGTCGCCGATGCCCACCTCGTAGACACGGGCCGACTCGGCCACGCTCGTCGGGCTCCACGTGGCGCTGCCGATCTTCCTCGGCAGATGGCCGAACATCAGGCCCGCCCCGATGACCAGGGCCAGGACGGTGCCCAGCGCGACGAGCCCGGCGCCACGGCCGAACCAGGTGGCCACCAGCAGCCCTGCGCCGACGGTGATGAGCATGGCACCACCCACGGCGGTGAGGCTGGGGGTGGCGGATCCAGAGGTGGCTTGGGCCGCCACGACGATCCCTCCAACGATCATTGCGAGCAGGACGGTGACCGCGCCTGTGAACGACCTGCGTCGCCTGGGGCGGGGGGTGGGGACCTGCTCGCCGTAGTGGCTCAGGTCATAGGGCGAGTAGCCGGCCCGCCTGCGGGGATCGAGCGGCTGGTAGGGGCCGCGCGGCGCGAACGGCTCGCCGTAGGAGGGCAGAGGGGGCAGCGGCGCCACCGGCGCCTCGCTCACCCTCGTAGGGATCCCGGGCGCCTGGTTCACCCTGGTGGGAGCCTCGGGCTCCTCGTTCACCCTCGTGGGAGCCTCGGGCACCTCGTTCACCCGGGTGGGCGCCTCGGCCTCCGGCTCGGAAGGCGCGGAGGCGTTGAAGGCCGCGCTCTCCATGGAGGGCATGGCCTCGGGGCGAGGCTCGTGGCGGACGGCGGGCGGCTCGTGCCGCATGGGAGCCGGCTCCCTGCGGACGGCGGGCTGCTGCGGCCGTACCGGCATCGGTCCGGTGACGACGGGCTCGGGCGCGATCGGCTCGGTCCTGCGGTTGAGCCGCTCGGGCAGCGAGCGGGCCAGCGCGGGCAGGTCGAGGCCTCGGGCGTGCGCGGTCAGCAGCGTGATCGCCATCAGCGTGGCGACCACCAGCGTGCCGGTGCCCAGCCACACCGTGGCGATGTTGATGATGAGGCCGAACCCCGCGACGCCGGTCAGCAGCGCGAACACGGTCTCGGCGTCGAAGTCGCGCCTGGTCCACGTCTCGACGTGGCCAGGGCGGCCGTTGGACTCCTTCATCAGCAGGAAGGCCGCGATGTAGAGGAACAACCCGATGCCGGAGCCGAGCACCAGCATGGCGAAACCGATCCGGTAGACCACCGGATCTATGCGCGTGTAGCGGCCGAGCCCCGCGCACACGCCAGTGATTATCCGGCCCTCGCCGCTGCGCTTGAGCACGCGGGGCGGGGCTGCCTGGTCGGTGGGCGGTGCTTCGGTCATGGCACCATCGTGGCGCGGAAGGCCAGGATGCGCATCCGGGACTCCCCTGAGGAGACCCTGGGGCTGCTCCCTGATGTCCGGCACGTCCGCGACGTGTGACTATGGCCATGTTATGGCTGACCAACAGACTCTGCGCGAGACAGACGACGCGCCCTTTCCCCGGCTGACCCGTTCCATGGAGGGTCGGCTGGTCGGCGGCGTCGCCCAGGGCCTCGCCGCCCAGCTCAAGCTGGATCCGATCGTGATCCGGCTGAGCTTCGTGCTGCTCAGCGTCGTGGACGGCGTGGGCATCGCCGCCTACGCCGTGCTGTGGATGATCACGCCGCGCAGACAGGCGGAGGGTCCGCCGCCGGCCCGCGACTGGAGCCAGCTGGCCGCCTTCACGGCGATCGGCGTGGCGCTGGCCGCCTTCGGCTGGCTCACCGGCGCCGCCCAGGGAGGCATCGGCATGCTGCCGTTCGCCGTCGGCGGCATCGGCGCGCTCATCCTCTGGCAGCAGGCCGATCCCGAACGGCGCAAGACGTGGGTCAGCGGCGCCACCAAGGGCATGCGGAAGAACCGCGTGCGCACGCTGCTCGGCGTCGTCCTCGTGGTCATCGGCGCGATCGGCTTCCTCGTCGCGGAGGGCCAGTGGCAGGCGGCCAGGCCTGGGCTGCTGTTCACCGCCGTGGTGGTCGGCGGCATCGCGGTCATCGCGGCGCCGTGGCTGGCGGGTCTGTGGAAGGAGCTGCAGCTCGAACGGCGCGAGCGCATCAGGCAGGAGGAGCGGGCCGAGGTCGCCGCGATGGTGCACGACTCCGTGCTGCACACCCTCACGCTGATCCAGCGGGTCTCGCACGACCCGCGCGAGGTCACCAGGCTGGCCCGCGCGCAGGAGCGGGAGCTGCGCAACTGGCTCTACCAGCCCGCGCAGGACGCCGACGCCACGCTCGCCGCCGCCGTACGGCGCATCGCGGCCGAGGAGGAGGACTCGCACGGCGTGCCCATCGAGGTCGTCTGCGTGGGCGACACCGAGCTCGATTCGGGCGGCAGGCTCGGAGCCATGCTCAACGCCTCTCGCCAGGCGATGGTCAACGCGGCCAAATACTCCGAAAGCCCGGTCATCTCCGTTTATGCGGAGGTGGAGGGTGAAGAAGTCACCATTTTCGTGAAGGATCGGGGCAAGGGCTTCGATCTGGACGAGGTACCCCTGGACCGCATGGGGATCAGGGAGTCCATCATCGGAAGGATGGAACGCCACGGCGGCAACGCCAGGGTGCGTACCGAGCCCGGTGAGGGCACGGAAGTGATGTTGACGATGAAGGTGGAGAAATGATTCGCGTGCTGATCGTCGATGACCATCGGCTGTTCCGATCGGGCGTGCGCGCCGAGCTGGGCGACTCGATCCAGGTCGTGGGCGAGGCCGAGGACGTCGAGTCGGCGGTGAAGGCGATCGCCACGCTCGAACCCGACGTCGTGCTGCTCGACGTCCACATGCCGGGCGGTGGCGGCCAGGAGGTGCTGCGCCGCGTGCTCGGCTCCGGCTCGCAGGTCCGCTTCCTCGCGCTGTCGGTCTCCGACGCCGCCGAGGACGTGATCGGCGTGATCAGGGGCGGCGCCAGAGGCTACGTCACCAAGAACATCAGCGGGCGCGAGCTGACCGACGCGATCCGCAGGGTGGCCGACGGCGACGCGGTGTTCTCCCCCCGGCTGGCCGGGTTCGTGCTCGACGCCTTCGCCTCCAGCGAGGCGCCCTCCATCGACCCCGAGCTCGACTCCCTGACCCAGCGCGAGCGCGAGGTGCTGCGCCTCATCGCGCGCGGCTACGCCTACAAGGAGATCGCCAAGGAGCTGTTCATCTCGGTCAAGACCGTGGAGACGCACGTGTCGTCGGTGCTGCGCAAGCTCCAGCTGTCGAACAGGCACGAGCTGTCGCGCTGGGCCACCGCCCGCCGTCTGGTGTGACCTGCCGGTCAGCGACCGGTGCGTGGGCGGTGCGGGCCCGCGGCCAGTCTGCCTGACATGAACATTCTGATTTCCGGCGCGAGCATCGGCGGACCCGCTCTGGCCTACTGGCTCACGCGGCACGGCTTCGACGTCACGATCGTGGAGCGCTCGAACGGCCTCAGGCCAGGAGGCCAGGCGATCGACGTGCGCGGGCCCGCCCTCGACGTGGCGGCGCGCATGGGCCTGCTGGAGGAGATCCGCGCGCACCGCGTCGAGATGCGCGGCATGTCCATGGTGGACGGCGAGGGCAACGAGGTCTACCGCTCGGAGGAGCACACGTTCACCGGCGGCGAGCTGGCCGGCCCCGACATCGAGATCCTGCGCGACGACCTCAGCCAGATCCTCGCCAAGGCGGCGGGCGAGGTCGGCTACCTCTTCGGCGACTCCATCAAGGAGATCGTCCAGGACGGGAGGGGAGCGCACGTCACCTTCGACAGCGGGCTGCGCCGTACCTTCGACGTGGTGGTGGGCGCGGACGGGCTGCACTCCAACACCCGCGGGCTGGTCTTCGGCCCCGAGAGCCGCTTCATCCGCCACCTGGGCACCTACCTGTCGGTGTGGACCGCGCCCAACATCCTCGGCCTCGACCGCTGGCAGGTCTTCCACCAGATGCCCGGCACCGGCTGGGGCGGCGGCGTGATGAGCGTGCGCGGCAACAGCGAGGCGCGGGTCTACATGGGCTTCGAGTCCGAGCCGATCGCCTTCGACCACCGCGACGTCGAGGCGCAGAAGCGCATCCTGCGGGACAGGATGGGCGGCGCGGGATGGGTCTTTCCCGAGCTGCTCGAGCACATGGGGAAGGCCGAGGACTTCCACCTCGACGCGATGGCCCAGATCCACATGGACAGCTGGTCCAGCGGCAGGGTCGTGCTGCTCGGCGACGCGGGCTACTGCGGTTCGCCGCTGTCGGGGCAGGGCACCAGCATGGCCATGGTGGGCGCGTACGTGCTGGCAGGCGAGCTCGCCGCGGCCCGTGGCGACCACACCGCCGCCTTCGCCGCCTACGAACGGGAGCTGCGCGACTACGTCAGGGGCAACCAGGAGCTCGCCCTCACCAACAAGGCGCGCGTGGAGGCCCAGCAGGCCGGTGAGGAGTATCGGGGGGAGGTTTTTGGTGAGGTCGTGGGCAGGCTGTCCTTGAAGGACTACTAGTCCCGTGCGACATTCCCAGGTATGGGCAAAGACGTGCCGGTCGTCGTGTTCAGCAGGGAAGACCGCCGTAACTATCGGGAGAAGGTGCGGCGCAATCTCGACGTCTTCGCTCAGATGCTGCGGGAGTCGCGTTTCGAGTTCGACCGGCCGCTGGCCGGGCTGGAGATCGAGCTCAACCTGGTCGACTCGCGGGGCGACCCCGCCATGCGCAACGCCGAGGTGCTGGCGGCCATCGCCCAGCCCGACTGGGCGACCGAGCTCGGCCAGTTCAACGTCGAGATCAACATCGCCCCTCAGGGACTGGACGGCGACGGCGCGCTCCGCCTGGAGGAGTCGGTGCGCGCCAGGCTCAACCACGCCGAGGAGCGCGCCCGCTCGGAGGGCGGCCACCTGGTCCTGATCGGCATCCTGCCGACGCTCAGGCAGGAGGACACCCACGAGGGCACGCTGTCGGCCAATCCCCGCTACAAGCTGCTCAACGAGCAGATCTTCGCCGCCAGAGGCGAGGACCTGCACCTGTGCATCGAGGGCGTCGAACGCCTCGACACCTACGCCGACAGCATCACCCCCGAGGCCGCCTGCACCAGCGTGCAGCTGCACCTCCAGGTCAGCCCCGAGGCGTTCGCCGCCCACTGGAACGCCGCGCAGGCCATCGCGGGCCCCCAGGTCGCCATCGCGGCCAACTCGCCCTACCTGTTCGGCAAGGAGCTGCACAGGGAGACCAGGATCGCCCTGTTCGAGCAGGCCACCGACACCCGCCCGAAGGAGCTCAAGTCGCAGGGCGTACGGCCGCGCGTGTGGTTCGGCGAGCGCTGGATCACCAGCGTCTTCGACCTGTTCGAGGAGAACGTCCGTTACTTCCCCGCGCTGCTGCCGCTGTGCTCGGAGGAGGACCCCACGGCCGAGCTCGCGGCGGGACGGATCCCCTCGCTGGACGAGCTCACCCTGCACAACGGCACCGTCTACCGGTGGAACAGGCCGGTCTACGCGGTCGTGGACGGCACGCCGCACCTGCGCGTGGAGAACAGGGTCCTGCCCGCGGGGCCCTCCGTGCTGGACGTCGCGGCCAACGCGGCCTTCTACTACGGCCTCATGAAGGTGCTGCCCCACGCCGAGCGCCCCGTGTGGAGCCAGATGGCCTTCGGCACCGCCGAGGAGAACCTGGCGAGCGCGGCCAGGCACGGGCTGGACGCCAGGCTCTACTGGCCAGGGCTCGGCGAGGTGCCCGCGGCCGAGCTGGTGCTGCGCAGGCTGTTGCCGATGGCGGCCGAGGGGCTGTCGCGGTGGGGCGTCGACAGAAGCGTCGCCGACCGGCTGCTCGGGGTGATCGAGGGCCGCTGCCTGACCGGCAGGACGGGCTCCACCTGGCAGGTGGAGGCCGTCGCGGCCTACGGGGGCGACGGGCCCGAGGGCAGACAGGAGGCGCTGCGCAGGATGACGCTGGCCTACATCGAGCGCATGCACGCCAACGAGCCCGTCCACGCCTGGGACGTCTGACGGAGGTCAGCCGAGTCCGGCCTCGCGGGCCCTGATGATGGCCTGGGCGCGGTCGGCCACGTGCAGCTTCATGAAGATGTTCGACACGTGGTTCCTGATGGTCTTGGAGCTGAGGAACAGCAGCGAGGCGATCTCGGTGTTGTTGCGGCCCTGCGCGATCAGCTCGAGGACCTCCCGCTCCCGCTCGGTCAGCTCGGGGAAGGCCGCGCGCGACGGCTCGGCCATGCCCGCGAAGAAGCCGAGCACCCGCTTGGCGATCCCGGGGCCGTAGATCGCCTCTCCCGCCGCGACCGCCTGCACGGCGCGGGAGATCTCCTCCACGCCCGCCTCCTTCAGCAGGTAGCCCCTGGCCCCGGCCCTGATCGCGGCGAACACCGAGTCGTCGTCGTGGAACATGGTCAGCACCAGCACCCCGATCCCCGGGCTCACCCTGGTGAGCGTGCGCGTGGCGTCGACGCCGTTGCCGCCAGGCATGTGCAGGTCCATGACCACGACGTCCGGCTGGAGCTCGGCCGCCAGCCGTACGGCCTCGGCGCCGTCCCTCGCCTCGCCGACGACCTCGATGTCGAGCGCGGACAGCAGGCCGCGCAGTCCTGAGCGGAAGACCGGATGGTCGTCCGCGATGAGAACCCTGATCATCCGCTGATCGTCCCACCGGCCCCCGGTCCCCGTCTCGGGGCGTGTGTCCCCGGCCTCCCGGGCAAAATGAGGGAATGACCCTCCGCAGATCGCTCGCCGCGCTGCTGGTCCTCCTGCTGACCGCGTGCGGTGGGCCCGCCGCCTCCACCCGCGGCCGCGAGGGCGACACCTTCGAGGAGGACGTACGGCTGGCGCGCGTGCACACCGAGGCGTTCTGGAAGGCGCAGTTCGAGGCGCTCGGCCGCACCTACGAGCCGGTCACGGACTTCGTCGCCTACAGGGGTGAGGGCGGTCCTTCGTGCGGGGGACAGCCCGCCGTGCCCAACAACGCCTTCTACTGCCAGGACGGGCACTTCATCGCCTACGACGTCGACTGGATGGCGGCCTTCTGGAACGAGATGGGCGACGGCTCGACCTATCTGATCATTCCGCACGAGATCGGGCATGCCGTACAGGCGCAGCTGGGCACCGAGTTCGCGCTCAACGTGCAGAGAGAGCTCCAGGCGGACTGCTACGCGGGAGGGGCGCTGGCGGGGCTGGTGCGCGCGGGCGTGCTGGAGGCCGAGGAGGGCGACGACACCGAGCTCCTGCTCAACCTCGAGGCCGCGGGCGACCCCACCGACGACTGGTTCAGGCCCGACGCGCACGGCACCGCCGCCCAGCGGCAGCGCTCGTTCGCGACGGGATACAACAACGGTGTAGGCGCATGTACGTCGCAAGGGTGATGCGGGCCCCTGGCTTCGCGGTCTAGCTTGGGCGCATGCCATTGGGGAACGTCAGAGAGATCAGCTGGCTGCGGCGGGGAGCCTGCAGGACCAGCGACCCCGACCTCTTCTTTCCTCCCGCGCCGTCTCCTGTCCAGGAGGCGCGGGCCAAGGCGGTCTGCTCGGGCTGCCAGGTGCTCGACGACTGCAGGGCCTACGCGGTGCGGTCGGGGGAGACCGAGGGGATCTGGGGAGGGCTCACCCCCCAGGAACGCAGACGGCTGCGCTTTCCCGCCGGATGGCGGCAGCGCAGCGCATAGCCTCAAGGGGTGCTGCTTCGCTCCCTCGCCGTGCTCGTCGCGGCCAACGTCGTCAACAACCGTGTCGCCCCCAGACTCGCGCCGCTGACCTCGGCCGTCGCCACCGGCGCGCTCGTCGCGATGGCCCGGCGCTCGGGCCTGTCGTGGGAGGAGATCGGCTTCACCCGTGGGCTGAAGGGCGCCAGGACGGGCGCCGCGCTGGCCGCGATCGTGGCCGCGGGCTACACCGCGGGCATCGCCATCCCGCGCACCCGCCCGCTCTTCCACGACGAGCGGGCGCTGTCGCTGTCCAGGGCCGAGCTGCTGGAGGCGGCGCTGCTCCAGGTGCCGGTGGGCACGGTCCTGCTGGAGGAGGTCGGCTTCAGAGGCGCCCTGTACGGCATGCTGCGCCGCGACCACGGCACCGCCGCGGCCACGGCGCTCTCGTCGGCGCTGTTCGGGCTCTGGCACATCCTGCCCGCGATGGAGCTGGCCCGCGCCAATCCCGCTCTCGGCGAGCTGGCCTCGGGGAGCACGGATGTCACCAAGGTCGTGGTCGGCGGGGTGCTCTCCACGACCGCGGCCGGCGTGCTGTTCTGCGAGCTGCGCCGCAGGGGCGGCCTGCTGGCCCCCTCGATGCTGCACCTGGCGACTAACTCGCTCGGATACCTGTTCGCCCGAATCGCCCCCGCGCCACCAGCTCGACCGTGACGAGCACCGCGATCGCCTCGGCGGCCAGCAACCCCACGAGCACCACCAGCTGGACGACGCCCGCCTCGAGTGGCTGCGCGCCGCCCAGCAGCATGCCGACGAACGCGCCGGGCAGCGTGACCAGGCCGACGGTCCTGGTCTGGTCGAGCGCGGGCACCAGCGCCTGGGCGGCGGCGGGGCGGCAGATCTCCAGGTTGGCGTCCCTGTCGAGCAGTCCGAGGGCGAGCGCGGCCTCGACCTCGCCCCTGCGCTGACGCAGCTCGTCGACGGCGCGCCTGCCTGCCAGGGCGGTGGCGGTCAGGCAGCCGCCGAGCAGGATCCCCGCGATCGGGATGAGCGTGATGCCCCGCATGGGGGCCACGCCGGTGCCGAAGAGCGCGATCAGCACGGGCAACGTGCCCGCCGCGATGGGCAGGGCGGCGGGCCAGGGGCGCTCCTTGGCGATCCTGCGGCCCGCGGTGACGGTGGCGACGCCGTACATGACCAGCAGGAAGGCGGCGACGCCCGGTGGCGCGCCGACGACCCACGCGATCACCAGCGAGACGGCGCCCAGCTGGACCGCCGCCCGCAGGCAGGCGGTCAGGACGGCGCGGGCGTGCCCCAGCCCGCCCAGCCCCGCCACGACCGCGCCCGCGACGGCGAGCAGGACGACGACGGCGACGAGCGCGGGGGTGAGCGTGAGTCCCATGCGGAAGGTTCTACAGGGGAGACGATCCGAGGGTCAGGAGCGGCGGGTCCGGAGCGGCGGGTCAGGCGGTCGGCCAGACGGGTCAGGCGCTGGTCAGGCGGTGGGAACGACCTGGAAGGCCTCGGCGTAGCGGCCCTCGCCGAGGCCCGCCTTCAGCGCGATGCCCGACCAGCGCTCGCGGACGAACTCCTCGAAGCCCTCACGGTGCCCGACCTGGCTCGCGTGGGCGGTGAGCGCGGTGATCTTGCGGTCGATCGTGTCGGTGATGTCCACGAAGTGGTTGGGGCTCGCGCCGCCGAGCAGCCAGACCTCGCCGACCGTCCACGCCTCCAGGTCGGCCAGCTCGGCGTAGGCATAGGGGTTGCGCGCGTCGGGGTAGACGGCGTCGAGCGTGGCGCCGCCGACGGCGCGGTGGTCGGGGTGGCTGGGGCCGATGAACTGGTAGTTGCGCTCGGGGGTGCTGGTGATCACCAGCTCGGGGCGCACCTGGCGGATCACCCTGGCGATGTCGCGCCGCAACTCGATCGTGGGCTCCACCCTGCCGTCGCGGTAGCCGGACAGGAACCGCACGTCGGTGACGCCGACCGCCTTGGCGGCCTCGGCCTGCTCGGCCCTGCGCAGCTCGGCCATGCCCTCGCCGTCGACCTCGCGCTCGTTGCCTCCCGCGTCACCCGAGGTGACGAGCAGGTAGGTCACCTCGACGCCCTTGTCGACGAACTGCGCGATCGTGCCCGCGGCGCCGAAGTCGACGTCGTCGGGGTGCGCGGTCACCACCAGGACTCGGGTGATCTCCATGTTCTCTCCTTACGAAGGGGGTCCGTTCTCGGAACCTGGAAGGGCCGCGAGGCATTCCTGGACGCGTTTGTCGGTGGCGCGCTTTACCCTAGGTCCGTGCCCACCCAAGTCTCTGTTGACCACCCCTTGCTCGACGGCCTCAACCCGCAGCAGCGCGAGGCCGTGATCCATCACGGCAGCCCCCTGCTCATCGTCGCGGGGGCGGGTTCAGGCAAGACTCGGGTGCTCACCCACCGCATCGCCTACCTCCTGGCCGAGCGCGAGGTCCACCCGGGTGAGATCCTCGCGATCACCTTCACCAACAAGGCCGCCAAGGAGATGAAGGAGCGCATCGACAGGCTGATCGGCCCCCGCTCCAAGGCCATGTGGGTGATGACCTTCCACAGCGCCTGCATGCGCATCCTGCGCAAGGAGGCCAAGAGGCTCGGCTACCCCTCCAGCTTCTCCATCTACGACCAGGCCGACTCCCAGCGGCTCATGGCGATGGTCTGCCGCGAGATGGACCTCGACCCCAAGCGCTACCCGCCGCGCTCGTTCTCCGCCCAGGTCAGCAACTTCAAGAACGAGCTGATCGACTACGAGAGCGCGATCGACAGGGCGGGCTCACACCTGGAGAAGACGCTCGCGCAGGCCTACAAGGCCTACCAGCTCAAGCTGACCGAGTCCGGCGCGATGGACTTCGACGACATCATCATGAACACCGTGGTGCTGTTCCAGCTCTTCCCCGAGGTGGCCGAGCACTACCGCATGCGCTTCAGGCACGTGATGGTCGACGAGTACCAGGACACCAACCACGCCCAGTACATCCTGATCAGGGAGCTGGTCGGGCGGCCCCAGCTGACCACCGTCGACGGCGAGCCGGTGCGGTCGGGGGCCGACCAGTCGGAGCTGTGCGTGGTCGGCGACGCCGACCAGTCGATCTACGCCTTCCGCGGCGCGACGATCCGCAACATCCTGGAGTTCGAGCGCGACTACCCCGACGCGCGCACGATCCTGCTCGAGCAGAACTACCGCTCCACCCAGAACATCCTGGCCGCCGCCAACTCGGTCATCTCGCGCAACGAGTCGCGCAAGCCGAAGAACCTGTGGTCCGACCAGGGCGACGGGCCGAAGATCGTCGGTTACGTCGCCGACAACGAGCACGACGAGGCGATGTTCGTCGCCCAGGAGGTCGACAAGCTCACCGACGAGGAGGGCGTGCGCCCCGGCGACGTCGCGGTCTTCTACCGCACCAACGCCGCCTCCCGCGTGTTCGAGGAGATCTTCATCCGCACCGGCCTGCCGTACAAGGTGGTCGGGGGCGTGCGCTTCTACGAGCGCAAGGAGGTCAAGGACCTGCTGGCCTACCTGCGGGTGCTGGCCAACCCCAACGACGTGGTCTCCCTGCGGCGCATTCTCAACGTGCCCAAGCGCGGCATCGGCGACCGCGCCGAGGCGATGGTCGAGGCGCTGTCCTCGCGTGAGCGCATCTCCTTCTGGGAGGCGCTGCGCAGGGCGGAGGAGGCGTACGGCATGGCGACCAGGTCGCTCAACGCCATCCGCGAGTTCGTCGCGATGGTCGACGACCTGATCGGCAAGGCCGAGGGCATGCCGCCCTCGGCGCTGGCCGAGGAGATCCTCGTGTCGACCGGCTACCGGGCCGAGCTGGAGGCCTCCGAGGACCCGCAGGACGAGTCGCGCCTCGAGAACCTCAACGAGCTGATCTCCGTCGCCTCCGAGTTCGAGGAGGCCAACCCCGAGGGCACGCTCGTGGAGTTCCTCGAGCAGGTCTCCCTGGTGGCCGACGCCGACCAGATCCCCGAGGGCGACGGCGGCCAGGGCGTGGTCACACTGATGACCCTCCACACCGCCAAGGGCCTGGAGTTCCCCGTGGTCTTCCTCACCGCGATGGAGGACGGCGTCTTCCCGCACATCCGCTCCCTGGGCGAGCCGAAGGAGCTGGAGGAGGAGCGCCGCCTGGCCTACGTCGGCATCACCCGCGCGGAGAAGCGCCTCTACATCACCAGGGCGGCGGTGCGCAGCTCGTGGGGCTCCCCGTCGTTCAACCCCGCCTCGCGCTTCGTCAACGAGGTGCCTGCCAAGCTCATCGAGTGGCGCACCGACCCGGAGAAGTCGGCGTGGAGCGCGGCCACGTCCCGCAAGGAGAGCCCGACACCGGCTCGCAAGCCCGGCGGCAAGCAGGTGCCGTCGCTGAATCCCGGCGACAGGGTCACCCACGACGCGTTCGGCCTCGGCACCGTCGTGTCGGTCGACGGCGTGGCGGAGAAGACCAAGGTGAAGATCGACTTCGGGAGTGGCGGCGAGAAGACCCTGCTCCTCGCCTACGCACCGCTGGAGAAGCTCTGACAGGCCCGTCCTGAGCACGGGCGGCGGCGTCACGGCGACGGCGCCGCCCAGATCATGGAAGGGCGGCCACGGCGCTCAGACCCTTTCCAGGACGACGATCGGGATCTCCTGCCTGGCGGTGGCCGCGTACCGGTGGTACAGCGGCGCCAGGGTGGTCATGAGCCGCCACAGCCTGTCGCGTTCGGCGCCCGTCGCGGTGTGGGCGCGCACGGCGAACCGCTCGGCGCGCACCTGCACCTCGGCCTCGGGGTTGGCGAGCAGGTTGAGATACCAGTCGGGCAGCGTGGGGGCGCCGAGCGCGCTGCCGGACGCGACCAGCACGAGGCGCTCGCCGTCCCGGCCGAAGAACACCCCGGTACGGCGGCGCGTGCCGCTCTTCCTGCCCACGGTGGTGAGGATGAGGTTGGTCACGCCGCCTTCGAGGAATCCGTCCTCGCCGTCGGTGTCGAGATAGCGGCGCACATGCTCGGCGACCGAACGGTCGGGGCTGTCGGTGACGTCTGCGTTCATGGCGTCATCGTGCAGCCCCGGACTTCAGTTCTCCTCAGGAAGAGCTTCGGCGAGCTTCATGGCCGCCTCACCCGGGAGTTCGAGCTCGGGAAGGTCGTCCGCCTCCATGACCAGGTCGGCGGGCGGCGGCTCGACGGTGACCTTGGCACCCCACCCGGTGAAGCGCAGGTCGGAGGTGATGCCCAGCTCGTGGTCGTTCGTCTGCTCCGAGATCCTGGTGGTCATGCGGGTGACCCTGCCCTCGGCGTCGAACCAGAGGGCCCACGCCACCTTCTCGCGGTTCAGCCGGGATCCGCCCAGGGGCCGTCCGGGGATCTTGGCGGCGTGGATGAGGCCTTTGGCGGTGCTGGAGGTGCGGGAGGTGGCGGTGGCGAGCAGCGCCCGCAGCGTGCCGGGCCGGAAGAGGTCGACCGTGACGTCCGCGAGATTCCTCTCGGGGTAGTGGTGGCGCACCCACTTCCTGTCCAGCGGAAGATGGCCGATCAGGCGGCCGCCCGAGGTGTAGCTCTTGCCCTTGGCCCTGATGAGCAGCGTGGGGAAGCGGAACTCGTCGTCCATGTGCTCGTTCCCGAGCGGCGAGTACATCGTGGTCGAGTCGTCGACGTCGACGGACCCTCCCTTGCGGAACCCGGCGACCCTGGTGGTCCTGGCGGTGAGGTAGTGCCTGCCGTCGGTCCTGACACGGGTGACGACGGAGATGGTGACGCCCCTGCCAGGCTCGATCTGATCGTCGAGCACCTTGACAGGGTCGGGCTTCGGGGCGGGCTGGGCGGGGACGGCGGTGGCGAGCGCGAGGGCGATGAGGAGTGGCTTCATGGGGGGTCCTGAAGGTACGGAGTGAGCGAGGGGAGCCGATGACCTGGCGGCTGTGGTGAAGCGCCGAACGGGCGGCCATGACCGGCCGCCCGTTCGACGCGCACACGTCCTACTTGTTCGCTTCGGCGATCGGGTCCGGGATCGGGACCGACTCACCGAGGGCGTCGGCGTCGAACACCTGGTCGCCGGGCGGAGGGGAGACGGTGACCGAACCCCATCGGCTGACCCGCGTCTCGGTCTTGATCGAGACGCCGTCGACGGAGGGCAGGGTGGCGCTGAAGCGCTTGACCAGGCCCTTGGCGTCGAACTGGACAGTCCAGGACACGTTGCCCTTCGTGGCGAAGGTCCGCAGCCTGGGCGCCACCGAGCGCAGCTTGGCGACCGAGATCGTGCCCTTGGCCACGCCGCCCTTGGGAGCGGCGCCGGCGAGCAGCGTCTTGAGCGTGCCGGTGGCCAGGATGTCGATCGGCGGCGCGCCAGGAGAGTCGACGGGCTTGTCGAAGCGCAGCCAGGTCATCCCGGTGGGCAGCGCGTTACGGACGAGGCCGCCGGAGACGTAGCTCTCCTTGCCGACGGTGATCACCCGTGAGGTCTCGGTCAGCGCCGAGATCAGGTAGACGTCCTCGGGGGCCATGGCGCCGTAGATGGCGGGGCCGAGATCGCCCTTGAAGGTCAGGTCGCTGCCCTTGCCGAGCTGGACCTTGCCCTTCTCCTTGAAGCTGATCATCAGCTTGCCGTCGACGCTCATGGAGGTGGCGGAGGCCACCTCCGCGCCCTTCTTGGCGGAGAGCTGGGCCTCCATCACCTTCACCGGATCCGGGCCTGCCGCGGCCTGGGCCGGAAGCGCGGTGACGAGGACCACGCCGGTGGTGAGAGCGAGGCCGACGAGAGCGCGCCTCACCCGGCGGCCTCGGTCAGCGCGTCGGGCATGCCGGGCACGTCGGGCAGCTCCTCGTCGAGGTCCTTGGAGTCGATCCAGTCAGCGGCGGGCGGCGCGGTGACGGTGACCTTGGAGCCCCAGCCGGTGAACCTCTCGTCGGCGGTGAAGTCCATCGTCTCGCCCCTGCCCAAGGGCACGGAGAGCTTGGTGGCGAACCGGCTCACGAGGCCCTTGGCGTCGATCCACAGCGTCCAGCTGACCTTCTGGCCCGCCTTGGCGCCGAAGGGCCTGCCCGGCAGCTGGGAGACCTTGATGGTGCCCTTGGCCACGCCGTTCCTGTAGGAGGAGGCGTTGGCGAGCAGGGTCTTGAGGGTGCCGGAGGCGAAGAGGTCGACCTTCGGGCCGCCGAGGCTGTCGCCCGCGTTGGGCGTGCGCACCCAGGTCTTGCCCTCGGGCAGCGTGCTCGCCACCAGGCCGCCGGACATGTAGCTCCACTGCTTGACGCTGATCACCCTGGTGGGGGTGCGTACCAGGTCCTTGAGCGACTGGCCGTCCTCCTCGTCCTCGAGCGCCGCGACGATGACCGGGTCGAGGTGGAACTTGGTCGTGCGGTCGCTGGCGGCCACGCCCGACTTGCCGAACGCCGTGACGCCGCTCTCGCGGGCGGTGATGACCGGGTCGCCGGAGATCGACATCCGGATGGTGGAAGAGGTCTTGACGCCCTTGCCCGGCACGTACTGCGCCTTGAGCGACTTGACCGGGTCGGCCTTCGGCGCCGCCTGCGCCGCGGGGGCGGCGATGAGCGCCACACCCGTCGTGAGGGCGAGGCCGACGAGAATTTTTCTCATGCAGGTTTCCTTCAACGTCTGGAGGGGGAGGACGATCTTTTCAATCGAAGATCACAAGGGCGTCTCGGAGACGAGTCGGGCTTGTATGGGCGCGAGCCTGCCGACCACAGATTACGAAAGCCGGGAGATCACGCGCACGCTTCGTGAACTTTTCGTGCAGAGCCCCCCGCCGCCGTCAGCCGGTCGTTCCTGCGGGGTTGTGGGCGCAGCCTGACGGCCCGGCGGTCCCGTCGGGGGCGCCGGGCCGTCAGGGGGGTGTTACTGCGTGGCCTCGGTGAGGACGCTGGGGAGGTCGGGGACCTCGCTGTCGAGGTCGGCGGCGTCGACCACCTCGGCCTCGGGCGGGGCGACGATCGAGACCTTGCTGCCCCATGCCGTGAAGCGGGTGTCCGCGGTCATGCTCATGACGCCCAGCAGGCCGAAGTCCATCTTGGCCTCGCTGGTCACCCTGGTGACGAGCTGCTTGGCGTTCAGGGTCACCGCGTAGGCGATCTTGATCTTGCCGAACTTGCCCTTCACCGCCGAGCCGCCGGAGGCCTTGCTCAGGTCGCTCAGCGTGATCGCGCCCTTGTAGACGCCGCCGCGCACGCTCTTGGCGCCCTTGAGGACGGTCTTGAGCACCGTGGTGTCGAAGATGTTGATCATCTGGCTGCCGGACAGGCTGGCCTCGGGCGTGCCGGGGACGCGCACCCACTTCTTGCCCTCGGGCAGGTCGGTGGCGTAGATGCCGCCCTTGGCGTACGTCTGGCCCTTGACGCTGACGTACCGGGTGGGGCTGAACAGGGCGGCGAACTCGTCGTCGGGCTTGACGGTGACGCCCTTGCTGCGCCGGGTGAGGTCAGAGGAGACGACGCCTGACTTGCCGAACTCCAGCACGCCGGTCATCCGGCCGACGGGTCCCGAGGACTTGCCGTCGGTGGTCATGGTGGAGGTCTCGGAGATCCTGACGCCGTGACCGGCGACGAACTGCTTCTTGAGCGCCTCGACCGGATTCTTCGGCGCCGCGGAGGCGGGGGCCGTGTGTGCGAAAGCGGGGGTGGCGACCGCGACCACGGATACCGTGAGCGCGGCGGCGGCGATCAAACGCCTCATGTCGGTGTGTGCCCCTTCGGTCAGATGTGCGGGACATCCTAGATCCAGAAGGGGACAATCGGGCGATTTACCGCACACTGGTGTAGCAGGCAAGAGATATCTGCGACCCGATGACCTGGGCAGCTCAAGCTTGGGACTAGGCTTCCTTGGCGGAAACGCCCGGCACACGGGGTGGGCCCGGGCCGTCGTACATCAGTCGAACAAGCAAGGACGGACCCTCGTGGACCTGTTCGAACATCAGGCGAAGGAGCTCTTCGCGGACTACGGCATCCCGGTGCCGCGCGGCATCGTCGCGCACACCGTGGAGGAGGTGCGTGCGGCTGCCGAGCAGCTGACGGGCCGCGTTGTCGTCAAGGCCCAGGTCAAGACCGGGGGCCGCGGCAAGGCCGGTGGCGTCAAGGTCGCCGACGACGCCGCCGACGCCGTAGCGAAGGCCACAGACATCCTCGGCATGGACATCAAGGGCCACACGGTCCACAAGGTGCTCGTGGAGGAGGCGAGCGCGATCGCGGAGGAGTACTACTTCTCCTTCCTGCTCGACCGCGCGAACCGTACCTTCCTCGCCATCTGCTCCGCCGCCGGCGGCATGGACATCGAAGAGGTCGCGCACAACACACCGGAGAAGGTCGCCAAGGTGCCGGTCTCGGCGCTGACGGGCATCGACCGCGCCAAGGCGCGCGAGATCGCCGTCGCCGGCGGTCTTCCCGAGAAGTCCCTGGACGGCGCGGCCGAGCTCATCGAGAAGCTGTGGTGCTGCTTCGTCGACGAGGACGCCTCGCTCGTCGAGGTCAACCCGATGATCCTGTCGGCCGACGGCCAGGTCAAGGCGCTCGACGGCAAGGTCACGCTGGACGAGAACGCCACGTTCCGCCAGTCCGACCACGCCGCGTTCGAGGACAAGGCGGCGGAGGACCCCCTCGAGGCCAAGGCCAAGGAGAAGGACCTCAACTACGTCAAGCTCGAGGGCAACGTCGGCATCATCGGCAACGGCGCGGGCCTGGTCATGTCCACGCTCGACGTCGTCGCCTACGCGGGCGAGGCCTTCCCCGGCAAGCCCAAGCCGGCCAACTTCCTCGACATCGGCGGCGGCGCCAGCGCCGAGGTCATGGCCGCGGGCCTGGAGATCATCATCTCCGACCCCGCGGTGAAGTCGATCTTCGTGAACGTCTTCGGCGGCATCACCGCCTGCGACGCCGTCGCCAACGGCATCGTCTCGGCGTTCAAGCTGCTGGAGGAGCGCGGCGAGGCCGTGACCCGCCCGCTGGTCGTCCGCCTCGACGGCAACAACGCCCTGCTGGGGCGCCAGATCCTGCACGACGCAGCGCTGAAGGGCGTCGAGCTGGTTGACACGATGGACGACGCGGCCAAGCGCGCCGCCGAGCTCGCTGCGGTAGGTGCGTAATGGCTATCTGGCTGACCGAGAACAGCAAGATCATTGTTCAGGGCATGACCGGCGGTGAGGGCACCAAGCACACCCGCCGCATGCTCGCCTCCGGCGCCCGCGTCGTGGGCGGCGTCAACGCCCGCAAGGCGGGCACGGTGCACGAGGGCCTGCCGGTCTTCGGCACCGTCAAGGAGGCCATGGAGCAGACCGGGGCCGACGTCTCCGTCGTCTTCGTGCCTCCCGCCTTCACCAAGGACGCGGTCATCGAGGCGATCGACGCGGGCATCCCGCTCTGCGTGGTCATCACCGAGGGCGTTCCCGTCCACGACACGACCGCCTTCTGGGCCTACGCGGTCTCCAAGGGCAACAAGACCCGCATCATCGGTCCGAACTGCCCCGGCATCGCCTCGCCCGGCGCCTCCAACGCCGGCATCATCCCGGCCGACATCACCACCGCGGGCCGCATCGGCCTGGTGTCGAAGTCGGGCACGCTGACCTACCAGCTCATGTACGAGCTGCGTGACTTCGGCTTCTCCACGGCCGTGGGCATCGGCGGCGACCCCGTCATCGGCACCACGCACATCGACGCGCTCCAGGCCTTCCAGGAGGACCCGGGCACCGACGCGATCGTGATGATCGGTGAGATCGGCGGCGACGCGGAGGAGCGGGCCGCGGCCTACATCGAGCAGCACGTGACCAAGCCGGTCGTCGCCTACGTGGCGGGCTTCACCGCTCCAGAGGGCAAGACGATGGGTCACGCGGGCGCGATCGTGTCCGGCTCCGCGGGCACGGCGCAGGCGAAGAAGGAGGCACTGGAGAAGGTCGGCGTCCGCGTCGGCAAGACCCCCTCCGAGACCGCCCGCCTGATGCGCGAGATCATGCAGTCCCGCTAGATCTCTGCCTGCCTGTACGGCGCAGCACGGAACGGCCACCGGGGTCACCCGGTGGCCGTTCCGTCTTCCACGCCACTGCAGCCGACTCCGCCGCCCGCCGTCACGTCAGGGTCGTCGGCCGATCTCTTCGAGTCCCTGGGGGCCGCTGTTGTCCCGGCCCTGACTGGGGGGCAGGGCGCGGGCAGCCGTACAGGATCATGGTGAAGATCCGGCGCGGCTGCGGGGTTCTTGACTGAAAACTTGAGAACATCGAGCACTGTGACGGCCCTTCTCGACCAACTCCGGACAGCCCCCCGAACTGTGCTCAGCAAGATCTCCGGGGACGACGACGAGACGAGGCGGCCCCTGCCCGTCTCCGGGATGCTCGCCGCGGCCGCCACTCTGGGCGTCGGGCTGGCCGTCCTCATCACGCTCACGCTGGTCGGATGGATCGCGGCGCCCAGGGGAGCGCTCGGAACGGGCCTGCCCGGGGTGTTCCGCACGGCGGCGCAGATCTGGCTGGCGGCCCACCACGCCGGCTTCTCCTGGCCTGGAGGCCAGCTCGGGCTGCTGCCGCTGGGCCTCATGGTGTTGCCCTCCGTGCTGCTCTACAGGGCGGCGCGGTGGATGGCGCGCGATGCCGACCTCAGGCTGAGGCTGCCGGCCAGGCTGCCGAAGAACAGCCCCAAGGAGCAGGCCAACGCGCGCCGCAGGGCGCAGCTGGTGCTGGTGGCGCAGGCGGGGATCTCGCTGGCCGCGCCGTACGCGCTGCTGGCCGGGCTGATCGCGCTGGTGGCCAGGAACGAGATCACCCAGCCGTTCATCGGCGAGGCGCTGCTCAGCCACTTCGTGCTGGCGTTCCTGGCGGGCGTGCTGGCCACCGCGCGGACCATCGGGTCGTGGCGCTCGATGCTGCGGCTGCTGCCCGAGCGGGTGCGGGCGGTCACGGTGGGCACGGCGGTCGCCGTCGCGCTGCTGCTGGTGTCGGGCCTGCTGCTGGTGCTGGTCGCCGTCGTGGTCAACTTCGGGCAGGTGCGCGAGCTGACCGACGGCCTGGCCCCCGGCTTCGTCGGCGGGCTGCTGCTCCTGCTGGTCCAGGGGCTCTACCTGCTCAACGCCGTCATCTGGGGCATGTCCTACATCGCGGGGCCGGGCTTCGCGGTGGGCACGGGCACGCTCGTCGCGCCCACCGGCGTGCAGCTCGGCTACGTGCCGACGCTGCCGCTGCTCGGCGCGCTGCCCGACAGCGGTCCCGTGCCCGCGCTGATGATGGCGGTCATCGCGCTGCCGTTCGCGGCGGGCGCCGCGGCGGGTGTGGTGGTCGTCAGGATCGCGCCCTCTCCGTCGTACGAGGCCGCGCCGCTGTGGGGGTTCGTCACCGGCGTCACCACCGGGCTCGCGGCGGGGCTGCTCGCGGCGCTGTCGGGCGGGCCGATCGGCGGGGCCAGGCTGGCGGCCGTCGGCCCTTCGCCCTGGGAGGTGGCGCTGTCGGTCTGCCTGGAGGTGGGCGTCGCCGCCGGCATCTCGGCGGGCCTGGCGAACTGGTGGCTGCTCTACCAGGGCGCGCGAGGGCGCGGCCCGATCGCGCGCAAGCTGAACACCGCCCGCAAGGCGGGGGCGGTGATCGCCAAGGCGGCGAGCAAGGTCGGCCTCGCCGAGTCCGAGGGCAAGGCGCTGCCGGGCCACTGGATGGACGCCACGGAGGCCGACACCCAGCCGATCCCGGTGATCCGCGACGACTGGCAGGACGAGCACGCCTCAGCGGCGGCCGAGGCGCTCTCGCCCGCGTCGGGCCCACAGCGCCCCGACACGCCCAGGCAGCCGCGCCGCGACATCGTCGACGAGTCGGACGACCGCGGAGGCCACGTCATCTATCTCGACCCGTACGCGTGGGACCGGGACGACTAGGGCTGTACCGAACCGAGGACGTCGATCACGCCGGGCGGCAGCTTGGCCGCGGCGGCGTCCCTGAACTGCGAGAAGCAGGCCTCCTTGGCGGCCACCGTGCCCGCGCCCCTCATGCACTCCTGGTAGACGGAGTATTCGTCCATGAGGTAGAGCTGCATGGCCGTCGCGCCCGCCGAGAGCATCAACGAGAGCGAGGAGACGACGATGCCGCCCACCGCCACGCCCGTCGACCTGCCGGCTCCGCGCAGGATCGGCAGTGCCCTGATCCCCGCGATGAGCGCGAAGACCGCCATGACCAGCCCCGCGAGCGGGAGCATGAACGTCATGGCCAGCGCCGCGACGGACAGCCATATCGCCCTGCGGCCCGCCGACTCCGCGAGCTGCTGACCGCCCGGTGCCTGCACCGGTGTCGTCACCTGACCTCCTCTGCGTTGCCGGACGAGGAACAGATACCCTGGCAGCCCCACCCAAGCATGTGAATGGAGTGCGCCTGTGTCCCAGGCAGGTCGGCTTGTGGTTCTCGTCTCCGGCTCTGGAACCAACCTACAGGCCCTTCTGGATGCCGTTGCAGATCCGTCGTACGGAGCCGCGATCGTGGCGGTCGGCGCCGACCGCGACGGCATCGAGGGGCTGGCCAGAGCCGAGCGGGCGGGCGTGCCGACCTTCGTGGAGAAACTCTCCTCGTACGGCTCCCGCGCCGACTGGGACACCGCCCTCGCCGCGCGGATCGCCGCGTACAAGCCCGACCTGGTGGTGGCGGCCGGATTCATGAAGATCCTCGGGGCGCCCACCCTCGAATCCTTCCCCGTGCTCAACACCCATCCCGCGCTGCTGCCCTCCTTCCCAGGCGCGCACGGCGTGCGTGACGCCATGGCCCACGGCGTCAAGGTCACCGGCTGCACGGTCATGCTGGCCGACGCGGGCGTCGACACCGGGCCCATCGTCGCTCAGGAGGCGGTGCGCGTCTTCGACGGAGATGACGAGCACCTGCTGCACGAGCGCATCAAGACCGTCGAACGAGGGCTGCTCGTCGACACTGTCGGCCGGATGGTCCGTGAGGGCTGGACCGTGACCGGCCGTACCGTCCGCCTCGGATCTGGAGGAATGAAGAAGTGAGCCGCATTGCCATCCGGCGCGCGTTGATCGCGGTGTACGACAAGTCCGGGCTGGAGGAGCTGGCCCGTGCGCTCGACACCGCGGGGGTGGAGATCGTCTCGACCGGCGGCACCGCGGCGGCCATCGCCTCGTACGGCGTGCCCGTCACCAAGGTCGAGCAGCTGACCGGCTTCCCCGAGTGCCTCGACGGCAGGGTCAAGACGCTCCACCCGCGCGTCCACGCGGGACTGCTGGCCGACCTCACCAAGCCGCACCACGTCACCCAGCTCGAGGAGCTGGAGATCGACCCGTTCCAGCTCGTGGTCGTCAACCTCTACCCGTTCCAGGAGACCGTGGCCTCGGGCGCCTCCGACGCCGAGTGCGTCGAGCAGATCGACATCGGCGGGCCCGCGATGATCCGCGGCGCCGCCAAGAACCACGCCACCTGCGCCGTCGTCGTCGACACCGGTTCCTACGGCGAGATCTACCAGGCGCTGGAGCAGGGCGGGTTCACCCTCGAGGAGCGCAGGCGCATGGCGGGGCGCGCCTACGCGCACACCGCCGCCTACGACGTGGCCGTGGCCAACTGGTTCTCCTCGACCTACACCGGCGACAACGACTTCGCCGGGGCGGCGGGGCGGCTCAAGAGCGTCCTGCGCTACGGCGAGAACCCGCACCAGCAGGCCGCGCTCCTCGTCTCGGAGAGCGGCGGCCTCGCCAACGCCGAGCAGCTGCACGGCAAGGAGATGTCCTACAACAACTACCTCGACTCCGACGCCGCGTGGCGGGCCGCGTGGGACTTCGAGGACCCGTGCGTCGCGATCATCAAGCACCAGAACCCCTGCGGCATCGCGGTCGGCTCCGACGTCGCCGAGGCGCACCGCAAGGCCCACGCCTGCGACCCCGTGTCGGCCTACGGCGGCGTCATCGCGGTCAACGGTGAGGTGAGCGTCGAGCTGGCCAAGCAGATCGCCGAGGTGTTCACCGAGGTCGTGGTGGCTCCCGCGTTCGCCGACGAGGCACTGGCCGTCCTGACCCAGAAGAAGAACCTGCGCCTGCTGCGCTGCGCGGACCGGCCGTCCAACACCACCGAGTTCCGCAGGATCGACGGCGGCCTGCTGGTGCAGACCGCCGACAGGATCGACGCGCCGGGCGACGCCCCTGCCGCGTGGGAGCTCAAGACGGGCGAGCCCGCCTCGCCCGAACTGCTGGAGGAGCTCGACTTCGCCTGGAGGGCCTGCCGTTCGGTGAAGTCCAACGCGATCGTGCTGGCCTCGGCAGGGGCGACGGTCGGCGTCGGCATGGGTCAGGTCAATCGCGTCGACTCCTGCCGCCTCGCGGTCACCCGCGCGGGCGAGCGGGCGGCGGGCTCCGTGGCCGCCTCCGACGCCTTCTTTCCCTTCGCCGACGGGCCCGAGGTGCTCATCGAGGCGGGCGTGAAGGCCATCGTCGAGCCGGGCGGCTCGATCAGGGACGACGAGGTCGTCGCGGCCTGCGAGAAGGCCGGGGTGACCCTCTACTTCACCGGCACCCGCCACTTCTTCCATTGATCCAGAGGAGGCCACGGCCGCCGCTCACCGCTTCTGCACAGAGCGGTGGCCGTGACAAGGGGACAGGACAGTGGCGGAAGGGGGAGGTGTAAAGCGCTCCGAGCATCCTGAGACGCCGGTTAAGGTGAGTGCTTTCCCGCCTGATTCTTCCCCCGGAGTCCGCATATGCCGCTGTTCGATGCGATGCTGCAGGTTTTCGTGACCCTGAACGGGCTCTCCACGAGCCCCTTCGTTCTCATCCTGCTCGCGTTCGCGGGCGCCTTCCTCGGGGCGAAGGTCGTGGAAGTCATCCCCTACACCCGGCGGATCATCGAGCGTCGTGAGGCGCAGGCGGCGGAGCGGCAGTAGCCACCCCGCTCGACCACGCCAGCTTGGCGGCCCCCGCCAGAGCGGCCTGCACTCCCAGCTTCGAGCGGCGGATCTCGACGGCTCTGACGAAGGCGAAGCCCGTCAGCTCGTCCATCGCCCGCTCCAGCGGGTCGAACAGCATAGGGCCCGCGTTGGCGACGCCGCCGCCGATCACCACATGCGTGACCTCGATGGCGGCCGCCGTCGAGACGATCATCGCGGCCAGCGCGCGGGCGCCTCTCTCGAAGGCGGCCCGCGCCACGGGGTGCCCCGAGGCCGCGTCCCTGGCCAGCATCGCGCCGTCCGGCGTGGGACCCGCCGTCCAGCCGTTGGCCAGGGCCCATCGGACCAGGTTCGGACCGCTGGCGTAGCTCTCCACGCATCCTCTGCTGCCGCAGGGGCACGGGTCGCCGTCAGGATTGACGGTCATGTGACCGACATGTCCGGCGTTGCCCGTGGGGCCGAGGAGCGGCGCTCCGCCGATCACCAGGCCGCCGCCGATGCCGGTGGACACGACGATGCCCAGCATGGACGCGCTCTCGCCGCCCATGCCCAGCCAGTGCTCGCCCAGCGCGAAGCACTGGGCGTCGCCCGCGAGCACGGTGGGCAGGCCGGTCAGCTCCCGCACCCGCTCACGCAGCGGGAACTCCCGCCAGCTGGTGATGTTGACGGGGCTCACCGTGCCGGAGGCGAGGTTGAGCGGGCCCGCGCAGCCGATGCCGACCGCGAGGGGAGCAGGGCCGTCGGCGACGACCTCGGTGATGAGCAGGGCGAGGGCGCCGAAGACGTCCTCGCGCGGGGTGGGCACGGTGGAGGAGCGCAGGACGGCGCCCGAACGGTCGACGAGGGCCGCGGCGAGCTTGGTGCCGCCGATGTCAATGGCGAGTACGTGAGTCATCAGTGCTTGTGGTGGTTGTCGGGCTGGCGGGGGTCGCCAGGATGTTCGAGGCCGTGGACGAGCCGCACGCGGGTGGCGCGCTGCACGTCGAGCCATTGGACGAAGACCCGCCTCCTGGCGGCGGCCACGAGGTCGGCGGACGCCGGAGCCGTGGGCTCCGAAGCAGAGGACCGCGGAGCGGCGGGCCCAAGGGCCGTGGGCTCCGGGGCGAGGGGCGCGGGTTCGGCGAGGGCGACGTGCCAGCCGAGTGCGTCGCGGACGGGCCCTGCGAGCGTGCCGTACGGCGTGCCGCGTACCGCCTGCGCGATCGCCGACGGCAGCGAGCCGAGCGGGATCGCGCCGAGCGGCTCCAGGTCGGCCGGTGTCGCGGCCGCCGCCTCCGCCAGGTCGGCGAAGAGGGCGTGCCGTACCCGGTGGAGCGCGGGGGCGGGCGGAGGAGGGGCGGACGACCAGGCGGAGGGCACCTCGGCCGAGGCGGTCACGGCCTGGTGGACGGCCCGCACCCACGGGCTGCCGTTGTAGGCGGCGGCGTTGATGGAGCCGAGCTCGACGGCGGCGAGCCGGTCGAGCGGCGGACCCTCCAGCGGAGCGAGCCCTCTGGACAGCGCCTCCCGCTCGCACAGCACCTCGGTCAGGATGACCTGGGTGACCCAGCGGGCCATCTGGCGCTCCTCCGAACTGCCGGGGACGGGCAGGGCGGCGTGAAGCGGGCCCCGCCTCAGGTCGCGGAGCCGGGTGTCCAGGACGTCGTGGGGGACGGCCTGGCCGTCGACGAGCCCGATCATCGGGTGACCTCCAGGGGGACGGCGGGAGCGTACTGGCAGCGGCCGAACCACATGACCTTGGCCAGCGCCCACGAGCGGAGTTCGGCGGCGTCGGCGGGGACCGTGACGGGGAAGCGGACCTCCGCCTCGGAGCCGGGCGCGACGGTGAACGCCTGGATGACCGAGGGGAGCAGCTCCCACGTCCCGTAGGGCGAGGCCAGCTGCGCCTCGCCCCTGATGGTCCCTGCCGTGGTGTTCGCCAGCCGTACGACCAGGGCGGTCGTGTCGCCGGGACGCAGGGAGAGCGACTCGGTGACGGGCGTGACGGTCAGCCCCGTGGGCAGGGCCCGCGCGCTCTCGGCGCCCTGGGCGGCCACGCCGTCCTCGGGGACGGTCGCGATCGGTGCGGGCAGCTCGGGGGCGTCGCCGAGGGCGACCGTGACGACGTCCTCGACGAGCTGCCCGTCCGTGTCGGTGCGGACGGCGACGAAGTGGAGGCCGTCTCCCGCTCCTTGGCCGGGGGTGACGGTGACGGGGAAGCGGACGTGGCCCCCCGGTTCGAGGCGGAACACGCGCCGCGCGGGGGCGGCGCTCCAGCCGTCGGGCAGGTCCACGGTGACCACGCCCTCGTGGGCGGTGTCGACCAGGTGGGAGGAGAGCACGACGTCCAGCTCGAACGGCTCGCGCGAGGTGACCAGGCCGGGGGAGGCGGCGATGCTCACGGGCAGGTAGCCGAGCGGCGCGGGGCCCTTGTTGTGCAGCCAGTAGCGGCTGTGAACGGGCTGGGCGAGCTCGGCGGTCATGCCCAGCTCCTCGCCCTCCGTGTGGAGCGGCGCGGGCGTCAGGAAGGTGGCGACCTCGGAGCCCGCGAGCCGCAGCTCTCCAGGGTCGGCGGGCTCGCCGGGGGTCTCGAGCAGGTCCGACGTGGTCAGGCCGCCGAGGTCGAGCACGGGCGAGTGCAGCGCGGCGCTCGTGCCCAGCCCCGTGGACTCGGCGAGCCTGATCGTCACGCCGTCCCCGGAGGCCGTCGTGCCGTGCGCCAGCGGGTTGCCCGTGGCCTTGACCGTGCTGAACAGCACCTCGCGAGGCGGGTCCGCGCGCAGCAGCGAGTGCGAGGGCGGCAGGTCGCCGTCCTGCGCGGAGACCACGCGCGGCAGCAGCGGGGTGATGAACTCCTGCCCCGCCGAGGGGAGCGCGAGCGCGCGCCAGTCGCCGTCGCCTGCCGCCAGCGCGTAGGAGAACTCGTGCGTCCAGTGCTGGAGCTGGAAGCCCGACCCGTCAGGCGTCGTACGGCGCGGCGGGTCCACCCACACCCCCGAGGGCCACCCCGTGCACGACCGCATCAGTGACAGGTGCAGCGCCCCCGAGGGATCGACGGCGAAGCCCGGCAGGCCGTAGGTGAGCAGCGCGACCGTCCTGTCCTCCAGCACCTCCTCGCCCAGCGGGCAGGTGGCGCGGATGACCGCGCCGTCCAGCAGCGGGTCGCCGGGGTCGGCCACGATCAGCGCGGGCAGCGCGCGCACGTCGCGCAGGTCGGCGCTGGGCCGCCACACCTCGGTCAGCGGCCGCTCCGCGGGCACCCACACCCTGCTCGCGCCTGACTTCAGCGCGTCGAGGTAGGCGGGGTCGCTGCGCGCGAGCAGCTCGGCGGCCAGGGGGTTCACGTCGGGCCCGCCCAGGACGATCCGGACGTCGGGCAGGTTGGAGTCGACGGCGAGCCAGCCGTACCTGCTGCCCGACGCCGTCGAGGTGGTCGCGGTGACGCCGACCCTGGCCAGCGCCACGACCAGGTCGCGGGCCTCGGGAGCCGCGGCTTCGGAGGCGGCGACGATCTCGGCCACGCCGATCGCGCGCGCCCCCGCGCCGCCGAGATCCACCCTGGCGGTGGAGGACAGGCCGAACCACGTGTTGGCCGGGTTGTCCAGTGTCCAGGGATGCTCCGCCGCGTCGGTGTCGGGCAGCGCGAAGCCCCTGCCCACGACCGCGCCGGCCACGTCGGAGACGGGGAGCGCGCCGGGGACGTGGGCGGGGAAGCGCACGCGTAGCAGCCGGTCGGCACCCGAGTAGTCGAGGACGCGGGTGGCGAACTCGACCCTGTCGGCGACGAGCGTGACGGTCTGCTCGTAGGTGAGCTCGCCGAGCGCGCCGGTGACGACCAGGCGAGCGCCGAGCGGGCTGGTCTGCGCCCTGACCTCGGCGGTGGTGTCGCCCGATGCGGCGACGCGGCCGGTGGGCATCAGGTGCCATGGGCCCTCGCCCATGTCGGGGTGCTGGGGGTACTCGTCGTACAGGCGCAGCTCGTTGCCGAGCCCGGTGAGGAGCTCGCGCCCTTCGCGCAGGACGGAGGTGAGGGCGCCGCCGCGCGCGGGGTCGGCGGTGAGACGCCACTGGCCGTTCTCGATGGTGTGGCCCTCGACGGAGGTCCAGCCCTCGGCCTCACCCGCGACGACAGGGAAGCTCCTCCAGCCCATGGACGGCACGTCCTTCGCCAGGAAGACCTGCGTGCCGTCCTCGGCGACCGAAGGGGCGTCGACGCGCAGCCCCGGCTCCAGCCGCACGCGGACCACGCCGTCGCGGGCGAAGGAGAGCGTGTTGGCGACCACCACGGCGCGGCCGTCGGCCTCCACCCGGGCCACGAGCGCGTCGAGGGCCCTGTCGCGGGCGTCCGCGGCCAGGTCGTAGGCCTCGCGCCAGCCGGTGAGCAGGTCGAGGTAGACCTGGTCGGACTCCGAGCCGGTGATCGCGTCGTGGTGCGCGCCGTAGGCCAGCTGGCGCCACACCTTGTCCATCGCCACGTGCGGGTAGCGGCCAAGGCCGAGCAGCGACGCGAAGGCGGCCAGCCGCTCGGCGTCGAGCGCCGCCACCTCGGCGGCGCGCTGGGCCTGCTTGGTGTCGATGTAGGAGACGTCCTTGCCGGTGTAGACCGGGTTCATGTCGCGCGTCTGGGGGCTGAAGGCGCTGGCCTCGGCGTGGACCGCGGCGAAGAAGTCGTGCGGCACCGCGCACACGAACCGCGGCCAGACGTAGCGCTCGGCCCATGACCGGTGGATCTCGGTGACCCACTTGTTCGGCGGGGTGTAGTCGGTGCCGACGGGCAGCAGGACGTTCCTGGTCGCCGCGACCGGCTTCAGCGCCCTGAACAGCTCGTGGACCGCCCGGCACGCCTCCTCCAGCGTCGCGGAGGAGTCCATCCACCAGCCCGCCGAGTAGTGGGCGGGCATGTAGTGCGTCACGACGCCGAGCCCAGAGGGGGAGATCCACTCGAACTCGCTGGGGAACTGCATGAGCGTGGCGTCGGCGTGCGCCTGCCCGAAGTTCTTGTTGATCGGGCCCCACTGGTGGAAGGGGCCGCGCGCCCACGCGCTGCCGGTCAGTCCGGCCGCCGCGAGGTAGCCGGGGAACTGCGGGTCGTGGCCGAATGAGTCGAGCTGCCAGGCGGTGCGCGGCACGCCGCCGAGGATGTCGCGCTGGTAGCCGATGCCGTAGACGATGTTGCGGATCGTGGTCTCGGCGCCGGTCAGGTTGGTGTTGGGCTCGTTGTAGGTGCCGCCCATCAGCTCGACCCTGCCCTCGGCCATGAGGCGGCGCAGCTGTGTCCTGCGCTCGGGGTGGAGGTCGAAGAACGGCTTGAGGTAGTCGATCTCGGCGAGCACGAACTTGTAGTCGGGGTCACGCTCGGCCAGCGCCAGGTGCGCCTCGACCAGCGCGAAAGCGTTGCCCTCCCACAGCGGCCTGGTGGTGGCGTCGCCGGAGAGCAACTCCCACGGGCTGGTGTAGGCCGCCTGTGTGTTCCACCACACGGGGTCGTAGTGGAAGTGCGACACCATGTGCATCGTCCAGCCGGGCTCCTCGACCGTGACGTCCACGGTGAGAGTGTTGTCACCCGCGGAGACGGCGCACGGCACCGTCGAGCCCAGGAGGGCGCTCACCGCCAGCGGGACTTCGACGACGACGGTCGCGTTCCCGCCCGGCACCACCGCGCGGCCCGCCACGGCCACCCCTTCGCCGCGCACCACCACCTCGGCCTCGCGCTCGCCCTGCTCGGCGGTGACGCGCAACACCTGATGGGGCTGTGCCTCCGTCCCCACGAACAGGTCGGTCGACTCGGCTGACAACAGACGTGCGGGCACTGACTCTCCCTTGGGAGCGGGGCTCTGTCGCCGTCACCCTAGGTCTTCGGAAGATCAATGGCAACGTTGTCATAAGCGCCGTCGATGTTGACGAGATCCGGAGGAAGAGATACGTTCCGGGAGATTTCGCGGCGAATCAGGGGAAATCCGGTGAGATGCCGGTGCGGACGCGCCACTGTATCCGGGGCCACAACCTCGGGAGCCAGGTCACCTGACCGCTGCGACCTCACCTAGCGGGACGCGTCATCCCTGAGGAGGCTCTACATGAGTGGTCTGTCCACGTCTGCGAACCCGATTCCGCTCCACCGTCTTGCGCGCTGGCTGCTGGCCGTGCCCGTTCTGATGCTGCTCGCCTACCTCGTCCTGATGGACAACGGCGCGATCTCGCAGACCGGTACGTTCCTGCACGAGCTGATGCACGACGGGCGTCACCTGCTCGGCGTGCCGTGCCACTGAGGCCCGGCCGTGATCAGAACCCTGCTGGTCAGGGGACTGCTCGTCGGGCTGCTCGCGGGACTCGTCGCCGGAGGCTTCGCCTTCCTCGCCGGTGAGCCGCACATCGACAGCGCCATCGCGCTGGAGGAGGCCGCAGCGGCGGCCGCCCCCGGCGACGGCGCGTCGGCCCCGCACTCGCACGAGGCGGGGGCGCCGGCGGAGCATGACCACGGCGAGGGAGCCGTGGTCGGCAGGCCGGTGCAGCGCGCCGGGCTCTTCCTCGCGACCGGCCTGTACGGCGTGGCGGTGGGCGGCGTGTTCGCCCTCGCCTTCGCCGGGCTGCGCGGTCGCGTGGGACCCCGCTCCGAGCCCCTGCTGGCGATCGCCGCCGCCGCGACCGCCTTCGGCGCCATCGTCCTCATCCCCTTCCTGAAATATCCGGCCAACCCGCCCGCGGTGGGCGACCCGGAGACCATCACCGCCAGGACCCTGCTCTACGTGGTGATGGTCGCCGTCGGGCTCGCCTCCGTCGCGATCGGCGTCGCGGCCGCCCGCAGGGTCACCGTCCAGGAGGTGTGGGCGCGCGGCCTGGTCGGCGGCGTGTGCTTCCTGGTCCCCGTGGTGGCCGCGTGGGTGCTGCTGCCCACCGTGGACGAGGTGCCCTCGGGCTTTCCCGCCTCGTTGCTCTGGGACTTCAGGGTCGCCTCCCTCGGCACCCAGCTGGTCTTCTGGGCGGCCTTCGGCGCGCTGTTCGCGCTGGCGGGCGAGCGCGCGAAGGCACGGGTCGGCTGACCGGCGTGCTGTTCGTCCGGCACGCCTCCACGCCAGGGATGCGCGGCGCGCGCTTCCCCTCGGGGAGTGAGGGCGCCGACCCGTCGAGCCTGGAGGCGGCGGCGCGCCTCACGGCCTCACTCGGCTCCTTCGGGACGGGGCCGGCGTTCGTGTCGCCCGCACGGGCGGCGTGGGAGACGGCGGTGGCGATGGGCTTCGAGCCCGTGGTCGTGGCGGCGCTGGCCGAGCAGGACCACGGCAGGTGGTCCGGCCTGCCGTACGAGGAGGTCGCGGTGCGGGAGCCCGAGTCCTTCGCCCGCTGGCTGGCCGACCGGGACGCCGCGCCGCACGGCGGCGAGTCGCGTTCGGCGGCGGCGGAGAGGGTCGCGCGCTGGCTGGACGAGCGGTACGAGCAGGAAGGCGACAGCGGCGCCGGCCGAAGCGCGAGCGGCGGCCGGGGGAGGGCGGTCGTCGTCTGTGACGTGGGCGCCATCAGGGCCGCGCTCGGCCACGCGCTCGGGGCCGATCCTGCCCCCTTCGACCTCGCACCGCTCTCCCTCACCCAGTTGTCCGCCGCCCGCGAGGGGTGGCGGATCGGATACGTCAACCGAAAGGCCGCCTCGTGACCTATCCCTTCAGCGCCGTCGTCGGGCTCGACGATCTCAAGCTGGCGCTGGTGCTCAACGCCGTCTCGCCCCGCGTGGGCGGCGTGCTCGTGAGGGGCGAGAAGGGCACGGCCAAGTCGACCATCGTCAGGGCGCTCGCCGCCCAGCTGCCCGCCGTGGACGTGCTGGCGGGCTGCCGCTTCGCCTGCGACCCGCTGCTGCCCGACCCGCAGTGCCCCGACGGGCCGCACGAGCCGGGCGAGCAGGCCGTCACCAGGTCGGCCTCGCTGGTGGAGCTGCCGGTGGGCGCGTCGGAGGATCGCCTGGTCGGCTCGCTCGACCTGGAGCGGGCGCTGACCGAGGGCGTCAAGGCGTTCGAGCCAGGACTGCTGGCGGCCGCCCACAGGGGCGTCCTCTACGTGGACGAGGTCAACCTCCTGCACGACCACCTCGTGGACCTGCTGCTCGACGCGGCGGCCCTGGGCACCTGCTACGTGGAGCGCGAGGCCGTCTCGGTCCGGCACGCGGCCAGGTTCCTGCTGGTCGGCACCATGAACCCGGAGGAGGGCGAGCTGCGTCCCCAGCTCCTCGACCGCTTCGGGCTCACCGTCGAGGTGCGGGCCTCGCGCGACCCCGCCGAGCGGGCCGAGGTGGTACGGCGGCGCATGGCCCACGACACCGACCCCGACGGCTTCGCCGCCGGATGGACCGCGCAGGAGGCGGCGCTGGCCGAGGGGATCGCGGCGGCGAGGGAGCGGCTGGCCTCGGTGGAGCTGCCCGACGCGAGGCTGCGCCAGATCGCCGAGGTGTGCGCGGCCTTCGAGGTGGACGGGCTGAGGGCCGACCTGGTCACCGCGCACGCCGCGGTGGCGCACGCGGCGTGGCGGGGCTCACCGGTGGTGACCACGCAGGACGTGCGGGTGGCGGCCAGGCTGTCGCTCCCGCACCGGCGCAGGCGCGACCCCTTCGACGCGCCGGGGCTGGACGAGCAGCTGCTGGAGGACCTGCTGGCCAGGACCTCCGGCGACGAGAGTCCTGACGACGAGAACCCTGACGACGACGGCCCAGGAGGCTCCCGAGACCCCGACGGCGCCCACGGCCCCGACGACTCCCGGGGCGCTGAGGGGCCCGAGGGCTCGGACGGTTCCGACGGGTCGGGCGGGCGCGACGGCTCGGGTGACCGGCGTGGCGCCGACGCCGTCGGATCCGGCGGCGAGGAGGCGTCTTCCCGCGACCGACCCTCCCGCGACCGACCCTCCCGACCGGAAGCCCCCCGAGAGGAGGACTCCGGCGAGGGGGGCGGGGAAGTGGCGGGTGTGGCGGCGCCGTACCGGGTGCCGTGGCTGAAGGTGCCCGGCCTCGGCGACGGCGCCTCGGGGCGGCGGTCGAGGGCGCGCACCCCGCACGGCCGCACCACCGGCGCGCGCGTTCCCGAGGGCCCGCTCCGCTCGCTCCACCTCACCGCCACGATCGCCGCCGCCGCGCCGTACCAGCGCGAGCGCGGACGCACCGGGCCCGGCCTGCTCGTCCGAGGAGAGGACCTGCGCGAGGCGGTGAAGGAGGGCAGGGAGGGCAACCTCGTGCTCTTCGTCGTCGACGCCAGCGGCTCCATGGCCGCCCGCAGGCGGATGACCACCGTCAAGACCGCCGTCATGAGCCTGCTGCTGGACGCCTACCAGCGGCGCGACAAGGTCGGCCTGGTCACCTTCAGGGGCGCCGCCGCCGAGGTGGCGCTCCCTCCGACCTCGTCGGTCGAGGCGGGCGCGGCGCGGCTGCGCGCGCTGCCCACGGGCGGGCGCACCCCGCTGGCGGCGGGCCTGGCCCGCGCGGCCGAGATGCTGAGGGTGGAGCGGCTGCGCGACCCCGACCGCAGACCGCTGCTCGTGGTGGTGACCGACGGGCGCGCCACCTCGGGCGGCGACGTGGGCCGCGCCGCGGCCCTGCTCACCGGTACGGCCGCCGTCGTCGTCGACTGCGAGAGCGGCCCCGTACGGCTGGGCCTGGCAGGACGCCTCGCGGCGAGGCTGCGCGCCCACCTCGTCCCGCTCGACGGGATGGACGACCTCATCCGCGACTACAGGAAGGCCGGTTGACATGCCGCAGGGCAAGCCGGAGATCGTCCCCGACGACGGGCTCACCACCCGCCAGCGCAGGAACAGGCCGCTGCTGATCGTCCACACGGGCCCTGGCAAGGGCAAGTCGACGGCGGCGTTCGGGATGGCGCTGCGCGCGTGGAACCAGGGCTGGCCGATCGGGGTGTTCCAGTTCGTGAAGTCGGCCAAGTGGCGCATCGGCGAGGAGCGGGCGCTGCGCGTGCTCGGCGACTCGGCCGAGGGTGGCGCCGTCACCTGGCACAAGATGGGCGAGGGCTGGTCGTGGATCCAGCGTCCTGGCACCGAGGACGACCACGCCGCCGACGCCCGCGAGGGCTGGGAGCAGATCAAGCGCGACCTGGCGGGGGAGACCTACAGGTTCTACGTGCTCGACGAGTTCACCTACCCGCTCAAGTGGGGCTGGCTGGACCTGGACGAGGTGGTGGAGACGCTCGCGGGCCGTCCCGGCGGCCAGCATGTCGTGATCACCGGCAGGGACGCGCCGGAGAAGCTGCTCGCGGTGGCCGACCTGGTGACGGAGATGGGCAAGGTCAAGCACCCCATGGACGCGGGCCAGAAGGGACAGAAGGGCATCGAGTGGTAGTGCCGCGCCTGGTGATCGCCGCGCCCGCCTCGGGCAGCGGCAAGACGACCGTGGCGACGGGACTCATGGCGGCGCTGCGGGCGCGCGGGCTGCGGGTCTCGCCGCACAAGGTGGGCCCCGACTACATCGACCCCGGCTACCACGCGCTGGCCACCGGACGGCCTGGCCGCAACCTCGACCCGTGGCTGACCGGCGAGTCGACGGTGCGGCCGCTGTTCCTGCACGGCGCCCGCGGCGCGGACCTCGCCGTGGTCGAGGGCGTGATGGGGCTGTTCGACGGCAGGGGCGACACCGATGTCGCCTCGACCGCGCACGTCACCAGGCTGCTGGACGCCCCTGTCGTCCTCGTGGTGGACGCCGCCCGTCAGAGCAGGTCGGTGGCGGCCGTCGTGCACGGGTTCGCCACCTTCGACCCTCGCGTGCGGGTGGGCGGCGTCATCCTCAACAGGGTGGGCTCCGACCGGCACGAGGAGCTGTGCCGGTCGGCGCTGGCCGCGGCGGGGGTGCGGGTCATGGGCGCGCTGCGACGCGACGACGCCGTCTCCACGCCCTCGCGCCATCTGGGCCTGATCCCCGCCGCCGAGCGTGAGGCCGAGGCGGTGGCGGCGGTGGAGAGGCTGGGCGAACTGGTGGCCCGCTCGTGCGACCTGGAGGCGCTGGTACGACTCGCGCGGACGGCTCCCGCGCTGCCCGGACGGCCGTGGAGCCCGGGCGAGGCGCTGGCCACTCCTGCGGGGGGCATGCCCGAGGCTGCGGGGGGCGTGCCCGAGGCTGCGGGGGGCGTGCCCGAGGCTGCGGGGCACGTGCCCGGGGGCAGCCGGGCGGAGGCCTCGGCCGGTGCGCCGCGAGGCGGTCGCGGCAGCGGGCCGGTGGTCGCGGTGGCCGGGGGCGCGGCGTTCACCTTCGGGTACGCCGAGCACGCCGAGCTGCTCCAGGCGGCAGGGGCCGAGGTGGCGACCTTCGATCCGCTGCGCGACGAGGCGTTGCCGGAGGGGACGGCGGGCGTCGTGATCGGCGGCGGCTTCCCCGAGATGTACGCCGCCGACCTGGCCGCCAACGAGCCGCTCAAGCGGCGGATCGCCGCCTTCCCCGGCCCTGTCGCGGTCGAGTGCGCGGGGCTGCTGTACCTGTGCGAGAGCCTCGACGACCACACCATGTGCGGAAAAATCCCGGCGAAGGCGGAAATGACGCCCAGGCTCACCCTCGGCTACCGCGACGCCGTCGCCACCCGCGACTCGCTGCTCACCCGCGCGGGCGAGCCGTACAGGGGGCACGAGTTCCACCGGACGGCCGTGACCACGGACGGCGAGCCGCTCTTCCGGTGGGAGGGCGGCGGAGACGGCCACGGCGACCCGCTCCTGACCGCCTCCTACCTGCACCTGCACTGGGCCGGCACGCCGAGCGCCGCTCAGCGGCTGGTGTCGTCCTCCAGGTCGCCCTCCGCCTTGAGGTAGGCCTCCTGCAGGTCGCGCAGCACGTCAGGGTCGGGGTGCTCCCACATCCCCCGTTCGGCGGCCTCCAGCAGGCGCTCGGCGATCCCGTGCAGCGCCCACGGGTTCGACCGCTCCATGAACTCCCTGTTCTCGGGGTCGAGCACGTACGCCTCGGTGAGCTTGTCGTACATCCAGTCGGCGATGACGCCGGTGGTGGCGTCGTAGCCGAACAGGTAGTCGACGGTCGCGGCCAGTTCGAAGGCGCCCTTGTAGCCGTGGCGGCGCATCGCGGCCAGCCAGTTCGGGTTCACCACCCGCGCCCTGAAGATCCGCGAGGTCTCCTCCGACAGCGTGCGCGTCCGCACGGCGTCGGGGCGGGTGCTGTCGCCCACGTAGGCCGCGGGGGCGCGGCCCGTCAGCGCCCGTACGGTCGCCACCATCCCGCCGTGGTACTGGAAGTAGTCGTCGGAGTCGGCGATGTCGTGCTCGCGGGTGTCGATGTTCTTCGCCGCGACCGCGATACGGCGGTAGGCGCTCTCCATGTCCTGGCGGGCGGGCACGCCGTCCAGGTCGCGGCCGTAGGCGAAGCCGCCCCACACCGCGTACACCTCGGCCAGGTCGGCGTCGTCGCGCCAGTTGCGGCTGTCGATGAGGGGGAGCAGGCCCGCGCCGTACGCGCCGGGGCGCGAGCCGAACACGCGCATCGTGGCCCTGCGCTCGTCGCCGTGTCCCGCCAGGTCGGCGGCGACGTGGGCGCGCACGTGGTTGTCCTCGGCGGGCTCCTCCAGGGCGGCCACCATGCGCACCGCGTCGTCCAGCATGGCCACCACGTGCGGGAAGGCGTCGCGGAAGAAGCCGCTGATGCGGACCGTCACGTCGATGCGCGGACGGCCGAGCTCCTCCAGCGGCACGGGTTCGAGCCTGGTGACCCGCCTCGACGCCTCGTCCCACACCGGGCGCACGCCGAGCAGCGAGAGCACCTCCGCCACGTCGTCGCCCGCCGTGCGCATCGCGCTGGTGCCCCACACCGACAGCCCCACCGAGCTCGGCCACTCGCCGGTCTCGGCGCGGTAGCGGGCCAGCAGCGACTCCGCCATCGCCTGGCCCGTCTCCCACGCCAGCCTGCTCGGCACCGCCCTCGGATCGACCGAGTAGAAGTTCCTGCCGGTCGGAAGGACGTTGATCAGGCCGCGCAGCGGGGAGCCGCTGGGCCCTGCCGGGACGTAGCCGCCGTCGAGCGCGTGCAGGAGGTGGTCGATCTCGTCGGTCGTCCTGGCCAGCCTGGGGACGACCTCGGTGGCGGCGAACTCCAGGATCCGCGTCACCGTCTCCCGCCCCGCCCCCGGCTTTCCTCCGAGCGTGGGATCCCGCTCGGAGAGGCCGGCAGGCCCTGTCGTGCCGAGGATCGACTCGGTCACCTCGGAGGCGGCGGCGGGGTCCCAGCCCCTGGCCTCCATGCCCTCGACCAGCGCCCTGGCGCTCTCCTCGGCGGCGTCCACGTCGCCCAGGCCCGCGCTGCCGTCCTCGGCCAGACCCAGCGCCTCCCTGAGCCCCGGCAGTGTCTGCGCGCCCGCCCACATCTGGCGGGCGCGCAGCATGGCCAGCACCAGGCTCACCCGCGTCGCGCCCTCGGGGGCGGCGCCGAGCACGTGCAGGCCGTCGCGGATCTGCGCGTCCTTCACCTCGCACAGCCAGCCGTCCACGTGCAGCAGGAAGTCGTCGAACTCCGCGTCGTGCGGGCGATCGGCCAGCCCCAGATCGTGGTCGAGCCTGGCGGCCTGGATCAGCGTCCAGATCTGCGCCCTGATCGCGGGCAGCTTGGCCGGGTCCATCGCGGCGATCGAGGCGTGCTCGTCGAGGAGCTGCTCCAGCCTGGCGATGTCCCCGTACGTCTCCGCGCGGGCCATCGGCGGCACCATGTGGTCCACCAGGACGGCATGGGCCCTCCGCTTGGCCTGCGTCCCCTCGCCGGGGTCGTTCACCAGGAACGGGTAGACCAGCGGCAGATCGCCCAGCGCCGCGTCAGGACCGCACGCCGCCGACAGCCCCGCCGACTTGCCCGGCAGCCACTCCAGGTTGCCGTGCTTGCCGACGTGCACCATCGCGTGCGCCCCGAACTCCGCCGACAGCCACCGGTAGGCGGCCAGGTAGTGGTGGCTCGGCGGCAGGTCGGGGTCGTGGTAGATCGCGATCGGGTTCTCGCCGAACCCCCGGGGCGGCTGCACCATAACCACGACGTTGCCCGCCCTGAGCGCGGCCAGGACGATGTCGCCCTCGTGCGTGAACAGCTCGCCGGGCGGCGGGCCCCAGTGCCGCTCCATCGCCTCGCGCAGCTCCTCGGGGAGCGTGCCGTACCACTCGAGGTAGGTGGCGGAGGGGATGCGCACGGGGTTGGCGGCCAGTTGCTCCTCCGTCAGCCAGTCCTGGTCCTGCCCGCCCGCAGCGATGAGGGCGTGGATCAGCGCGTCGCCGTCCTGCCCTGCCACGCCGGGCAGGCCCTCGCCCAGGTCGTAGCCCGCCTCCGCCAGCCTGGCCAGCAGCTTCACGGTGCTCGCGGGGGTGTCGAGGCCGACCGCGTTGCCGATCCTCGAGTGCTTGGTCGGGTAGGCCGACAGCATCACCACGAGCTTCTTGTCGGCGTTCGGGACGTGCCTGAGCCTCGCATGCCGTACGGCGGTGCCTGCCACGCGGGCCGCGCGCTCGGCATCGGCCACGTAGACGGTCAGGCCGTCCTCATCCACCTCCTTGAACGAGAACGGCACCGTGATGATCCGGCCGTCGAACTCGGGGATGGCCACCTGCGAGGCGGCGTCCAGCGGGGACAAGCCGTCGTCGTTCTCCTCCCACGCCTGCCTGCTCGTGGTCAGGCACAGGCCCTGCAGGATGGGGATGTCCAACTCGGCCAGCGCGCCGACGTCCCACGCCGCGTCGTCGCCACCGGCTCCTGCGGTCGCCGGCCTGCTGCCCCCCGCCGCCAGCACGGTCACCACCAGCGCGTCGGCCTGTCCCAGCACGAACAGCAGCTCGGGCTCCGCCGTACGCAGCGAGGAACAGAAGACGGGCAGCGCGCGCCCGCCCGCCTCCTCGATCGCCTCGCAGAGAGCGCGGACGAATGCGGTGTTCCCTGCCAGATGATGCGCCCGGTAGTAGAGCACCCCCACCACGGGCCGCTCCGCACCGCCCCCCTCGCGGAGGCCGGCGGCGGATCGGGGCTCTTCGTCGAGCAGGCCCCACGTCGGCGTCGGTTCGGGGGCGGCGAACCCGTGCCCGGTCAGCAGCACCGTGTCCGACAGGAAGGCGTGCAGCTCGGCCAGGTTGCCGGGGCCGCCGTGGGCGAGATAGGCGTGCGCCTCGGCACACGTGCCGCCGCTGACCGTGGACAGCTCCATCAGCTCGGCGTCAGGCGCCTGCTCCCCGCCCAGCACCACCACCGGCCTGGGGCCGGCGAGCAGCCGGTCGAGGCCCTCCTCCCACGCCCTGCGCCCGCCGAGCAGCCGCACCACCACCAGGTCGACGCCCTCGACGAGCGCGGGCAGCTCCTCGGGTGTCAGCCGTGCGGGGTTCCCCAGCCGGTACGCGGCGCCACTCGCCCTGGCGCTCAGCAGGTCGGTGTCGGAGGTGGAGAGCAACAGCACCAGGGTCTGGGCGTCGGGGGTCGCCTGTGACGGGGTTTCGGGGGTCGCCTCGGACACGGCGGAACTCCTCCCTCGGGGTCCTCGCCCCGGTCGCGGGTGTCACGAGAGCGGGAGTCTCCTGGCTTCCGGATCGACGCTCACCCCGGCCTTCCCGTCCGTCGCCGGACAGTGGCCTTCGGTGGGGTTCGCTCCCCGGTTACAGTGGCGGGACCGCGCCGGCATCGCACCGGCTTCCTCCGTTCGCCCTCGTCTGCGATCAGCCTAGAGGGTTTTGGACGGGTTACCATCCTCCCCGTGGACATAGCCGACTTTTACGGACATGTGCGCCCTGACGCCTGTCCAGGGGCGCTACAGGTCCACACCGCCGCGGACGGCGCCCTCGCCCGCATCCGCATCCCGGGCGGCGCGCTGTCCGCGACCCAGCTGCGAGAGGTGGCCGCCTGCTCCGCCGAGCTGGGCTCGGGCGTCATCGAACTGACCTCCCGCGCCAACCTCCAGCTCAGAGGCCTTCCCCCCGCCGACGCTCCATCGGCGACGGAGGCGGGGGCGTTCGCCGCTCGGATCGCCGCAGTGGGGCTGCTGCCGTCGGAGACGCACGAGCGCGTGCGCAACATCCTCGCCTCGCCGCTGGCCGGGCGGGTGGAGGCGTCTCTGGTGGACGTGCGTCCGCTGGTCACGGCCCTGGACCGGGGGCTGTGCGCGAGCCCTGAGCTGACCGGGCTGTCGGGCCGGTTCCTCTTCGCCCTCGACGACGGCACGGGCGACCTGCTCTCCATCGGCGCCGACGTGACCTTTCTGGCCACCTCGCCCTCCGGCGGCCTCCTCCACCTCGGCGGGGCGACGGCCGGGATCCCGGTGCTCGTGGACGAGGTGGTCCCGTCGATGCTCGCGGCCGCCTCGGCCTTCCTCGAGCTGTCCGGCGGCACGGCCTGGCGCGTCGGTGACCTCCCCGACGGCCCCGCCCTGCTCGCTTCCCGCCTGCTCCACGGCGGGCCGGCCGCGTCGAGGGACGAGGGCGGGTCACCGGGCGGTCCCTCCCGGGAGATCGCGAGCTTACGGGCGCCGGACGCGCGGGTGGTCCCGCAGCGGGACGGGCGGGTCGCTTTGGAGGTGGTGGTCCCGCTCGGACGGCTCTCCGCGGACCAGGCCAGGGCGCTGGCCGACGTGGCCGACGAGGTGCGGGTCACGCCCTGGCGGACGGCCGTCCTTCCCGACCTCCGTCCCGAGGACGTCGAGCGGGTCGCCGACGAGCTCACCACGGTGGGGCTGGTCACCGGGTCCGGCACTGCCTGGGCGGGGCTCAGCGCCTGCACAGGGAGTCCCGGGTGCGCCAAGTCGCTCGCCGACGTCCAAGGTGATGCCAGGCGGTGGGCCATGGGCACACGAGAGCCGTCCACGCCGGCCGTCCCCGACGATGTCCTCGTTCACTGGGCCGGGTGTGAGCGGCGGTGCGGGCGCCCGAAGGGGGAGGTCGCCGACGTGGTCGCCACCCCGACCGGCTACCGGGTCGGGCACGGCAGGAAGACAGAGAAGACAGAGACCAGAGGGGACATGTGAGCGACTACATCCGTGACGGCGCCGAGATCTACCGGCGCTCGTTCGCCACCATCCGTGCGGAGTCCGATCTGAGCGGTCTGCCGCAGGACGTCGCGCAGGTGGCCGTTCGCATGATCCACGCCTGCGGCATGACCGACCTGGTGGCCGACCTCGGTTACTCGGAGAAGGTCGTCGCCGACGCCAGGCGGGCGCTGCGGGACGGCGCGCCCATCCTCTGCGACGCCATGATGGTCGCCTCCGGCGTGACCAGGAGCCGCCTGCCGCGCGACAACGAGGTGGTCTGCACGCTCGGCGATCCGAGCGTCCCCGCGCTGGCCGAGAGCATGGGGACCACGCGCAGCGCGGCGGCGCTGGAGCTGTGGCGCGACAGGCTCGACGGCGCGGTGGTCGCGGTGGGCAACGCGCCGACGGCCCTGTTCAGGCTGCTCGAACTGGTCGAGGAGGGCGCGGGACGGCCCGCGGCGGTGCTCGGCATCCCCGTGGGCTTCATCGGCGCGGCCGAGTCCAAGCAGGCGCTGGCGAGCAGCGGCCTGGAGTATCTGGTGGTGCACGGCCGCAGGGGCGGCAGTGCGATGGCGGCGGCCGCGGTCAACGCGATCGCCAGTGAGCGGGAGTGAACACGGTGGCGGGACGGCTGTACGGCGTGGGCCTGGGGCCTGGCGATCCCGAGCTGGTGACGGTAAAGGCGGCCAGGCTGATCGGCCAGGCCGACGTGATCGCCTATCACAGCGCCAGGCACGGCAGGAGCATCGCGCGCTCGATCGCGCTGCCGTACATGCGGGAGGGGCAGGCCGAGGAGCTGCTGAAGTATCCGCTGACCACGGAGAGCACCGACCATCCCGGCGGCTACCAGGGCGCGCTCGACGACTTCTACGCCGAGTGCGCCGACCGGCTGGCGGCCCATCTCGACGCGGGCAGGGACGTGGTGGTGCTGTGCGAGGGCGATCCGCTCTTCTACGGCTCCTACATGCACATGCACAAGCGGCTGGCCCATCGCTACGAGACCGAGGTGGTGCCGGGGGTCACGTCGGTGGCGGGGGCCGCCGCGGTGCTGGGGCGTCCGCTGGTGGAGCACGAGGAGACGCTGACCGTCCTGCCTGGCACGCTTCCCGCCGAGGTGATCGCCGAGAAGCTGAGGAGCGCGGACTCGGTGGCGGTGCTCAAGCTGGGGCGGACGTTCGAGAAGGTCAGGGACGCCCTGGCGGAGGCCGGGCGGCTCGACGAGGCCTGGTACGTCGAGCGGGCGACCACGGCGAACCAGCGGATCGAGCGCCTGAAGGACGTGGATCCTGCGAGCGTTCCCTACTTCTCCCTGGCGATGCTGCCCAGCGGCAGCAGGCGCGCCGACCTGCCGGCGCTCTCCGCGGACGGCACCCGCGACGAGCCGCGGCTTTCCGCAGGCCGCGACGAAACGTCGGGGCTTTCCACAGGCCGCGACGAGGGGCGTGGCGAGGGGGACTGGGCGGGGGTGGCCGTGGTCGGGCTGGGGCCCGCCGGCGAGCAGTGGCTCACCCCCGAGGCCCACCAGGTGCTGGCCGAGGCGACCGACCTGGTCGGTTACGGCCCCTACGTGGACAGGGTGCCGCAGCGGCCGGGCCAGATCCGGCACCGCACCGACAACAGGGTCGAGGCCGAGCGCGCCGCGCACGCCCTGTCGCTGGCCCGCGAAGGCCGCAGGGTGGCCGTCGTCTCCTCGGGCGACCCCGGCGTGTTCGCGATGGCGAGCGCCGTGCTGGAGGCGGCGGAGGACTTTCCCGGCGTCCCCGTGCGGATCGTCCCCGGGCTGACGGCCGCGCACGCCGTGGCGAGCAGGGCAGGCGCGCCGCTCGGGCACGACTACTGCGTGGTCTCCCTGTCGGACCTGCTCAAGCCGTGGGAGGTGGTGGCCGACCGGCTGCGGGCCGCGGCCAGGGCCGACCTGGTGCTGGCGATCTACAACCCCGCCTCGCGCAGCCGTACCTGGCAGGTGGGGGCCGCCCGCGACCTGCTCATGGAGCACCGCGACCCGGCCACCCCCGTGGTGATCGGCCGCGACGTCGGGGGCCCGCAGGAGACGATCACCGTCACCACGCTCGGCGAGCTGGACCCCTCGCAGGTGGACATGCGCTGCCTGCTCATCATCGGCTCCTCCACCACCCGTGCGACGGACGGCGGCACCGTCTACACCCCGCGCCGCTACCCGGCGTGAACCCCCGGAACCTGCTACACCGCGTGGACCCACTCCGCGGCGGCCGCCACGGATTCCACGGCCACCAGGCCTTCGGGGAGCGGCGGTCTGCGGACCACGACCACCGGCAGTCCCGCCTCCTCGAAGGCGTCGAGCTTGGCGACCGTCAGGGCGCCGCCGCTGTCCTTGGTGACCAGCACGTCGAGCCCGTGAGCGCGGATCAGCTCCCGCTCACCCTCGACCGTGTACGGACCGCGCGCCAGCAGTATCAGGAAATTTCGGGGAATGGGTGGCTCGGGGGGATCGACCGATCTGGCCAGGAACCACAGGTCGGTCAGCCCGGCGAACACCGGCATGCTCCGCCGTCCCGTCGTCAGGAACACCCTGCTGCCCACCGAGGGCAGCAGGCGCGCGGCCTCCTCCAGGGAGCCGGCCTGCCGCCATCCCGGCCTGTGCGCCCATCCCGGCCGCCGCAGCACCAGCAAGGGCGTCCCGGTGGTACGGCAGGCTTCCACGGCCGAGGCGGTCATCCTGGCCGCGAAGGGATGCGTGGCGTCCACGACCGCGTCGATCCGCCCTGCGGACAGCCACGCCGCCAGCCCCTCGGCCCCGCCGAAACCGCCGACATGGACCTCGCCCACCGGCAGCCGGGGATCGCGCACCCGTCCCGCCAGCGACGACACCACGTGGACCCGTCCGGAGAGCTCCGCCGCGAGGGCGCGCGCCTCCGCCGTTCCGCCCAGGATCAGAACCCTCCGCATGCGTCCCCCATCCTCGAAGCATGACCACGCCACTGCGTCATGGCTGGACGACCGGCGCCTGCGCGACCGCCGCGACGGCGGCCGCCTACACGGCGCTGCTCACCGGCGACTTCCCCGACCCTGTGACGATCACCCTGCCCAAGGGCCAGCGTCCGGCGTTCGCGCTGGCCAGGGAGTCGCTCGGCGACGGCTTCGCCTCGGCCTCGGTGGTCAAGGACGCGGGCGACGACCCCGACGTGACGCACGGCGCGCTGATCACCTCGACCGTACGGCAGGCCGCCCCCGGCGCCGGCGTCACGTTCGCGGCGGGCCGGGGCGTGGGCACGGTCACCAAGCCGGGCCTGCCCCTGGAGGTGGGGGAGCCCGCCATCAACCCGGTGCCCCGCCGCATGATGGCCGAGCACATCGCGGCCATCGGCGGCCACGGCGACGTCGTGGTGGAGATCTCCGTCGAGCACGGTGAGGAGCTGGCCAGGCGCACCTGGAATCCCAGGCTCGGCATCCTGGGCGGGCTGTCGATCCTCGGGACGACGGGCATCGTCGTGCCGTACTCGTGCTCGGCCTGGATCGACAGCATCCGCAGGGGCGTGGACGTGGCCATCGCCGCAGGCCGTACGCACGTGGCGGGGTGCACGGGCAGCACCTCCGAGCGCGTGGCGGCCGAGCTGTACGGCCTGCCCGACGACGCGCTGCTCGACATGGGCGACTTCGCGGGGGCGGTGCTGAAGTACCTGCGCCGCCACCCCGTGCCCAGGCTGACGATCGCGGGCGGCGTGGGCAAGCTGTCCAAGCTCGCCGACGGCCACCTCGACCTGCACTCGGGCCGCTCGCAGGTGAACCTGGGCCTGCTGGCGGGGCTGGTCGCCGCGCCGGAGCTGGCCGAGCGCATCAGGGGCGCCAACACCGCCCTGCACGCGCTGCGCCTGGCCGAGGAGGCGGGCGAGCCGCTGGGTGACCTGGTGGCCGAGCGGGCCCACGCCACCGCGGCGGGAGTGCTGCGCGGCGCGCCCGTCGAGGTGGACGTCGTGGTGATCGACAGAGCGGGGACGATCGTGGGCCGTCACGGCTGACGGCATCGCTCGGCGGAGTAGAGGTGGCTGTCAGGGAAGTGCGTGGCGGTCAGCACCCTGCCCACGACGATCACCGCGGTCCTGACCACGCCCGCCTCGCTCACCTTGGCGGCGATGTCGGCGAGCGTGCCCCTGATGACCAGCTCGTCCTCGCGGCTGGCCCTGGCCACGACCGCCACGGGACACTCGGCCCCGTAACCGGGCACGAGTTCCTGCGCCACCTGCGCGATCCGCTGGACGGCCAGGTGCAGCACCATCGTGGCGCCGCTCGCCGAGAGCGTCGTCAGGTCCTCTCCCGGCGGCATCGGGGTGGCCCGTGCCGACGTGCGGGTCAGGATGATCGTCTGCCCGACGCCTGGCACGGTCAGCTCCCTGCCCAGCGTCGCCGCGGCGGCGGCGAACGCGGGCACCCCCGGCACCACCTCGTACGGCACGCCGATCGCGTCCAGCCGCCGCATCTGCTCGGCCATCGCGCTGAACACCGAAGGGTCGCCGGAGTGCAGCCTGGCCACGTCCAGCCCCTGGGCATGGGCGGCGGCGAGCTCGGCGACGATCTCGTCGAGCGTGAGGTTCGCCGTGTCGACCAGGCGGGCGCCCTGGGGGCACGACTCCAGCAGCTCGCCTGGCACCAGCGAACCGGCGTACAGGCACACGGGGGAGGACTCGATCAGCCGCAGGCCGCGAAGCGTGATCAGATCCGCCGCGCCGGGGCCCGCGCCGATGAAGTGGACGGTCACGTGCGGCTCTCCTTGGTCGCTGTCCAGATGGTCACCGGCATCATGCTCCGCCAGCCCGTGAAGCCGCCCACGGGGGCGGCCCTGCTGACCGACAGGCGGACCAGGTCGCCGCCGTGCCTGCCGTACCAGCCGGTCAGGACGGACTCCGACTCCAGCGTGACGGCGTTGGCCACCAGCCTGCCGCCCCGCGGCAGGGCGGCCCAGCAGGTCTCGAGCAGTCCGGGGAGGGTCGCGCCCCCGCCGACGAACACCGCCGAGGGCGTCGGCAGTCCCTCCAGCGCCTCGGGCGCCCTGCCCGTGACCACCCGCAGGCCGGGCACGCCGAGCGCGGCGGCGTTGCGCGCGATCCTGGCCGCGCGATCCTGGCGGCTCTCCACCGCGACCGCCCTGCATGACGGATGGGTGCGCATCCACTCGATCGCGACGCTGCCCGCCCCCGCGCCGACGTCCCACAGCGACTGGCCGGGCAGCGGCGCGAGACGCGCCAGGCTGACCGCGCGCACCTCGCGCTTGGTGAGCTGCCCGTCGTGCTCGAAGGCGTCGTCGGGCAGCCCCGGCACCAGCGGCAGCGGCACGGTCCCCTGGTCGGCCACGCACTCGACGGCGACCACGTTCAGCTCCTCGCCCTTGGCCTCCCATGCGGCGGCGAGGCCCGTCACCCGTGACTCCTCCGCCGAGCCGAGCCGTGACAGCACGTGCAGGACGCTCGCGCCGTAGCCGTGCTCTCGCAGCAGCTCCGCCACCTGGACGGGGCCCTGCCCGTCGGCCGTGAGCACCAGCAGCCTGCGCCCCGGCAGCACGGCAGCGCGCAGCGCGTCGAGCGGACGGCCGACGAGGCTGACGACCGGCGTCTCCTCGACGGGCCATGCCAGCCGCGCGCAGGCCAGCGAGAGGCTGGAGGGATGCGGCAGGATGCGCAGGTTCTCCGGGCCGACCGTCCCAGCCAGCGTCGCGCCGATGCCGAAGAACATCGGATCGCCGCTGGCCAGCACGCAGGTGCCGGGCTCGGAGACGAGGCCGGGCAGCGAAGGCAGCAGCGGCGAGGGCCAGCGCACCTTCCTGGCGCCGGTCCCGGGCACGAGGTCGAGCTGGCGGGCCGAGCCGACCAGCACGGCCGCCTCGGAGATCGCCTGCCTCGCGGCGGGCGGGAGGCCGTCCCAGCCGTCGGCGCCCACGCCGACGACGGTGATCACACGTTGCCCAGGGTGTTCGTGATCGTGATCTCGATCACCACGCGGTCGGGGTTGGGACGCGGCGGCTTGTAGCGGGCGGTGTAGCGGGCCTCGGCGTCGGCGACCTGGTCGGGCTCGGTGCGCAGCACGGCCGTCCCCTCGAGGGTGGACCAGCGCCGCCCGTCGACCTGGCAGAGCGCGACCAGGGCGCCGCCGGCGACCAGGCGGGCCTTGTGGGAGCGACCCGACGTGATGACCCTGGCGATCCCCGCCTCCAGGTCGAGCGTCGCGCCCACCGGCACCACATGGGGTGTGCCGTCGGGGCGGACCGTGGTCAGCGTGCACAGGTGCCGCTCCCGCCAGAATGCGGCGAACTCCGCTCCCCGCGCGGCCAGATCCACCTTCGCCCCTTCCGTCCGTTTCTCGTGCACGGGCCAGCGTAGCGACCGGCCCACGGGGACGTTCTGGAAGGATGGGGGACATGAGCGCAGCGAAACTCGACGGCAAGGCCACCGCGGCCAAGATCAAGGCGGACCTCACCACGCGGGTGGCCGCGCTCAAGGAGCGTGGCGTCGTCCCGGGGCTCGGCACCGTGCTGGTCGGCGACGACCCCGGCAGCCAGATCTACGTGGCGGGCAAGCACCGCGACTGCGCGGAGGTCGGCATCGCCTCCATCCGCGTCGACCTGCCGGAGAGCGCCTCCCAGGCCGACGTCGAGGGCGCTCTCGACGAGCTCAACGCCTCACCCTCGTGCACCGGCTACATCGTCCAGCTCCCGCTGCCCAGGCACCTCGACACCATGGCCCTGCTCGAGCGCATGGACCCCGCCAAGGACGCCGACGGCCTGCACCCGGTCAACCTCGGCCGCCTGGTGCACATGGTCGACGCGCCGCTGCCGTGCACGCCGCACGGCATCGTGCTGCTGCTCCAGGAGTACGGCGTGCCGCTGAAGGGCGCCGACGTCGTGGTCGTCGGGCGCGGCATCACGGTGGGGCGCTCGCTCGGCCTGCTGCTGACCCGCCGCAGCGAGAACGCCACCGTGACCCTCTGCCACACGGGCACCGCCGACCTGGCCTCGCACGTGCGCCGCGCCGACGTCGTCGTGGCGGCGGCAGGGGTTCCAGGGCTCATCACGGCCGACATGGTCAAGCCGGGCGCCGCGGTGCTCGACGTGGGCGTGTCGCGGGTCGACGGCAAGATCGCCGGTGACGTGGCGGCGGACGTGGCCGAGGTCGCGGGCTTCCTCACCCCGAACCCCGGCGGCGTGGGCCCCATGACCCGCGCCCTGCTGCTGTCCAACGTGGTGGAGGCGGCCGAGCGCTCCCTCGCCTAGCCGTACGGGATCAGAAGGAGCGCAGCGCCTCGCGGAGGTTGCCCGACGTGCGGGCGAGGGCTTCGCGGGCCTGGTCGGGGTCGGCGCCGGTCAGCAGCATGATGACCGCCGTCGGCACCGAGCCCTCCGCCGCCTGCAGCGCGGGTTCGACCTCCGCGTCCGGCAGCCCCGTGATCGACGAGACCAGGTCGTGCGCGCGCGCCCACAGCTTCTCGTTCGAGGCCACCAGGTGCGTCATCAGGTTGCCGTGCGTGCGTCCGAGCCTGACCATCGTCAACGTCGAGATCATGTTGCAGACCAGCTTCTGCGCCGTTCCCGACTTGAGCCTGGTCGAGCCGGTCAGGAACTCGGGCCCCACCACCACCTCGATGGCGATCTCCGCGGCCTCGCCGAGCGGGGAGCCCTCGTTGCAGGCCACCCCGACGGTCATCGCGCCCAGGGCCCTGGCGTGCCGCACGCCGCCCACCGCGTACGGCGTGCGTCCGCTGGCCGAGATGCCCACCACCGCGTCGGCGGCCGACAGGGAGACCTCCGTCAGGTCGGAGACGGCGAGCGCGGCGGAGTCCTCCGCCCCTTCCACGGCCACCGCGAAGGCCGAGGGGCCACCGGCGATCAGCGCGAACACCTCCTCGGGCGTCGTGCCGAAGGTGGGGCCGCACTCGCTGGCGTCCAGCATGCCGATGCGCCCCGCCGTGCCCGCTCCGAGGTAGATCAGCCTGCCGCCCTCCCGCATCCGCGCGGAGACGGCGTCCACGGCGGCGGCGATCCGCGCCGACTGTCCCGCCACCGCGGTGGGGACCAGCGCGTCCTGTTCGCCCATGCGCCTGACCAGGTCGAGTGTGCTGAGCCCGTCGAGATCGTCGAGGCCGGGCAGCTGCTGCTCGGTGACGAGATCGCGCAACATGATTCCCCCGTGGAATGGCGAAAATCTAATCAGCAAAGACTATAGATGAAAATTTCCTTCATCGGGTTCTGAAAACCTTGAGCGCCTCCCTGGTCGCCCGCAGAGCCGTCTCGGAGCTGTCGAAGGTGCGCTGGGCGAGCCCGACGAAGATGCAGTCCACGATCAGCAGCTGGCTGATCCTGCTGGCCAGCGCCCCAGGACGGAAGGCGGTCTCCCGCCCCGCCGACACCAGCACGTGGTCGGCCACCTGGGCGAGCGACGAGCGGGGGTTGTTGGTGATGGCCACCGCCAGCGCGCCGGACTCCTTCGCCGTCCTGGTCGGCACGATCACGTCCGTGGTCTCGCCCGAGCAGCTCACCGCCACCACGACATCGCCTTCGCGCAGCAGCGCGGCGCTGGTCAGCGCGAGGTGCGCGTCGCTGAAGGGATGGCTGGACAGGCCGATGCGCATGAGCTTGTGCGCCAGGTCGGCCGCGACCAGGCCCGACGCGCCGACGCCGTAGACGTTGATCCTGCGCGCGGCGGCGATCGCCGCCACCACCTCGCCGAGCTGTTCGGGCACCAGCTGCTCGGCGGTGTCGGACAGCGCGTCGACCTCCGCCCTGGTCACCTTGGCGATCACGTCGGTGAGCGGGTCGTCGGGGCCGAGGTCGCCCGGCACCAGCCGCTCGGGCGTCTCTCTGGCCACCGCTCCCGCCAGCGCGAAGCGGAGCTGGGAGTAGCCGGAGTAGCCGAGCGCGCGGGCGGTGCGCACGATCGTCGCCTCGCTCGTGCCGGAGACGGCGCTGAACTCCGTGATCGTGCTGCGCACGACCACGCCGGGGTCATCCAGGATGATCTTGGCGATGGCCTGGGCCGCGGGGGTGAGCGAAGGGAGCACCGCCCGCACCTGCAGGACGGGGTTCACGGGCTCGTTCATCGGGTCAGCCACTGGGCCGCCGCCTTGGCCGAGACCTTGGAGATGCCGTTCGTGGCGATGTAGGTGGCGCCCGCGGGCTCGGCGGGGATGCCCGTCTCCACGACGATCACATCGGGGCGGCGCCGTACGGCCTCCGCCACCGTCTCCCGCACCCACGGGTGGCGCGCCGCGTCGTGGATGACCAGCACCACAGGCTGGTCGCCCAGCTCGGAGGGGAGCTTGCCGACGCGCGTGGTGCCCGGCAGCAGCTCGCCGAGCGCGGCGGCGAGCCCGGTGGGCGTGTCGGGGTCGATGGCCTGGTTGTGCCTGGTGTTGACCTCCACGACGAGCGGCGCGGTGGTCAGCCTGGCCTCGCCCGTGATGGTGAGCGCCCTGCGCGCCGCCTCGAGCCCCGCCCCGTCGTCGGCCTCCACCTCGGACCGCTGCGCGCGGTGCCACTCCGAGAGGGCCAGGACCCTGCCCGCGGCCTCGGCCAGACGCTCCTCCCGCAGCGAGCCGTCCCTGACGGCCGCCACGATCGCGTCGCGGATCTCGTACAGGCCCTCCGCGGTGACCAGGCCCGCGCAGATCGCGTCGACGCCCGCGTTGAGCGCGCGCACCGCGATCTCACCGGGGGGATACATCGCCGCGACGGCCTTCATCTCGATCGCGTCGGTGACCACCATCCCGTCGAAGCCCAGCTCCTCACGCAGCAGCCCGGTCAGGATGGTACGGCTGAGCGTCGCGGGCCCCTCCGGATCGAGCGCGGGGATCAGCAGGTGCGCCGACATCACGGAGCGCACCCCCGCCCTGATCGCCGCCTCGAAGGGCGGCAGGTCGCGGGCGCAGAGCTGGTCGAGCGAGGCGTGCACGGTCGGCAGCTCCAGGTGGGAGTCGGCGACGGTGTCGCCGTGTCCTGGGAAGTGCTTGGCGCAGGCGGCCACGCCCGCCGCCTGCACGCCCTTGACATAGGCCACGGAGTGGCGCGCGACCAGCTCGGGGGTCGGGCCGAAGGAGCGGATGCCGATCACCGGGTTGGCCGGGTTGGCGTTGACGTCCACCGAGGGGGCGTAATTGAGTGTGATGCCCGTCTCGGCGAGCAGCCGTCCGATCTGCCGGCCCACCCGCTCGGTCAGCGCCACGTCGTCGACCACGCCGAGCGCCCTGTTGCCGGGGAAGGAGCTGCCCTCGCGGGCCTCCAACCTGGTGACGACCCCGCCCTCCTCGTCGATGGCGACCACCACCGCGGGGTTCTCCGCCCGCAGCTCGGCCACCAGTCCCGCGGTGCCGGGGGAGACGTTGCGGGCGAAGAGCACGGCCCCGCCGAGCCCGTCGGAAAGCGCCTTCTTCAGCCAGTCGGGGGCGGTGGTCCCCTCGAAGCCTGGCTGGAGTACCGCCATGGCGAGTCGATACAGGTCAGTCACGAGACCTCCTTCATGGGCCTCATGACCAAACAGTGGTGTCTGCTCATGGCGGCATTTTCCTTCATGATTATTGATCTGAAGGTAATTTTCTGCCATCGTCGCCCTCGAACACAACCACCTCCCCCCGAGAGGCGCCCCCCATGCCCACGAGAAGGACCGTCCTGAAGGGTCTCGCTCTGGCCGCGGCCGCTTCGGTCGTCCCGCTGCCCGCCTTCGCCGAGCCCGACTACGTGCCGCCGCTGCGACAGATGCGCGGCATGTGGATCGCCTCCGTCGTCAACATCAACTGGCCGTCGAAGCCGGGGCTGAGCGCCGAGCAGCAGAAGGCGGAGTACCTGGCGTGGCTCGACCTGGCGGTCTCGCGCAAGCTCAACTCGGTGTTCGTGCAGATCAGGCCGACCGCTGACGCCTTCTGGCCGTCGCCGTACGAGCCGTGGTCGCAGTATCTGACCGGCGTGCAGGGGCAGGACCCCGGTTACGACCCGCTCGGTTTCGCCGTGGAGGAGACGCACAAGCGGGGGCTCACCTTCCACGCGTGGTTCAACCCCTACCGGGTCTCCATGCAGGCCGACCCCTCCAAGCTGCACCCCTCCCACCCGGGCAGGCAGCATCCCGAGTGGATCCTGCCCTTCGGCGGCAAGCTCTACTACAACCCGGGCATCCCCGAGGTCCGGAAGTTCTGCCAGGACGCGATGCTCGACGCGCTGACCCGCTACGACATCGACGGCCTGCACTTCGACGACTACTTCTACCCGACGAACACCACCGCCTTCGACGACGCGGCCACCTTCGCCACGTACGGCGCGGGCTTCCCCGACCTGGCCACGTGGCGCAGGAACAACGTCGACCTGATGGTCTCGGAGATGCAGCAGCGGGTGCGCGAGGCCAAGCCCGAGGTGGCGTGGGGCATCAGCCCCTCCGGCATCTGGCGCAACAAGGCCAGCGACCCCCTCGGCTCGGAGACGAACGGCGGCCAGTCCTACGACAACCTGCACGCCGACACCCGCGGCTGGGTCAAGAAGGGCTGGCTCGACTACATCGCGCCCCAGCTCTACTGGTACATCGGCCAGCCGCCCGCCGACTACTCCAAGCTCGTCCCGTGGTGGTCGAACGTGGCCGACGGCACCGGCACGATGCTCTGGATCGGCCAGGCCGCCTACAAGGCGGGCGACCCCGCGCAGGCGCCGCAGTGGCAGGACCCCGCCGAGCTGTCCAAGCACCTGACCCTCAACAGGTCGCACCCGCAGATCGGCGGCGACATCTGGTACAACGCCAACGACCTGCGCGCCGACCGCATCGGCTCGATCAGCACCGCGGTGCGCGACCACTACCAGCGGCCCGCGCTCCCGCCCCTGCTGCCCAGGCTGGCCGACGGCGAGAAGCCCCATCGGCCGGTGATCGCCCACGTGCGCAGGGTCCAGGGCGGTGTGGAACTGCACCTGGTCGCGACGGGCAGGCACGAGCCCTTCCTGTTCGCGATCTTCAGGTCCGCCGACGAGATTGACGCCTTCGACGACGCCCGTCACCTCGTGGCGGTCATCCCCGGCGACAGGCTCGTGCGCTGGACCGACGCCGAGGGTAAGAAGGGTGACCACTACTACGCCGTGGCGGTCGACAGGGTCAGCAGGACCAGCCGCCCCAGCCGCGGACGACAGGTCAGGTAGGTCCGTATGCGGGTTCTCGGCCTCATGTCAGGCACCTCCCACGACGGCATCGACAGCGCGATCGTCGACTGGTCGATGGAGGACGGCACGCTCACCGGAGTGATCACCCACACCGGTGAGAGGCCGTACCCGGCCGAGCTGAGAGCCCGCGTCAAGGCCGCACTCCCGCCGGCGACGGTGTCGATGGGCGAGGTGTGCGCGCTCGACACGCTCATCGGCCAGGCCTTCGCCGAGGCGGCGCTCTCGGCGGGCCCGGCCGACCTGGTCTGCTCGCATGGCCAGACCCTCTTCCACTGGGTCTCCGACGGACGGGTCCACGGCACGCTGCAGCTCGGCCAGCCCGCCTGGATCGCCGAGCGCACCGGCCTGCCCGTGGTGTCGGACCTGCGCGTGCGGGACGTGGCGGCAGGAGGGCAGGGCGCGCCCCTCGTCTCCTACCTCGACCAGCTCCTCATCAAGGGAGTGCAGGGCAGGGGCGGGGCGCTCAACCTGGGCGGCATCGCGAACCTCACCACGCCGGAGACCGCCTATGACACCGGCCCCGCCTGCGCGCTGATCGACGCGGCGGCCCCGCCGTACGACAGGGACGGCGCGCTGGCGGAGGCGGGCACGGTCGACGAGCGGCTGCTCGCCGAGCTGCTGGCCGAGCCGTACTACCGGCAGGACCCGCCCAAGACCACGGGCAAGGAGCTGTTCACCCCCGGCTATGTCACCTCGGACCTGCCGCAGGCCGACCTCGTGGCGACGCTGACCGCGCTGACCGCCAGGACGGTCGCCGCCGAGATCGACAGGCACGCGCTCGACACCGTCATCGTGTCGGGCGGCGGCGTGCGCAACCCGGCGCTGATGCGGATGCTCGCCGCCATGACGAAGGCACGGCTGGTGCCGAGCGACGCCCTCGGCATCCCTTCGGACGCCAAGGAGGCCATCGCCTTCTCCCTGTTCGGCTGGCTGACCGCGCACGGTCTCGCGGCCACGGTGCCGAGCTGCACGGGCGCGTCGGGCCCGCGCGTGCTCGGCACCATCACTCCGGGATCCGGACCACTCAGGCTGCCGGAACCCCTCGCCGAAGCACCGGTCGCCGTTCGGGTCAGGAGGCTCGGCGACCCGCGGGCTGGCTCTCCTGGGACGTTCCAGAACGCTGGGGCGGCACCACCGGCGTCGGCCTGACCAGCCCGAGCGCCACCACCTCGTTGGCCAGCCGCGTGCGGCGGTTGGTGCCCTCAGGGATTCTGAACTTCTGGTAAAGCCTGAGCAGGTGCTGTTTGACCGCGGCCTCGGTCACCACCAGGTCGTCGGCGATCTCGCGCGCCGTGGCGGGGGCGACGAACGCCTCGTCCGACAGGGCCGGCCTGCACAGCGACGTGAGCACGTCGACCTCTCGCCTGGTCAGCTCGGGCGCGGCAGCCCTGCGGAGCTCGACCTCCGGTGTGAAGTCCTCTCGTGGCACTCCTCCGATGCGCCCGCGCGCCGCGCCGAAGGAGACGACGTCGCCGTCGTCAAGGACCCTCCGGGCGATCGGCCTCCCGTTCACCCGCGTGCCGTTGCGGGACAGGCCCAGATCAACGACATACAGGTACGGCCCGCGCCGTACGAACTCAGCGTGGAGCCGAGACACGCTTGGATCGGTCAGCCGGATGTCGACGCCCCGGCCCCTCCCCACGGTCGTGATCTCGGGACGCAACGGGACCACCTCGCCAGTGTCCTCGATGCGTATGAAGGGCCCCTCCACGGCAGTTCCTCCCCAGGTAGCCCGCCGTTACTGTAACTACAGCTCCGGCTTACCCAAACGAAGGGATGCGGAATCGCCTTTGCCATAAGGAGAATCCGGCGTGAAATTGGTCTGGACCTCTGCGGACGGTTTTACCTGCTCACGGGTAGACTTCGGACGAAGATAAGCGGAGGAAACACACATGGCGGACAAGCCCACAAAAGGCCTGGCCGATGTCGTAGCCGCGTCCACAGCGCTGAGTGACATCGACGGCAAGGCCGGTCGCCTCTTCTATCGTGGATACGACATCCATGACCTGGCGGGCCGCGCGACGTTCGAAGAGACCGCCTACCTGTTGCAGCGGGGAAAGCTGCCCACCCGTGACGAGCTGGCCGCCTACGGCGCCGAGCTCGTCAGGGGTCGCGAGCTGGGCGCTCTGGTCTCGGCCAACATCTCCGAGGTGGCCGAGAAGCAGAAACCGATGGAGGCGCTGCGCACGCTCGTCTCCCTCGCCAGCGCCGACGACCCCGACCGCGACTCCATCGAGGCCGAGGCCGACCTGCGCAAGGCCGCCCGCCTGACCGCCCAGCAGCCGCTCCTTGTCGCGCGCTACCACGCCGCGCGCTCGGGCGGGAGCCTTCCCGACCCCGATCCCGACCTGAGCATCGCGGGCAACTTCCTGCTGCAGGTCACGGGGGAGCGGCCCACCGCGCGCCAGGTAGAGATCTTCGACGCCTGCCTGGTCCTGCACGCCGACCACACGATGAACGCCTCCACGTTCGCCGCCCGCGTCTGCGCCGCGACCCTGTCGGACATGCACTCGGCCATCGTCGCCGCGATCGGCACCCTGAAGGGCCCGCTGCACGGCGGCGCGAACGAGCAGGTCATGAAGACGCTGGAGTCGCTCGACCCGTCCCAGGTGGCCCAGTCGGTGCGCGACAAGCTGGCGGCGGGCGAGAAGATCATGGGCTTCGGCCACCGCGTGTACAAGACCGAGGACCCCCGCGCCACGCACCTGCGCAAGATGTCGGAGGAACTGGCCGCCGGGTCGGGCGACGACACGTACTACCGGATGTCGAAGGAGATGGAGGAGGTCGTCTTCGAGACCAAGAGCCTCTATCCCAACGTCGACTTCTACGCCGCCACCGTCTACCACTACCTTGGCATCCCGACCGACCTGTTCACGCCGGTCTTCTCGATCAGCCGCATGTCCGGATGGACCGCGCACGTGATCGAGCAGCACGCGGACAACCGTTTGATCCGGCCGGACAGTGAGTACATCGGAGAGCGTGAACAGAAGTGGAAGCCTATTGACGAGCGATGAACCGAACCGCTGAGCGTTGGGGGCCGTACCCGCTGGTGATGGCGGGTGCGGTTCTTGGCGTGCTCGCGATCTTCCTGGTCGACGCCGAGTGGGGCGGGTTCGCGCTGGGAGCGGTGCTCCTGGTGGCGGCCGCCGTTCGTTTCGCAGGGTACGGCGGGGCGCTTGCCGTACGCACGAAGAACGTTGACGCTCCCACGCTGGCGGTGCTCGGAGCTGCGCTGGTCGTCACCGCGCTCTTCCTCGAGTACCCCGACTTGAAGGCGCAACTCCTGGCCCTTTTCGGCCGGTGACCACGCCTCAGATAACCTCAACCCATATTTTCACGAAGGGGAACCATACGCATGCCCAAGATCAAGGTAGAGGGCCCCGTCGTCGAGCTTGACGGCGACGAGATGACCCGGATCATCTGGCAGTTCATCAAGGACCAGTTGATCCTTCCCTACCTCGACGTCGATCTGAAGTACTACGACCTCGGCATCGAGCACCGTGACGCCACCGATGACCAGGTCACCATCGACGCCGCCAACGCCATCAAGAAGTACGGGGTGGGCGTCAAGTGCGCGACCATCACTCCCGACGAGGCCAGGGTGGAGGAGTTCGGCCTCAAGAAGATGTGGAAGTCCCCGAACGGGACCATCCGTAACATCCTCGGCGGTGTCATCTTCCGCGAGCCGATCATCATGTCGAACGTGCCGCGCCTGGTGCCGGGCTGGACCAAGCCGATCGTCGTCGGCCGTCACGCCTTCGGCGACCAGTACCGCGCCACCGACCTGAAGATCCCCGGCGAGGGCACCCTCACCCTCACCTACACGCCGAAGGACGGCTCCGAGCCGATCGAGATCGACGTGTACGACTTCCCCGGCCCCGGCATCGCCATGGCGATGTACAACCTGGACGAGTCGATCCGCGACTTCGCCCGCGCGTCCATGCGCTACGGCCTCAACCGCGGCTACCCCGTCTACCTGTCCACGAAGAACACGATCCTGAAGGCCTACGACGGCCGCTTCAAGGACATCTTCGCCGAGGTCTTCGAGACCGAGTTCAAGGCCGACTTCGACGCCGCCGGGCTCACCTACGAGCACCGCCTCATCGACGACATGGTCGCCGCGGCCATGAAGTGGGAGGGCGGCTACGTCTGGGCGGCCAAGAACTACGACGGCGACGTCCAGTCCGACACCGTCGCGCAGGGCTTCGGCTCGCTCGGCCTCATGACCTCCGTCCTCATGACCCCAGACGGCCAGACCGTCGAGGCCGAGGCCGCTCACGGCACGGTGACCCGTCACTACCGTGAGCACCAGAAGGGCAACCCCACCTCCACGAACCCGATCGCGTCGATCTTCGCGTGGACCCGTGGCCTGCAGCACCGCGGCAAGCTCGACAACACCCCCGCGGTGATCGACTTCGCCGAGAAGCTGGAGGAGGTCTGCGTCGAGACCGTCGAGAGCGGTCAGATGACCAAGGACCTGGCCCTGCTGGTCGGCGGCGACGCCAAGTGGCTCACCACCCAGGACTTCCTGGCGGCGCTGGACGAGAACCTCAAGAAGAAGATGTCTCTCTAGTCGAACACGGCCCCTACCCGCGGTCTCTCCGCGAGGTAGGGGCCGTTTCGCATGTCCGGGGCCGTCTCAGGGCCTCTTGCGGTCAGTCCGCGGACCGGCGGGCCTCGGTCACCTCGCGGAGGGTCGCCCAGGCGTCCCCCACCGGGCCCAGGTGGCCGAGCTTGTCGGGGTTGTTCACCGTGCGGATCGTCTGGATCCGCCCGTCGAGGATGTCGAGCGCCCAGGTGTTGAGGACCCTGCCGTCGCGGTCGCGGAAGATCCCGCCCGGCTGGCCGTTCACCTCGTGCAGCTCCATCATGCCGCCGGTTCTGGCGAGCATCGGGATGAACGCGGCGAGCATCCGGGTCACCTTCTCGAGGCCGATGACGGGGCGGGCCAGCTGCGGGGCCTTGCCGCCGCTGTCGCCGACCATGTGCACGTCGGCGGCCAGCAGTTCCTGCAGCCCGTCGACGTCCCCTTCCCTCATGGCGTCGAAGAAGCGCACGGCGAGTCTGTCGCGCTCGCGCCGGTCGGCCTCGAAGCGGGGCCTGCCCTCGTCCATGTGGCGGCGCGCCTGCACCGCGAGCTGGCGGCATGCCGCCTCCGACCGCTCCACCGCCGAGGCGATGTCCCGGAAGCTGAAGGCGAACACCTCCCGCAGCACGAAGACCGCGCGCTCCAGCGGGCTGAGCCGCTCGAGCAGCAACAGGGCCGCCATCGACACCGAGTCGGCCAGCTCCGCCGACCGCTCAGGATCCTCGTAAGGGTCGGCCAGCAGCGGCTCGGGAAACCACGGCCCGACATACTCCTCCCGCCGGACGCGGGCCGAGCGCAGCACGTCGATCGAGATCCGGGACACCGTGGCCGACAGGAACGCCTTGGCGGACCTGGGCTCGGCGGGGGAGCCCTCGTAGCGCAGCCAGGTCTCCTGGACCGCGTCCTCTGCCTCGCTCACGCTGCCCAGGATCCGGTAGGCGATCGAGAACAGCAGCGGGCGCAGCTCCTGGAACTCCTCGGTGCGGGTCACGCCGGCTCCTCCTTGAACCCCTGCAGCCACGAAAGGTGGCGCGGCTGCCGGCCGAGCTTCCGCTCGACCTTGGCGTTGGACAATCCACGCCTTCCGGTCATCCCTATCATTGCCGCTTCCCCGGCGGGCAGCCCGGCCGGCGCCTGAGGACCCGCATCGGTGTGTCTCCACCACCCGAGACGAGACAGCCCAGCCGTCTGTGACATCGATGGGCAGGCGGTCGGCGCGGATCGCCGGCGCCACCTGGGACGAAGCCCGAGACGAGCTCGGCCACCCGCCGGCCCACGACCGGACGACCGCCACCGCTGCCCGCTCGGTGGCCGCCTTCGACGGCCATGCCAGGAGCGCGGGGGAGACGCAGGTCACACTCGGCGGGGCTCACATCTTCGCCGGGCTGCCTCGTCTAGGGGGTGTGGCAGCCGAACACGGCAACGAGGAAAACCGCCACCGCAGGAAAGAAGGGGAAGACATCATGAGCAAGGTCTGGTTCATCACCGGTTCGTCCCGCGGCCTCGGCCGTAACTTCGTCGAGGCCGCCCTGTCCCGCGGCGACAAGGTGGCCGCGACCGCCAGGAACGCCGGAAGCCTCGACGACCTGGTCGCCGCCCATGGCGACGCGGTGCTCCCGCTGGAGATGGACGTGACCGACAGGGCCGCCGTCTTCGACAGCGTCAAGCGGGCCAAGGAACACTTCGGCCGTCTCGACGTCGTCGTGAACAACGCCGGCTACGCCCAGATCGGCGCGATCGAGGAGCTGACCGAGCAGCAACTGCGCGACCAGATGGAGACCAACCTGTTCGGCGCGGTGTGGGTGATCCAGGCCGCGCTGCCCCACCTGCGCGAGCAGGGCGCGGGACACATCATCCAGCTGTCCTCGGCGGCCGGCCTCTTCTCGATGCCGCTCGGCGGCGCCTACCACGCCTCCAAGTGGGCCCTGGAAGGCCTGAACGACGCCCTCGCCCAGGAGGTCGCCGACTTCGGCATCAAGGTGACCATCATCGAGCCCGGCGGCTTCGCCACCAGGTCCGGCAAGAACCCCGATGTACTCAACAACGGCCACCTGGCCGAGACCAACCCGATCTACGACGGCCTCCGTCAGCGCCTCGCGGGGTTCGCGGGCAAGCAGCCCGCCGGCGACCCGGTCGCCGCGGCCCAGGCGCTGCTCAAGATCGTCGACTCCGACAACCCGCCCCTGCGGGTGCTCTTCGGGCTGGGCTTCTACCCGATGCTCCAGCAGGTCTACGCCGACCGGCTCAAGACCTGGGCCGACTGGCAGGACCTTTCGGCCGAGGCCCACGGCAACCTCGATCAAGAAGATCGGTGACCCCCGGTCCGAGCTTCTCGAGCCCTGAGCCTCGTCGTTCCTCCCTGCGCGATGCACGCCCCCAGGCTGTGGCTTGGGCTCCCCTGCTCGTGGTCGTGAGCGCGTGAGCCGTACGGCCGGCGCCGGCCGTACGGCTCATGACCGTCTTGCCTTGTCCGAGGGCCGTCCAAGGGCGGCCCTTTCGCATGTCATGAGAGCCTGACGGATTTCATACCGACGCAAGAGCCGTTCACATGGTGTATCGGGGTAAGAGCACTCCGTAGTCGATCTCCGGGGGTTCTCATGCGGGTGCTGGGTGCAGGGTTGGTAGTGATCGGCGCGTTGGCCGCCGGTTGTGGCGGTGCGGGGACCGACACCACGGTCGCCAAGCCGAAGGTGGACACCGCGGCGGCGACGCGGCAGGCCAAGGCCGCCAAGGTGGCGGCGGCGGCCAAGGTGAAGGCCAACGAGCTCGGCCAGATCCCCGTGATCATGTTCCACCGGGTGGTCGACAAGCCCACCACCCAGGACGACCGCACCCCCGCGCAGTTCAGGGCCGATCTCGAACGCCTGGCCAAGGACGGGTACGTGCCCGTCACCGCCGCCGAGTACACCACCGGCAAGATCGACATTCCGGCGGGCAAGCACGCCGTCGTCCTGACCTTCGACGACTCCTCGCCCTCGCAGCTCACGCTGGACGAGCTCGGCCAGCCCAAGCAGGGCACCGCCGTCCAGATCCTGCAGGACGTCGCCAAGCGCAACCCCGGATTCCGTGCCGCGGCCACCTTCTACGTGACCGGCGACATGTTCGGCAAGACCGCGCCCGAGGAGCAGGCGCAGATGATGCTGTGGCTGAAGCAGAACGGCTTCGACATCGGCAATCACACCCGCGACCACCACAGCCTGTCGGGCAAGCCGCAGAAGGCTGTGGCCGACGAGATCGCGGCGGGCCAGAAGCTGGTCACCGCGCTCGACGGCGCGCCGCCCGTCACGCTCGCCCTGCCGTACGGCAACCAGCCGCGCAAGAAGGACTGGGCGCGCAGCGGCAAGAGCGGCGACGTCGCCTACAACCACGCGGGAGTCTTCCTCGCCGGGTACACGCCGGCGCCCGCGCCGTTCAACAAGAACTTCGACCCGCTCGGCATCCCGAGGATCAGGGCCATGGACAAGAAGGGTGACTGCGCGCAGTTCTGCTCGACGGCGTGGCTCGACTGGCTGAACCAGAACGCCGACCAGCGCTACACCTCCGACGGCGATCCCACGACAGTGGCCTACCCCAAGTTCAAGGCGCCCTTCCTGCGCAAGGACTTCGCCGCGCGGGCCCTGCCGTACTAGAGGCGGCCCATCCGGGTTCAGGCCTGGAGGGTGGTGAAGGAGATGCCCGCGCGGTGGAGGCGGTCGATGAGCGGTCTGCCCATGGCGACGGCGGTCGTGAGCTGGCCCGCGACCTCGGGCACGTCGTCGAAGGCCAGGCAGAGCGCCGACTCGGCGAGCATCTTGGCCGTCTCGCCGTAGCCGGGGTCTCCGCCCGAGACCTCGGTGACCACCCGCGCGCCGCCTCCCTCGCCGAGGAAGGTGACCTTGAACCAGCTCCTGGCGCGCTGCTCGGCCGTCGGGCCCTCGCCCGCGTCGATCCTGCCGATCAGCCAGTCGCGGGCAGGGGGGATCTGGGCGAGTACGGCCAGCGCGCCCGCCCCCGCCGCCAGTGCCAGCGCCGTGGGCAGCCGCCTGACCGCGAAGTGCTGGCGGTAGGTGAAGTCGGGCCCGTAGCGATCGAGCGCGCGGGCCGAGCGGGCGACGATCTGGTGGTCGATGGTGGGCATGGGCAGCGCCCATCCGCCGACGTAGCGCAGCCCGCCCGGCAGGGAGCTGACCCTGCGGTCCTTCGGGCGGATCTCGGCCGACCGGCGCTGCGTGCCCGCCTCGGCCATCTGCCTGACCCTGGACATCGCCGTCACCGCGGAGTGGACGGTGCCCCCCGAGGCCCTGCCGTTGCTCCTGACGAAGCCGCTGACCTTGAGCGGGACACCGCTGGGCAGCTGGTCGACGGTGTGGAGGACCCCGAGGTCGTAGGGGATGGAGTCGAAGCCGCACGCGTGCACGATCTTGGCGCCGGTGCTCCTGGCCATGCCGTCGTAGCGGACGAACATCCTGTCGACGAACTCGGGCTCGCCCGTCAGGTCGACGTAGTGCGTGCCGGCCCGCGCGCACGCCTTGACGAGCGGCTCGCCGTACCTGATGTAGGGGCCGACGGGGGTGGCGACCACGCGCGCCTGCTCGGCGAGGGCGGCGAGGGAGGCGGGGTCGTCGACGTCGGCGTGCAGGAGGGGGACGTCGTGGCCGAGCGCCTCCAGCTTGGCGCGGTCGCGCCCGGCCAGCGCCCACCGGCAACCGGGCGGCACGGCTTCGGCGAGATACTCCGCGGTGAGCGCGCCGGTGAACCCGCTCGCTCCGAACAGCACGATGTCGTACATGCGCTCCAGAATGTCATTCTGTGGCGCTCGTGACGAGAGCTCTGCGGCAGGGGTGCCGATTGACGCGGGCGATGACTCCGAGGCCTACGAGGTGTGATGAAACGCCTTTGCCGTGGGGCTGTGTCGTGACCAACTGTGACGTCACGAACGGTTAACGGTTCCCTGGGAGGTTCCTGAGCGTCGTAAAGTTTGCGTCGTCAGGCAGAAGCCAACGTGGGGATGACGCATGCCGCAGATCGCGCCGTTGATGGCGGGCGATCCCAGCCAGCTGGGCTCGTTCACGCTGTCCGGGCGCATCGGGGAGGGCGGTCAGGGGATCGTCTACCTCGGGACCAACAGCCAGGGGGAGCGTGCGGCGATCAAGCTGCTGCACGTGAAGTTCAGCGGCGACACGATCGCCAGGTCACGCTTCGCGAGGGAGCTCAAGGCCGCCGAGCGGGTGGCCTCGTTCTGCACGGCCCGCGTGGTCGAGGCCGATCTCGAGGGCAACACGCCGTACATCGCCAGCGAGTACATCGACGGCCTCTCGCTCAGGGACGTCGTCGAGGGCGACGGGCCGCTGTCGGGGCAGGCGCTCGAGCGGCTGGCGATCGGCACCGCGACCGCGTTGACCGCGATCCACCAGGCCTCGATCGTCCACCGCGACTTCAAGCCCGACAACGTGCTCATCGCGGCCGACGGGCCGAGGGTGGTCGACTTCGGCATCGCGCGGATCATCGACTCCACGGGCACGATCACCAGCAGGGCGATCGGCACGCCCGCCTACATGGCGCCCGAGCAGATCGCGGGCGACGACATCGGGCCCTACACCGACGTGTTCGCCTGGGGGGCGACGATCGCCTACGCGGCGACGGGTGTGACGGTCTTCGAGGGCAACTCGATCGCGGTGGTGCTCAACCGCATCCTCAACCACGAGGTCGACGTCAGCGCGCTGCCCGAGCCGCTGCGCGGGGTGGCCGCCGCCGCGCTGGCCAAGGACCCCCGAGAGCGGCCCTCGGCCGACGAGATCCTGCTGCGCCTGCTCGGTCACCCGGCCCGTACGGCGAGCGCCTCCACGGCCGTCCTCAGCGAGGGCGTGAAGATCGCCAGCGACGACACCACGCCGATGACGCGCCTCCCCGCGACCGCGGCCCAGCCGTCCGGGGCGCAGGCACCGACGGGCCCGCCCGCCCAGCGCCCCGCCCAGGCGCTGCGGCCCGTGCCCAACCAGCACGCGCAGGCCGGCCCGCACCCGGCAGCCGACCAGCACACGCCGGCCCACCCGCACCCGGCTGCCCATCCGCACGCGGCCTCCGGTCAGCACGCCGTGCCCAGCCGGCATTCCATGCCCGACCAGTACCTGGCGCCCGGCGGGCAGTCGGGGCCCGTGCAGCAGCCCATGAGCGAGCAGCGGTACCTGAGCCAGCCGCCGACCGCCGTCCCTCCCGCCAGGCGCCGCAGGCCCGTGACGCCGTGGGTGGCGCTGATCCTCGCCCTGCTGCTGGTCGCCGCGCTCGCGGTGGCAGCCGTGCAGTACGGCTGGCCGATCGCGCTGGGCAGCCAGCGCAGCCCCGACCCGACGCCCATCGGCGACTCGGTCGCCGACAGGGCGGCGGCCACCGGCAAGATCACGATCGGGGTCAGGGGCGACGTCCCCGGCGTCGGCTACCAGATGGCCGACGGGTCGTTCTCCGGCTTCGACATCGACGTGGCCAAGCGCGTGGCCAAGGCGCTCGGCGTCGAGGAGCGCGGCATCACCTTCGTGGTCCTGCCCAGGGACGAAAGGGCCGACGCGCTGACCGACGGACGGGTCGACCTTGTGGTGGCGACCTACTCCATCGACGACAGCGACCTGCTGTTCGCGGGGCCGTACATCGTGGCCCACCAGGCGGTGCTCGTGCGCGACGGCGACAGCAAGATCCTCAAGCCCGCCGACCTCAAGGGCCGCAAGCTGTGCGACCAGCGCAGCACCGCTGTCGGCAAGGTGCAGAAGATGGTCGACATGGTCACCGTCACCGCGGAGAACTACGCCGACTGCATCAGGCTGCTCGCCGCGGGCAAGGTCGACGCGGTCTCGGGCGACGACCTGCTGCTGGCGGGCTTCGCCAACAGGGAGAACGCCCGCTACCGGATCCTGCGCGCCACGCTGAGCGACGAGCGCTACGCCGTCGGCATCAAGCAGGGCGACGTGCGCACCTGCGAGGCCGTCAAGGGCGCGATCTCCGAGCTCATCACGAACAACGTGATCGGCCAGCTCGTCGCCACCCATTTCAGCAATGTCGACTTCAGGGCGGACCTGAGGGTACCCGTGATGGAACCCTGTGGATGACGAGCGAGTAACATCCAGACGTCACGATTCGATTCTTCTGAGTTAGGGGAAGGCCATGGCCGCGCCCGTCAAGGTAACCGTCACCGGAGCCGCCGGACAGATCGGTTATGCCCTGCTGTTCCGCATCGCCTCGGGCCAGCTGCTGGGCGCCGACGTCCCGGTCAAGCTGAGCCTGCTGGAGATCCCGCAGGCGGTGAAGGCGGCCGAGGGCACCGCGATGGAGCTCGACGACTGCGCCTTCCCGCTGCTGTCCGGCATCGAGATCACCGACGACCCCAACGTCGCCTTCGCGGGCGCGAACGTCGCCCTGCTGGTCGGCGCCATGCCGCGCAAGGCCGGCATGGAGCGCGGCGACCTGCTCGGCGCCAACGGCGGCATCTTCGGCCCCCAGGGCAAGGCGATCAACGACCACGCCGCCGACGACATCAGGGTCCTGGTGGTCGGCAACCCGGCCAACACCAACGCGCTCATCGCCCAGCAGAACGCGCCCGACGTCCCGGCCGAGCGCTTCACCGCCATGACCCGCCTCGACCACAACCGCGCGCTGTCGCAGCTGGCCGCCAAGCTCCAGGTGCCGGTCACCGAGATCAGGAACATGACCATCTGGGGCAACCACTCGGCCACCCAGTACCCCGACCTGTTCCACGCCGAGGTCGGCGGGAAGGTCGCCGCCGAGCAGGTCGACCCCGAGTGGCTGCGCGAGACCTTCATCCCGACCGTCGCCAAGCGCGGCGCGGCGATCATCGAGGCCCGTGGCGCCTCCTCGGCCGCCTCCGCGGCGAACGCGGCCATCGACCACGTCCACGACTGGGTCAACGGCACCGACTGGACCTCCGCGGCGATCCCGTCCGACGGCTCGTACGGCGTGCCCGAGGGCATCATCTCCTCCTTCCCCGTCCGTTCGGTCGGCGGCAGGTGGGAGATCATCCAGGGTCTGGAGATCGACGCGTTCTCCCGCGAGCGCATCGACGCCTCGGTGGCCGAGCTGATCGAGGAGCGCGACGCGGTGCGTGAGCTCGGTCTGATCTAGCTCACTCTCCTACGGCGAAGGCGGGGCCCATGACCGGGCCCCGCCTTCGTGCGTTGAGCGCGGTCTGAGAGCCCGCTCGCCCCGCCCGGGTACGTCGAGGACGTCCCGCTGGGCCCCGACGTCGTCCAGGGGCCGCCACGAAGATCGCCCGGGTTCGGGACCGTGCGTGTCGGTGGAGCTGTTTGCCCAGGTCAGGACGGAAGAATGGGCGGCCGGAACCGAGGCTACGGGGGACTGGTGGGCATGGGACGCGTACCGGCGAGGGTACTCGCCGGCATGGTCGGTGTGGCGGTGCTGGCAGGCCAGACAGCAGCGCGAGCCGACGAGGAATGGGGCAGGGCCGACCTGTCCGTGACGGTGTCGGCCAGCCCGTCCGTCGCCCAGCCAGGACAGCTGATCACCTACAGGGTCCAGGTGCGCAACGACGGCCCCGGCGACGCCGTGCTTCCCGTGCTGAGGGTGAACGTGCCTCCGGAGGTGGACGTCCTGGGCGTCGACGTGGCGACGTGCCGCCCTGGCCGTACGGTCAGCGAGGTGATCTGCCCCTCGGAGACGGACGTGATCGTGGGAGCGAACGGAGGGGTGACGATCCACGGGATCGTCAGGTCGGGCGCGCGAGGTCCGCTGCGCCTGACCGCGCACATCTCCTCCGCGGTCGAGGACGGCGACCCGCTGGACAACGACGTGACGCTCGGCACGCGCGTGGACCCGGGAGCGGATCTGGGGGTGCGGCTCACGAGCGGTCCCGAACGGGGACGGCGCCTGTCCATGGCGGCCACGGTCCGCAACCGCGGCCCTCGGGCGGTGCGCGACGCCCAGGTCTCCTTCACGACGGGCGGCGCGCGGCTGATGGCGGCCGAGGGCGCGAGATGCGGCGGTGGCGCGGGTCAGGTGGTGTGCGCGCTCGGCCGCGTGGCGTCGGGGCGGAAGGTGCGCTTCACCCTCGCCTTCCGCGCCCCGCGCAGGCCGCTGGAGACCACGGCCGTCGTGCGCTCGTCACGGCTGGGCGACCGCCGTCCCGCCGACAACCAGGCCAGGATGCGCATCGCCGTGCGCTGACCGGAGCAGGACGACGCTGACGGTGACGAACAGTCCGCGGCCGAGGCGCGCAGGAGGGGGCGAGAGACCTGCCAGGGCCCGCGTCAGGGCAGGAGCACGCTTTCAGCTGGCTTTGGGCGCGCACGTGGGCGCCTGCCTGGTCGCCGAGGTGGGCTCCGTCGTGGCGAACACCACCCCGGCGGCGGTCAGGCTGCAGCCGAGCACGATCGCGAGAGCGAACAACACCTTCTGTGAAAAGGTCCTCACATTTCGCTATCTCAGCATATTTTGGCTCATCGGGTGAGCGCATTCCAGGCATCCGCCACGATGTCCCGGATCGAGGCGCGCTCGGCCTTCCATCCCAGCTCCTGCTGGATCTTGTCGGAGGAGGCGACCAGCACGGCGGGGTCGCCCGCGCGGCGGGGACCGACCACCGCGGGGACGGGATGCCCGGTGACCTCACGGCAGACCTCGATCACCTCCTGGACGGAGAAGCCGGTGCCGCTCCCCAGGTTGTAGATCTTGTGCTCGCCCTGGGTGCAGGCGGACAGCGCGAGCAGGTGCGCCCTGGCGAGGTCGGCGACGTGGATGTAGTCGCGCACGCAGGTGCCGTCGGCCGTCGGGTAGTCGGTGCCGAAGACGCTGACTGACTCGCGCTCGCCGGTGGCGACCTTGAGGACGTTGGGGATGAGGTGAGTCTCGACGGTGTGGCGCTCGCGGAGGACACGGCCGTCGGCGGCGGTGTAGGCGCCCGCGACGTTGAAGTAGCGCAGGCTCACCGCGCCGAGGCCGTGCAGCCCGGCGTAGGCGGTCAGCGCGGTGTCGACGGCGAGCTTGGAGGCGCCGTAGGGGTTGGTCGGGCGGGTCGGGTCGCTCTCCAGGATGGGCGAGCGCTCGGGCTCGCCGTACGTCGCGGCGGTGGAGGAGAAGACGATGCGCGACACGCCGTGCGAGCGCATGGCGTCCAGCAGCGCCAGCGTGCCGCCGAGGTTGTGCGCCCAGTAGAGCCCCGGCTTCTCCACCGACTCGCCGACCAGCGATTTGGCCGCGAAGTGGAGGACGCCCTCCACGCCGTCGAGCGCGTCGCCGACCTCGGTGATGGACCTGTGCACGAACCGGGCGCCGGCGGGCACGGCGTCGGCGTGCCCGGTGGACAGGTCGTCAAGGACGGTCACCTCGTGCCCCGCCTCGACGAGTTGCGCGGCGACGACGCTGCCGATGTACCCGGCGCCTCCCGTGACGAGAAGCTTCATGTTCACCTCTGTTTGTTCATGTTTGATTTTGTACGGCTTCAGCATACTCGGCCTGACTGGTTGGAGCCGGGTACGCTGGCAGATCACTACGTCGAAAGCACTTCGTTGAACAGCGTTGCGGCCAATAGCGCCATCGTCCTGCTCTTCATCCTGATCGGCGGCTTCTTCGCTGCGGCGGAGATGGCCCTGGTCTCCCTGCGGGAGAGCCAGATCCGAAAGCTCGAACAGCGAGGACGCAGGGGCGCCAGGGTCGCGAAGCTGGCCCAGGACCCCAATCGTTTCCTGTCGGCCGTGCAGATCGGCGTCACGGTGGCCACCATGCTGTCGGCCGCCTTCGGCGCCGACAGGCTGGCCGGCGAGCTCGAACCTACCCTCGTGAGCTGGGGGCTACCCCAAGGACTCGCCCAGCCCGTCGCGCTGGTCCTGGTGACACTGGCCATCTCCTACCTGTCGCTGGTGCTCGGCGAGCTCGCGCCCAAACGCCTGGCCAGGCAGCGGGCCGAGGGGCTGTCCCTGGTCGTCGCGCCCTTCCTTGACCGGTTGGCCAGTCTGTCCAGGCCCGTCATCTGGGCCCTGTCGAAGTCCACCGACGGCGTCGTCAAGCTGCTCGGCGGCAACCCCCACGCCGACAGGGAGGAGATGACGACCGAGGAGCTGCGCGACATGGTCGTCGGCCACACCGACCTGACGGCCGACGAACGGCACCTCATCGCCGAGGTGTTCTCCGCAGGCAAGCGCCAGCTGCGCGAGGTGATGCTGCCCCGCACCGAGGTGGAGTTCATGGAGGCCGACACGCCGCTGGCCGAGGCCGCCGTGCTGGCCGCGACGCTGCCGCACTCCCGCTTTCCCGTCTACCGCGGCTCCTACGACGAGATCGCGGGCTTCGTCCACGTCAGGGACCTGCTCGACCCCGTGCTCACCGGGCAGATCGAGCCGATCAGCCGGCTCGTGCCCATCCGTCCTGTCAAGTTCGTTCCCGCCTCCAAGCGCCTGCTCACCACGCTGTCGGAGATGCGCGACGAGGGGCACCACCTGGCCATCGTCGTCGACGAGTACGGCGGCACCGCGGGGATCGTCACCCTGGAGGACCTGGTCGAGGAGTTGATCGGCGACATCAGGGACGAGTACGACATCGAGGAGCCGCCCGTCCCGCTGCCCGCGGGCGAGGTCGAGCTCGACGGCCTGACCAACCTCAACGACTTCGCCGCCGAGACCGGCATCAACCTGCCCAACGGCCCCTACGAGACGCTGGGCGGCTTCGTGCTGGCGGGCCTCGGGCACCTGGCCGCCGTCGGAGAGAAGGTCGAAATCCCAGGCTTCGACCTGACCGTCACCGAGCTCGACGGGCGCAGGATCTCCAGAGTGAGGGTGAAACGCCGGACGCTGATCGAGTCGCCGCCTGAGCCGGATTCCTGACACAATTACGGGCTATGGCCAGACCTCGCGTACTCTCCGGCATCCAGCCCACCGCGGACTCCTTCCACCTGGGCAACTACCTGGGTGCGGTCCGTCAGTGGGTCACGCTGCAGGAGACGCACGACGCTTTCTACTGCGTGGTCGACCTGCACGCGATCACCGTGCCCACCGACCCCGCCGACCTGCGCCGCCGCACCCGCGTGGCCGCCGCGCAGCTGTTCGCCGCCGGGCTCGACCCCGAGCGCGCCACCGTCTTCGTGCAGTCGCACGTGCGTGAGCACACCGAGCTGGCCTGGGTGCTGATCTGCCTGTCCGGCATGGGCGAGGCCGCCCGCATGACCCAGTTCAAGGACAAGTCGGCCAAGTACGGCGAGAACGCGGCCAGCGTCGGGCTGTTCACCTACCCGATCCTGCAGGCCGCCGACATCCTGCTCTACCAGGCCAACAGCGTGCCCGTCGGCGGTGACCAGAAGCAGCACCTCGAGCTCACCCGCGACCTCGCCCAGCGCTTCAACCACCGCTTCGGCGACACCTTCACCCTGCCGGAGCCGTACATCCTCAAGGAGGTCGAGAAGATCACCGACCTCCAGGACCCGACGGCGAAGATGTCCAAGTCCTCCTCCTCGCCCGCCGGCATCCTCGACGTGCTCGAGCAGCCGGGGCCGCTGCGCAAGAAGGTCATGCGCGCGGTCACCGACACGGGCTCGGAGGTGCTGTTCGACGAGGAGAACAAGCCGGGCATCTCCAACCTGCTGCGCATCCAGTCCGCGCTGAGCGGCACTCCGATCGCCGAGCTGGTCGCGCGCTACGAGGGCCAGGGTTACGGCACCTTCAAGAAGGACGTCGCCGAGGTCGTCGTCGAATCGTTCACGCCGATCAGGGAGCGCACGGAGAAGCTGCTCGCCGACGAGGCCGAGCTCGACAGGCTCCTGGCCATCGGCGCCGAGCGCGCGGGCGCGGTGGCCCGCGAGACCATGGCGCAGGTTCGCGACCGCGTGGGCTTCCTGCCGCGCGCCTTCTGATCCACCTCCGGCCGCTCCGATGACGCGCCGCCCACAGGGGGCGCGTCATCCGTCGACTCGCTCACCGGACCCTGGGCAGGGCCGCGGTCCCTGGGTGGTCAGCGGACTCGGCGGCCCAGGGCCAGGGTGAGTTCGCGCAGAGCGTCGGCCGCGTGCCGGAGGGTCGACTCGGGAACTCCGGCCATCGCCTCGGTGTGGGCGCGGCTGGAGCCCTCGAGAGCCAGGTGCGCCACGCGCAGGCCCTCGGCGGTGAGCTGGACCCAGCGGCTGCGGGCGTCGCCCTTGTCGTCCTCGCGTTCGACGTAGCCTGCGGCCGCCAGGCGTTGCAGCACGTTGCTCGTGCCGCCCGAGGTCAGGAAGAGCGCGCGGGCCAGCTCGCTCGGCTTCAGCCGGTGTGGCGGCCCTGTACGGGCGAGCGCCGCGAGCACGTCGAACTCCGCGTACGTCAGCCCGAGCTCGGCCAGCTCGGCCTTCACCGCCTGCTCGAACAGCCCGTTGACGCGGGACATCCGCTTGCTCAGCTCCAGGCTGGCGATGAGCGACGGCGCGAGCCCTGCCTCCCGCCAGCGGGGCACCAGCCCATCGACCTCGTCCTGGTTCACGTTCCGAGGATACCGGCATCCATATTGCTTTCTGAAAAGCTTTTTTTTAAGCTTTTCGAATGAACAACAACTCATGGATCGTCAAGAACGGCCTCGTCATCGACACCGAGCCGCAGCCCGTCGTGCTCGGCGAGGTCGACGTGCTCGTCACGGCGGGAAGGATCGCCGCGGTCGGGCCTGACCTGGGCGCGGAGGGGATCGAGGTGATCGACGCGACCGGCATGATCGTGTTGCCGGGGTTCGTGGACAGCCACCGGCACACCTGGCAGGCGGCGATCAGGGCTGTCGCCCCCGACACCACGCTCGGTGACTACGTGGCCCACGTGCTCGGCGAGCTGGCGCCGCGCCTCACCCCCGACGACGTCCACGCGGGGATCGCGGCGGGCGTGCGCGAGTGCCTGCACGGCGGGATCACGACCCTGCTCGACTGGTCACACGTGCAGTTCACGCCCGAGCACACCGACGCCGCCGTCGACGCGCTCACCGCCTCCGGCGTCAGGGCCGTCTTCGGCTTCTGTCACGGCGGAGCGGACAAGAGCCTGATGGCGCCCGAGGGACGCCGCATCCGGGAGGCGCTCACCGGAGACCTCGTGAGCATGGCGGTCGCCGCGTTCGGCCCCGAGTTCGGCGACCTCGAGCGGGCGGCCGGCGAATGGCGGCTGGCCAGGGAGCTCGACGTCCCTGTGAGCGTCCACATGGGGGGTCACGGCGTCGAGAGCGCCGGGCGCGGCCTGGACTTCCTCGACGCGCACGGCTTCCTCGGCGCCCCTCGTACCACCTACATCCACGCCAACCACTACACCGACGAGCACCTCAAGCGGATCGCTGGCAGCGGCGGCAGCGTGTCGGTCTCGCCGTTCAGCGAGATGGCGCTGGCGATCGGGTATCCCGTCACCGGCAGGGCGAGGGCGGCAGGCGTTCCTGCCTCGCTCAGCGCCGACGCGGTGACCAGCGGTCCAGGCGACATGTTCGCGATGATGCGGGCCGTCCATGCGTTGGAGCGGGGCAGGGCCGACGCGGCGGGGCTGGGCTTCACCACCCGCGACGCGCTGCGGATGGCGACGATCGAGGGGGCCGAGGTGGTGGGTCTGGCGGAGGTCACCGGATCGCTGCGCGTCGGCAAGCAGGCCGACCTGCAGCTCCTGCGGGCCTCCTCGCCCTCGATGGCCGGTGCGCAGGACCTGATCGGGGCGGTGGTGCTCAACGCGGACACCAGCGCGGTCGACACGGTGCTGGTGGCGGGCCGGGTCCTGAAGCGGGACGGCATGCTGGTCGCCGGGTGAGGCAGCCGCCGTGCGGCGGCAGGCCGGGCGGGGCCGGAGCGCGCGCGGGACGGATGGATTCGCCACGACAGGGCCCTGCCGCCTGCCGTATCCGGGCGGGATCGGGTAGAAGCTTTCGTCATGAGCACATGGGTCGACCGGGTCAGCGCGGTCAAGGAACGGGTGCGCCGGACGACCGAACGGTCGAGGGTGCGCTGGCACCCGGTCGATCACGTGATCAGGACCGTCCAGCGCTACCAGCTGCAGAACGGTGACAGGCTCGCGGGGGCCGTGACGTACTTCGCGTTCCTGTCGCTCTTCCCGATCATCGCGCTGGCCTTCGCGGTGTTCGGCTACGTCCTGACCGAGCGCCCCGAGATCTCGGAGGCGCTCAGGAAGTCCATCGCCGAGCAGCTGCCCGGCCTGGTCGACCAGCTCAATCTCGACCAGATCGCCCAGGCGAGGACGAGCGCGGGCGTGATCGGCCTGATCGGCCTGCTGTACGCGGGGCTGGGCGCGATCGACGCGCTGCGCGGCGCGCTGCGCGAGATCTCGATGACGACCACGCCGCCGCTCAACTTCTTCCTGGGCAAGCTGCGCGACCTGGCCACGCTGATCATGCTGGGCCTGACCATGATCGTCTCGGCTCTGGTCGGCGGCTTCGCCACCCAGGCCACGACGACCGTGGCGACCTTCCTCGGCGTCGAGACCTCGCTGGGCGCCAAGCTCACGCTCGCGGGGGTCGGCCTGCTGGGCAGCGTCGGCGCCGACTGGGTGATGTTCCTCATCGTGCTGGGCTGGGTGGCCAGGCCCGCCCGCCCGTTCAGGACGCTGGCCAAGGGGGCGCTGCTCGGAGCCGTGGGGTTCGGGGTGCTGAAGCAGGTGGCCACGCTGCTGCTGTCGACCACGCTGAGCAACCCCGTCTACGGCACGTTCGCCGTGACGGCGGGGTTGCTGCTGTGGATCAACTTCTCCGCGCGGCTCACGCTCTACGTGGCCGCGTGGACCACCACCTCAGGGCTCACCCCGCCGCCCTCTCCGACGCCGCTGCCGTCCGACGGGAGCTACTGATCGGCCTCGGCGTCCGCCCGCCTGGTCGCCCTGCGCCTGCGGACGCCGTACAGGAGCCAGCCGAGGCCGCCCAGCAAACCCGCGCCGACGACCACGGAGCCGACCATGCGGCTGGTGCCGGTCTGGGACGAGGCCGCGGCGTCGAGCACGGGCGCGCCGCGCGTGGAAGCCGCGGGCGACGGCGTCGCCGTGGTGTTCACCTGCTCGGTGGCGGGCTGTACGGGCAGCGGGTCCACGAGCCTGCCCACGGGACGGCCCTTGGCCCGCGCCGCGAACCCCCAGTCGAGCAGGTCCTCGACCTCCTCCCAGAAGTAGCCCTCATGCCGCATGATCGTCACGATGATCGTGTGACCGTCGCGCGTGGCCGCGCCCACGAAGCTGCCGAGCGCCTTGGACGTCCAGCCGTTCTTGACGCCGACCATGCCCTTGTAACGCCACAGCAGCTTGTTGTGGTTGCCGATCTCGTAGTAGCCCTTCGGCGCGGGGAAGCGCGAGGACTTGAGGCTGACGTACCTGCGGAAGTCGGGGTTGGCCAGGCCCGCTCGGGCGATGAGCGCCAGGTCGTAGGCCGAGCTGCTCTGCCCGGGCTTGTCCAGGCCGCTCGGTGTCTTGGCCACCGTGTCGTTGGCCTGCAGCCGCTTGGCCTCGGCGTTCATGTCGGCGAGCGTCGTGCCCAGCCCGCCGTTCGCCTCGGCCAGCGCCATCGCCGCGTCGTTGCCCGAGCTGAGCATGAGCGCCTTGAACAGGTCGTCGACCGTGTAGGTGGTCTTGACCGAGAGCCCGACCGCGCTGCCCTCCTGGTTGACAGCCGTCCTGCTGGGTTTGATCTTGAGGTTCTTGTCGAGCTTGGGGATGAGGCTGAGCGCGGTGAGCGCCTTCAGCGTGCTGGCGGGCAGGAAGCGGCCGTGCGGGTTCCTGGCCGCGAGCACCTGCCCGGTCTCGGCGTCGGCGACGACGAAGGACGTCGCCTTCGTCTTCGGCGGCGCCTTCACCCCCTCTGGCGCCACCAGGCCCTTGCTCGCCAGCTGATCACCCCCCAACACCGGTACGGCGGGCGGGTCGGCGAAGGCGGGCCCTGCCAGAGCGACCGCGGCGAGAAGTGCCACGACCGGCACCAGTTTCGTCCCCATAGCGACCTCAGCGTAGCTTCGTCACATAGCGCATGAGGCGTCACTACCCGCCCGGAAACTGAGAGATGAGCATGTCGAGAAAGATCGCCGGATTCTTGATCATCGTTGGCGCGTTCATGATGTTCGAGTGGATCAACCTTGGGTTCAACCTCGCCGACGGGCATTCGACGGGCTTCTACGTGGTCCACGGCATACTGATCGCGGTCAACCTGGTGCTGGGGGTGGCGCTGGCGCTGATCGGCTGGCGAGGCCTCAGTCGCCGCAGAGCGCGCGGCGAGTGATGCCGTGCAGCTCGTCGGCCTCCTCCCTGGAGTCGCCGATCGTGGTGAAGCCCAGCTTGCCGTGCTCGGGGATGGCGCCGAGCAGGTGCAGGACGTTGCCGGTCCTGCGCACGGGGTCGAAGCCGAGGCCAAGCCCCTCGACCATCTTCACCACCTCCCCAGGCGTACGGCCGGCCAGGCACCCCGCCGAGCAGTTGTCCGTGGCCGTGTAGTACTTCGGCTGCGCCCCGCGCATCAGCAGCCCCGTCGAGGGGTCGTACGTGGCGTCCGTGGTGAGCAGCGCGGCCCCGAAGGGATGCGTGGTGCCGCCGATGCGCAGGTTCACCTCGCACAGCAGCGCCGCGTAGCCCGCGTCCGTCTTCATCGCGAAGAAGTCCATGCCGAACAGGCCGACCACGCCGCGCCCTGCGAGCAGTCCAGCGATCTTCTCGGCCGACGCGCTGACCTCTGCGCGGTACTCCGGCCTGGCGGGGAAGGTGCAGCCCTGGTAGACGGGGCCGTCCAGGACCTGGTCATGGGTGGCGACGACGTCGTAGTGGCCGCCTGGGGTGATCCTGGCCAGCGCGCTGGGGTAGTAGAGCGGGCGGTGCTCGATGAACTCCTCGACCACCCCTCCCCGCTCGGCCAGCTTGGCGGCGAAGCCGGTCCAGGTCTCGTCGGCGCCCGCCGAGAACTCCGTGCGGCTCCAGTCGTGCTTGGGCACGATCGCGTTGCCCAGCCCCGAGTAGCCGTCGTTCAGCTTGACCATGACGCGCTCGCCCGGCAGCGACAGCACCGCGTCCTCGATCTGGGCCATCGTGTAGAGGTCGCCGAATCCGCGCGCCATCGGCACCGCGGCCTCGGTGCCGATCTCGCGGGCCCCGCTCTTGGAGCCGTAGTAGGCCAGCGACATGGCCGGACCGTAGATGGGGACGTTGAGTGACGCGGCGAGCTCCTCCTCCAGGTCGCTCATCACGAACGGCACCAGCCACGCGTCGTCGCCGATGACGCCGCGTATCCGCTCGACCACGTCGGGTCGGTCCAGCACGCTCCTGGTGAGGGGCTGGCTGTGCGGGTCGTCGACGGTGATGAGGTGCAGCCGCCTGGCCGCGTCGTCCGGGTCGGGCAGGAAGCCGAAGTAGTAGTCGACGATCTCCTGATGGATCGGCACGGAGGAGAGGTAGACCACCGAGATCCCCGGCTCCCGCAGGGTCAGCAGGAGGAAGAGCAGACGCTCCTCGTAGCACCTTGCTGCCTTGATGCGGCGGAGTTCATCCTGCGGCAGGGAGAGCGAGGGTACGACCACCAGGGTCCCCTCGCTCGGCTCGAAGATGCTCAACCGTGCATGCTTCTCCCCGAACGGGATATTAGTGATCATATAGTGAGTGAAACACGCATTCTTCTCACTTGCATGCATCGCGGCAGTGTGATGACCAGGACCGGAGGTAACAGGATTTGGAACGGGGTCAACGTTTGGGGGTAGCGACATCGGGTCACAATTTAATGATCCGTTGTGACTATTTCCGGACCAGGTAACCGCTCACGTACCGTGACGACCTGCGGTTACGGGCATGCCCCAGCCCAACTTTTGGTGTAGTTGTCCGCGAGAGGGGCGGCGGGGGAGATACAGTCGATGGCATCGCCATCGGGCTTATGGCCAACCCCGCTGATCTCTGACACCGGTGCACGCGGGTGTGTGGCATTCGCTTCACCGGGCAGCTTCCCCGACCGGGCAGCTGAATCGCGTGATCGCACAGGGAAAGACGGCGCAATGAGCCGTGCGACGGCGTTGTCGCACGTGACGGGACGGTGAGCAATGCGGGGACGTGAGCTGCGGGGGGAACTCGACGCGTTCCTGGCGGAGAACGAGCAGGATCTGGTGGCGTTCCGCCGCGACCTGCACATGCATCCTGAGCTCGCCTTCGCCGAGTACCGTACGACCCAGAAGATCGCCGACCGCCTCACCGCGGCCGGTCTGCACCCTTCCGTGCTCCCGCGCGGCACCGGCCTCATCTGCGAGGTCGGCAGCGGCGACGGCCCGACGATCGCGCTGCGCGCCGACATCGACGCCCTCGCCCTGCCCGACGAGAAGGACGTGCCCTACCGCTCGACCGTGCAGGGCGTCTGCCACGCCTGCGGTCACGACGTGCACACCACGATCCTGCTCGGCACCTCGATGTTCCTGGCCAGGCAGGCTCGCGAGGGCCTGCTGCCAGGCCGGGTGCGCCTGCTCTTCCAGCCCGCCGAGGAGTTGCCCGGCGGGGCGCTCGAGGTCATGGCCCACGGCGGCATCAGCGGCGTCGACCGCATCTTCGGCCTGCACTGCGACCCCAGGGTCGACGTCGGCCAGGTCGGGCTCAAGGCCGGCCCCATCACCTCGGCCTGCGACAAGCTCGCCATCAGGGTCAGCGGGCCCGGCGGCCACACGGCCCGCCCGCACCTGACCGCCGACCTCGTCTTCGCCCTCGCCAAGATCCTCACCGAACTGCCCGCCGCGCTCTCGCGCAGGGTCGACCCCCGCTCCTCGCTGTCGCTGGTGTGGGGGCGCGTGGAGGCGGGCTCGGCCGCCAACGCCATCCCCGACGACGGCATCGCCGAGGGCACCGTCCGCTGCCTGGACGAGGCGGCCTGGCACGCGGCGCCCGACCTCATCAAGGCGCTGCTGGAGTCGGTCGCGAGCGCGTACGGCGTCGAGGCCACCATGGACTACTCCCGAGGCGTCCCTCCGGTCGTCAACGACGAGGAGAGCGTCCAGATGCTCGCCGAGGCCGCCGAGCGCGCCCTCGGCGCGGGCGCGGTGGTCCCCACGCAGCAGTCGCTGGGCGGGGAGGACTTCGCCTGGTACCTGGAGTCGATCCCCGGAGCCTTCGCCCGCCTGGGCACCAGGTCGCCGGGCGGCCTCGACCACGACATCCACCAGGGCACGTTCGACGTGGACGAGAGCGCCATCGGGCACGGCGTGCGCTTCATGGCGGCCACGGCGCTGACGGCCCTGTGGGAGGGTCACCGTCCGGGCCAGGTCGCCGAACCGCTGGCCGAGCTCATCTGACGACACGGGCCTCGCTCGGCGCGCTTCGCGCGTCGGGGGCTCGGACTCCTCAGATGGGGGGAGCCAAGCTCCCCAAGCCTCCTGCCAGGGAGACTTCCGTCCCCCTGACCCCCGGTCGTCGCGCCCGTCGGGGTGGATCGGAATGCCTGGCCGAGGAGTATCTCGGGTGCGACCACGAGTCAGCCGCAATGCGGCGCGCGGACCGCTATGGGCGGTAGGCGTCTCGACGGTGTTTGATCGTCTGGATCGCCACGGTGTGCTTGTCCTCATCGATCCGGTAAACAATGCGATAGGTCCCCCGCCTGGCGACATGCAATCCGTCGTACGGCTCTTGAAGGGGTTTGCCAACCCGCCATGGCTCCCGCGCGAGAGCGCCGGTGATCAGCTCCCAGGCTGCTGCCGCCACGGACTCGGGGAGACCGGAGGCGAGCGCGCGGCGGGCCGGTGGGTCCAGGAGGATGGTGTAGCGGTCGCTCACGCGCTCGCCTTGCCGAGGCGGGCCGCCATGATGGCGGACATCTCCTCCTCGGTGGTCACATCGCCTCGAGCCTCAGCGGCCGCGGCTTCGACCAGGTCAGCCCGCATTTCTGGATCGGCGAGGATCTCCAGCGTCTCCTGCAAGGACTCCCATTCCGCCACGGAGACGATAACGGCGTGCGGCCGCCCGTTCCGGGTCAGTGTGAAGTGATCGTGCTCGCGAGCGGCTCTGTCGGCAAGCTCAGTCAGACGGTCCTTCGCTTCGCTGATCGGAATGATTTCCATCTGCCAAGAATACCCTCCTGGCCCGAATATCGGCCAAAGCTCCGGCTAGACGGTGGCGACTTCTGGAGAGGTTTCTGACGATGCCCGGGCGACTCAGAGCGCTGCCATTCGTCGACGAGACGGATGCTGAATTGGCAGAAGAGTCAGGGAGACCTCGTGAAGTGACGCTTGTCCATGCGGAAGGGCGCTCACAAGGTTCGGAAGCGTGACGGCCGGGGCAGGAAGGTCGCTCGGACTCCCCCGTGAGGGAGTCCGAGCCCTTCAGCGCGAGGCCGCGCCCGTGAGCGGGGGAGCCGTCAGGAGAGGCGGCCGAAGACGACAGGCAGCTCCAGGGACGACAGGCCGGGGGTGACCTCGACCTTGGTTCCCTCCGGGTAGCGCAGCGTGTAGTCGTGGTCCGTGGAGATCAGCACCAGGCCGATCTTGTGTCCCTTCTTGAAGACGTAGTCCTGCGCCTGGAAGTCCCAGCGGAAGGTGTATGCCCTGCCCGGCTTGATCGGCTGGGTGTTGTCGGCCTTGTGCCTGTTGCGCACGTCGATCCAGCCACGCGAGACGATCTTGTAAGGCGCCGACGCCGTCCCGTGCCGGTACAGCGACGTGCAGCCGCTCTCACCCGGCACCGCCTGTCCGTAGCAGTAGGTCTGGCCGGTGTTCACCAGGCGTCCGTTGGCCCTGGTGTCGGTGCCGTAGTCCACCAGCAGCGCCGTCAGGTACGGCGAGGCGCCGTCCTTCAGCGAGGCCCGCACGGAGACGCTGGGCGTGCCGGAGATCCGGACGTCGGTCGGCAGCGCGGAGGTCAGGTACGCCAGGCGGTTCGGGTCGGGGGAGGGGGCCGACTCGACCAGCTGCTCGGCCGTGCGGGTCTTCTGGTCGACGAACGACTCGCGGGAGGAGAGCGGCCTCGGCAGCAGGCCCAGGCGGGAGGACGAGCCCAGCCAGAGCTTCACGGGGTGGGCGCCGGGCAGCGGCCACGAGGCGTGCTGGCCCCACTGTCCTGGACCGATCTCCACGTCGGCCCGCGGCTCGTTCATGATGCCCGTGTCGATGCCGTGGAGCCAATGGTCGAACCAGAGGTGCAGCTGGCGCAGCCACTCCACGGTCCTGACGTTGAACGGGTCGGCGTGCCCGCCCTGGTGCAGCCAGATCTTGCGCGGGACGTCGCGACGGCTGAGCGCCTCCCACCACTGGGCGGCCTGCTTGGTCTTGACGTTCCAGTCGTTGAGGCCGTGGACGAGGAAGACGCTCGCCTTGACCTTGTCGGCGTTGTGGAGGAAGTCGCGGGCGGCCCAGAAGTCGCTGTAGTCGCCGCTGATCCGGTCCTGCGTGGCGGTGAACTCGTCCATCACCGGAGCGCAGATCTCCTTGCCCGCTCTGGTGAGGACGGCCTTCGCCATGACGTCGACGTCCTCGCCCTGGTACCCGCCGGGCGCCAGGACGCCGCCGTTGGCGCGGTAGTAGTCGTACCAGGAGGAGATCGCCGCGATGGGGACGATCGTCTTGAGTCCTTCGACGCCGGTGGCGGCCACCTGGTTGGGAAGCGTGCCGTTGTAGGAGACGCCGATCATGCCGACGCTGCCGGTGGACCACGGGGCGCTGACCGGGTTGCCCGCCGCGTCGAAGCCCTTGGCTCTGCCGTTCAGCCAGTCGATGACGGCCTTCGGGCCCGCGCTCTCCTGCGCGTCGCCGACGGTCGGGCAGCCGGTGGACCTGCCGCTGCCCAGGCTCTCGACCCTGGCCACGGCGTAGCCGCGGGGCACGAAGTAGTTGTCGTAGTAGCCGGGGAAGGTCTCCACCGCGGTCTTGGTCTCGGCGGCGAGCACCCCCGGGAGCGGGTTGCCGTTCTCGTCGACGTCGACCTTGTGGTTGGGGATGGTGCCGTCGATGCCCGCGTAGTAGGGGCTCGACTCCATGATGATCGGGACCTTGAGCCCTGTCTCGGTCTCCTTGGGCCGCAGGAAGTCGGCGGCCACCCTGTCGTTCTTGCCGTCGCGGTCGCTGTCGACCCCCTCGACCTCGACGAAGACGGTCTGCTTGATCGCATCGGCGCGGGAGTAGATGGGCTGGGTCGGGCCCGTGGTGGTGGACAAGGCGGGCCCGGCGCCCGCTGCCGCGAGTAACGCGGCGGTGAGCGGGATGACGATCATGCGCATGGGGGGCGCTCCAGGTGGTATACGAAATTTCTAGCCATACAACGAAATCTTCGGCTTGACGGCAAGATCTTGACTTGGGGCAAACTTCGGTAAAGGTGTGTTGAGGCGGGTTATGCGAGCACATAAGCTGCAGGTCAGGCCACCTCGACGCCGCTCCCAGGTCACAGACGCGACTGATGTCGATAACGGAGCGGTTGCGGACCTGTGTGCCGGTTTGGTCTGTCCTGGCCAAACAACTATCTTCCGTGCAGGGTTGCCGTGCGTTTCTTCGCGCGTGCGATGAAGGTTGGACGGCGGGGAAATGGAAGGAGTCGACTTGCTCAGCAAGCGATTCGGCAGGATTGCGGTCGGCACCGTCGCTGGTGCCATGCTCATGGCGGCCGCGGCATGTGGTGGTGGCGGAAACACGTCTGCAGGCAGCTCCGCGGCTCCGAGCACGGGTGCCGCCAGCGAGCCGGCGAAGGCCAGCGGGCTGAAGGTCGGACTCGCCTTCGACGTCGGCGGTCGCGGCGACAAGTCCTTCAACGACGCCGCCTACGCGGGTCTGGAGCAGGCTCAGAAGGAGCTCGGCGCCGAGATCAAGGACCTCAGCCCCGCGGGTGACGGCTCCAACCGCGGCGAGCTGCTGCGTCAGCTGGCCGAGGCGGGTTACAACCCCATCATCGGTGTCGGCTTCGCCTACGGCGAGGACATCAAGAAGGCGGCGCAGGAGTACCCGGACATCGAGTTCGCGGTCGTCGACTCCGCCTCCAACGCCCCGAACGTGACGGGTCTGCTGTTCGCCGAGGAGCAGGGCTCCTACCTGGCGGGCGTCGCGGCCGCGCTGAAGAGCAAGGCCGGCCACGTCGGCTTCGTCGGCGGCGTCGAGAACGACCTGATCAAGAAGTTCGAGGCGGGCTTCTCTGCCGGTGTCAAGGCGACCAAGCCCGACACCAAGGTCGACGTCAAGTACCTCACCCCCGACGGTGACTTCAGCGGCTTCAAGGCCCCCGACAAGGGCAAGATCGCGGCCGAGAAGATGTACCAGGACGGCGCGGACATCGTCTACCAGGCCGCGGGCGACTCCGGCACCGGTGTCTTCCAGGCCGCCGCCGCGGCCAAGAAGCAGGCCATCGGCGTCGACTCCGACCAGCGGCTGACGGTCAAGGAGGCCGACCTCCAGGCGGTCATCATGACCTCGATGATCAAGCGCGTCGACGTCGGCGTGTTCCAGTTCATCAAGGCCTTCCAGGGCGGCGCCAAGGGCGGCAAGAACGACGTCTACGACCTCAAGGTCGACGGCGTGGGCCTGTCCACCACCGGTGGCGAGATCGACGACATCAAGGAGCAGGTCGACGCCGCCAAGAAGAAGATCGTGGACGGGGAGATCACCGTTCCGAGCAAGCCGTAGTCTGGGACAACACCCAAGAGGACATTGAGGGCCCGGGGGCGCTCCCCCCGGGCCTTCGCTCTATCCCGGCTCTCCAGGAGACCGTATGAGCTCGGACACCCTCGCCCCGGCGAAACCCGCCGTCGAGCTGGAGGGCATTACCAAGCGCTTTCCCGGCGTCGTCGCCAACCATGACATCCGCATCACCATCGAGGCAGGCACCGTCCACGCCATCTGCGGTGAGAACGGCGCCGGCAAGTCCACCCTGATGAAGATCCTGTACGGCATGCAGAAGCCGGACGAGGGCCAGATCAGGGTGAACGGCCAGGACGTCAGCTTCCGCACGCCGAGCGACGCGATCGCGGCCGGCATCGGCATGGTCCACCAGCACTTCATGCTGGCCGACAACCTGACCGTGCTCGAGAACATCGTCCTCGGAGCGGAGCCCACGACCGCCGGCTTCCTCGACGCGGCGGGCGCGCGCAGGCGCATCAGGGAGCTGGCCGAGGCCCACGGACTGCGCGTCGACCCCGACCGCCTGGTCGAGGATCTCGGCGTCGGCGACCGTCAGCGTGTGGAGATCCTCAAGGTCCTCTACAGGGGCGCCCGCATCCTCATCCTCGACGAGCCGACCGCGGTGCTCGTGCCACAGGAGGTCGACGAGCTCTTCGAGAACCTGCGCGAGCTCAAGGCCGAGGGTCTGACGGTCCTGTTCATCTCCCACAAGCTCGACGAGGTGCTCAGCATCGCCGACGAGATCACCGTGATCCGCAGGGGCACCACGGTCGCGACCGTACCCCGCAGCCAGGTCGGCAGCGCCCGCGAGCTCGCGGAGATGATGGTGGGCAGCGAGCTGCCCACCCCCGAGACCCGCGAGTCCACGGTCACCGACACGGTCGAGCTCCGCGTCGAGGGGCTCACCATGGAGGCCGAAGGCTTCCGCCCGCTGCCCCGCGGGGCCGACCTGCGCGAGTTCCTGCACGGCAAGCGCCTCCTGCTCGACGACGTCTCCTTCCAGATCCGCAAGGGCGAGATCGTCGGCATCGCGGGAGTCGAGGGCAACGGCCAGTCCGAGCTGATCGAGGCGATCATGGGCATGCGCCAGGCGCACGGCCGGATCACGCTCGGCGCCGAGGACATCAGCGCGTGGACCACGCTCAGGCGCCGCGAGGCGGGCATCGGCTACATCCCCGAGGACCGGCACCGTCAGGGCCTGCTCCTGGAGGCCTCGCTCTGGGAGAACAGAGTGCTCGGCCACCAGACCAGGAAGCCCGCCCGCAAGGGCATCTGGATCGACAGGAAGGCCTCCAAGGCCGACACCGAGCGCATCGTCAAGGACTACGACGTGCGCACGCCGAGCGTCGAGACGCTGGCGCTGGCCCTGTCGGGCGGCAACCAGCAGAAGCTGATCGTCGGCAGGGAGATGAGCGGCGAGCCGTCGTTCCTCATCGCCGCCCACCCGACCAGAGGCGTGGACGTCGGCGCTCAGGCGGCCATCTGGGACCACCTGCGCCGGGCCAGGGCCGCAGGGCTTGCCGTCCTGCTGATCTCGGCCGACCTCGACGAGCTGATCGGTCTCTCCGACACGGTCCAGGTGATCTTCAGGGGCCGTCTGGTCGCCGAGCTCGATCCCGCGGACATCACCCCAGAGCAGCTCGGCGGCTACATGACAGGCGCCATCACCGAGGAAGGGTCATGATGCCCGCAGGGCTCAATCGCCTGCTGCTGACGGTGGGCGGCGCGGTCGTCGCCATCGTGCTGGCGCTGGCGATCTCCAGCGTGGCGATTCTCGCCGCGGGAGCCGATCCCGTCGCCGCCTTCGGCGCGTTCTTCGACTTCGGCTCGAACTCCACCTCCGTGGTCAGCGGCATCGCCACCGTGATCAACAGGGCGGTGCCCCTGTTCATCGCGGGTCTCGCGGTGGCCGTCGGCTTCCGGATGAACCTCTTCAACATCGGCGTCGAGGGTCAGTACCGCATCGCGGCCATCTGCGCCGCCTACGTGGGCGCGACCTTCACCGCTCCCGCGCCGATCCAGATCGCGGTCATCATCGTGGTGGCGGCGGCCGTCGGCGGCCTCTACGCGCTGATCCCCGCCCTCATGAAGGTCGGCAGGGGCGTCAACGAGGTCATCTCGACCATCATGCTGAACTACATCGCGCTCAGCCTCTCCGCCTTCCTGGTGCGCGGCCCGTTCCAGGGACCCCGACCCGAGGGCCAGTTGACGACCCAGACGGCCGACATCCCCGAGACGGGCTGGTTCCCCAACTTCAACTTCGTGTTCACGATGTTCGGCCTGCCCGCTCCCAGGGGCGCGGGCCTGTGGGGCTTCCTCGGCGTGGCCATCGTGCTCGGCATCGTGCTGTGGGTGGTGCTGGAGCGCACCCGCTTCGGCTTCGACGTCAAGGCCAGCGGCCTCAACTCCATCGCCGCGCTCGCCTCGGGCGTCAGGCCGAAGAAGATGGTCATCTCCGCGATGGTGCTCTCCGGCGCGATCGCCGGTCTGATCGGCCTGCCCGAGATACTAGGGCGCACCCACAACTTCGGCTCGGGCTTCACGGCGGGTCTCGGCTTCCTCGGCATCGCGGTGGCACTGCTCGGCCGTAACAAGCCGGTCGGCATCGCGGTCGCCGCGCTGCTGTTCGGCTTCCTCGACAGAGCGCAGGGGCCGCTGCAGTTCGCCGACGTGCCGCCCTCGGTCATCATGATCATGCAGGGCACGATCGTGCTGCTGGTGGTCATCGCCAACGAGATCACCGGCAGGATGGCGCTGCGCCAGGAGGAACGTCGTGCCGCGCGCCAGCTGGCCACGACCAACCGCGTAGAGGTGGGCGCATGAGCGTTCTGGATGCTCGCAGGGTCAGGAAGTATCATCTGACGCTCATCGCCGTCGCGGTGCTGATCCTGGTGCTCTCCCTGGTCAGGGTCGTCACGGGGAAGGTGGACATCACCTCCTCCAGCACCTTCCAGGTCGCGCTGGTGCTGGCCGTGCCCATCGGGCTGGCCGGCCTCGGCGGGTTGTGGGCCGAGCGGGCCGGCGTCGTCAACATCGGCCTCGAGGGCATGATGGTGCTCGGCACCTGGTTCGCCGGCTGGGCCGGCTACCAGTGGGGCTGGCAGGCCGCGCTGGTGGCGGGGCTGGCCGCGGGCGCGATCGGCGGGCTGCTGCACGCCATCGCCACCGTCGGCTTCGGCGTCGACCACATCATCAGCGGCGTCGCGATCAACCTGCTGGGGCCCGGGGTCACCAGGTTCCTGTCGGAGGTCCTGTACGCCGAGGGCACCCCGGCCGCCGAGGCTGGAGCGGGCATCACCGGCTCTCCCGCGCTGTCGTCCAAGGCTCCGGAGGTCAGCCTGCCGCTGTTCTCCTCGGGGCCCGACTGGCTCGGCAGCCTGGAGAGCACGCACTGGTTCCTGATCTCCGACGTCGCCGGCATCCTGCGCGGCCTTACCCACGACGTGGGCCTCCTGGTCATCGTGGCCGTCGCACTGATCCCGCTGACCTACTTCGTGCTCTGGCGGACGGCGTTCGGCCTCAGGCTGCGCTCGGCGGGCGAGAACCCGTGGGCGGCCGAGTCGCTGGGCGTCAACGTCTACCTCACCAAGTACGTCGCGACCGTCATCTCCGGCGCGCTGGCCGGGCTCGGCGGCGTGTTCCTGGTCTTCTTCACCACCAAGTACGTCGAGGGCCAGACTCAGGGCCGTGGCTTCATCGGCCTCGCCGCCATGATCTTCGGCAACTGGCGTCCAGGCGGCCTCGCCGCGGGAGCCTCGCTGTTCGGCTACGCCGACGGCCTGCAGCTGCGCAGTAAAGCGGCCGTGACCAGCCTCTTCCTGTTCGGCGCGATCCTGCTGCTCATCTATGTCGGCACCAGGATCAGGCGCCTGCTCTCGTCGCGGCGCGAGACGCCCGCCGCTGCTGTCGCGGGCGCCAAGGAGTACACCGTCATGGCCTTCGCCGCTGGCGGCGTGGTCGTCCTGATGTGGCTGTGGATGACCGTCGACCAGCTGCCGAACGAGCTCGTCGTCATCACCCCGTACGTCCTGACGCTCCTGGTCCTCCTGGTCGCCTCGCAGCGCCTGCGGATGCCCAAGGCCGACGGCGTGCGCTACCGCCGAGGGGAGCAGCATTGAGCATCGACTGGGACGCCCTTCGCGACCAGGCCGCGCAGGCCATGCAGAACGCCTACGCGCCCTACTCCAAGTTCCCCGTGGGCGCCGCGGCGCTGGTCGACGACGGGCGCGTCGTCACCGGCTGCAACGTCGAGAACGCCTCCTACGGCCTCGGCCTGTGCGCGGAGTGCGGCCTGGTCTCGGCGCTGCACGCCTCGGGCGGCGGGCGCCTGGTCGCCTTCACCTGCGTCGACGGCCACGGCGAGCTGCTCATGCCGTGCGGACGCTGCCGCCAGCTGCTCTACGAGTTCGGCGGCGAGGAGTTGCTGGTCGAGACGCCCGACGGGCCCAGGCGGATGGGCGACGTCCTGCCGTACGCCTTCGGTCCCGACGACCTGTCCAGGGGGGCCTGAGCATGGACGTCATCGAGGTCATCGTCACCAAGCGCGACCAGGGCGCGCTCAGCACCGAGCAGATCGACTGGGTGATCGGCGCCTACACCCGCGGGGAGGTCGCCGACGAGCAGATGTCCTCGCTGGCCATGGCGATCCTGCTGAACGGCATGGACAGGCGCGAGATCGCCGACTGGACCCAGGCGATGATCCGCACGGGCGAGCGCATGGACTGGTCGGCGCTCGACAGGCCCACCGCGGACAAGCACTCCACGGGCGGCGTCGGAGACAAGATCACGCTTCCGCTCGCCCCGCTGGTGGCGGCCTGCGGCGCGTACGTCCCCCAGCTGTCGGGGCGCGGCCTCGGTCACACCGGCGGCACGCTGGACAAGCTGGAGTCCATCCCTGGATGGCGGGCCTCGCTGTCCAACGAGGAGATGCTCTCGGTCCTGCGGAGCGCGGGCGCCGTCGTCTGCGCGGCGGGCTCGGGCCTCGCGCCGGCCGACAAGAAGCTGTACGCGCTGCGCGACGTGACGGGCACGGTCGAGTCGATCCCGCTGATCGCCTCCTCGATCATGTCCAAGAAGATCGCCGAGGGGACCGGCTCGCTGGTCCTCGACGTGAAGGTCGGCTCGGGCGCGTTCATGAAGGACGTCGCGCACGCGAGGGAGCTGGCCACCACGATGGTGGCGCTCGGCACCGACGCGGGCGTGCGCACCGTCGCGCTGCTGACGGCGATGGACAGGCCGCTGGGCCTCGCGGTGGGCAACGCGCTCGAGGTCGCCGAGTCGGTCGAGGTGCTCGCCGGCGGCGGACCCTCCGACGTGGTGGAGCTGACGGTACGGCTGGCGAGGGAGATGCTCGACGCCGCCGGCGTCTCGGGCAGGGATCCCGCCGAGGCGTTGAAGGACGGCTCGGCCATGGACGCATGGCGCAGGATGATCTCCGCCCAGGGCGGCGACCCCGACGGCGTCCTGCCCAGGGCGGCGGAGACGATGACCATCTCGTGTCCCGCCTCAGGGGTGCTCACCCGGCTGGACGCCTACGGCGTGGGGCTCGCGGCCTGGCGTCTGGGCGCCGGCAGGGCGCGCAAGGAGGACCCGGTGTCGTTCGGCGCGGGCGTCATGCTGCACGCCAAGCCGGGAGACCTGGTGCGGGAGGGGCAGCCGCTGATGACGCTGCACGCCGACGAGACCGCGCGCTTCGACAGGGCTCTGGCGGCGCTGGAAGGCGCCTACGAGGTCGGCCCCGCGAGCGACCCCGCCCTGCTGCCCCTGGTGATCGAGCGCGTCACGGCCTGATCGGCGCGGCGCTGACGTCCGTCCGTCCCCGACGGCAGGCGGACGTCGGCGTGCGAGGCAGGGCGCCTGCCCGCGTCAGTCGAGGAGGCGGACCTGATCGCCTGACGTGATCCGGCCGGGGCGCAGCACCTCCGCGTAGACGCCGACGCACGGGCGTGGTCCGTAGCCCGGCAGCGGCTCGACCAGGTTGTGCGCGGCGGGCGTGCGCAGGGCGGAGGTGTCGCGGGGCAGCGCGCCGTGCTCCAGCGTCGGAACCGCGCAGCGCGGCGTCGGCACGGTCACCCGCAGCACGACCTCCTCGCCCACCGCGACCTCCGCGCCCGCCCACCCGTTCTCGACGTAGCCCTCGCCTGCCGTACGGATGACGAGGTTGGGGCGGTAGCGCACCGCCTCCACGCCCGCGGCGGCGATGGCCGAGGTGGTCACCAGGTGCAGCGGCGCGTAGTCGAAGAACGTGCCGGGAGGCGAGCCCGCGCCCAGAACGCTCTCCTGGACGGTCACCCGTGCCGTCACACCCTCGCTGAGCACCTCCTCGGGCACCGCCCGCTCCAGCGCCGCCTTCTCGGGGGGTGTCGAGGTGAGCGTCACCTTCCTGCCGAGGGCGCGCGAGAGCACCTCGTCCACGTGCGGATCGCCGGCTCGGACGCTCTCGCCGTCCGGCAGGCTCACGCGGACCCCGCCTGAGTCGATGGCGGCGGACAGGGCGAGCATGCCACGCCAGACGCGCGGGTTCTTGGGACTGGCGACCTTGCCGGTCTCGGCGTCGACCAGGGCGAGGCCCCTGTCGCCCGTGAGACCGGTCGCCGCGACGTCAACGGCGGGGATCTCCTCGCCGAGCAGACCCTTCACGGGGTACCGGCGCAGAACCTCCACGGTGCCCAGCATCTCGCCCATCCGTCCTCCTCGCGTCAGCGTGTCATGACCATTCTGGAGGAACGGGCCTGTCCTGTGTCGCTCGGACAGGTGTTCTCCCGGGCCACGGCGCGACGCCTGTGAGGTGTCAGGCGGGCGCGAAGACGGCGCTCAGGACGGCGCGATGCGCCGGCAGGGCGGCGGCGTGACGGGCGCGGCCCTCGTCGGTGATGCAGACGAACACGCCCCTGCGGTCCATGTCGCACACCCCGCGCGTGACCAGGCCGCCCTTCTCCAGGCGGGCGACGACGCGAGACAGGGCGCTCTGGCTCAGGTGCACCTCGTCGGCGAGCTCCTGCACGCGGAACTTCCTGCACTCGTTGGAGACGATGCGGTCGAGCACCTCGAACTCGCTGACCCCCAGGTCGTACTTGTCGCCGAGCTCGCGCTCGAGGGCGCACAGGGTCTTCGCGTGTTTGGCCAGGACGTCGTGCCAGGCAGCGACCACGGCCTCGTCGTTCATGTCGCGGAGAATACCATCCGGTCAACTCCTATGCAACTGCATTAAATTCTGTTGCATTAGATGCAGATGCATGTAGTCTTTGTCTTCATGTCCTCCACTTCTGCTCGATGGGGCGCGCTCGTCGTGCTCTCAGCTGTGATGTTCCTTGACGCCCTGGACGTGTCGATGGTCGGTGTCGCGCTGCCCTCCATCCAGGCGGACCTGGGCCTTTCTCCTTCTTCTCTGCAATGGGTTGTCAGCGGTTACGTACTGGGGTACGGCGGTCTTCTGCTACTCGGGGGCAGGACCGCCGACCTTCTCGGCCGGCGCAGGGTGTTCCTGGCCGCGCTGGCGGTCTTCGCGGCAGCCTCCCTGATCGGCGGCATCGTCGACGACGGCGCGCTGCTGATCGCCGCCCGCTTCGTGAAGGGCATGGCCGCGGCCTTCACCGCGCCGGCCGCCTTGTCGATCATCACGACGACCTTCCCTGAAGGACCCGCCCGCAACAAGGCGCTGAGCATCTTCACCGCCTCGGGGGCCAGTGGTTTCTCGCTCGGGCTGGTGCTGTCGGGCCTGCTGACCGAGCTGGGCTGGCGCTGGACCTTCCTGATGCCGGTGCCCGTCGCGATCATCGCGCTGGTCGCCGCGCTCAAGGTGCTGCCGAAGGTGAAGGAGGAGCGGGCAGGAGGCGGCTACGACCTGGTCGGCGCGGTCCTCATCACCGCCTCGATGCTGCTGCTGGTCTTCACGGTCGTGCAGGCGCCCGAGGTCGGATGGCTGTCGGTGCGCACGATCGGCTCCCTGGTGCTCTCCTTCGCGCTGCTCGGCCTGTTCGTCTTCACCGAGCTGAGGGTCAAGCACCCGCTCGTACGGCTCGGCCTGCTGCGCTCGGCCCCGATCGTCAGGGCCAACCTGGGACTGGTCATCCTGATGGGCTCCTACATCGGCTTCCAGTTCGCCGCCATGCAGTACTTCCAGAACCTGCTGCACTGGTCGGCGCTGCAGACCGCGCTCGCCTTCCTGCCCGCCGGCCTGCTGGTGGCGATCACCTCCACCAAGATGGGTGACCTCGCCGACAGGTTCGGCACCGCCAGGCTCATCGTGATCGGCGCCGCCGCGCTGGCCGGAGGCTACGCCTTCTTCCTCGGCATCGACGAGAACCCGAGCATGGGCGGGCTGGTCCTGCCCGGCATGGTGCTGCTGGGCATCGCGTTCGCGCTGTCCTTCCCCTCGCTCAACATCCAGGCCACCAACGGGGTCCACGACGACGAGCAGGGTCTGGCCTCGGGCATGCTCAACACCTCGGGCCAGGTCGGCGGGGCCGTCGTGCTGGCCGTGGTCACCGCGGTGCTGACCTCGGGCGCGGACGGCGCCATCACCATCGACTCGCTCAAGAGCTCGATCATGGTGCCGCTGATCCTGGCGGTGGTCGGGCTGCTGGTCTCGGCCACGGGGCTGAACTTCCGCAGGGTTCCCGCGGTCGAGCGCGACCAGGACAAGGTCCTCGAGACGGTCTGATTCGCCGCGGGGCGCCGGTCTCCCTTCCGAGGGGCCCGGCGCCTTCGCGCGTGCGGCCGGTCACAGGCCTGTTCGGCATGGCTCGGCGGCCAGGCGCATGAGCCCTCCACGAGCAGGGAACCTACGAGATATGCGGCTTTCGCGCGTCGGCGCTCTCGTGAGCTGCCTCGCCGTCCTGGTGGCCTGCGGGCCGAACCAGGCACCAGGCGGGGCGGGCTCGTCGTCCAGCGGCGCCGGCACGACCGGCGCGGCCCATCCCGGCGTGACCGGGACGAGCCCCAGCCCGGGCGGCGCCTCCTCGTCCCCCGGGCAGGCGGGCACGGCGCTCCCCGTGCCCACCGGCACCAAGGACGTCGAGGTCGAGGGGGATCCGGGCGAGCCCGTCCTGGTCAAGACGGTCAGGTTCGCCGACCACGGCCCGCTCGACAGGGTGGTGATCGACCTCGACGGCGACGTCACGAGCTACAGCGTCAGGTGGGTGGACGAACTGGTCCAGGACGGCTCGGGCGAGCCGATCGACGTGCGGGGCGGCGCCTACCTCCAAGTCACGCTCAAGCCCGCCAACGCCCACACCGACGAGGGGAAGCCCACCTGGACCGGCGGCCCGATCTTCCAGGCGAGCCTCGGCAACGTACAGAACGTGGTGAAGACCGGCGACTTCGAAGGCGTGGTCGGCGTCGGGCTCGTGCTCGACCACCGCGCGCCGTTCTCGGTGGCCGAGCTGACCTCTCCTCACCGCCTCGTGATCGACGTGGCACACTGAGCACGTGGTGAGAAAGATCGAGGGAGTGACCCGGATCCCGGTACCGGGCGGCAAGGTCATCGACGAGCACATCGGCCGCGTGAACAGCGGTGACGAGGCGGTCTCCATCGCGCACATGACGGCGCCTCCCGGCTGGGAGGAGCCCGCGCAGACGCCCGAGTTCACCGAGTACACGGTGGTGCTGCGCGGGAGCGTCGTGATCGAGCACGCCGAGGGGACGACCGAGGTCTCGGCGGGCCAGTCGTTCGTGTCCGAGCCCGGCGAGAAGATCCGCTACAGCGTCGGCGCCGAGGGCGCCGAGTACGTCGCGGTCTGCCTGCCGGCGTTCTCCCCCGACACCGCCAACCGCGACCCCGACGAGTAACCCCGAGCGAGCCAGGCCCCCGATCGCCAAGGGGGTCCCATATCGCGGTGCGGAACCCGCGACCTCCAGGCGACGGATCCCCAGGGGGCGACGAGATTCGCGGGGTTTTCTGGCAATCTTTGCAAGATCGGTGTTTTTGCTGGTGGCGGTAGGATGACGAGATGAGCCAGCGACCCACCCCTGACGAGATCCGCCGGGCGCCGAAGGTGCTGCTCCACGACCATCTCGACGGTGGTCTGCGGGCGGAGACGATCGTCGATCTGGCCCGCGAGACGGGCTACGACCGGCTGCCCACCACCGACCCCGACAACCTCAGGCAGTGGTTCGAAGAGGCCTCCGACTCAGGGTCGCTCGTGCGCTACCTCGAGACCTTCGACCACACCGTCGGCGTCATGCAGACCCGCGAGTCGCTGGTCAGGGTGGCCGCCGAGTGCGCCGAGGACCTGGCGGCCGACGGCGTCGTCTACGCCGAGGTCCGCTACGCCCCCGAGCAGCACACCACCACGGGCCTCAGCCTCGACCAGGTCGTGGAAGCGGTCCTGGAGGGGTTCGGGCAGGTCCCCGGCATCAAGGTGGGCACACTGCTCACCGCCATGCGGCACCAGGCGCGCTCCATGGAGATCGCCGAGCTGGCCGTGCGCTACAGGGACGTCGGCGTGGTCGGGTTCGACATCGCGGGAGCCGAGGCGGGCTACCCTCCCACCAGGCACCTCGACGCGTTCGAGTACCTCCAGAGGGAGAACGCGCAGTTCACCATCCACGCGGGCGAGGCGTTCGGGCTGCCGTCGATCTGGCAGGCCATCCAGTGGTGCGGCGCCGACAGGCTCGGCCACGGCGTGCGCATCATCGACGACATCTCCGCCTCCGAGGACGGCACCGCCAAGCTCGGCAGGCTCGCGGCCTACGTCCGTGACAAGCGCATCCCGCTGGAGATGTGCCCGACCTCCAACCTGCAGACGGGGGCCGCGCCCTCGATCGCCGAGCACCCGATCGGGCTGCTGCGCCGCCTGCACTTCAGGGTGACCGTCAACACCGACAACAGGCTCATGAGCTCCACGAGCGTGTCGGAGGAGTTCGCCAAGCTGGTCGAGGCCTTCGACTACGGCTGGGACGACCTGCAGTGGTTCACCGTGAACGCGATGAAGTCGGCCTTCCTGCCCTTCGACGAGCGGCTCGCGCTCATCAACGGCGTGATCAAACCGGGGTTCGCGCAGCTCAAGTGGCAAGCATGAAGCAGACCTTCCGTGGGTCGACCGCCTTCGTGCTCGGCTGGATCTGGGTGGCCTTCGTCCTGTTCAACGCCTTCGACCTGACCCTGCGCTACAGCGGCAAGTCGTCGCTGGTGGCGGGGGCGATCCTGGGCGTGCTGACCGCGCTTGTCTACCTCACGGCGCTGCGTCCCGCCACCGTGGTGGCCGACGACGGACTGCGGGTGCGCAACCCGCTGCGGACCACGTTCCTGCCGTGGGCGTCGGTCGACGACGTGCAGGTGTCGCACACGATCAACATCTCGCACGGTGACAAGGTCCTGCACGCCTGGACCCCGCAGGCCTCGGCGCGCGAACGCGCCAGGGCGAACCGCCGAGGCCATCCCCGAGCCCAGCGCGGGCGCTACCAGACCGAGCCCGTGCTCTCCAAGGGAGAGCGGGCGGCGCAGGAGGCGATGGCGGGCAAGACACACGCCGACTGGGTCGCCGAGCAGATCGCCGAACGGGCCGAGAACGCCAAGCGCCGCCGCGAGCAGCCCGGTGACGTCCGCGTCGCCTGGGCCCCCGACGCCCTCGCGGCCTGCGCCGCGGCCCTGGTCCTCGTGGCCGTCGCCGTCCTCGCCTGACCGCCTCACGCCGGGGGCGTTGACCCTGACACCGTGTGAGGCCGTAGACCTGGGGGAGTCATGTTCAGCATCGGAGACTTCGCCAGGCTGGGCCTCGTGTCGGTGCGCATGTTGCGCCACTACGACGCCATCGGCCTGCTACGCCCCGCGCACGTCGACCCCGTCACCGGCTACCGCTCCTACCAGGCGGGACAGCTGGCCAGGCTCAACCGCGTCGTCGCGCTCAAGGATCTCGGCTTCACCCTCGACCAGGTGAGCGCGATCCTCGACGACAAGGTCAGCGCCGAGGAACTGCACGGCATGGTACGGCTGCGCCGCGCCCAGTTGGAGGCGCGGATCAACGCCGACCTCACCAGGTTGCGAGGGGTGGAGGCGAGGCTCAGGACGATCGAAAGAGAGGGTGTCATGGGGACCGACGAGGTCATCGTGAAGAGGGTCGCCCCGGTCAGGGTGGCCCAGCTCAGCGCCAGGGCGGCCAGCTACGACACCGAGGACATCGGCCCCGTCATCCAGCCGCTCTACCGGCAGATCTGCGAGAGGCTGGAGGCGGCGCGCGTGCCGATGCAGGGGCCCGGCATCGCCTACTACCTGCCGGAGGACGACGGCACGGTGCTGGTGCACGCCACCTTCCCCGTCAACCTCGACATCGGCGACGGCAAGGCCCACGACTTCGACGTCGTGGACCTGCCCCCCATCGAGGCCGCGGCCACCATCATCCACCGAGGGCCGATGGAGAGCGTCGGCCCCACCTTCCAGACGCTCGCCCACTGGATCGAGGAGAACGGCTACCAGGCGCTCGGCCTGGCCCGCGAGGTGTCCCTGCACTGCCCGCCCGACCTGGACGAGTGGGTGCACGAGCTGCAGATAGAGATCGCGAAACCCTGACGCGTCAGAGGCCGAGGGCCGCCCCGAGATCCGCCTTGAGAGCCTCGAGCTCGGCCGCCGCGGCGGCGCGCGCCCCCGCCACCTCGCCCGTCACAGGGACGACGACCTCCAGATAGCACTTGAGCTTGGGCTCGGTGCCTGAAGGACGCACCACCACCCGCGCGCCGCCCGCCAGGCGGTAGCGCAGGCCGTCGGTCGGCGGCAGCCCGCCCACTCCGACGGCCAGGTCGTCGCGCGCCTCGACGCTCCTGCCGCCCAGGGTCGCGAGGGGCGCGGCCCTCAGCCTCGCCATGGCGTCGGAGATCAGACTGAGGTCCGCCACGCGGAAGGACAGCTGCGAGGTGGCGTGCAGTCCGTAGCGCCTGGCCTGGTCGTCGAGGAGGTCGAGGAGCGTGCGGCCGACGAGCTTGGCCGTCGCCGCGATGCCCGCCACGGTGAGGGCCGCGCCGATGCCGTCCTTGTCGTGGACGGGCAGGCCGTGCGCGCCGCCGACGCTGTAGCCGAGCGCCTCCTCGTAGCCGTAGATCAGGCCCTCGCCCGCCCGCATGATCCACTTGAAGCCGGTGAGGGTCTCGGTGTGCCGCACGCCGTACGCATGGGCGATGCGGCCGAGCAGGGACGAGGAGACGATCGTGGTGGCCACCAGCCGGTCGCCGGAGGTGTGGGCGATCACGTGCTCGCCGAGCAGCCCACCGACCTCGTCGCCGGTCAGCATCCTGAAGGTGCCGTCGCCCAGCGGGACGCCCACCGCGCACCGGTCGGCGTCGGGGTCGTTGGCCAGCACGAGGTCGGCCTCCACCTTGGCCGCCAGGGCCAGCGCGAGGTCCATCGCGCCGGGCTCCTCGGGGTTGGGGAAGGCCACCGTCGGGAAGTCGGGATCGGGCTCGCGCTGCTCCTCGACCATGACGGGGGCGTGGAAGCCCGCATTCCGCATGGCCGCGCCGAAGACCGTCGCCCCGACGCCGTGCAGCGGGGTGTAGACGACGCGCAGGTCGCGCTCCTCGCCCAGCGGCAGCCGGGTGACGGCCTCAAGGTAGGCCGAGACGATGTCGGGGCCGAGCACCTCGAAGGAGCCGAGGGGGAGCTGGTCGACAGGTCCTGCCGCGTCGATCGCGGCCGATATCTGGCTGTCGACAGGGGGCACGATCTGCGAGCCTTCGCGCCAGTAGACCTTGTAGCCGTTGTCGCGGGGCGGGTTGTGGCTGGCGGTCACCGTGACGCCCGCGTCGGCCCCGAGGTGCCTGACGGCGAAGGCGAGCACCGGCGTCGGCAGCGGCCCCGGCAGGATCGAGGCGCGCAGCCCCGCGCCCGTGAGCACGGCGGCGGTGTCGCGGGCGAACACGTCGGACTTGTGCCTGGCGTCGTAGCCGATCACCACGTGCCGGCCGGGGCCGAGCACCGTGGCCAGGCCCGCCGCCGCCCGCATGACGGTGACGCGGTTCATCCGGTTGGGGCCGGCCCCGAGCTCGCCGCGCAGGCCTGCCGTGCCGAACTCCAGCTTGGCCCCGAAGCGCTCCTGGAGCGCCTCAGGGTCGTCGAGGAGCGCGGAGAGCTCCGCCCTGGTGTCGGGGTCGGGGTCCTGGGCCAGCCAGGCCAGCGCGAGCTCTCTCGCGCTCGTGTTCATGGTCGCGCCCGCTTCGCTGCTCACAGCCTGTCGACCACCTTGGCCAGCAGGGCGCCCATCCTGGTGGCGGTCGCGCGGCCGACCTCGAGGACCTCCTCGTGGTTGAGCGGCTCACCGACCAGCCCCGCGCCGGGGTTGGTGACCAGCGAGATGCCGAGCACCTCGGCGCCGCCCGCGCGGGCCGCGATGGCCTCGAGGACCGTGGACATGCCCACCATGTCGCCGCCGAGCGTGCGCAGCATGCGGATCTCGGCGGGCGTCTCGTAGGTCGGGCCGCGGAAGGCCACGTAGACACCCTCGGCCAGCGAGGGATCCACCTGGGTCGCCAGGGCGCGCAGGCGCTTGGAGTAGACCTCGGTGAGGTCGATGAAGGTCGCGCCGGTCAGCGGGTTGGCGCCGGTCAGGTTGATGTGGTCGCTGATCAGCACGGGGTCGCCGACGTTCTGCGTCTCGGGGCGCAGGCCGCCGGCCGCGTTGGTCAGCACGACCGTGCGCACGCCGGCCGCCAGGGCGGTGCGCACGCCGTGGACGACGGGGTCGACGCCGAGCCCCTCGTACAGGTGGGTGCGGCCCAGGAAGATCAGCGCGTGCCGTCCCGAGGGGGTGCGCACGACGCGGACCCTTCCCGCGTGGCCGGCCACCGCCGGAGGGTTGAAGCCCGGAAGGTCCGTCACCGGAAGCTCGACGAGCGTGTCGCCGATCGCGTCGGCCGCGGGCACCCAGCCCGACCCCATCACGAGCGCCACGTCGAAGACGTCGAGCTCGGTGGCCTTCCTCAGGGCGGCGGCGGCCTCCTGGGCCTGAACATAGGTCATCTCAGTAGTTTAGGAGCAGCCTGTCGAGGACCCGCACGCCGAACTGCAGCGCCTCGACGGGGACCCGCTCGTCCACGCCGTGGAACATGCCGGCGAAGTCCATGTCCTTGGGCAGGCGCAGCGGCACGAATCCGAACCCGCGCACGCCGAGGTCGGCGAAGAAGGTCTTGTTGTCGGTGCCGCCCGACATGCAGTACGGCACCGCCCGCGCGGTCGGGTCCTCCGCCTTCAGCGCCGCGATCATCGACTCGACCAGCGCGCCGTCGAACGTCGTCTCCAGCGCGATGTCGTGCTGCACGAACTCGCGGCGCACGTTCGGGCCGAGCAGCTCGTCGACGGTCTTGAAGAAGTCGTCCTCGTAGCCGGGCAGGAAGCGCCCGTCCACGACCGCCTCGGCCTGTCCGGGGATGACGTTGGCCTTGTACCCGGCGCTCAGCATGGTCGGGTTGGTGGTGTGGCTCAGCGTCGCGCCGACGAAGCGGACCAGCGGGCCCAGCTTGTCCAGCACGGGGGCCGGGTTCTCGGGGTCGAAGGGCAGGCCGAAGGCGTCCGACACCTCGGTGAGGAACTGCCGCACGGTGGGCGTGAGCGTCAGCGGCCACTCGTGGGAGCCCAGGCGGGCCACGGCCTTGGCCACCTCGGTCACGGCGTTGCTGGAGTTGAGCATCGAGCCGTGGCCCGCCGTGCCGTCGGCGACCAGGCGCATCCAGGACAGGCCCTTCTGCGCGGTCTCGATGAGGTAGAGGCGCAGGTCGGGGTCGACCTCGAGGGAGTAGCCCCCGACCTCGCTGATCGACTCGGTGACGCCGTCGAACAGCTCACGGTGGTTGGCGGTGAGGTACTTGGCGCCGTAGACGCCGCCGGCCTCCTCGTCGGCGACCCACGCGAACACGATGTCCCTGCGAGGACGCCTGCCCTCGCGGACCATCTGGCGCAGGACCGCGAGCATCATCGCGTCCATGTCCTTCATGTCGACCGCGCCGCGGCCCCAGATGTAGCCGTCGCGGATCTCACCGGCGAACGGGTCCACGCTCCAGTCGGCCGCGTTGGCGGGCACCACGTCCAGGTGGCCGTGGACCAGCAGCGCGGGCAGCGAGGGGTCGCTGCCCTCGATCCTGGTCACGACGTTGCCCCTGCCTGGGGCGCTCTCGCTGTAGTGCGCCTCGACGCCGACCTCGGACAGCCGCGCCATGACGACCTCGGCGGCGGCGCGCTCGCCAGGGCCGCTCCCGTCGCCGTAGTTGCTGCTGTCCACCCGGATCAGCTCGGCGCAGAGCTCGGCGACTTCCAGTTCGGCGGGGGTCATGAGTGCTCCTTGCGTAGGAACCCGCGCTTGTAGGCCCGGGTGATGAGGGTGACGTTGACGTCGGTCACGTCGTCCAGGGGACCGACGACCTCCGTCAGGAAGCGGTAGAGGTCGGCCTCGTGAGCCACCGCCACCTGGACGAGCATGGTGTAGGTGCCCGAGGTGGCCGCGCAGTAGCGGACCCCCGGGTGTCTCTTCAGCGTCTCGCCGACCTGGTCGAGGCCGTGGGGGCGCACCCGCAGCCACAGCTGCGCCTCGACGTCCAGGCCGAGCAGCGAGGGCTCGACCTCGGCCCGCAGCAGCAGCACCCGCCGCTCCAGCAGCGAGGCGACCCTGCGCCTGGCGGTGGGCACCGAGATACCGGTCCTCTCGGCGATCGAGGTGAAGCCGATCCTGCCGTCGGCGACGAGCAGCTCGGCGACCTCGCTCTCCAGCGGCGACAGGCCGTCCTGGTCGGGCAGGACGACGTCGGGCAGCGGCGGGCGCAGCAGCTCGATCTCCTCGTCGGTGAGGTACGGCGCGTGCCACTCGGCCACCGTGCGGAAGGTGTGCAGCACCACCTGCGTCTGCGTGCCCGCGACACCGTCGATGCCGTGCACCTCGACGTTGAGGATCTCGTGCAGCGCGGCCCTGCTGGGCGCCACCAGCTCGGCGCCGATGTCGGCCGCGCCGGTCACCGAGTAGACCGAGCGGGTGTCGGGCCTGGAGGCCAGCGCGTCGGCCACCATGGCCGACATGCCCGCCCTGACCTGGACGTGCAGGTGGACGGGTCGGCCGTGCCCCGAGCGCAGGTCGTCGTAGATGGCGGTGACCTGGACCGCGCCGTCGGTGATCAGCCGCTGAAGCCGTCTGGCGACCGTGCGCTCGTGCTCACCCACCGCCCTGCCGATCTCGCCCCAGGACGCGCGCGGGCTGACCTGCAGAGCGGCGACAAGCCGCCGGTCGAGAACATCCACCTCGAGCTGACCCCATGTCGGATTTGTAAATATGTTGATAGATATTTGACTGTTTCGGTCGTCCGGATGCACAGTAAGCCATCACCGCACCCGAAGCAAAGGAGCCCCCTGGTGACCATCACCAGCTCGCCGCTCGGCATCCCCCGGAGTCGGGGCCGTCAGCTTTTGGCAGCAAGCGTCGGCAACGTCGTCGAATGGTACGACTGGTACGCGTACTCGTTCCTGGCCGTCTACTTCTCCAGCCAGGTCTTCCCCGAGAACGACAACCCCCTCGTCCCCGTGCTGAGCGCCTTCGCGATCTTCGCGGTGGGATTCTTCATGCGACCGCTCGGCGGGCTCCTGGTCGGCTCCTTCGCCGACAGGTTCGGCCGCAAGGCCGCCATGACCTTCACCATCATCCTCATGGGCGCGGGCTCGCTGCTGCTGGCCGTCACCCCGACCTACGCGGCGGCCGGCGTGCTGGCCCCGATCATCCTGACGCTCGCCAGGCTCATCCAGGGCCTGTCGGTCGGCGGCGAGTTCGCCGCCGCCACCACCTTCCTGGTGGAGTCGGCCCCTCCAGGCCGCCGCGGCCTGTTCTCGAGCTTCCAGTACGTCAGCACGACCATCGGCCAGCTCCTCGCCTCGGGCCTGGCCGCCCTGCTGGCCACGATGCTGTCCAAGGCCGACATGTCCTCCTACGGCTGGCGCATCCCGTTCGTCATCGGCGCGGTGATCAGCCTCGTCGGCCTGTGGATCCGCAAGGGCGCCGACGAGACCTCGGCCGTGTCGCAGGAGATCCAGGAGGGCAGGGCCGAACGGCCGAAGCTCTTCGAGTTCCTGGTCCGCTACCCGACCAAGGCCGCCATGATCGTCGGCATCACCGTGGCCGGCACCGTCGCCTACTACACGTGGACGACGTTCCTGCCGACCTACGCCCAGCAGAACGTGGGCTTCGATCCCGCCATGTCGCTGCAGGTCGGCACCATCTCCCTGCTCTTCTTCATGGTGCTGCAGCCGCTGCTCGGCATGCTGTCGGACAGGATCGGCCGCAGGCCCATGCTGATCGCCTTCGGCCTGGCCTTCACGCTGCTGCCGGTGCCGATGCTCGGCGCGCTGTCCAACTCCTTCGGCAGCCTGCTGACCATCCAGCTCATCGGCATGGTCTTCCTCGGCTGCTTCACCTCGATCTCGGCGGCGGTGAACTCCGAGCTCTTCCCGACCAGGGTGCGGGCGTCGGGCGCGGGCTTCCCCTACTCGCTGACCGTCGCGATCTTCGGTGGCACCGCGCCGCTGATCGGCACCGCGCTCAAGGACGCGGGAAACTCGGGGCTCTTCCCCTGGTACATGTCGGCCCTGGCGCTGGTCTCCACGCTGGTCTACGTCTTCGCGCTGAAGGAGACCAAGGACCAGCCGCTGAGCTGATCGACGCTCGGCTGATCATGCGGTGCGCCCGGGACACGGCCAGGCGCACCGTGGCGCGCGACGTCAGCTGCCCAGCGACTTGCAGGGACGGCCGCGCAGGCCCTTGACGTAGTCGTCGGGAGCGCCCGCCACCTCCGCCGCGTCGGCCAGGATGCCGAGATAGCGCGCGGAGGGCAGGCCGCCCTCGTAGCTGTCGAGCACGTAGAACCAGGCGAGGACGTCGCCGTCGAGCGTGTGAACGCGCAGCCGCACCTTGTGGTAGAGACCGCGGCTGGCGCCCTCCCACTGGTCGAGAGACGACTCGTCCCACTCGGGCACGTCGTACAGGACGACGAAGACATGCTCGTCGGGGTCCTCCACGATCGAGGCCAGGGCGCCCTCCCAGCGAGCGTCCTCACCGCAGAACGTCAGGCGCCAGCCCTGCAGCCAGCCCACGCCCCGCACGGGGGAGTGGGGGGCTCTCATGGCCATCTGTTTGGGATCCATGTTCGAGCCATAGGCCGCGTAGAGCCTGGTTCCGCCCGTATTCTGCGGCGAATCAGGAAGTCGTCCCATTTCACACTCCTCGCCAAGTGGTGCTCACCACCGCGCCATCCTGCCACGCCTGGGAGCGCCGACGTCGTTCCGATCGCCATGGGCGGGGACCGGTTCGTTGTCGCCTCTCCATATGCGGGACAATGGGACACGTGACTAGGATCGTGATCATCGGTGGCGGACCAGGCGGCTACGAGGCGGCTCTGGTGGCCGCGCAACTGGGTGCGCAGGTCACGATGGTCGAAGAGGACGGCCCAGGCGGCGCGTGCGTCCTGACCGACTGCGTGCCGTCCAAGACGATGATCGCGACCTCCGTCCGTAAGCAGGCGCTGCTCGACGCGCCCTCGCTGGGCGTGCACTACTCGGGCGGGGCCGACGGCGACGCGGGCTCGGCCGAGGTCGACATGCCGCTGGTCAACAAGCGGGTGAAGGAGCTGGCCCAGGCGCAGTCCGCCGACATCGGCGCGCGGGTCGCCGCCGAGGGCGTCGAGATCATCAAGGCCCGTGGCCGGCTGGTCGACCCGCAGGTGGTCAGGGCGGGTGACCGTACGATCAGGGCCGACGTCGTGATCGTCGCCACCGGCGCCACGCCGCGCATCCTGCCGGGCGCCGAGCCCGACGGCGAGCGCATCCTCACCTGGCGCCACCTCTACGACCTCGACGAGCTGCCCGAGCACCTCATCGTGGTGGGCTCCGGTGTCACGGGGGCCGAGTTCGCCGGCGCCTACCGCTCTCTCGGCTCCGAGGTCACGCTGGTCTCCTCCCGCGACCGCATGATGCCCAACGAGGACGCCGACGCGGCGGAGGTGCTGGAAGAGGTCTACCGGCGGCGCGGCATGAACGTCATGGGCCGCTCGCGCGCCTCGTCGGTCAAGCGCACCGCGGACGGGGTCGTGGTGACCCTGGAGGACGGGCGCACCGCCGAGGGCTCTCACGCGCTGATGACGGTCGGCATGGTCCCCAACACCTCGGGCCTCGGGCTGCAGGAGGCAGGGGTGACCCTCGACAGGGGCGGGTTCGTCCAGGTCGACAAGGTGTCGCGCACCTCCGCCCCCGGCGTCTACGCCGCCGGCGACTGCACGGGCGTGCTCATGCTCGCCTCCGTCGCCGCGATGCAGGGCCGCATCGCGGTCTGGCACGCGCTCGGCGAGGCGGTGCAGCCGCTGCGCCTCGCCACCGTCGCCTCCAACATCTTCACCGACCCCGAGATCGCCTCCGTCGGCGTGTCGCAGAAGCAGATCGAGGCAGGCGAGATCGAGGCGAACGTCGTCAAGCTGCCGCTGTCGACCAACGCCAGGGCCAAGATGCAGGGGTTCAACGACGGCTTCATCAAGCTGTTCTGCCGCCCGCACACCGGCATCGTGCTCGGTGGCGTCGTGGTGGCTCCCAGGGCCTCCGAGCTGATCCTCGCGGTGTCGGTCGCCGTGCAGCAGCGGCTCACCGTCGACCAGCTGGCCCACACCTTCGCGGTCTACCCGTCGCTGTCCGGCTCCATCACCGAGGCGGCGCGCCGCCTGATGCAGCCGACCGCCGCCATCGGCATCTGACGCCACGCTCAGGCGCGGTAGGGCGGAGGACGGCGGGCCGCCGCGGCCCACAGGGTGAGGGTGACCAGCAGGCCGACCGAGCCGACGACCACCAGGAGCAACCCCAGCGAGATGGTGGGAAGCCCCGACTGCGTGGACGGAGGGTCGAAGGCGGCGGGCCACTCAGCCGTCGCATCACGTGAAGGTGAGGGCGAGGGCGAGGCGAGGCCCTTCGCGTCGTCGGGGACGTTCTTCGGCGTGCCGCGGGCGCCGGTCAGATCGAGGTCGTCGGCGAAGGTGAAGTCGGCGTCCTGGACGTCGGCCCCGATCAGGACGGCCCCGTCCATCTCCGCGGAGCTGAAGCGCACCTCCCGCAGGTCCGCGTCGCGGAAGACGGCGTTGGGCGCCTCGATCGAGATCATCTGAGCCTCGTGCAGCTTCGCCCTGGTGAAGTCGGCCCTGCGAGCCTTGGCCTGGCCGAGCTCGGCGTCCACGAGGTCGGCGTCGACGAGCTTGGCGAGCGTCAGGTCGGCCTGGCCGAGATAGGCCCTGGTGAGCTTGGCGCCGCTCAGGTTGGCCCTGGGAAAGCGCACCTGCGTCGCGCCCACGTCGATGAGGTTGGCGCCACGCAGGTCGGCGTAGTCACCGTGCATCTGCACGAGGTCGGCTCCGCGCAGGTCGGCCTGCCTGAAGTCGACGTACTTCGCGGTGACCTGCCCGAGGTCGGTCTGCTTCATGGAGGCCTTGCGCAGGATGGCCCCCGTCAGGTCCTTCTGGGTGAGGTCGACGCCGTCGAGCTTCGCACCCGTGAGGTCGGCGCAGCGAAACGAGGCGGGGAACCTGCGGCCGTTGGTGAAGTCGGCCCCGCGCAGGTTCACCCTGTCGGCCGCCCTGCAGGGCCCCGCCTGGGCGTGCGCGGCCGGCGTGGTCACGACCACGGACACCAGCGCGGGCAGCGCCGTGAGGACGGCGATGAGCGTGAGGGGGAGCAGACGGCGCACAGGGCCTCCTTGACGCTGGCCCATGGGTCCGCCAGACGGGATCTTGCCCTCAGCTTACAAACGCGGCGGCCCGTCGCGCTGCCCGGGAGCCGTGGACGACGAAAGGGCCCCGGTGAAGTCACCGGGGCCCTTCCGTTCAGGACAGGAGGCGGGGGTGGCTACCAGTCACCGCCACCGAAGTCGCCACCGCCGAAGTCACCGCCGCCGCCCATGTCGCCCCAGCCGCCGCCGCCCATGTCGCCGCCGAAGTCACCGGCGCCCGCGTCGGCGTAGCCGGCGCCGTAGCCGCCCATGCCGAAGCCGCCGCCGAGCATGCTGCCCATCATGGTGCCGACGAACATCATGGTCATGACGTCGCCGAAGCCGCCGTAGTAGCCGTAGGCGTAGGGCTGGTAGGCAGGCCCGGCGTCGTAGTAGGGACGGTACTGGCCGTTGACCATGACCTGGCGGGTCTGCGGGTCGTAACCGCCCTCCACCGCCATGGCGTCGGCCGCGCAGGCGGGCACCTCGCGGGGCGCGCCGCCGGCAGGGGCCCAGCGCACGTCGCGGACCGAGGGACCGTGCTGCGGGTTGAAGAAGCAGGGCGCCCTCCGCTCGGGGACGGGCTGGTTGTTGACCCTGGCCTTCACCACGGCCAGCGCGTAACGGCCGTCCTCGAGCGTCGTGGTGACGTCGCGGACCTGCTCGGCCTGCTGCACGGAGGCCAGCTGTGCCTTGGCCTTCTCGTAGGAGTCGAGGGCGGTCTGCCACTCGGTGATGTTCTGGCCGCCCGCGCCTGCCAGCCTGACGTCGCTGTCGAGCTCGGTGATCTCCTCACCGAACTTCGTGACGTCCTCCTCCACCGTGGTCTTGACCGCGGCGAGCTCGGCCTGGCGCCTGGCCTCGAGCTTCTTCTTCTTGTTCTTGGAGTAGAGGAAGTAACCGCCACCGCCGACCAGGGCCAGGGCGCCGAGGCCGACCAGCGCGCCGGTGCCGGAGCCTTCGCTCCCCGCGCTGCTGCCGGAGTTGAGCGCCGAGCGCTTGCCCGCGACGGCGAGGTCGATGCGGTTGGTGAAGTCCTCCATGCCCGCCACGACGTCGCCGGGGTTGGCGTTGACCGAGAGCTTGGCGATCTGGGTGACGTAGTTCTGCTTCACCTGGCTGGAGGAGGCGAAGAGGGTCTTGCCGTCGAGCACCGCAATGGTGGCGAGCGGGCGGCCGGCCGCGTCAAGGGCCTTGCCCAACGAGGTGAAATAGGCGCCCAGCTCTGACTCCTGCACCGTGTTGTCGGGCAGTGCCACGGCGTAGACCTTGTTGTCGGCACCCTTGAGCGCGTCGCGGATCCCCGACTGCTCGTCGGAGCTGAGCGGCGAACCTGACTGCACGAAGAGGGGGTCCCCGCCCTTCCAGGTGGAGATCACTGAGGCGGCGTCGGGTGGGGCCGCGGCGTACGCGGCCGGCGAGAGCGCGAAAACGGCGAACAGACCGGCGATCAGTGCCGCGATCGCGGCCGTCGTCCGGCGCAGCGGATGGGTCATTGGCAGCAAGCCTCCTTCGTCCTTAAGGACGAATGAGCGGTCAGCGAAGTTCCTCTCCTCCGAACCTACCCGCTACGCGCCCTTGATCTCGCAGATGGCCGCCCCCGAGGTGACGGTCTGCCCGACGGTCGCGGCCAGCCCCGTGACGGTGCCCGACTTGTGCGCCGTCAGCGGCTGCTCCATCTTCATCGCCTCGAGCACGACGATGGTGTCGCCCTCGGCCACGGTGTCGCCGTCGGCGACCACGACCTTGACGATCGTGCCCTGCATCGGGCTGACCAGCGTGTCGCCTCCGGCCGCCGCCTTCTTGGCGCCGCCCGCCCTCCTGCGCGACGGCCTGCCCGCCGTGGGCCTGGGCGCCGACGCGGCGAACCCCGCGGGCAGCACCACCTCGAGCCTCTTGCCGCCGACCTCGACGGTCACGCTCTCCCTCGCCGCGGGCTCGGCGCTCTCGACGGCCCCCGAGTACGGCGCCACGCCACCGCCCCACTCCGTCTCGATCCACCGCGTGTGGACGGAGAACGGCTCGGAGGTGAAGGCGGGGTCGGCGACCACGGCCCTGTGGAAGGGCAGGACCGTCGGCATGCCGTCGATCTCGAACTCGGCCAGCGCCCTGCGGGAGCGCTCGAGCGCCTCGGTGCGGGTGCGCCCCGTCACGATGAGCTTGGCGATGAGCGAGTCGAAGGTCTGGGGGACGGTCATCCCCGCCTCGTAGCCGGAGTCGAGCCGTACGCCGGGGCCCGAGGGGGCGCGCATCGCGGTCAGGGTGCCGGGAGCGGGAAGGAAGTTCCTGCCCGCGTCCTCCGCGTTGATCCTGAACTCGATGGAGTGACCGCGCAGCGGCGGATCGTCGTAGCCCAGCGGCTCGCCGTCGGCGACGCGGAACATCTCGCGCACCAGGTCGACGCCCGCGACCTCCTCGGTGACGGGGTGCTCGACCTGCAGGCGGGTGTTGACCTCGAGGAAGGAGATCGTGCCGTCCTGGCCGACGAGGAACTCGCAGGTGCCCGCGCCGACGTAACCGGCCTCGCGCAGGATGGCCTTGGAGCTGGTGTAGAGGGTCTCGACCTGCTCGGGGGTGAGGAAGGGGGCGGGAGCCTCCTCCACGAGCTTCTGGTGGCGACGCTGCAGGGAGCAGTCGCGGGTGCTGACCACGACGACGTTGCCGTGCGTGTCGGCCAGGCACTGGGTCTCGACGTGGCGGGGCCGGTCGAGGTAGCGCTCGACGAAGCACTCGCCGCGGCCGAAGGAGGTGACGGCCTCGCGCACCGCCGACTCGTAGAGGTCGGGGATCTCCTCGAGCGTCCTGGCGACTTTGATGCCGCGGCCGCCGCCGCCGTACGCGGCCTTGATCGCGATGGGCAGGCCGTGCTCGCTCGCGAACGCGAGCACCTCCTCGACCCCCGCGACCGGGTCCTTGGTGCCGGCGACCAGGGGCGCGCCGACCTTCTGCGCGATGTGCCTGGCCTGGACCTTGTCGCCGAGCGCGGCGATGGCGGAGGGCGGGGGCCCGATCCAGGTCAGGCCCGCGTCGATGACGGCCTGCGCGAAGCCGGCGTTCTCGGCGAGGAAGCCGTAACCGGGGTGGACGGCGTCCGCCCCCGTCTCGGCGGCGATGCGCAGCAGCTTGGCGATGTCGAGGTAGGTCTCGGCCGGCGACCGGCCGCCGAGCGCGTGAGCCTCGCCTGCGACCCTGACGTGGAGCGCGTCGAGGTCCTGCTCGGCGTAGACGGCGACGCTGGCGAGCCCGGCGTCCTCGCACGCCCTGGCGATCCGCACGGCGATCTCGCCACGATTGGCGATCAGAACTTTCCGCACCGACGTCTTTCCCTTCTCGACCAGGTCTGCAAAGGAGTCTAGGGGCGGCTACCTGCCGAGGTAGGCGCCGCCGTTCACGTGGAGGACCTGCCCCGTGAGATGGCCCGCACCCGGGGAGGCCAGAAACAGGACGGTTTCGGCGATGTCGTCCGGTGTGCCCGCGCGGCCGTTGCGGGTGCTCTCGACGCGGTGCCTGACACCCTCGGGCGTGAGGCGCCCGCGGAAGAACTCGGTGTCGACGACGAGGCCCGGCGCGACGACGTTGGCGGTCGCCTTGGAGCCGAGCTCGGCCGCCAGGTCGGCGGTCCACGACTCCATGGCGGCCTTGGCCGCGCCGTACGAGCCGGAACCGGTGCCGCGGGCGGCGATGGAGCCGATGGAGACGATCCTGCCGCCCTTGGACAGGCGGGGGAGCAGCGCGGTGGTGACCAGGACCGCCGACATCAGGTTGGCGTTGAGGTTCGCCCACCAGGCCTCGGCCAGGTCCTTCAGGTCGTTCTCGATCTTCTGCCGGTCGAGGTTGGTGTTGCCGCCCGCGTTGTTGACCAGCACGTCGACCGTCGCGGGCAGGTGGGCGAGCGCCTCCTGCACGGCGACGGGGCTGGCGGCGTCGAAGACGGCGTACGACGCGCCCAGCTTGTCGGCGGCCTCTCTCAGGACCTGCTCGCGCCGGCCGGTGATGGTGACCTTGTCGCCCTTCCCGGCGAACGCGGCGGCGATGGCGAAGCCGATGCCGGTTCCTCCGCCGGTGACCACAACCTCGCGCATGGTTGTCCCCCTTTATCCGAACAATCCTCTGGGCGACCATAGCCGCTCGGCATAACCCGGGGCGATGCCGGGGTTGCCTGCCTATCGTGAGGGCGCCCGTCGGTCGAATCTGGAGGAGCGCATGACGCACAACTTGCTCGGTGGCAACCCTGCGGAGATGCAGCAGATGGCCACCCAGTTCACCCAGCAGGCCGAGGCGGTGCGCAGCACCATGGCGGCGCTGGACCGCGAGGCGGCCAAGGTCGGCACCGCGTGGACGGGGCCTGGGGCCGACAGGTTCGGCGGCGCGTGGCAGAGCTACAGGGCCGCCTTCCAGCGGATGTCGGAGGAGCTGCAGGAAGCGGCCCGGGTGATCAACACCTATCGCGGCAACATCGAGTCGGCCACCCGCTGACACCCTCCTTCGTCCGGCCCGGCTCCCTCAATGGGCGCCGGGCCGGGAACTTCCGGACCATGCTGACGCCGGGCGAGCTTCGAGGGAACGGACTTTGGTCTGATATCGGGACAAGCTAGGCTCTGGCGCCATGATCGGAAGGGTCTTTGTCGCCGTCAACTTGGCGATGACAATCACGCTCGTGCCGCTCGCCGCCGAAGCCGCCCCCGCCAGATGCGATCCCGAGCCCGAACCGGGCCTGACGGAGATCTCCACACCGTGGGCCCAGACCCGCATGGACGCGCGGAGGGTGTGGCCGCTCACCAGGGGCGAAGGCGTCACCGTGGCGGTGATCGACAGCGGTGTCGACTCGAAGCATCCGCTGATCCCGCTCCGCAAGGAGATCGACTACAGCTTCACGGGCAACGGCGACTGCGTGGGCCACGGCACCGCTGTGGCGGGCATCATCGCGGGCAGGTACCGCAGCGACTTTCCCTTCCACGGCGTCGCCCCCGCCGTCACGCTCGTGTCACTCAAGCAGACGAACAAGTCGACGGGCGACGTCGCCATCCTCGTGAAGGCCATCACCGCAGCGGCCGACATGAATGTCGACGTGATCAATATCTCCACCCAGACCACCGACCAGCCCGATCTGAGGGCGGCCGTCAACTACGCCCTGTCCAAGGACATCGTGATCGTCGCGGCCGCGGGCAACTCCGCTCCCAGCGACAAGGAGAAGAAGGAGTTCCCCGCCGCCTACGAGGGTGTGCTCTCGGTGGGCTCGGTGGGACCCGAGGGCCAGCGCTCGGAGTTCTCCAACACCAAGTCCAACGTGGCCGTCATGGCGCCGGGCCAGGAGATCACCAGCACGTGGCCGGGTGGGCTGTTCATGGACGAGCTGAGAGGGACGAGCTTCGCCGCGCCGTACGTGGCGGGGGTGGTCGCGCTGGTTCGCTCTCGCTATCCCAAGCTCAACCAGGAGCAGGTAAGGCGGCGCGTCGAGGTGACCGCCGACGGCGCGCTCGGCAACGGCACGGGTGCGGGCGTCGTCAACCCGTTGCTCGCGGTCACCGCGGTGCTGCCGTCCCAGCAGGTGGAGCTGGCTCCTCCGCTACCGCCCCCGCTGCCGGAGAGCGCCATCGCCAAGACGCCGGCCGTCGACTGGCGGGCGATCACCGTGGCGGGGATGGTGGCGTCCTGCGCGCTGGTGCTCGCGGGCGTGATCCTGGCCGCGCGGCTGGTCGTGCCGCTGGGCAGGCGCAGGGGATGGCGCCCCGGACGCCCTAATTGATTACGACTTGACGGTGAACTGTAAGGATCTGTCCCGAAACTCTCGTGACGCATGGGGCGGATTTGGTTCAATGTGCTCTGATCATCATTTGTCGTTGAAAGGTGGGTCATGGACGCCGTGTCGCCAGGAGACCCTGAGCGCTTTGATGACTACGCCATCGTTGGACGCCTGGGCGAGGGCCCGCGCGGCGTGGTGTACCTGGGGCGCGACTCCGATGACGGAGAACTGCGTGTCATCAAGCCGCTGACGGGCGAGTCCGCGGATGACAGCGAGACCCTGGACCGGCTGCGCAGCGTCAAGCGCGTCTCCAGTTCCTATGTGGCCCGCGTGTACGACGTGGGCGTCGTGGACGGCCGGCCTTACGTGGTGCGCGAGCACGTCGAGGGCCGCAGCCTGGCCCAGACCGTCGAGGCTGAAGGCCCGCTCAGCGGTGACGCGCTGGAGCGGGTGGCAGTCGGTGTGCTCACCGCGCTGACCTCCGCGCACCTGGCGGGCGTGACCCACAGGGCCCTCACCCCGCACAACGTGATCCTCGGGCCGGACGGCCCGAGGGTGACCGACGCGGCGATCGGCGAGCCCGCGGGCGAGCTCGGCTACCGCTCGCCCGAGCAGCTGAAGGAACTGCGGTACGGCCCGCCCTCGGACGTCTTCTCGTGGGCGGCGACCGTGGTGTACGCCGCCACGGGACGCGCTCCCTTCGAGCACGAGGCGCAGGCCGTACTCAACGAGAAGCCCGATGTCGGCCCGCTGCCTCAGCCTCTGCGCAGGGTCGTGGTGGCGGCGCTGTCGAAGGAGGTGGCGACGCGGCCGACCACCTATACCGCGTTGCTGCAGCTCCTTGGCGACAAGAACTCCGACAAGCTGGTCGCCGGCACGCCCGCGGTGATCGTTCCTGACCCTTCGCCGCCGTTGGAGGGCACGCTCAGGCTGCCGATGTACCGGACCCCCGAGCCCGATCCCGTCGAGACGGCGCCCGTGCAGGCCGCGGCCCCGGCATGGGGCCCGCCGCCGGCCGAGGCTCCGCAGGAGCCGTCGCACGGCCCTCACCCGATCGTCTCGGTACCCGCGCAGGGACCGCCGCCTGCCCGCAGGCCGTTCCCCATCGGCCTGGTCGCCGCGCTGGCGGCGGTCGTGCTGATCTCCGCGCTCGGCCTGTGGGGCGCCAACCGCTATGCGAGCACGACCCTGAACACGGTCGCGGCCGAGGGCAAGCAGCTCGCCGAGTCCGTGCCGAGCCCCAAGGGCGACGTGCCGGCCACTGACACGGGCAGCGGTGTCTCACAGCCGCAGCCCCCGGGCACACAGCAGGGCCAGGCCAAGGTGACGGTCCCATGGGCCAAGACGCCAGGACCTGAGTCGACCGACGTCATGCCGTTCGAGCTGCCGACCGACGACCCGAACAGCCTGCTGCCCCAGCCCGAACTGACTTCGGTCCCTTCGCCGGTGCCGGTGCCGACCCAGAACATCGCCGTGCCGCCCACGACGGTCGCGCCGGTCCCCTCGTCGGCACCCACCGTCACGGTGACGGCCGAGCCGACGCCCAAGCCGGAGGCGAAGCCCAGTAAGACGAGGGAGGGCGAGCCCGAATCTCCGCCGGAGAAGAAGCCGACTCAGGAGCCGGAGAAGAAGCCCACTGAGGAGCCGGAGAAGAAGCCGACTCCGGAGCCGGAGCCCACCCCGACCCCGACCCCGACTCCCACGCCGACTCCCAAGCCTGAACAGCCCACCGTGGCGCCCTCGACGACGAAGCCGGCCGACCCCAAGCCGACCAAGAGTGTGGAGCCGCAGCCGACCAAGCCCGCCGAGCCCAAGCCCAAGCCGACGCCGACGCCGACGCGGACCGCGGTTCCGACTCCGACGAAGCCTTCGGAGCCGCCCGCTGAGAAGACCAACCCCTACACGCCGGCCCAGGCGTGCGGTGGCGGGTTCTACGTGCAGCGTCAGCAGGCCTTCGCCGGTGGCACGACCTACCAGCTGTACAACAACAGCACCGGCTACAACTGCGTGGTCACGATGAAGACCGCCAACATCGGCCAGTTGACCCGTGTCAGCGCGACCCTCGAAGTTCAGGGCAAGGGTGCTACCACCGACAGCGGCGACTACAAGTACTACGCGGTCGCCAAGGCGTACGGGAAGGGCAGCTGCGTGAAGTTCTCCGGCAGCACGGCTCAGGGCAGCACCAGCTCTGGCTTTGACAACTGCGGATGACCTGATACGCGGAAGTAACCACAGATAACTTCGGTGAAATGAATCGGGCGGATCATGACCGAAAGGCGTGATCCGCCCGATTCATTTCGCAGGAGACTCTGTGCGCGAACAGCCATCTTTGGACCTCGACTTAGCCCACCTCCACACCGTCGCCGCCGCGGCCTTCAGGGACATCGGCGCCGACCTCCGCGCCGCGGTGGCGCAGGCGGTCAGGGAACTGGAAGAGCTCGGGCACTGGCCGATCGGGGAGGAGACGGACAAGCAGTTCGTAGCGTGGTACCGGCCCAAGCAGGCCGAGACGCTCGGGCTGCTCGGCCAGTTCGGGGAGGCCTACGATGACGTCGGCGAGAAGCTGACCACCATGCGGGACAACGTGGCGGTGGCCGACTGGGCCAGCGCCGACGATCTGACGATCAAGGACATTCCCGTCTACGGGCCGAAGGATCTCGAGGACCTCACGCCGAAGGGCCCCCTGCCGTGATCGCCGCCGCCCTCCCCGTCAACCGGCTGATGATGGCGTTCATGGCAGGCACGGCCGGCACGCTGGTGGGTCTGCGCGTGTGGGCGGGGGTGGTCGCCCCCGAGATCTCGCCGGAGAAGCTGCGCAGCGCCGCGCGGTCCCTCAACAAGCTCGCCGACGCGCTCGACGGCGGAGAGGACCCTAGGAACGGGCTCGCCCACCGTGCCGACCAGGCCTACGCCTCGGTCGTCAAGAACAACGCCGGAGCGGGGATCGACTCCTTCGCCACCGTCTACAACACCAACATCAGGCCGCTGCCCGCCGCCTTCGTGGCCGACCTGCGGGTCGTCGCCTGCGTGTGCACGGCCTACGCCAAGCTCGTCGACGACGTGCGCCGCCGCTTCGCCGAGGTCGAGAACGAGCTGCTGCAGCTGGTGTGGATGGTCATGTTCCAGCCGATGACGACGTGGTTGTACGTCGTGGCCACGGTCAGGATCGTCAAACTGATCAAAACGGCGCGGCTGCTCAAGGCCCTCTTCGGGGCGAACGCGACCAGGATCTTCAGCGCGGGGTTTCCCGCCTACGCACTAACCACGCTCGTCTACGCGACGGTGGACGGCGTCGCCTACGCGAGCGGCTCCGTCGGCATCAAGGCCATGGTCAACCTCTCCCACGGTCAGCCGGTCGGCCCGGCGAAGGAGAACGCCGCCGAGTTCCTGCGGATCTGGACCGGCAACACCGGTTACGTCCTGGGCTACGATGCCGCCAAGTTCCCGATGCGGAACCTGCCGTCCAGCCGTGTCACGGAGCTGTTCGCCCGACTGGCGGGTTCGGGGCTCGGCTACACGCCCGCCTACAACCTGTCCGACGGCGTCGACGGCCAGATCGCCACCACTCCCGAGGAGTGGGAGGGAAAGCTCGAGGGACACGGCCTGCGGGCGCTGATCTTCCCGCCTGGATGGCTGCCTGGCCGCTAGTAGGGCCGGTATCCGCCGCCGCGCTCCAGGGAGGCGATGCCGGGGTGATGGGCCAGGTCACCGTATCTCTTGTAGGTGTAGAGCACGCCGGCGATGATGTTGTCGACCGGCTCGAGGATCTGCTTGTGCCCCGGCAGGGCGTGGGTGTTGAAGGTGGGCGGGATCGTCTGCATGAGCCCCTGTGACGGCACGCCGTTCTTGGCGTTGATGTCCCAGTTGTTGATCGCGCTGGGGTTGCCGCCTGACTCGTGATGGATGATCGTCCAGATCCGCTCGATGTCCTTGGGATCGTTGGGGTCGAGGTCGCTCACGTCGATGCCGCGCGAGCGCATGATCCCGGCCATCTCCGGCGATCTGATGACCTTCAGCGCTTCCTTGATCCACTCGACCACCTGGGCGCGGGGGGCGGGCACGTCACCCGCTGAGGAGACGCCTCCGCCTCCGCCGTACCCTCCGCTTGCGCCGTACCCCGCTCCTCCACCGCCGCCACCGCCGGCCGGATTCGCCCCGGCCAGCTCGGTGGACCTGCTGAGATCCGTGGGCCGCCACTGCAACGTGGTGCGGTTGTCGGTGGGAACGAAATCACGCAGGAGAGGATCTCCGATGCTCTCGTATGTGACCGTCCTCAGCTTCAGCGCGTCTGTCAGGGCCGTCTTGGCCTCGCTGAGAGCGGTGTTCGCCTTGGAGACCCAGCCCTCGGCGTCGGAGACGGCCTTCTTGCCCATCTCCTCCAGTCCCTTGTTGACTCCTTGCGGGTCGTCGGGGTTCAGCTTGGCCCACTCATCCCGATACCGTCCCGCCCGCGTGATGAGGTCCTCGCGGATCCACCTGACCTTGCCTTCGGCGGTTTCCAGGGTCCCCGCCAGCGTCTCCACCGCGTTCGCGCAGCCCGCCAACGCGTCGTGCAGGCCGTCACCCGCCTTGCCGTAGTTCTGCATGTAGCTCTGGAAGGAGTTGGCCGAGTCGCCGTGCCAGGTCCTGTCCACCTCGGTGACGGCCTTGCCGAGCTTGCCCGTCTCATCGAGGACCTCGCTCGCGATCGCACGCCACTGTTGGGCCATCGTGCGGATGGCCGCCGGATCACAGTTCACCTTGTGGATGAGCGCGTCCAGCTTGTCGACGCCCGGCGTCGCGCCGCTCATGGCTTGTCCGCCGCGCGGATGTTCGTCTCGACCTTGTCGAGCGCTCGCTCGACGCCTCCCAGTTTGCTTCTGGCCAGCCCGAGATCCGTCCCGAGGACATCACGCCAGATCTTGTCGATGTCGATCGCCAGGCTCTGGGAGTTGTCGAGCCTGCCGAAGACGGTGGAGTCGGTCAGTTTGCCCGGCAGCGGTGGCAGCTTCCTGGGCGACATCATGTCGCCGGGCACGAGCGCCTTGCTCGCGTTCTTCGCCGCCCTCGCGCACTCGTCCAGTGCTTGGAAGTGGACATCAAGACCAGCCACCGGCCACGCCTCCCGGAGATGCTCAAACGGACAAGATCGAGCATAGCGGCCAGGTAGTTTGTCGCGCTTGCGATGACGGGTCGACGAGCCGTCTCCCGCCCTACCCGAGCAGCTGGTCGAGGAGCGGGCCAGGCAGGACGGTGACGTGCGCACACGTTCACGGCCCCGCCGGCTCGCGATCATGGCAGGTAGGCGGTCTGCGTCAGTCGCGCGCCCGCCTTCCTGTCGACGTAGAAGCCTCGGCCGACCGGCAGCGGCTGCGGGCGGATGTTTCCGAAGACATAGCCCTCGTCTCTGTTGCCCGACATGACCAACGCCGGGCTGGCCATGTCCTTGATCTTGGTGATGATCGGGTCGAACATCGCTCTGCCGACGCCGCCCATCTGTCGGGACATGATCAGGTGCAGGCCGATGTCGCGGGCCTGCGGGAGTAGGTCGGCCAGTGGCGCGAGGGGGTTGTTCGAGGTGGCGACCAGATCGTAGTCGTCGACCACGATGTAGAGGTCGGACCCCTGCCACCAGCTGCGCGATCGCAGTTGCTCGGACGTCAGGTTGGCGGGTGGCAGGCGCTTCAGCAGCGCCTGGCGGGCGTCATTGATCAGCTCCGCGGCGGCGGTGCTCGACGCCGCGTAGCCGATTCTGTGCTCGGTGGCCGCCGAGTCGAGCAGGGACCTGCGGTAGTCGATCACGATCATCATCGCCTCGCGCGGAGTCTGCCTGGCCACCACGCTCTCGGCGATGAGGCGCAGGAGATTCGACTTGCCGCTCTCCGTGTCGCCGACGACGATGAAGTGCGGGTCGGACTCCAGGTCGAGCAGCACGGGCGCGAGCGTGGCCTCGTCGATGCCGACCGGGATGACCTTCCGTCCCGTCTCGTCGGGGCCGGGCAGCAGCTCGGCGGGCAGCACCGAGGGGAGCAGCCGCACCTCGGGCGCAGGAGGGCCCTGCCACGCCTCCCTGACCGCCTGCACGAGCGCGCGCAGGCCCACCGAGACGTCCTCGGCGTTCTGCACGCCGTCGAGTCTGGGCAGCGCGGACAGGAAGTGCATGCCTTCCTTGGTGAGGCCGCGTCCTGGAGCCCCCTCCGGTACGGCGAGCGCCGACTTGCGGTTGATCTCCGACTCGTAGGCGTCGCCCAGCTTGAGCTCGATCCTGGTGCCGAACAGGTCGCGGATGCCGGGCCTGAACTCCGACCACTTGTTGGTGGCGGCCACGATGTGGATGCCATAACCGAGGCCCCGCGCGGCCAGGTCGGTGATCGTCGGCTCCAGCGACTCGAACTCCTGCCTGACGGTCAGCCAGCCGTCCACGATGAGGAACACGTCGCCCCAGCCGTCGCCCTCGATCTCGCCCTCGGCCATCATCCTGCGGTAGGAGGCGATCGAGTCGATGCCGTTGTCGCCGAACATCCGCTCCCGCTGTTGGAGCAGGGAGGCGATCTCGGCGACCGTACGGCGGACCCTGTCGGCGTCCAGGCGGCTGGCGACGCCGCCCACGTGCGGGAGCCCGTCGAGGCTCGCGAGTGCCCCACCACCGAAGTCGAGGCAGTAGAACTGCACCTCGCGCGGGGTGTGGGTGAGTGCCATGCTGGCGATCATCGTGCGGAGCACCGTGCTCTTACCGCTCTGCGTGCCGCCCGCCACGCCGACGTGTCCCGACGAGCCGGACAGGTCCAGCCAGAACGGGTCGCGCCGCTGCTCGAAGGGCTTGTCGATGATGCCGATGACGGAGTGGAGCCTGCCGCGCCCCGCCCAGCCGGTGGTCGTCAGGCCGAGCTCGGGCGTGACCGACAGCGGCGGCAGCAGCTGCGCCAACGTCGGCGGCTGGCCGAGCGGCGGCAGCCAGATGCGGTGGGCGGCGGGGCCGCGATCGCGCAGCCGGTCCACCATGATGTCGAGCAGGCTGGTCTGCGACGTCTTGTCCTCCGACGGCTCCAGCTCCTTCGACGGCTTCTCCACCACGGGGATGGGGACGAAGGCGGGACTGTACTCCACGACCTCGCGGACGGGGCCACTGCCCGAGGAGGTGGCTGCCTGGTAGGGGTCAGCGGTGTAGGGGCCCGAGACGTAGGCGGCCTTGAACCGCGTCATGCCGGTGGTGTCGAACTTGAGGTAACCGTTGCCGGGCGCGGACGGCAGCTCGTAGGCGTCGGCGACCCCCAGCACGACCCTGCTCTCCATGGCGGAGAAGGTGCGCAGGCCGATCCGGTAGGACAGATGGGTGTCCAGGCCGCGCAGCCGCCCCTCTTCCAAACGCTGTGAGGCGAGCAACAGGTGGACTCCGAGCGAACGGCCAAGCCTTCCGATCATCACGAACAGGTCGATGAACTCGGGCTTGGCCGACAGCAGCTCGCTGAACTCGTCGAGCACGACGAAGAGCGTGGGCAGCGGCGCCAGGTCCGCGCCCTGCTCCCTGGCCCGCTCGTAGTCGCGTAGCGAGGCGTAGTTCCCCGCCGAGCGCAACAGCTCCTGGCGGCGGACCATCTCGCCGTGCAGGGCGTCGTGCATGCGGTCGACCAGCGGCAGCTCGTCTTCGAGGTTGGTGATGACCGCGGAGACGTGCGAGAGCGACTCGAGGCCGAGGAAGGTCGCGCCACCCTTGAAGTCGACCAGGACGAAGTTGAGGATCTCCGAGGAGTGCGTGACAGCGAGGCCGAGCACCAGCGTGCGCAGCAGCTCGCTCTTGCCTGACCCCGTGGCGCCGATGACCAGGCCGTGCGGACCCATGCCGCCCTGCGCGGACTCCTTGATGTCGAGCTCGACCATGCGGCCGTCGGCGCCCAGCCCGATCGGCACCCGCAGCCTGTTACGGCCCGCGCGGGGCCGCCACGTCTGCTCGGTGTCGAGCCTGGTCGGGTCGCCCACGCCGAGCAGGTCGGTGAGCGTGGTGTTGATCGAGAGGACGTCCTGCGCCTCGCCGCCCGAGGCGGCGGACGACAGCCTGAGAGGTGCCAGTTGCCTGGCCAGGCCCTCGCTCCTCAGGTAGTCGAGCGCGTCGGGTTCGCCGAGCCGGGTGTTGGTCGCCTTGCCGGTGTGGTCGAGCTTGATCATGTGGAAGGCGTCGCGCTGGATGTCCAGCCGTAGCATCGCCTTCTCCTCCACCACTCCCGCGGCGTCGGACAGGTCGATCACGGTCACGCCCTGGATGGCGTCCATGCCGAGCTGGGAGTCGTGCGGGACGTACCCGCCGTCCACGACCACCACGTGGTACGGCAGCGCGTCCGCGGGCGCGCCAGGCTTGAACCTGGCCCGCTCCTTCAGGTCGCCGCCGACCAGCCGGTCGAGCTCGGCGAGGTCGTCCGCCATCAGCCGCACCTGGCCCGCCAGGTCCGACTGCTCGGGATGCAGAGCATGGGGCAGCCACTTGACCCAGTCCCAGTGCGGCATCGACTCCTTGCCGGCACAGATCATGATGCGCAGGTCGTCGGGCGAGTGGAAGACGACCATCTGCGCGATCATCGCTCTGACCAGGTCACGGACCGCCTGGCGGTCACCCGACAGCTTGATGCGGGCGAAGGAGCCGAGCGCCACGGAGACGGGCAGCTCGGACACCGTCGCGTGCGCCCTGACGAACCTGCGCAGCGCGCCGGCGGTCAGCGCGTCGAGGTCCTCGACGGGCTTGGAATCCGGTGGGACGAGCTGGATGGCCAGCTTCTGGACGCCGGTGCCGAGACGTACGGTGCCGAAGTCGGGGTCGCGCTGCCTACGCTCCCACAGGCGCGGGCCCATCGCGATCCACCAGAGCGAGTCGGGTGCGGGGCCGCTCCACTCCAGGGCCTCCCGCTGCTGCTTGGCCGCCCTGCGGGCCTTCCTGCGCACCTGCGACAGGTAACGGAAGTAGTCGCGGCGCAGGCCGTTGAGCCGTTGCTTGCGCTCGCCCGACTGCCTGCCGAGCTGGCCGAGGGTCATGCCCACCATGGAGAAGGCGAACAGGCCGCTGGCGACGTACATGAGCGGGCTGGAGTGGCCTCCCGCCGTGAACATCAGCCCCATCGCCGCGCCACCTGCGATCATCGGCAGATAGGTCAGGATCATCATGAAGCCCTGGCCCTGGACCTCGGGGATCTCGGGTGGAGATTCCAGCAGAACCTCGCCACGCGGTGGCTTGGGACTGGCACGGCGTTCGGGCCGTCGCACAATGACGATGCTCACACGGCAATTTCTTACCATCAATGCGGGTCGTTCCGCTTGCCCGATATGTTCATTCTGTGAAGTCGCTTGCTCATGGACCATCCCCTCAAGGCCCGATGCAGCAGGGCGCTCTCGCGCAGATGCCCGCTCCGATTCCGGCCCTGTGCCACGTCACAATCGTGGGACCGCGCAGACGAGCCGATCTCGCGTTGCCCGCGGACATCCCGCTGCCGCACGTTCTGCCCGGTCTGCTTCGTGCGATGGACGAAGTGGGCGGCGACGCCGCGGCGTCCTCGGGCTGGATGCTGCAGCGCCTTGGCGGCCCCCCGCTCGACATCGGTCAGAGCCTCGGCGCGCTGGGCGTACTCGACGGCGAGGTGCTCTATCTGAGACCGCGGGAAGCGGTGCTGCCCACCGCGCTCTACGACGACGTGGCCGACGTGGTGGCGGGTGGCGTCAGGGACGGCTCGGGCAAGTGGACACCCGACCATACGCGCCTGGCGGGCACCGCGTCCGCGTGCGCGCTGCTTGTCGGGGGCGCGCTCGCGCTGTTCCTCGCGGGGCCGCCGTGGACGATCAGGGCGATCGTGGCGGGCGTGTTCGCGCTGCTGCTGGTGGTGACGGGCGCGGTCATGTCGAGGGCGATCGGCGATTCGGCGGTGGGCGCGCCGATCGGGTGGGCCGCGCTGCCGTACGGGTTCCTCGCGGGCCTGCTCGCGCCGGGAGGCGCGGGCGTCGCCGCGCCGAACCTGCTCGCAGCCTTCGCCTGCACGGCGCTGGTGGCCGCGTTCGGCGGCACGCTGACCTCCGACGGCCTGCCTGGATTCCTCGGTACGGCCATCGCCTCGGTCACCGGCGCGATCGGAGCGGCGGTCGTCATGATCTGGGGCATCCCCGCCGCGGGCGTGGCGGCGGTAGCGGCCACCGTGCTGCTGGCCTTCACCCCTCTGTTCCCCACCCTGGCGTTCAGGATGGCCAGGCTTCCGCTGCCCACCATGCCGACGAGCGCGGAGGAGTTGCGCAGCGACAACCAGAACCTCGACGCCACGCAGGTCAAGGAGCGCACCGCCAAGGCGCAGTCCTACGTGACGAGTCTGATCGCCGGCTTGAGCCTGGTGGCGGCCTGCGCGCTCTTCCTTCTCGTCCTGGACGGCGGCTGGGCCGCCAGGATCATGGTCGTGGTCCTCGCGGTGACGCTGATCATGCGGGCCAGGGTCTTCCACGGGCTCGGTCAGCGGATCTGGTTGCTCGTGGCCGGCCTGGGCGGGCTGGCCGCCCTGGGGCTGTCGCTGAGCGTCGGCAGGGGCGACATCGCCGCCGTCGCCGTCGGCGTGGGCCTGCTGTGGGTGTCGTTGATCGCCGCGGGACTCGGGATGTGGCTGCCCACGGGCAAGCCGTCGCCGTTCTGGGGCCGCGCCGGTGACATCGTGGACCTCATGTTGATCGCGGCGCTGTTCCCGCTCGCACTCGGTGTCCTCGACGTCTACGCGTGGGTGCGCGGCCTGTCAGGCTGATGTGATCAAGAGTCGTCCCAGCCCCGTCGATCGATCGCTGTGGCCGCGGTCGACCGACGGGCCCACGATCTCCGGGTGTCCTGCGCCTGCCCTGGCGGCTCTGACGCAGGCCCCGGTCGTCGTCCACGGCGTCAGTGGCGACGCTCGATCGCCCGCTGGGCCGCCCTCAGTCCGTTCATCAGTTCGTCCTTGGACGTGGCCGCGGCCTCCTCTGCCGCGACGACCGCGGTCAGGATCGCGTCGGCGAGTTCCACGGCGTCCAGCCGTCTTCTGCTCAGTGGGTTGATGTCGAGCTTGAGCAGGCTGCCGAGCGCGTCGGTGGTCGCCACGATGCGGCCCTCGTCGGCGCTGGCGGTGAACTCGCGGATACTCCACTGGTCAACCATGTCATCGGCCCGATCCGCCAGTGCCATCAGGTCGTCGAGCTTCGCCTGGACGGCTTCCATCTCCTGCACCGGTCATCCCTCCCTCAGCACGTTCTGGATGTAGGGGGCCAAGGGGTCGCTGTCATCCGTGGAGACCTGCGGGCCGGCCAGGTCTCGCATGAGATCGGTCAGCCGCTCGCCGATGGCGAGCCGGGCGGCGACGATCGCCTCCTGGACGGCTTCGGCGAGCTCGACGTGGTCGAGATCGCGTAGCTTCTGGCTGTCGATGGACAGAGTGAGAAGGCGGCCCGTGCCCGCTACTTCGGCGCGCACCGTCTGTGTGGGGTCGGTGCCTTCGAGCCTCTGCTCGTCCAGGTCGCCCATTGCCGCGGTCAGGGAGCCGACCCAGCCGTCCAGCTCGCGCATCAGACCGTCGAGATCGCCGATCTTGCCCTGGGCGAAGGCCTCGGCGTCTTTCACGGGCTCTCCTTGCCCGCGGGGATCCAGTTCTTCTTCACCTGGGCGGCGTCGCCGATGGTGGGTGAGATATTGAGATCGCGGGGGCCCATCGCGGGGTTGCCGGATCGGTAGAAGGCGCCTCTGAGGTCGTTGAGTTTCAGTTCCAGCTTGTTGAGTTCGCCTTCGTAGGTGTAGTAGACGTCCGCGAACTGCTTGACGAGGTTGCCGGTCGCGCTCATGAAGACGCCGACCTGAGTCATCAGCGCCACTCTGCCGACGGGATGGAGGCTCATGGTGGCCAGCGTCCGAAGGATGGGTGCCGAGGTGGCGTACAGGCCGAACACCGACAGGTCGTATTCGGAAACCTCCTTGAACTGCGACTGCATGGTGCCGCTCATTTCTCCGGAGATCTTGCCGAGTTGGCTGTAGAGGCCGTTGACGTTGAACCGGATGTACTGCTGGAGCATCTCGACCGCATGCCCTTTCCAATGCGGTGAGATGTCGTCGAAGTAGGAACGCCACAGGTCGGACCTGTTGCCTTCCAGCAGGCCGGCCATGTCCTTCCACCGTTCGCGGCGGTCGTAGAACAGGAACGGGTTGCCCAGGTTGAGCGTGGCCGCCACGTCCAGCGCGATCGCGGCTATCCCGAGCCCGGACATGGCCATCGCGGCTCTGGTGGTCTGCCGCAGAGGGTTGAGGCCGCTGATCAGGCGCTTGTAGAAGCCCGGGTCGGTGCGCGGGGTCGGGGTGGGCTGGACCGTGACGGCGCGCACCACGTTGCCGCTGCGGTTGGCGATGTGAAGCTGCTGAGAGGATGCCGGCGGGGGAGTCTCGCGGGGAAGGAAGATCTTCGGCGGCTCGTTCGGTGGGGTTGACATCGCTGCCGTTACTTCTTCGGGACAGCTGCGGCCCGTTCGGCCGCCATGTAGACGTCGGCCGCGTGGAACAGTTGGCCGCTGTCGGTGCCCAGGACTCCTCCGAGGATGCCTGCGCTGTCGCGCCAGGTGTGGGAGATGTTGTTGAAACGGCCGACGAACGGCAGGCCGACGATGGGGATGCCCGCGAGCGGGACCAGGTTCCAGCCCTCGAAGACGGGGGTGTGCTCCTTGAGTGTGTGGACACCGGTCGCCGAGCTGTCCATGGTGCCGGCGAACTTCCTCACGAAGCCGGCATGTGTGTCATACCCGCCGGCGGGGGAACTGGGCCCGCTGGGGTCGACCGGACGCGAGGGGACGTTCCCGGAGGTGGCGAGCAGCTGGGGGCGCAAGGCCGGCGGGAGACACGTCGGAGGCGGGCAAGCGGGGGTATGCGGGCAAGGACTGACCGCAGAAGATGGGGGTGCACTCGTAGATGGCGGCAAGACGTCAGGCATGCGGCGATTGTATTTTTTGTTTCGCCCGGACCTGCCTTTAGACGCTCAACGTCAAGAAGGAATTCACGGAGCCTTAACTTCGCCCCGAGTGGCGCGCGCCGGAATCGACCTTTTACCGCGTGAGTACCTGTGGCAATTGTTAAGCATTACCAATTCATTGGATTCGGAACAGCCGATCGGACTCATACCCGCACACGCGGGGCCGGCCAGGGGCGCCACCGTCCTTGAGGCCCTCCGCGGCCGGGGGCGGGCGCCCCCGGCAGCCGGAACGTCAAGCGGATCGCGCCGGAGGGGGACCTTGCCGAACGCCCGTGATTGCGGAGTTAACCGACAACCGCTACGTTGCTGGTCGTTTGCCCCTCCAGGATGGAGTAGCCGGTGCAGGACTTCGGGGACTTCGCGAACCTCGACATTGACAAGCTCCTCAAGACCGCGGAAGAGCAGTTCTCCCGCGTCGAGGAGGTCCAGAAGACCATGGCCGAGCTCGTGGGCAAGGCGAAGGACGAGGACGGCCTTGTCACCGCCGAGTACACCAGCGCCGGCCTGACCATGCTCGAGCTGCACCCGAAGGCGATGCGGCTGGGCTCGGGGGAGCTGGCGGACAAGGTCAAGGCTGTCGTCCAGGAGGCCACGGCCGACCTGCAGCGGCAGGTCAACGAGACCATGGGCGAGATGTTCGGTGAGGACGAGAACCCCATGAAGTTCATCAGCAACCCCGACGCGGCCCTGGAGCAGGTGAAGAACGCCGAGGCCGCCTACAACAGGACGTTCGAGGACGTGATGGGCGAGCTCGACAAGATCCGCCGCCGCCTCGACCTCTAGGCCTTCGCCGTCTGCTTCTCGTTCAGCTTCTTCTCCCAGCCGCTCTCCGCCTGCTTGAAGTCCGGCTTGCCGCCCTCGGGGTTGGTGACCTTGCTGTTCAGCTGGGCCTGCTGCGTGAGGAGCCATCCCTCGCCCAGCGAGAGGACAGCGCCCGCAGTGCCGATCATCACCATTTTCTTGCTCAGGGCACCGCTGACCACGCGTAGAACCCCGTTGGAGACCGCCAACATCCCGATACGGCTCGCCAGCGTGCCGATCATCGGTGCCGCCGCCGCCACGGCGGCCGCGTAGGCGGCGATCAGCATCGTGGTTCCCGCGGTGGCCGACAGGACAGCTCCGCCCTTGGACACCGTGGAGCATGCCCTGCACACGTCACGCGCGCACTCCTTGATCCGAATGTCGGTGTTCACATCGGCGATCAGATCCTTGGCGTTCTTGAGGAACTCCTTCTGGTCGTCGGCGCTCCACTCCTTGGGCATCTGGGCGTTCTTGTCGACCTTTTCCAGCCCGGTGAGCGCCGTCCGCATATGGCTTACCGACTCCTCCCACGCGTTGGCGAGGGTGTCCTGCGCGTCAGGGCTGCAGGTCTGCGCGCCCATGGCCAAGGGGATGGCGAATGCCGCGTTGCTCGGCGCGAGGTAGGCGGCGAACGTGCTGCTGGCGATCCCCTCGACGTACATGGCCATCCACATGTCCATGAGCTCAGCCCTTCTCGTACTTGCTGCTGTCGTCGGCGTCTTTCCAGGTGAGCGACGACTTCTGCAACGCCGTGTCCCAACGGTTGACCAGAGAGACACCTCCGGTCAGGTAGTCGGAGGCCGCGGAGCGGGCCCGGTCGTGCCCCACCGACAGCGGGATGCCCGCCACGCCGAAGATCAGCAGGTCGGACCTGTTGCCCGTGACCTTGCTGAACGCGTTCCTCAGCTCGGGGGCGACCTCGTTGATCACGATGTGGGCCACATTCTTGATGGCCTTGGCGCTGGCGTATTTGTCCTCGGTGTAGCCGCCGTTGTTGGCGCCGTCGCCCTTGCCCTGGTCGCCCTTGCCCTGGTCGCCGTTGCTGCCCGTCCCGGAAGGTCCTCCGCCCCCTCCGGAAGGTCCTCCGCCGCCACCGGAGGGCCCACCGCCGCCACCGGAGGGCCCACCGCCACCTCCGGAGGGTCCCCCGCCACCTCCGGAGGGTCCCCCGCCACCGCCGCTGGGCCCGCCGCCAGGGGCGGGGATATCGGGGATGCCGGAATCGCCGCCGGGAGCGGGGACGTCACCGGTCCCGTCACCCTCGCCAGGCTTGTCGCCTTCGCCAGGCTTGTCGTCCCCGGGCTTGTCGCCTTCGCCAGGCTTGTCGCCTTCGCCAGGCTTGTCGTCCCCGGGCTTGTCGCCTTCGCCAGGCTTGTCACCCTCGCCGGGCTTGTCGTCCCCAGGCTTATCGCCTTCGCCGGGCTTGTCGCCTTCGCCAGGCTTGTCGCCTTCCCCGGGCTTGTCGTCTCCGGTGCCCTGCTCGCCGCCCGGAGCGGTCGGGTCGCCGCTGCCCTCCTGCCCGGGCACCTCGCCCGGGGCCTGGTCCGAGCCGTCGCCCCCTGAACCGTCCTGGTCCTGCTCGCCCGAGCCGCCGCCTCCGTCGCCGTCCTGGTCGTCGGCGCCGGTGGCGGGGTCATCGATGTCCTTGAGGCCGCCCTCGAGGTCGGCCATGTCGGCGTCGCCGCTGCCCTCGACGGACTCGGCGACCAACCCCTCCTCCGCGTCCGCGTCGCGGTCGGACGGATCCCACTCGGGGTCGCCCTCGGCCGCCTCCGGTTCGACGAAGCCCGGCTCGGTGTCCGCGGGCTCGTCCGACTGGGCGGGATCGACGGAGGTCGGTTCCGCGTCAGCGAGTGCGGTGGGCCCCGTGACGGGCGCGTCACCCGCGTCGCCGGTCGGCGAGCCTCCCGGATCGGCGGATGCGGTGGCGAACGGCACGGCACCGTCGCCCCCACCGTGTGGAGCGTCGTCGATGTCCCGTAAGCGATCAGGTTCTGCGGGCAGCCCCCAGTTGAGAAGGCTGTCCATGCTGCGTTGCTCGCTCACCCGGCCTCCGTCCCCCGGCACTCAGTGATCCGAAACAGTAGCTCAAGACGGGACACTCCAGGCAGCAGGAGAGGCCGATCGTTGTCTGCGTTGACTCGGGCTCGACAGCGGAGGTCAATGGCATGCAATTCGACTACCTGCGGGTTTGCCGGGGGGCCATCTCAATGTGATCGATCTGTGATCTGCGTGCATGGTGATTATGTTGCGACAGGGGTCCTATGTGCCCTTTGATGTTTGATGCGGTGATCGCTCCCCGTCTATCGACGGCAGAGGCCGTAACGGGGGTGGCGCCGCTTCTGCTCGGAGCCACACGGCACAGGAGGTACTGGTGGCGGAGTTCTATCAGGCGAGCGCATCCCAGATCGAACGGGCCATGCTGCTCGTGGTGAAGGCGGAGGAGGAGATCGAAGGTCTCCGCCAGGCCGTCATTCTGACCGGTGAGAACCTTGCGACAGGTTGGGCGGGTGCTGCGGCCAAGTCCTTCGGCGAGGCCATGATCGGCTGGGACGACAACATGAAGGTCGTCCGAAACGACCTCAAGAGCGTCGCCGAGAAGCTCGGCGCGAACGCGCAGACCTACGCGCGCGTCGACGACGAGAACAAGGGCGCGTCCTTCGTCCAGAACCTCATCAATCGCTAGGAGAGATCGCCATGCCCAGTCCGCACAACGATGTCGGTGCGAGCGACCGCGTCAAGGTCAATTTCGGGACGATGGACGTCGTCAGTGGCGACCTCGTCGCGATGGTGAACAAGTTCGAGCAGATCACCACCGACCTCATGCGGGACCTCGCGCTGGTGCTGGGAACCGGGGACGGCCAGGACCAGGCGGGCGACCAGAACGCCTGGGCCGGTGGCGCTAAGGCCTTCTTCGAGCAGAAGAAGATCGAGTGGACCCGGCAGGCCGAGCAGATGCGCACCGAGCTGGGGGCAGCCCAGAAGCACGTCAACCAGGCCAACGAGAACTACCAGATCGCCGAACGGCACAACACCGCCATGTGGACGCAGTACTGAGGCTGCTCTGGTCGGCTTACCGGTCACCGCTTCCGGTGGTGGCCGGATTTGTCGTCGTCGTGAGTATGGAAGGGCATCATGGCAGGACCTGACGGCGGGTGGCCGGGGCTGAACGGCGACGAGAACACCGTCGAGTTCAGCGTCGAACGGATGCGCGCGATCGCCAAGGAAATGCGCGGCGTCCTTTCCGTGATGAACGGCAGGGGCATGGGCGGCCCGGCGATCCCGGGTGAGCGGTTCATGACCGGGGCGATGGAGAGCGTTCAGGGACATGCCAGGATCAGCCGCGACGAGATCGGAACGTGGCCCGCCGCGGCCACGTTCGCGAACGCGGTCGGCTCGGGCGGTCCCGACGGCACGAGCACGAGCGGAGCGAGCATCCCCGGCGGCAACGGCGTCGGCTTCGAGATGGTCTACGCGAAGTTTGTCTCGACGTTCGAGAAGGTCGTGCAGGCCCTCGAGGACCATGCCGTGGAGTACGAGAAGAGCAACCGCTTCAACGGCGGCTGACGCCTGCGCAAGAGGAAGGTCAGTGTGGCCAGCGAGTCGAACACCTATCAGATCAAAGCCGCCGACAGGTGCGAAGCCCTCGACGTCAGTGCGGGGGGCGCGTCCGCCGAGCAGATCAAAGGGTGGCTGAACGACACCAACGCCCCTGCCATCGTGCGCGCGGCCGACGCCTACGCCAGCGCCGCATCGATGGTCGGTCTGGCCAGGGAGTCGCTGCTCTCGGCGGCCAAGGCGCTGAGCGAGATGTGGGGTGGGCCCACCGCCGCGCTCTTCCAGGCCGGGTTGCACAAGCTCGACACCACGGGCGACGAGCTGGCCACCAAGATGAAGCGGGTGTCGGACCAGCTCAACGCCTACGGCGCAGTTCACCTCCCTGAGGCCATCAGGAAGGTGGACGCCGCCACGGCCCCGGCCACGCCGCAGCCGAGCGCGGGGCCCAAACCCACGGTCACCACCACCCCGACCGCTCCTCCCAGCAGCAGCGCTCCGACCACGGCGCCCAGCACCACTCCGGCCCCTGGGCCGACCACGCCCCCAGCGCCCGGCGTGGACCCGAACGCCGCGGCCAAGGAGAAGCAGAACGAGCAGGCGCGGCGGATCCTGGAAGATCTCAACATGGAGATCGCCGGGCTCTACAGCCTGCTGCCGACCGACGTCTCCTACGATCTGGAGATCCCCTCCCCGCCCAGTGCGGACGGTGGATACCAGCAGACCAACTACTCGTCCCCTGACCGGTACCAGTCCTCCTTCAGAGGCGGTAACCCCGGCGGATCGCCGACCTTCGACACCGGCAACACCTGGCCCGGTACGGGCGGCGCCGACAGGCCGGGCACGGGCGGGCCCGGCCAGGGTCCCGGAGGTCCAGGCCAGGGTCCCGGAACCGGCTCCGGCGGCGGTGGCAGTGACGGATCCACCCCGACAAACCCTGACAAACCGGGTGGCGCACCTGGTGGGGACACTCCGCCCGGCACCGACCCGAACGCCCCCGGCACCGACCCGAACGCCCCCGGCACCGACCCCAACGCCCCCGGCGGCAACGGTGAGACGGGGGCGGGCTCCGGCGGTGGTACGGGCGACGGCAGAGGAGACGACGGCACCGCGCCGGCGGTGATCGGCCAGAACGACAGTTCCCGTCAGACCGAGACGGCCTCGTACGTGCCGACCACACCCCCGTCCACGACGATGCCGACCTCGACGCCGTACGGGCAGGTCCCGACCACCATGACGCCCACCATCACCACCACCCCCGGAATGCCCAACACCTTCGTCGGGCCGACGAGCAGCTCGCCTGGCGTTCCCTCGGTGATCGGCGGCGGCACCCTCGGCGGCCCGAACGCGATGACCTCGGCGGCCACGCGTGGCGGGCTCGGCGCGGGCATGCCGTTCATGCCGATGGGCGGCATGGGGGGCACCATCGGCGGCGGTGAGAGCGAGGAGAACACGTACTCGACGGACCTGCGGGAGGACCGGGACCCGTGGAACACGGCACACGAGGTGACCACGGATCTCATCGGCAGGACGGCTGAGGCGTGACAGATTCCTCCAACGCGGCGAACAATCCCCTGTCGGGGATTCCGAACATGTCGACTGCGAACTTCAGGCCCTCCTCCGGCATCCGTTTCGTCAAGGATCAGCTCAAGCCGACGACGGGCAGCCTCGAAGACGACGCGAGTACGGCTGACACGCTCGCCACGCGGACGGGCGGCATCAGCATCTACTACCCCCTGGCCATCAGGCAGGTGGGGAGCGCCCACGACCAGGCTCGCGACCAGGACGTCGAGACCGCGAGAATGGCCGGGGAGGTGCTCAAGTCGTGGCGGACCGCGCTGACGCTGGCCGACGCCAACTATCGCAAGTCCGATGACGACAGCCGCTACCAGCAGACCGGCGGGATCGACCCCTCACAGCTCGGCGGCCTTGGCAACGTGGGCAATCTCGGCGGCCTGGGCAATCTCGGCAACATGGGCAACCCGGATGGTCTGGGCAACCTCGGCGGTCCTTCCACGCCTGACCCCAATCTGAAGACGCCGGCGATCAACTCCCCTGGCTTCGACAGGCCGGACCTCCAGACGCCGAAGGTACCTGGCCTCGACGACTCGAACCTCAAGAACCCCGGGCAGCCCGACCCGAACCTCCGGACCCCCGATCTCAGGACTCCTGACCTGCGGAACCCGGACCTCAACAGCCCGGACCTCAACAGCCCGGACCTCAACAGCCCGGATCTCAGGACCCCCGGCCTCAACGATCCCAACCTCAACAGTCCGGAACTCAAGACCCCCGATCTGAACACGCCCGACCCCAGGTCGACGGGGCTGTCGAACTACGAGCAGCCGAACCTGCAGACGCCGAACCTGCGCACCCCCGAGGTGCCCACCACCTATACGGGCGACCCGGGCACGTCGTACGGCAGGACGGGTACGGGCACGGGCACGGGCTCTGGCATCGGGGGCGCCGGAGCCGCGGGCCTGAGCGCCCGCGGTGTCAGCGGCGCAGGCGGCATGCCGATGATGCCCATGATGCCGCCCATGGGCGCAGGTGGTCAGACGGACGACAAGGAGAGGGACAACGACACCTACGCACTCCGCGAGGAAGAGGGTGTCTGGATGGACCAGGACGGTATCGCCCCGCCGACTCTGACCCACGAGGTGTGAGCATGGATCACACACTGCAGCGGTACCTGATGGCGATCAGCGTCCAGATCGGCGCCGCCATCTGGATCAGGCGTGCGTGGGCGGCGACGGTTCCGCTGGCGTTCGGGGCCTGCGCCGGCCCCATCGAGCCGATGGACAAAGGCAAGCACTCCTATCAGTCGGCCGACAAGGGAGGGGAGACGACCGAGATCGCCGCCCTGCGCCAGTCGTTGGCCGACCTCGAGAAGAAGCTGAAGGAACGCGCCGAGTGGGAGGGCGACGCCTGGGACTCCTTCAAGCAGAACCTGGACCAGTTCCTCGAGGAGTGGGAGAAGAAGGGCCTCTACCGCGACAGCTTGGGCGATGCCGCCGCCGCGCCCAAGGGGATGGTCGAAGCGGGGTCCTACCTCGCCGTGACCTCCGCTCTCGCGATGCTCGCGCTGGCGGTGTTCATGCGCGCCACGTGGGCGGCAGGCCCGGTAGGAGTGGTGGCGGGAGAGACGGCCGCGAGCACCGTGGGCCCGCAGATCGGCCGTATCTCCACCGGAGCGCTCAAGAAGCTGACGATCGTAGGCTTCGCACTCATGGGGATCTATTCGGTCGCCTCGACGCTCAGCCAGAAGCAGGCGGCGAAGTTCCAGGACATGAAGGCGATGCCCTCGTTCGACGGTCTCGCGCTCCAGTACGACAAGAACTCGGGTGGCCTCACGCCGAAAATACTCGGCAACAAGAACATGCCCGGGGGGACGGGCCTTCCCGACTCGTTCCCGGTGTAGCGACCCGGCCGCTGCCTGGGCCGGGCCACCGGGCCACCGGGCCACCGGGTCACGGCCGACGTCGTATACCTTCGGCGCCTGGACCCGTCCGGCCCTCGCCTTGCCTGCGGTCTCCCAGAGAGCCCCTCGTTCAGCGATCATGGTTCGACGGAGAGCCGTTCCCACAGCACTCGCTCGGGCACCCGGACGCCGCCACGCCGCCGAGGGCGTGTCCGCCCAGGAGCCTGCCGGCCGCGAACAGGGGGCGCGAGCGCCCTCCTTGCGGCTACGGGCCGATCACAAGAGGATTCAGCGCCTTGACGGGGTCGAGGGTGGGGCCCGGCTGGATGGAGTGGAGCAGGTGGGTGGGCACCGGCGTCACATCGGCGGCGTCGTAGCCCAGCTTGCCGACCTGGTCGGCCGAGTGCAGCGGGAACCTGCGCCCCTGGTCGGTGATGAGCTCGTAGGTGTTGATGGCCTTCAGCTGGTTCTCCCCTGGCAGCAGTCCCGCCAGCGCGGCCCCGCCGGCGGGGAGGATCACCTGGTCGAAGAACTGCTCGCTGCCCGTCACCGCGGGGGGCTGGATGGTGATCGTGCTGCCGATCGTCAGCTTCGCCTTGACCGAGCCCTTCGCGGTCTCCGAGTAGACCGAGCACAGTGGCGACGTTCCCGGCACCGTGATGACCTTGGGCATCGAGGCGGGCAGGCCGCCGCCCATCAGGTGCTTCTGCGTCGTCGTCTGCTTGCTGTTGGCGGTGGCCGCGTCGATCTCGATCGGCTCGGCGGGGCGGTTGCCGTACACCGCCTTGATCTTGGGGTCGGAGAGCGCGAGGTTCGCCTGGGTCGAGGTGATGGGCGCCAGACCGTCGGCGACCAGGACATACCACCTCGTAGGACCGCCCGCGATGCCCGGAGTGGTGAAGATCTGACCGAGCCGCGCGCTCCTGCCGTCGGGCCCCCTCGTCCGCTTGCCCAGGCCGGGGACGCGCGGCGCACGGAAGTCCGGACCCTCGGGGATGGCGTTCAGCCAGGCGGCGGGCACCTGCCTGGGGGAGCCGGCCCCCAGCGCCAACACACCCTCCGGCTGCACTCGCATCTTCGTGTCGTTCAGGATCACGTAGGCGTTGCGGCGGGCGTCCACGACCACGATCGCGTCACCGCCGAGCGGCCTGCCGCCCACGTCGATGCCGCCCACCAGCGACACGAACTGCTTGCGGACGCTGGCCGGGTTCGTGTTGTCCATGACGCAGGCCGACCACGGGCCCTTGACCAGCTTCTCCTTGGGCGGCAGGGAGTTAGGCAGGCCGGGGATGCCCACAGTCGGGCCACGGTCGAAGCTCGCCAGCGACGCGGAGGTCACGTTGCGGACCCGGACGTCGGTGCTGTCGAGCAGCAACCGTCCGGAGACGTAGTTGGCCACCGGCAGCAGCTTGCGCTGCTCCTGGCTGTAGACGAACGCGGCGCCGGTGTTCTCCTCCACCAGCAGCTGTCCTGGATCGGTGAGGTTGGTCGCGTTGCCAGGCTTGATCAGACCCCAGATCCCGAACCCCGCGACGACCAGCACCGCGATGAGCAGCCCGCAGAACATCGCGACGTTCTGCCTGCGCATCGGGGACTCGGCGACGTCCGGCTCGGCCTGGAGCAGGGCCATGCCCATGCGTTGCAGCATCAACCGGTGGGCTTGGTAGAGATCCTTGCGGGTCTGCATGGAGGCCAGCATAGGAGCCTATGTCCAACTTCCACACGACTTGGATAGGTTCCACTACAGTCGAGATCACGATGACGGAGGTGGGCATATGGCAGAGCCAAGAGATCCGGTGGCCGTCGAACACAGGTGGCCCGGTCTCGACCCGAAGCCTGGCGAGATCGATTACGACGCAGGCAAGCTCAAGGGCATCGCCAAGGCACTGGGCGACGGTCTTGAACGCCTGAGAGGCATGGAGGTCGGCTCCATGCAGGACCTCGGCACCCGCGGTATCGTGACCCACCCGGCGCCGAACCAGGGCTGGGAGGCCGGTGATGCCGTCTTCGACACCATCACCGAGGCTCATCGCTTCATCATGTACGTCTACGGCGAGATCAACTCGAAGTACGACACCGCGCTCTCCCTCGTACGCGCGGGCGCGGGCGTCTACAACGGGACCGAACAGGCCAACACGGGCACGAAGAGCGTCTGATGGACATCAAGTCGAAGCAGTACCCGGTCAAGGTCAACGGTGAGTTCACCCTGAAGGACACGCCGACGGTCCAGCACGCCTCGGCGGTGATGAGCGGGCTGAGCCAGCCGGACGCCCGTCGGGGTGTCGAGAAGGCGGCCAACGCCTACAAGAGCGCCAGTAAGATCCTTTCGGACACCATGACAGTGATCTTGGACGCGGCTGTCGCGATGGCCAAGGTCTGGGGCGACAAGCCGTCCGTGGAGGCGCAGCAGGCCCTGCGGGCGCTGTACGTCACCGTGCGGGATCTCTCGGGCAAGACCTACGCCGTCGGGACGGCTCTCGAGCAGATCGGCGAGACGGTCATGGGCAACATGCCTGACAACGGAAAGGGCTTCGGGGGCTGGGACGACGGCTCCTCCTGGGACGACAGCATCGGCGACATCACCTTCGATGGCGGGGACTTCTGGGAGTCGGACAGGGATCGGGCCAAACGCAACCTGCAGGAGATCAACAACCAGCTCCAGCGGATTCACAGCATCCTGCCCGACGAGGTGCGCGAGGATCTTCCGGACATCGGGCCGTCGAGTGTGCCTCCCCCTCCGATCAAAACGCCCACGATCCCCACGGGCGGGGTCAAGACGCCCACCTTCGACACCCCTTCCTACGACCCGAACGCCGGTGGCCTCGGGACGGGGAACGGCGGCTCCTCGGGGACATGGCCGGACTCCACCTTCCCCGGCGGAACGGGTTCGGGCGGCACGGGTTCGGGCGGCACGGGTTCGGGCGGGGTCGGGTCGGGCGGGACCGGGTCCGGCGACGACAAAATCAAGATTCCTGGCATACCCCCGGGTCCGGGCGGCGACGGCTCCCAGTACCCCAACATTCCTCCAGGCGGTAACGGGACCACCATTCCGAACATCCCCACCGGTCCCACCTCCGGTATGAACACACCTGACGCGCGCACCACCAACCTGGCCGACTTCCAGCCGCCGAATGTCGACACCCTCCCGAACAACCAGTCCATCGACCCCAGGACCGGGCTGCCGACCGGCATGGGCACAGGGAACGGCATGGGAACAGGGAACGGCATGGGAACAGGGAACGGCACGAGTACCGGACCGAACTCCGGCTACGGGACCGGAGTCGCCACGGGCATGGGATCCGGCGGCTACGGGTCGGCCACCCAGGCGGGCGCGCGGGGCGCGAGCACGCAGGGCATGGGCGGTATGCCGATGATGCCCCCGATGGGCGCGGGTGCCCCTGGTGGTCAGGAGGAGCGGAGGAAAGAAGACGGAACCTGGCTGATGGAGGAAGACGACGTGTGGGGCACCAACGACCACAACGCGATCGATGGTCCCACGGTCGGCATCTAGCCGGGCAGCGCCGTCTGGATCGGGGTCACGGTGCCGGTGGTCACCAGCAGCCCCCTGCCGGGCGGCCCGCCCACCGCGCCTCTCGGCAGCCGCACGGTGAACAGGTCGCCGTCGGCGGGGCTCTGCACCGACAGCAGCAGTCCCGTGCGCGACTTGCGCGTCTCGGCCACGAAGCCCCTGTAGGCGGTGGACAGGTCGCCCGTCGTGCCCGCGATGATCAGGCCGTGCTCGCCGTCCCTGCCGGTTCTGAGGGTCTCCTCCAGCAGCGTGCCGAGCGGGCCGTCGGGGTTGATCAGCTCGGCGTCGTCCACGACGACGACGTAGCGCTCGCGCCCGTCCAGCAGCTCGCGCAGGCCCACGCCGTTGCCGTCCAGGACGGCCAGCGCCCCCTCCAGCTCGCGCAGCGGGCTGCGACGGGGGACCACGGCGACGACGGGGGTGCCCGAGGAGATCAGCGAGCGCGCGGCGGTGAGCAGCGCCGACGAACGGCCAGAGCGTGGGGGCCCCGCGATGACCGCGCCGGGGCCGTGGGCGAGCAGGTCCACGCCCACCGGAGCCAGCGCGTCGCCGCCGACGCCGAGCAGCGCCCACAGCGGGCCTTCGCCGGAGGGCCCGAGCTCGAGCGCCTGGGCCGTCGTGATGCGCATCGGCAGGGCGTCGACCCGCAGCGGGGGCTCGCCCTCCGGCTCACGGGAGCGGGCGAGCGTCTGCAGGGCCGCCACCTGCGCGGGGCCCGAGGGATCGGGGTCGAGCAGGGCGATCTGGCTCTCCACCACGCCGTGCTCGCTCGTGGACAGCGCCCTGCCCGGCGGCATGGCGGCGGGCAGGTCCTTGACGGGCAGCCCCGCGAGGCCGTAGTCGGCGGGATCGGCCAGCCGCAGGATCAGCCGCTCGTCGAAGACGGTGGACACCTGGCCGAGCAGCGCGGAGCGGTCGCCCGTCACCACCGCGCGCAGCCCGACGGCGGGCCCCTCACGCAGCAGCTGGAGCAGCGCCTCGGTGAGCCTGCCGTAGTCGTAGCCCTCGAAGGCCGCGACGTATCCCTCCCACCTGTCGACCATCAGCACCAGCCACGGCAGCCTGTGCCCCGCCGCGCGGTACTCCGCCAGTGAGGCGTGTCCTGCCTCGGCCAGCAGCTGCTGCCTGCGGCCCACCTCCTCGCGCAGCCTGGCGAGCAGCCGTTCGACCCTGTCGAGCTGGTCGCGGGTGACGACCGCGCCGCAGTGCGGCAGCGCGACCAGGGGGAGCATCGCGCCCGACCCGCAGTCGACGACGTGCAGGTGCACGTCGGCGGGCGACGCGGTGGCGGCGATGGCGCCCGCGATCGTGCGCAGCGCGGTGGACCTGCCGCTGCGCGCCGCCCCCGCGATCAGCAGGTGCCCGCCGCGCTCCAGGTCGAGCGCGAGCGGGCGGCGCCGCTGCGCCCACGGCAGGTCGGTCACCCCGAACTCCAGGCCCTCGGGTTCGCCGATGACGACCTGCGCGGGCAGCGGCGGCAGCCACGGGCTCGGCTGCTCGGGAACATCGGCCCGCTCCGCCGCCGCTGCGATCGTGTCGGCCAGGATCGCCAGGTCGGTGATCGCCAGCCCTTCGAGAGGTTCAGGCGCGGGCGGCAGCGGCCTGCCCAGCGCCCCCCACTCGAGCTCCACCGCGCGCGGCCGCGCCTGCGCGTCGCCGGGCGCGCGCCCGCCCACCCTCGCGGCCTGCACCGCCACGTGCTTGACGTAGCAGCGGCCTGGCGTCGCCTTGGAGATGTGCGCGGCGTCGGGGATGCCGATGACGTCGGCGGACTCGGCGGCCTCCGTCACCCTGAGCGCGATCCGCAGCGAGGTGTTCGCCTGGATGTCGGCCGTCACCACGCCCGCGGGACGCTGCGTGGCCAGGATCAGGTGGATGCCGAGGGAGCGGCCCCTGCGCGCGATGTCGACCAGGCCCGCCACGAAGTCGGGCAGCTCGGCGACCAGCGCGGCGAACTCGTCGATGACGAGCACGAGGCGTGGCAGCGTGCCCTGGTAGTCGTCGATGTCCTTGGCGTCCGCGTCGAGCAGGAGTCGCTCCCTGCGCCTGATCTCGGCGGCCAGCGAGGTCAGCGCCCGCTGGGTGAGGTGGCCGTCGAGGTCGCTGACCATGCCCACGGTGTGCGGCAGGCGGGCGCAGTCCTTGAAGGCGGCGCCGCCCTTGTAGTCGATCAGCACGAAGGTCAGCTGGTCGGGCCTGTTGCGGGCGGCCAGCGCGCAGATCAGCGTCTGGAGCAGCTCCGACTTGCCCGCGCCCGTCGTGCCGGCGATCAGGGCGTGCGGGCCGTCCTTGGCCAGGTCCACGGTGAACGGGCCCTCGGGGCCGACGCCGAGCAGCGCCTCGGTGGTCGGCGCCTCCCACCGGACGGGCGGGTGCAGCAGGTCGAGCAGGCGCACCGCCTCAGGCAGGCTGCCGTTCGGGTCGTCGCGCGAGACGTCGCGAAGGGGGGAGAGCGCTCTGGCCAGCCGCTCGCACCACTCGTTCGGCACCTGGTCGGTCAGGGCGGCGCCCAGCGTGTCGAGGCCGCCGCCGCGCAGCCGTACCTGGCCGTCGAGGCCGCAGGCGGCCACGGTCTCGCACTCCTCGGGCAGCAGCCGCTGCTCCTCGTCCACCGCGAGCGTGTAGACGCCAGCTCGCGGGCCCTGCCTGAGCACCTGCGGCATCCCCTGCAGCCCGCGCAGCACCTGTGCGCCGTCGAGCACGACCAGCACGTCGTAGGGGCGCTCGTCGTAGGAGGGCCGCTTGTCGGTCTCGGGACCGCCCAGGTCGTCCCAGCCGGTCGGGACCTTGCCGAAGTCGGGGATCGAGGTGTTGAGCCGCTCGTCGATCAGCGCCGTCAGCTCCGCCACCCGCCTGGCGGCCGCCTCGGGGTCGGCGCCCACCAGCACCACGCAGTCCTCGCCGCCGTGCGGGGCGCAGTGCGGCAGCCAGCGCGCCCAGCCCCACCGCTCCTCCGCGTCGGAGCCGGCGGAGATCACCACGATCGCCAGGTCGCGCGGGCTGTGCAGCGCGGCCGCCTGCGCGACCATCCAGCTCACCAGTCCCGCCGTCGTCTCGCGCCCGCCCGTCACGCCCGCGACGCCGAGGCGTCGCATCGGCAGCGCCACGGGCACCTTCCTGCAGACAGGGCTCTCGTACGGCTGGTCGAACTCCAGGTCGGCGGGCAGGTCGGCGAGGCCGACCCTGAGTCTGAGCGCGTCGGCGTCGTGGATCCTGCGCTCCCACAGCCTCCGGCGTGGGCCCGTGGCGGTCAGCAGCACCTCGGCCGGGTCGGGCGCGGCGGCCCTGCGGGCCCGCTCGTCGTCCCTCCTGGCCTGCTCGACCTCCTCGCGGAAGGCGGCCAGATCCTCCCTGTACTGCCTGACGGAGCGCTTGTGCTGCTTGCGGCCGTGCCGCCGGTCGCTCCACCACTGGCCGAGCATGATGAGCGGTGTCATGAGCGCGATGAGCAGGTAGTACCACTGGCCGGTGACCAGCATCATCGTCACGCCGAGCACCGCGGGCAGCAGGGCGGCCAGCAGCTGCAGCCGCATCGTCTCCGCCCGCCTCGGCTCCTGCGGCACCTCGAACCTGCGCGCGGTATCGGGACGGCGCAGCCTCGGCGGCCGGTTGTAGGCCAGCCCGCCGTCGGGGTGGGGGGCGAGATGCGCGTCGGCGGGTTCAATGGCGGTCAGCGTGAAGATCGAGGAGCCTGCCGTCAGCAGGGCGTGCTCGGGCCAGTCGGCGGGCGCGGTGACGGGCTCGCCGTCCAGGGTGATCTCGGGGGGCTCCCCCATGGGGGGCGTGTCCCTCAGGGCCAGCTCGTCGAGTTCCTCGGCGTATCGGCCTTTCGCCTTCCTGCGCGGAGGCTCCTGCGGCTTCCTCTTCGGCGGTTCGACCGTGATCGACTCCGGGGTCACGCGGAGGATCGCGGCCTCGGCGGCCAGCGAGGGATCGCGTACGGCGATCGCGCAGCTCGGGTCGGCGCCGATCACGTGGACGCCCAGACCGAGGCGATGGACCGAGCCCGCCTGCGGGCCTCCCACGACGCGCACCTCGGCCACGCCGCCGGGCTCGGCGACCAGGGTCAGGCTCGCGAGGTGGGGGCGGAGGGTGATCCTGTCGCCGTTGCGCAGGACGGCTCTGACCGGGGCCCTCGGGTCGACGGGACGGCCGTCGCGCCACACCGTCGGCCCGTCGAAGCCCAGACCGCCGACTCCGTGCGCCCATCCGTCGTCGGAGGCCGCCGCGGGCGGGTCGCTCGTTCTGCGGTGGCCGGTGTGCCTGCCCGCTCGCCTGTCGGGCGAGAGGCGGGTCTCGCCGCGCTGGCGCGGGATGCGGGGCTCGGCGCCGAGGCCGTAGGGGGCGCGGTTCCTGGACAGGCGGACCACCTTGGCCAGCGGCTCCTCCGGCGGGCCTGCCAGCGCCTCGGCCACCCTGGCGACCGTGGTGCCCGGGTCGCCCTCGATCACGACGTCACGATCGCCGCGCTCGTCGAGGACGGTGAGCATGATCCGCATGTGCCGCTCCTCCGGGGTCGGACCGGCCGCCACGCTAACGCGTGACCGCGGCGCCCGCCGCCCGGATGACGACACCGGTATCAGGAAGGGGGCCGGCGGCCGGCCTCCATCGTGCGGTCGCGAAGCTCCTCGGCCTTCTCCTCCAGCAGCCCCGCGTAGGCGTTCACCTCGGCGGTGACCTCCACCAGATTGGCGGCCGCCCTGTGCAGCCTGCCCACCGTCCAGGAGGTGGCGGGGGCCGCGGCGAGACGCGCGACCCAGCGACGGCGAAACCGGGCGAAGCGCCCGCTGTGCCTGGCCATGCGGCAAGCATCCCACAGTTTGAACAGGTTCAGGGTGACAGTTCTGTGAATTCTGTGACCAATGTGGTCGCTATCACCAAATACGCAGTCAATTCAAGCAGCTTTAATTAACCGGTCTGGTTGACAGGCTCCTACCTGCGAAAGGAGCATTGGTCCTCGTATTTGGGCCTCGTCAGGCGTCATCAGATGCACATAATGGCCTGAATTCCCGCAAATTCATCATGGGAGCCCCCCACCTATGAGGACCAGCGAAAAGCCTGCCGTGAACTCGGCAGGGCCCGCAGGTGTGCTCTCCAGCAGCACCTCACGCAAGCTTCCCGTGCCCCCGCGCGAGCGTAAACCCGCGCTCGCCGCGCTGGCCGTCCTCCTCATTCTCGGTGGCGCGCTGGCGACCACGCTGCTCGTCATGCGCAGTGGTGATCGCATTTCCGCGATCAGGGTCGTGCAACAGATCGGCGGGGGGCAGAAGATCTCCGCCAATGCCCTCGAAGAGGTGCAGATTGCCGATACAGGAGTCGCCTATGTGGCATGGTCGCGGCGGTTCGCCGTCATCGAGACCTACGCCGCGGCGACCATTCTTCCCGGCACCCTCCTCACCGACCAGATGACCGTGACCGCGAGCCAGGAGCTCGGCCCTGGCAAGGCCAAGGTCGGGCTCGCGCTCAAGCCGGGCCAGGCGCCCGCGGGGCTGCGCGAGGGCGACAGGGTGCAGGTCATCCACGTGCCAGGACGCTCGTCGGGCGCGCAGAGCAGGGTGCTGGCGCCCAACGCCCTGGTGCACATCGTGGGCGAGCCGACCAGGACGGGCTCGGCGGGGCTGATCACCGTCATCGTCGACTCGACCGTCTCGCCGCAGATCGCCGCCTACGCCTCCGGCGGCGAGATCGCGGTGGCCGAGCTGCCGGGAGCGCGCTGACGTGGCGCTGATCATCCTGGCCGCCGACAAGGGGGCGCCCGGCGTCACCACCGCGGCGACCGCGCTCGGCGCGGTCTGGCCCCGGGCCGTCCTGCTGGCCGAGTGCGACCCGGCGGGCGGAGACCTCGCCTACCGGCTGCCCGCCGCCGACGGCGGCATGCTGAACCCCGGCAGAGGGCTGCTCACCCTGGGCGCCACCGCCAGGCGCGGGCTGGAGCCCGCCCAGATCCACGAGCACACCCAGAAGATCATCGGCGGGCTCGACGTGCTGGCCGGGCTCACCCACGGCGAGCAGGCCGCGGGCCTGACCTGGATGTGGGGGCCGCTCGGAAGGGCGCTGTCCGGCCTGCCAGGCGCCGACGTGCTGGCCGACTGCGGCAGGCTCGGCGCCCACCCCCAGGTGGGCGAGCTGATCGCGGAGGCCGAACTCCTCGTGCTGTTCACCCGCGCCAGCCTCGACCACGTCGCCCACCTGCGCGAACGCCTCGCGATCGTGCCCAAGGGCCCGCAGCTCGGCGTGGTCGTGATCGCCGACCCCCGCACCTACCGCGCCTCCATCGACGAGGTGCGCAGGATCGTGGGAGGACAGGCCGCCTTCGTGGCGGGGCTGGCCCACGACCCCAAGGGCGCCGAGCTGCTGCGCGGCCAGTGGGGCGGCAGGCTCGACCGATCCCTGCTCATCCGTACGGCCCGCGAGCTCGCAGGACGGCTCTCCTCCCAGGTGAGGGTGCCATGACCATCGACCACTCGCTGGTCAAGCGCTTCCGCCAGGAGGTCGGCGACCGCCTGTCCCACCAGCGCCGCCTCGACCAGGCCAACGGCCTGCCCGCCATGACGGGCGAGGACGAACGGCAGTTCGCCCGCGCGCTGATCTCCCAGGTGCTCGAGGAGTTCGCCAGGGGAGAGATCGGCTCGGGCCGTACCCCGCCCACGCTCGAAGAGGAGGAGGCGCTCGCGGCGGGGATCCACGCCGCGCTCTTCGGCGTCGGCCGCCTCCAGCCGCTGCTCGACGACGGCGACGTCGAGAACATCGACATCAACGGCTGCGACCGCGTCTTCGTCAGCTACGCCGACGGCCAGGAGCTCACCCACGAGCCCGTCGCCGAGTCCGACGAGGAGCTGATCGAGCTCATCCAGATCCTGGCCGCCTACTCGGGCCTGTCCAGCAGGCCGTTCGACACCGCCAACCCGCAACTCGACCTGCGCCTGCCCGACGGCTCGCGCCTCTCGGCGGTCATGGACGTCACCGTACGGCCGGCCGTGTCGATCCGCAGGGCCAGGCTCGGCAAGGTGTTCCTGTCCGACCTCGTGGGCAACGGCACGCTCACCCCGCTGGTCGGGCGCTTCCTCACCGCCGCCGTCGCCGCCCGCAAGAACATCATGATCGCCGGGTCCACCAACGCGGGCAAGACGACTCTGCTGCGGGCGCTGGCCAACGAGATCCCCGCCCACGAACGGCTGATCACCGTCGAGCGCGCGCTCGAACTCGGCCTCGACCAGTTCCCCGAGCTCCACCCGAACGTCGTCGCCTTCGAACAGCGCCTGCCCAACTCCGAGGGACAGGGCGAGATCACCATGGCCGAGCTGGTACGCCGATCCCTCCGCATGAACCCGTCGCGCGTGATCGTCGGCGAGGTCCTCGGCGACGAGATCGTCACCATGCTGAACGCGATGACCCAGGGCAACGACGGCTCGCTGTCCACCATCCACGCCAACTCCAGCATGGAGGTCTTCAACCGCATCTCCACCTACGCGCTCCAGGCCGCCGAGCGGCTGCCCATCGACGCCACCCACATGCTCATCGCGGGCGCCATCGACTTCGTGGTCTTCATCGAGAAGCGCAACGACTACGCGGCAGGCGGCACCCTTCGGCGCTTCGTCTCCAGCGTGCGCGAGGTGAACGGGGTCGACGGGCGCGTCCTTTCCAGCGAGATCTTCGCGCCGGGCGCCGACGGCACCGCCGTACCGCACGCGCCCGTCTCCTGCCTCGAGGAACTCGCCCCGCACGGCTACGCCCCAGGAGCCTGGTGATGACCGGCATCGACCCGCTGGCCCTGCTGTCGGGCGCCGCCGCAGGCGGCGGCCTCTTCCTGCTCGTGCTCTCCCTCTACGGCCTGCGCCCCCGCCCGAAGTCCGCCCCCCGCCACCTCGTGCGCACCCTGTCCACCCGTACGGCCGTCGCGGCGGTCCTGGCCACGGTGATCCTCGCGGTGACGCAGTGGCCCGTCGTCGCCGTCGGCGCGGCGCTGCTCGTCTTCGCCTGGCGAGGGCTGTCGGGCGGAGCCGCCTCCGAGCGGGCGGCCATGGTCAGGCTGGAGGGGCTGGCGGCCTGGACCGAGTCCCTGCGCGACACCATCGCGGGAGCGGCGGGCCTGGAGCAGGCCATCCCCTCCTCCATCAGGGCGGCGGCGCCCATGCTCCGCCCGCACCTGCGCGCCATGGTCGACCGCCTGCACACGCGCATGGCCCTGCCCGACGCGCTGCGGATGTTCGCCGACGAGCTCGACGACCCCTCGGCGGATCTGGTCATCGCGGCGCTGATCCTCAACTCCAGGCTGCGCGGCCCGGGCCTGCGGGACGTGCTCGGCGCCCTTGCCGTCTCGGCCCGCGAAGAGCTCGACATGCGCCGCAGGGTCGAGGCCGAGCGCCGCTCCACCCGCCGATCGGTGCAGATCGTCGTGCTCACCGCTCTCGGCTTCGCCGCCGCGCTGGTCGTCTTCAACCCCTCCTACGTGGCCGAGTACCGCTCGTGGCTGGGGCAGGCCGTCCTCGTGGTGGTGGCGGGGCTGTTCGGGGCCGGGTTCGCGTGGATGCGCAGGCTGGCCCGCTTCGACAAGCCGACCAGGCTGCTCGGTCTCGACGCGCCCACGGGAGGTGCCCATGGTTGAGGGTGTGCTGGCGGGCGGGGTGCTCGGGCTCGGACTGTTCCTCCTGACGAGGGCGCTCTTCCCCGCCAGGCCGGGGCTCGTCGCCCGTCTCATCGCGCTCGACGCCGCCAGGGAGGACACCGACGCTCCCAGGCTCCAGCTCGTGCTCCCCGACGAGGAGGTCAGCGCCTTCCGCCGCGGCCTCGGCGTACGGCTGGCCAGGCTCTACGCCGCGAGAGGCTGGGAGGTCCGCTCGATCAGGGCCGACCTGGCGCTGGTCGGACGCTCGTTCGAGGGCTTCCTCGCCACCAAGGCGCTGCTGGCCGCCTCGGGGCTGCTCGCCTTCCCCCTGCTGGCGGGGTGGCTGGCGCTGATGGAGTGGGGCGTCTCGCTGACCATCCCCTTCTGGGCGGCGCTGGCCGTCTCGCTGCTGTTCTTCGTCCTGCCCGACCTGCAGATCAGGCGCGACGCGGCGGCCAAGCGGCGCGACTTCCGCCACGTGGTCGGCGCCTTCCTCGACCTGGTCTCGATGAACCTCGCGGGAGGACGCGGCGTCCCCGAGGCGCTGATGATGGCCGTCTCCGTCAGCGGCGACTCGCCCAACTGGGCGATGTCCCGCATCCGCGACGCGCTCAGCGGGGCCAGGATCGTGGGCATCACCCCGTGGCAGGCGCTCGGCCAGCTCGGCGAGGAGATCAACGTCGACGAGCTGCGCGACCTGTCCGCCGCTCTTGGGCTGGTGGCCGACGACGGCGCGAAGGTGCGCGCCTCCTTGACCGCCCGCGCCGCCACCCTGCGCCGCCGCGAACTCGCCGAGATCGAGGGGCGGGCAGGGGAGCGGTCCCAGTCCATGCTCGTCGCCCAGCTCCTGCTGTGCGCCGGGTTCGTGATCTTCCTCAGTTTTCCCGCCGCTATGAAGATGTTGGGGTCGTGATGAACCATCCGTGGATCGTGTACCTGACCGCCTACCTGGGGGTCCGCGTGCACCGCGCCCGCACCGCCCCCACGCGTGGGGCCTCCGCCGTCGAGTGGGTGATCATCACCGCGATCATCGCGGGGGTGGCGCTCGGGCTGGCGACGCTCATCAAGACGCTCGTGGAGCAGAAGCAGAGCGACCTCCAGAACAGCTTCGGCGGGGGCGGCGGCTCGGGAGACGGCAACGAGTGACCCTCTCCAGACCTGCCCTGACCGGCGACCTCTCTCCCATAGAAGGCGTGCGGAGGAGCCCTCGTCCTCCATCCGTGGGCGAGGGAGCCGAGCCTGCCTCCGTGGGGCCCGGCCTCCCTCGGCGTGCAGCCGTGGGCGGCGGGACGCGGGAGCGAGGGGCCACGGTGGTCGAGCTGGCGATGATCATGCCGGTCGTCCTCGCCGTCGTGCTGCTGATCGTCCAGGTGGCGCTGTGGTTCCACGGCCGCCAGGTGGCCGACGCCGCCGCCAGGGAGGGCGCGAGGATCGCCAGGTCGGCCCCGTTCGACTCGACGAGCTGGCAGGACGAGGCCGTCTCCAGGGCCGAGGACGTCGCCAAGGCCATCGGTCCCCGCATCCTCGACGGCGCCGCGGCGACAGCCGTACCCCGAGGGGTCGATGAACGCTGGGTGACGGTGACGGGCAGCGCCGTGCAGGTCATCCCGCTGCTCCCCGAGCTGACCTTCACGATCACGGCCACGTCGGGCGGCCCCGTGGAGTGCTTCCGTCCCGACAACGGAGGCGACGACTGTCAATGAACGCCGACAGGGGCTCGATGGCTGTGGAGACGGTGATGCTGGCGCCGATCTTCCTGCTGTTCCTGCTGTTCCTCGTGGGCGCGGGACGGCTGGTCGAGGCGCAGGGCGAGGTGAACGGCGCGGCGAGGGACGCCGCCAGGGCCGCCTCGGTCCAGCGCACGCTCGAAGGGGCGGAGGGCGCGGCGGAGGCGAGCGCGAAGGCCGCGCTGGAAGGGCAGTGCGACGCGCCGCGGATCTCGCTGGCAGGGAGCGCCTGGGAGGAGGGCGGGCAGGTCAGGGCGGAGGTGACCTGCGAGCTGAACCTGGAGTTCCTGGGATTCGGCGCGGTCAAGCAGATGTCGGGCATGTCGGTCGTGCCGCTGGAGCAGTTCCGGAGGGTGGAGTGAACGAGCGCGGCTCGATGTCCGTGTTCACGGTGCTGTTCTCCGTCGTGGTGTTCCTGCTCGCGGGCCTGCTCGTGGACGGCGGCGCGGCGATCAACGCGAGGCTGCGCGCCGCGGACGTCGCCGAGCAGGCGGCCAGGGCGGGCGCGGACCGCGTCGACGTGGAGTACCTGCGCCAGACCGGACAGGCCCGCCTGCTGAGCCAGGAGGAGGTGTGCGCGCGCGCCGAACAGATCGTACGTGCTTACTCGCCCACCGAAGTGAAGCCCGCCGACTGCCAGGTCGGCGGCGCGCAGACCCAGGTGACGGTCTGGGTCAGGGTCAGCTGGAAGGCCTTCTTCCTCGGCGCGCTGGGCTTTCCCGGCGCGGAGATGGAAGGACAGGCCACCGCCGCGCCGGACGCCCGCTGAACCAGACCGAATCTCGTCACTCGCTGGCCCGGCGGCCCGCGGGTGACGACGCTTGATGCGAAGGAGGGAGAGGCGATGCCGACCCGAGAGCCCGCGCGCGCGGACGACCCTGCCCGTCGACCAGCGGGTACGGCAGACCAGGCCACGCCCCAGCGCCCGTACAGCACCGCCCCGTGGAGCACCGGCCTTCCCGCCGGCCGGCCGGAGAGCCGCGCGAGCGCCACAGAGCCTTCGTCATCCCGTCCGGCCAAGCCGAGAGAGGCGGGGCCCGGGGGCGGTACCGCAGGGAGCGGGCGGGGTGGGAGGCGGCCCGGCGCGGTGCCGGTGCGGATCCCGGCCAGGCGTACGCCCGGTGACATCCTGGCCGGCCTGGGAGCGCTCGTCGTGCTGGTGGCGCTCGTCGGTGGGGTGCCCTTCGCGCTGCTGACGCTGGCGGGACCGCCGATCTCGCCCGAGCTGCTCGACATCGACATTCTGACCAGCAACGTCGGCACGAGCACCGTCGTGGCGATCATGGTGCTGCTGGTCTGGCTGGCCTGGCTGCAATTGTTCGTGTGTGTGATCGTCGAGGTGTACGGCGGGATCCGCAGGGTGGGGATGCCCGCCCGCGTGCCCCTGTCAGGAGCGACCCAGGCGCTGGCCAACCGGCTGGTGTCGGCGGTGTTGCTGCTGTTCACGGCTGGGGCGGTGGCCGTGCCGATCGCCGGTTTGTCCGCGCCGCCCGCGCGTCCCCCGATGACCGCCGTGGCCTATGCGGCGCCGGTCGTCCTAGAGGAGGCGACGGTCTACAAGGCGAAGAAGGTCTACACCGTGCAGCCTCCGCACGGCAGGCATCACGAGAGCCTGTGGGAGATCGCGGAGAAGTGCCTGGGTGATGGGCGGAGATATCCGGAGATCTTCCAGTTGAACCAGTACAAGGAGCAGCCGGACGGCGCCCGCCTGCGCATGGCCGACCTCATCAGGCCCGGGTGGGTGCTCGACATGCCGGATGACGCGATCAACGTGCACATCGTCCCGGCGGGACAGCCCAGGGAGAAGACGCTCGAGGAGCATCCTGGACCGCCCGAGAGGGCGTCGGAGGGTGAGGCGCGCTCGGCGGAGCCGGGTCACGGCGAGACAGGCGTCACCACAACCGAGCGACCCCACCCGGCCGAGCGGGCCGACCGTGCCGAGAAGGCCGAGGCCGACCGTGCTGAGAAGGTAGAGCGGGCTGAGAAGGCCGAGCGGGCGAAGGCGGCGGAGGCGGCCGAGAAGGCCGAGGAGGCGGAGGCGGCCGAGAAGGCGGCGGCGGTCAAGGAAGCGGCAGAGCGGGCGCGCGAGGACGAACAGGGCCAGGAAGATCGGCAGGCTCGGGGGGATGCGCGCGCTGAGGCAGCCGAGGCGGAGCGGCAGGCTGAGCGGGCCGAGGCCGACCGGCAGGCTGAGCGGGCCGAGGAGGAGCGGCAGGCCGAGCAGAGTCCGGGGTTGGATCTGGTCGACTGCCTGGGAGGCGCCTCGCTGGCCGCCGCCGGGCTGCTGGTCGCCCTCGGAGCCAGGCGGCGTCGCCAGCTCTGGCACCGCGCCTTCGGGCATCGCCTGTCCCGTCCCCGCGACGACGCCGCCCTCGCCGAGGTGGCGCTCCGTCTCGGCGCCGACGCCCCGGGGGCCCGCATGCTCGACACCGGCCTGCGCCTGCTCGGCTCCGCGCTGGCCGCCCAGAACAGGGTGCCGCCCACCGTCTACGCCGCCCACCTGTCGCCCAGGACCCTCGACCTGTGGATCCATCCGCCGAGCCCCGACGCGCCGGAGCCGTGGGAGGCGCAGGACGGCGGCCAGGTCTGGCGGCTGGCCGCGCACGAGGGCAGGCTCCTGCAGGAGCAGACGGGCGGCGCGCCGTACCCGGGGCTGGTCTCGCTGGGCACCGACGGAGGCGGCCGCGTCCTCGTCGACCTGGAGGCGGCGCACGGGCTGATCAACATCCGCGGCCCGCACACCACCGCCGCCCTGGCCGCGCTGGCCGTCGAGCTGGCCACCAACAGGTGGTCCGACGAGATGCGCGTCACGCTGGTCGGCTTCGGCGAGGAGCTGACCTCCATCGCACCCGAGCGGGTGAGGTCCGTGGGCAGCCTGTCGGAGGTCCTGCCGGAGCTGGAGGAGGGCGCCGCGCCTCGCCAGGAGGTGCTCACCGGGCGGGTCAACGGGCAGTCGCGCCGGGCCCACTACCTGCTCAGCGCCGTCGCCCCCACCCAGGAGGAGGCGCGCAGGCTGGCGCTGCTGGCCCGCAGGGACACCGCGGGGTTCGTGGTCACGGGGGAGGTGCCGCACGCCACCTGGACGATGGAGATCACCGAGGAGGGCCGCGCGCGCATCCCCGAGCTGGGCTTCGAGGTGACCGCGCAGCTGCTGCCCCGCCGCCACTACCAGGCCCTGCTCGACCTGTTCGGTACGGCGGAGCGCCACGAAGGCGAGGCCATGCCCGAGCCCGAGCCCCTGGAGGAGCTCCACCCGCCCGCCGTCGAGATCAGGCTGCTCGGCCCGATCGAGGTCGTCGGCCCCGAGGCGATGGAGGAGGGGCGCATGGAGCTGGCCACCGAGCTGCTGGTGTATCTGGCCACGCATCAGGGCGGCGTCCACCCCGTCGTGCTCGGCGGCGTGCTGTGGCCGCGCGGTGTGCAGGCGCTGGTGCGCGACGCGACGATCGCGAGGGTCGCGCGCTGGCTGGGAGAGGAGCACCTGCGCACCGACGAGGCAGGACGGCTCAGGCTCGGCCCGGAGGTCCGCACCGACTGGACGCTCTTCCGCGAGCTGGTGCGCCGCTCGCACGGCGACGAGAGCGCGAGAGCCGTCCTGCTGGAGAAGGCGCTCGGCCTGGTCAGGGGGCCGCTGCTGGCGGGCAGGCCGCGCGGGAGGTACGCGTGGCTGGCCGCCGACGAGCTGGAGTACGACGTGGCGGCGGCCGTCGCCGACGCCGCCCACCGGCTCTGCGAGATCAGGCTGGCGCACGGCGAGGCGGACGCCGCGGTGGCCGCCGTACGGGCGGGGCTGCTGCTGGCCGCCGACGACGAGGGCCTCTGGCGCGACCTGCTGCGCGCCACCCACGCCACCGGCGACCAGGTACGGCTGCGCGCCGTCGTCGAGGGCCTGACGCGGCGGTCCTCCTCGCACCCCTACGGCGGAGGCATGGCCCCCGAGACCGAGGCGCTCATCGACGAGCTGCTGCCCTCGTGGCGCATCCACGTGGTCAGGGAGTCGTCAGCGTGACCCATACCGAAAGCCGCATCTCCATGGCTCGCGAAAGACGGGAAGCCCTAGCGTGATCCGCATGCGAGGGCTGATCGCACCGGTGGTCGCCGCCCTGCTCGGGGCGGGTTGCACGAGCGCCGGCGCCGATCGGCCCTTCACCCCCGGCCGGGCGAAGGCCGTTCCGACGGCGGTCGCCGGCCCTGCCGCGACGGAGTCCATCGTGGTGGGCCCGAAGACGAAGGTGCTGGTGGAAAGGCCTGTGGTCACCGATCCGCGCCACGCCGAGCTGCTGAAGGCGTTCACCGACATCTACGCGGGCATGTGGCGGGCCGTCGTCACCGGCGACGAGTCCTACCTGTCGAGGGTGGACGACCCCGGCGGGCGCGAGGCGACGGACTGGGTGCTCAGCTTCGAGGACAGGTCGGTGCGCGGCACCGCGAGGGTCTTCGCGATGAACGTCACGGCGATCATGGACGGCGGCGCCGAGGTCAACGCCTGCGTGGACGAGACCCGCATGCGCCTGCTGTCGGGCAGGGGCGGCGTCGCCGTACCGGACCAGCCCGCGTGGACCCGCGCGGCCTACCTGCAGGCCATGGTCCTGAGCAGGGGCGACGACGGGGTGTGGCGGGTCAGGGACTTCAGGCACGGCAAGGAAGGGTGCTCCAGATGAACCGCCTGTTCTCGGTCGCCGCCGCGGGTCTGCTGCTGCTCGATCCAGGAGGCCCGCGCGGCGACGGCTTCCAGGACGGCCGTACGGCGGGCGTCCGCCTCGAGAACTCCAAGATCGTGATCACCGGCAACGGCGCCAAGGGCGGCAAGGCGGACGGCTACCAGCTCAAACGCCCCTGCTGGTACGAGCCTGGCCCCGACGCCTCCCAGATGCTCAGGACCCAGGAGGAGGTCAGGGCCTACTGGTTCAGGATGAACCCCGACGGCACGGAGGAGCAGTTCCAGGCCTTCCTCAAGCAGTTCAAGGACAAGATCGGCAAGCCGGGCCGCTGGTGGACGCCCGCCTACAACGAGGCCGACGCGAGAGGCAGGGCCTGCTGGGGTGGGCTCGACCAGTTCGTATGGGTGCCGCCGGGCACGACGCCGCCGGCCGGCATCACGCTGGCCGAGCTGGTGGAGATCGCCCGCGCCGCGCTGACCGTGCCCGAGCCGAAGGTGAAGCTGAACCCCGACGTCAAGAGCTACGTCAACCTGCCGACCTGGGTGTGGCTCGAGGGTGTGGGGGAGACCACGCGCTCGGTCACCGCCTCCATCCCCGGCATCATGAGCGCGACCGTCACCGCGTCGCTGGAGGACATCAAGATCGACGCGGGCACCTCGTCCGACAGGGCCGAGGTGCGTGAGGACTGCGGGGCGTCGGGCCGGCCGTACCAGCGGGGCGGGGAGTTCACCTGCGGCGTGCGGTACCTGCGCGCCTCGATCGACCAGCCGCGCGAGGTGTACGTGCTGACGGTCACCACCGTCTGGCCCGTCGAGGTGGAGGACGACGTCGTGCCGTTCGCCTACGACCCCGTGGAGGTGGGTGCCACCCGTGACGTGCCGGTGGGCGAGGTGCAGAGCACGGTCAGGCGGCCGTGACGCTCACCCGACGAGCTTCCTCAGCAGCTCGCGCAGCTCCTGTTCTGGCTCGGGGCCGCCGAGCAGGTCGCGGACCCGGGCGTGGATGGTGATCTGCGCGTCACGGGCCTCCTCCAGGCGCTGCCTGCCGAGGTCGGTGAGCTCCAGGGCGTAGCGGCGGCGGTCGTGCGGGTCCCTTCCCCTGACCACGAGACCGGCCTGGACCAGCTCCTCGACCACCTCGGCCGCGGCCGGCTCGGTGATCCTGAGGTACTGGGCCAGCTGCTGCTGCGGGCAGGGCGCCAGCGCGTCGAGCCCGGCCAGCGGGCCGAAGTGCCGGGTGCGTAGCCCCGTGCCGGCCAGCTGCGCGTCGCCGAGCCTGCGCAGCCGGTAGTGCGCCTGCGCGACGAGGTGCTCGGTGCTCTGGAGCGGTGAGGGCTCGGGCAGGAGCGTGCCGAGCAGCTCGTTGAGCCTTCGCCGTTCGGCCGGTGTCAGCACGGCGGTGACTTGGGCGTCGTGGGCCGAGGCCGCCTCCCGCATCTCGCCGAGCGCCCTGCGGCCGCTGTCGGTCAGGCTCAGCACGTAGGAGCGGCGGTTGAGGGGGTTGCGGGCTCTCGTGACGTGGCCGGCCTCCTCGAGCCTGTCGATGAGCCGCACCATGAGCGTCCTGTTGAGGCCGAGCCGCTCGGACAGGTCCTGCTGCGAGAGGCCGTCCTGGTCGGCGAGGACGTCGAGCGCGACGAAGTCACGCGAACGGGAGTCGCCCGTGAACAGCGTGAACGCCTGGCGCATCAGGTTGCCGAGCGAGAGCTGGACGAGGTCGGACAGGTTCACGGCCCGATCGTATCAGCATGTTGATAGTTGGAACGTTGACAGTTGGGAAGGTGAGATTTATGGTCGGCTCATGACCTACCGACTCGACATGACGATGATGTTCGCGGTGCACGACGCGCTCAGGCGTGACGTGGAGCGCGTGGCCAAGCTCACCGCCCGTCTCGACGACGACCCGAGGCGCCTGCTCGGCGCGGCGCTGGGCTGGGAGCTGTTCAAGGGATACCTGCGGGTGCACCACACCACCGAGGACGACATGCTGTGGCCGGTGATGGAGCGGACTCTCGCGGGACGGCCTGACGAACTGGCGCTGCTGGTGGCCATGGAAGCCGAGCACGCCCTCATCGACCCGCTGCTCGCCTCCTTCGACGAGGCGCTGGCCGACCCTGACACCGGTCACGAACGGCTCGGCGACCTGGCCGACAGCCTCGCCACCGTGCTGGGCGGGCACCTGAGCCACGAGGAGCGTGAGGCGCTCGCGGTCATCGACCTGAGCGTCTCCGAGGAGGAGTGGCAGCGCTTCGGCCAGGAGCACGGCAAGCGCATCGGCGCGGACGCGCAGCGCTACCTGCCGTGGGTGCTGGACGAGGCGAGCGAGGAGCGGGTCTCATTCATCCTCGGCCACATGCCCGAGCACATCAGGAAGGCCTACCGCGAGGAGTGGCGCGCGGCCTACGTCGCACTGAACACCTGGGGCGCCTGAGCCTGACCGAATCCTCCCGATCGCTACGATGATCATCGTTCGGTCTCCTCTCATCACTCGGGAGCGGTTCGCTTGTCGCGGCAAGAGCGCGTTCGTTCGATCATCGAGACCCGGCTCGTCCAGCGAGTGATCATCTTCGTCATCGTGGTCAACGCCGTCACCATCGGATGCGAGACCAGCTCCTACCTGATGGAGCGGATGGGCGGGTTCTTACACGCGGTCGACAGGATCGCGCTCACGGTCTTCACCGTCGAGATCGCCGCCCGCCTCTACGCCTACCGAGGGGCGTTCTTCAAGGATCCGTGGAACTGGTTCGACGCCGTCATCGTGGCGATCGCCCTGGTGCCGGCCTCGGGCCCCACCTCGGTGCTGAGGGCGCTGCGCATCCTGCGGGCGCTGCGCCTGGTGTCGGCGGTGCCGAGCATGCGGCGCGTCGTCAACGCGCTGCTCGCCGCGGTGCCGGGGATGGCCTCCATCATCGGCCTGCTGGTGCTCATGATCTACATCGCCGCGGTGATCGCCACCAAGCTCTTCGGCGAGATCGTGCCCGAGCGCTTCGACGAGCTGCCCCGCTCGCTGTTCACGCTGTTCCAGATCATGACGGGCGACGACTGGGGCAACGTGGCGCAGGAGGTGATGAGCGAGAAGCCGTGGGCCTGGCTCTTCTTCATCGCCTACATTCTGATGTCGACCTTCGTCGCGCTGAACCTCTTCATCGCCGTCGTGGTCAACGCCATGAACGACTCGGAACCCTCGCCCGCGGAGACCCAGACCCAGGCCGAGCTCAAGGCCGTCAAGCAGGACCTGGCCGCTCTCCACGCCAAGCTCGACCTGCTGCTGCTTCGCGAGGAGGAGCCAGACGAGCTGACCGCGGCCGGCGGTCGTCAGCCGCCGGGGACGGCCAGCCCGCGGTGATCGCCGAAGTGGATGACCTCCAGCCGGTCGGCGTCCTCGCGGTCCAGCACGCGGGCGCTGGCGGCGGGCGTCGGGTCACCCGCCCGCACCCGTTCGAGCAGCGCGCGCCAGTGACGCTGGTGGCGGGTGAAGGTGGTCGGCGCGGCGACCCTGCCCCTGGCGTACTGCCCGGCGAGGGCGACCTCGGGCGGCGCGTCCAGCAGCAGCAGGTGCAGCTGCGCGCCGTGACGGCGGGCCAGCCACGCGAACGCGCGCAGCACGAGAGGCCCGCACCCGCGGTTGTGCGCGATCACCGGGCCGCCCGCGCGCACCCCGCTCCTGATGCGCCACATGTGGGTGGCGAACACCAGGCCCGTGCGCACCGGTTTCGGCGCCCACCGCGGCCTGCCCGCCCACCGGCTGCGTGACTGCTGCGAGTCGATCACCGTCACCGCGCCCACGGTGACCGGCGCGCTCTCGGTGCCGTCCAGGTCGTACAGGCGGCGCAGCAGGGTCGTCTTGCCCGCTCCCGGCAGCCCGGTGAGGATGACCAGCGACCTGGCCGGATAGATGGTCAACGAGTGTCTCCGTTTCAGCGCCCGAGGTCGCCGGGAGGTCCATGGCCAGCCCCCAGGTCCGTGCGCCAGCCTACGTCGCGATCCGGGGTGACGGTTTTCTCTCCAGCTCAGGAACCCGCCCCTAGCATTGATCGTTCAGCCGGGAGGCTGACTCAATCGACTCGACAGGGAGAACAAGCCGTGGTCTTCAAGCGGATGCTGGGTGCCTTGGGCGTGGGCGCGCCCACCGTGGACACCGTCCTCGCCACCCCGCGGATCCAGCCCGGAGGTTCGCTGGCCGGTGAGGTGCGGCTCAAGGGCGGCGACTTCGACGCCGACATCGAGCACATCACGCTCGGCCTGGTCGCCAGGGTCGAGATCGAGCACTCGGAGGGAGAGAGCGGCGGGCTGGGCGAGTTCTTCCGCGTGCAGGTCAGCGGCCCCTTCTCGCTGCGCAAGGGCGAGGACAAGGTCGTCGCCTTCAGCTTCGACGTGCCGTGGGAGACCCCGGTCAGCGAGATCGGCGGCCAGCGGCTGACCGGCATGGCGGTGGGCGTGCGCACCGAGCTGGCCATCGCCAAGGCCGTCGACAAGGGCGACCTCGACCCCGTCTCGGTCGAGCCGCTGCCCTCGCAGCTTCGCGTCCTCGAGGCCTTCCCGCAGCTCGGGCTCCAGTTCAAGTCGGCCGATCTGGAGGTGGGCAGGATTCACGGCGTACGCCAGGAGCTGCCGTTCTACCAGGAGATCGAGTTCTACGGGCGGGGCGGCGAGGTCGAGCTCACCTTCGTCGCCGACCAGGGCGGCCTGGAGATCGTCCTGGAGGCGGGAGGCCGCTCGGGGGACGCCATCGGCCGCTTCCACGTCACCCACGAGGAGGCCCTGCGCACCGACTGGGTCACCGAGATCGACCGCTGGCTGGGCCGGCTCACCTCCGGCGTCGGCCACGCCGCGCCGTCCCACGGTCACTACGGCCATGACGACCACCGAGGGCACCACGGCGGCTCCGGCATGGGAGCCGCCGTCGCCGCGGGCGCGGCCGGCGTCGTCGGAGGGCTGGTCCTCGGCGAGGTCGTCGAGGACATCTTCGAGGGCGACGACGAGGGCGGCGACTGGTAGCCGTCAGGACGCTTCGTGCTCGAGCAGCCACTCCTTGACGGGAACCCCGTAGTAGTAGCCGCCGAACCCGCCGGTGCTCGGCAGCACCCGGTGGCAGGGCACGAACGGCGCGATCAGGTTCTGCGCGCAGGCCGACCCTGCCGCCCTGGCCGCGGTCCTCGGCATCCCCGCCCGCTCGGCCAGCTCCGCGTACGACACCGTGGTCCCGGCCTTGACCTCGCGCAGCGCCTGGTGCAGCCGCCTGCGGGTGGGGGAGCCGGGCTGCTCGACCGGCACCTCGTCGAGGGCGTCGAGGTCGCCGGCCAGGTAGGCGCGGACGGCCTCGGCGGGGGCGCCGAGATCCTCCACGACGTCGAGGCCGAGGGCCTGCAGCTGGGGCGAGAGCCGTACGAACATCTGGGAGGGGTCGGGGGTGAAGCCCGCGGCCACGATCACGCCCTCGCGGGCGAGCAGGGACAGCGGGCCGATCGGGGTCGGGAGGATCTGAGCGTCGATCACGAGGAGCTCCAGAGGTGAAGGGCGGCGTAGGCGCGCCATGGGCGCCACCGCTCGAGGTGGTCCTGAGGGATGCCGAGCGCGTCCATGCGTTTGACCAGGACGAGGTCGCCTGACGGCCAGGCGTCGGGATCGCGCAGCGCGCGCAGGGAGATGTATCCGGCGGTCCACGGGCCGATGCCGGGCACCCTGAGCAGGGCGGCGACCGCGTCGGCGGGGTCCTGCCCGCCGTCGAGGTCGATCTCCCCCGAGGCGACGCGGCCCGCCAGGTCCCGCAGCGTCGCCACCCGCCTGGTGGTCAGACCGAGCGCCGACAGGTCCATCTCCGCCATCTCCTCGGCGGTGGGGAACCTGCCCGCCCTGGCCACGATCCTGCCGAGGAGCGTCCTGGCGCCCGCGACCGAGATCTGCTGGCCGACGATCGCGCGCACGGCCAGCTCGAAGCCGTCGAAGGCGCCGGGCACGCGCAGCCCCGGACGCGCCGCCACCAGCGGCGCCAGTGACGTCGAACCCAGGGCCTCGCTGATGGCGGCAGGGTCGGCGTCGAGGTCCAGCAGCCTGCGGCAGCGCGCCACGACCCTGGCCAGCTGGCGGGTGTCGTCGAGGGAGGCCTCCAGCACGACGTGCCCGCTACCGGGCGTCAGCGTGATCGTCCCGCCGGGGATCACCCGCACGTACGACCCGCCGTCCACACTCTCCAGGCCGGGGATCGCGCGGGCGGCGAGGAAGGCGAACAGCCCTTCCACGTCGTACGGCTCCCGCCAGTTCAGCCTGAGCCTGAGCGCGGCCGGGACCCCCGGGCGGTGCGCGGTGGCGCGCATCTCCGAGGGCGTGAAGCCGTAGGTCGCCTGCATGGCCGCGTTGAACTGCCGCACGCTGCCGAATCCCGCGGCGAACGCCACGTCGGTCACCGGCAGCGCCGTCTCGGTCAGCAGCTGCTTGGCCAGCAGCAGCCGCTTGGTCCTGGCCACCGCCAGCGGCCCGACGCCGAGTTCGGCGACGAACAGCCTGTGCAGGTGGCGCTCGGTGATGTGCAGCCTGGCCGCCAGCCCCGCCACGCCGCGCTCGTCGGCGGCGCCGTCGTCGATCAGCCGCAGCGCCCTGCCCACCAGGTCGCCCCTGACGTCCCAGCCGGGGTCGCCGGGCGACAGCTCGGGACGGCACCGCTTGCACGGCCTGAACCCCGCCGCCTCGGCGGAGGCGGCGTGCCGGTAGAAGCGCACGTTGCGTGAGGAGGGAGTGCGGGCGGGACAGATCGGCCTGCAGTAGATGCGCGTCGTCTTCACCGCCGTGTAGAAGCGCCCGTCGAACCTGGCGTCGCGCGCGGACACCGCGCGGTAGCAGGCGTCGAAATCCAACGTTTCCATGCCATGACGCTATCGCCTGGCAGGAAGTCCCAACTGGCGGATTTCGGACCTCACCGTGGCCAGTGGCAGCCACGACATGGCGATCACGATCCCGCCCGCCCACAGCGTCGCGCGCACCCCCCAGAGCTCGCCGACGCCCGCCGCGAGCAGGCCGCCCATGCCCACCGCCCCCATGAGGATCACCTGCATGATCGAGGTCATCCTGCCCAGCATGGTGTCGGGTGTGAGCTGCTGCCTGAAGCTGACCAGCAGCACGTTGTTCACGCCCGTGCGCACGGACACGACGAAGAAGCCCGCCGCCGACAGCCAGATCCAGATCCCGTGGTCGAGCAGCGGCACCAGCAGCCCGAAGGGCGCCGTCGCCAGACTGAGCACCCACACCGCGCCGCCCTGTCCCAGCCACCTGGCCATCAGGTGCGCGCAGGCCGAACCCACCAGCGCCCCCACCCCGCTCGCGGCCAGGTAGGCGCCGAACACCCACTCGGGGAAGGCCAGCTCCCGCACCAGCAGCACCGGCAGCAGCACGGTGGCCAGCGGGAAGCCGAGGTTGGCCATCGCGCCCTGCGCGGCGATGGCCACCAGCACCCTGTTGCCGAACAGGAACCGCAGTCCTTCGCGCAGCTGCCGTCCGATCGGCTCCCGTACGGCAGGCGGGCTCTCGACCGCCCGGATCCCGCGCAGCCACAGCGCCGACCACGCGTACGTGACGGCGTCGAGCAGCAGCACCAGCGGCGCGCCGAACACCTGGGTCAGCACGCCCGACACGCTGCGGCCCGACACGTACATCGCCGAGGTCGTCCCGACGAGCAGGGAGTTGGCCGCGGTCAGCCGATCCCTGCCCACCAGAGAGGGGACCAGGCTGTGCGAGGCCACGTCGAAGAAGAGCGTGCCGACGCCCGAGACGATCGCGACCAGGTACAGCTGCGGCATCGTCAGCGCCTCCAGCCACCAGGCCGCCGTCACCGACACCATCGCCAGCGCCCGCAGCACGTCCATCGCGACCATGACGGGGCGCCGCCGCACCCTGTCGACCCACACCCCGGCGGGCAGTCCCACCAGCAGCACGGTCAGCGTCGACAGCGAGCTGAGCAGGCCCACCTCTCCAGGGCCCGCGTTCAGCGCGGTGACCGCGAGCAGGGGGAGCGCCACATGGGACAGCTGGGTGCCGAACTGGCTGCCGAACGCGGCGACGTACAGCCGCCTGAAGTCAGGGTCCATGCCTGGAAAGATGCCGTCGCCGCGTCATAATGGCGATGGATTAAGGAGAGAGCTAATCGAACTGACCTTCACCGTCCAGGACATCGCCAACACGCGCTTCGCGATCTCCCCGCTGTGGGAGGTCGTGGCCAGCGTCCGGGTGATCAAGGAGTCTGTGGGCGTCAACCGGCCGTGGGCCGAGCAGGTGCGCAGGCGGCTGGAGGGGGTCGAATGGCGGCTGCTGTCCGACCTGGTCCCGATGCCCACGATCTCGCTGGTCTGCTTCATCGCCCCTCCGCCGACCACGTCGCTGCCCGACCTGGAGCTGGAGCTGTCGGGCATGCTCTCCCGCGCCGCCGACGTGCGCGCCGAGCTCGACGCGTGGGGCGGCGCCCGTACGCCGGGGTTGCGCGCGCTCTACGACGATCCCTCGGCGGGGCTCGAACGGCTGGCCGCGCAGATCAGGGCGTACTGGGCGGTCGCGATCGAGCCGTACTGGCCGCGCATCCGCACGCTCATGGAGGGCGACCTGCTCTACCGGGCCCGCATGCTGGCCGAGGGCGGCGTGCACCGGATGCTCGCCGACCTCGACGCCAACGTCAGCTGGCAGGGCGAGCGCCTGCATCTGGCCCATCGCTTCTGCGACGGCGTGCGCCCGCTGGACGGCAGGGGCCTGCTCCTGGTGCCGTCGGTCTTCGCCTGGCCGCGGATCTTCTCGATCACGGTGCCGCCCTTCCAGCCCACGCTCCGCTACCCGCCGCGCGGCATCGCCACCCTGTGGGAGCGCGAGCGCAAGGACCCGCCCGAGGCGCTGGCCGCGGTGCTCGGCGCGACCCGCGCCCGGTTGCTGGCCGAGCTCGACCAGCCGGCCTCGACCAAGGACCTCGCGCTGCGCGCGGGGCTGTCGGAGCCCGGGGCCAACCAGCACCTGACGGCGCTCAGGAAGGCGGGCCTGTGCAGCGCCCACAGGACGGGGCGCTACGTCCTGTACGCCCGCACCGCCATCGCCGAATCCCTCCTCAACCCCTCCTGACCCGCCCCCTCCGAAAGTCCCCGACGTCGGTCGCGCCCTCACGGGATCTACGGGCCTCCTGCCGCCAGGAGACCTCAGCTGTCGGCTTCAGCCGGGGTGTCCTGGGGCGCGAGGGGGGTGCCGTTCGGACGGGTCACGCCGAAAGACCCCGGCCGGCGGCTTCGGCTGGGGTCTCGGAGAGGAGGGGGGAGCGGGGTGGAAAGACCCCGGCCGGAGCCCGGCGCGCGGGGTGCGCGACCGTGTCCTCCGGCTCCGGCCGGGGTGGTCTCATGCGGCGCTCAGCGCCTCCTCCCTCTCAGGGGCCGACGGAGCGGGAGTCCCCGACGGCGGCACGCGCCGCAGCAGCGTCACGGCCACCAGCGCCACCACCGCCGCCAGCACCGCCGCCACGCCCGCCGCCACGTTCAGCCCGTCGGTGAAGGCCGACCGCGCCGCCGCGATCACGACCTCGGCCTGCGCCGCGGGCAGGCCCTCGGCGAGCGCGAGCTCTCCGGCGAGCGTGTCCGCCGAGCCGGTGGGCATGGCGCCCCTGTAGACGACGGTCCCGATCGTGCCGAGCAGGGCGATGCCGAGCGAGACGCCCAGGTCGCTGGCCGTGGTGTTCACCGCGGACGCGGCGCCGGCCTTCTCCTGCGGCGCGGAGGCGATCACCAGGTTCGTGGTCAGCGCCATCGTCGGGGCGATGCCCGGGTAGAGGATGTAGAAGCCGGTCAGCAGCAGCGGCAGCCCCGACACGCTGCCGACCTGGGTCAGCACCACGTAGCCCGCCACCGACAGCGCCGTTCCCGCCGCCACCACATAGGCGGGCCGCACCCTGCGGGCCAGAGCCGGCGAGAACGTGGAGACCGCGACGAGCATGAGCGCGGCGGGCAGGATCCACAGCCCCGACTCCAGCGGCGACAGACCTGCCACGAGCTGAAGGTACTGCGTGAACAGCAGGTAGACGCCGCCCAGCGCGATCGCCGAGAGCAGGAAGACGCCGAGAGCGCCGCTGAAGGTGCGGTTGGCGAACAGTCTCACGTCCAGCAGCGGGTGCTCCAGACGCAGCTGGCGGCGGACGAACAGCGTGCCGAGCACCAGACCGGCGACGATCGCTCCCACGGCGACCACCGACAGGCCGCTCTTGGCCAGCTCCTTGACGCCGTAGACGACGGGCAGCAGCGTCGCCATGGACAGCAGCACGCTCAGCACGTCGGCGCCTCCCGCCTGGGGCGCCCGGTACTCGGGAACCAGCGCGGGCGCCGCGACCAGCACGAGCGCCATGACGGGCACGCCTGCCAGCAGCGCGGCGCCCCACCAGAACGTCTCCAGCAGCAGGCCGCCGACCAGCGGGCCCACGGCCACGCCGACCGAGATGGAGGCCGCCCACATGCCGATCGCGCTGGCTCGCTGACGGTCGTCGCGGAACATGTTGCTGATCAGCGACAGCGTGGACGGCATGACCGCGGCCGCGCCCACACCCATCACCGCTCGGGCGACGATCAACAGGTCGGCGCCGGGCGCGAACGCCGCGGCCACCGAGGCGACGCCGAAGGCGGCGGCGCCGAACAGCAGCACCTTGCGCCGACCGATCCTGTCGCCGACGGTGCCCATGGCCACCAGCAGACCGGCCATCATGAACCCGTAGATGTCATTGATCCACAGCAGCTGGGCGCCGCTCGGCTGCAGGTCGGCGGCTATGTGCGGGGTGGCGAGGAACAGCACGGTCATCGCCAGGAACAACAGGACGGTGGGCAGGAGCAGGACGGTCAGGCCGAGCCACTCCCTGGCTCCCGCGCGGGGGTGCACAGTCATGATCAGTTCTCTCTTCTCAATAGGGACAGCACGCGGTCGGCCGAGCGGGGCCGGCCGTACCTGATGACCTCCGCGACGGTCGTCGCGAAGAAGGGCCGCAGTGGGCCGGCGGCCTCCGTGGCGTCCTGCCTGCCGGCGAAGGCCGCGGGCCTGGCCCGCCACTGCGGAGCGCACCAGTCGGCGAGCGACATGGGGAAGCACTCGGGGATCACCACCACGAAGGCGTCCGCCGCCGCCAGCCAGGGCACCAGGTCCTGGACGGCCGGCGGAGTCGGCACCTCGTGCGAGCACACCTCGGGCAGCCCCGCGGCCTGGAGGTCGAGCAGATCGACCTCGAAGCCGCGGGGGCAGGCGAGGTAGGACAGCCATTCGGCCACAGCCAGGCCGTCGGCGCCGCCGCCGATGATGAACGCGAGTCGCATGTCCACACCGTGCAGGGCGGGACTCCAGAAACCCTTCGGATCTGCTTTGGATACTGTTTGCGCCATGCGATTCGGGGTGCTCGGTCCGCTGGCCGTATGGACGTCAGAGGGCAGGCCTGTACGGATCCCCGAGGTCAAGGTGCGGGGGCTGCTGGCAGAGCTGATCGTGCAGGCGGGGCAGGTGGTGCCGGCCGACAGGCTGATCGACCACCTGTGGGGCGGCAGCCTGCCCACGAACCCCGCCGCCTCGCTCCAGACGAGGGTGTCGCAGCTGCGCAGGGCGCTGGAGGACGCCGAGGAGGGCGCGCGGCGGCTGGTGGTCTCCCGCGCTCCCGGCTACGTGCTGGATGTCCCGCCCGACGCGCTCGACGTCGGCCGCTTCCAGGCGCTCGTCGCGGCCGCCCGTACGGCGGGCACCCCCCGCGCCCGCGCCGACCTGCTGGGCGACGCGCTCGCGCTGTGGCGGGGCCCCGCGCTGATCGAGTTCGCCGACGAGGAGTTCGCCGCGGCCGAGATCGCGCGCCTGGACGAACTGCGCCTGACGGCGATGGAGGAGCAGGCCGAGGCGAGGCTGGAGCTCGGCGAGCACGCCGTGCTGGCGGGCGAGCTGGGCGACCTGGTGGCCAGGCACCCTCTGCGCGAGGGCCTGCGCGCCGCCCACCTGCTGGCCCTCTACCGTTCGGGACGCCAGAACGAGGCCCTGGACGGCTTCCGCGACCTGCGTGAGCGCCTGGCCGACGAGCTGGGCGTCGATCCGAGCAGGGAGCTGGTCGCGCTCCACGAGGCGATGCTGAGGCAGGATCCGTCGCTGGATGCGGCCCTCGCGGGGCCTCCCCCCGGCAACCTGCCCGCCCCGATGGGCGAGCTGATCGGCCGCGCGGAGGCGATCGGCGAGGTGACCGCGCTGCTCGACGTGGGCCGCCTGGTCACGCTCACGGGACCTGGAGGGGTGGGCAAGACCAGCCTCGCGCTGGAGGCGGCCAGGCGGCTGGCCCCCTCCTTCCCCGACGGCGCCTGGCTGGTGGAGCTGGGCGCCCTGCCCTCCCATCTCGGCGACTCCGAGTGCTCGGCGGAGGAGGTCACGGAGGCCGTGGCGGCCGTGCTGGGCATCCGCGACGAGAGCGGCGCGCTCAGCCTGGCAGAGACGATGCGCGGCAAGCGGGCGCTGCTCGTCCTCGACAACTGCGAGCACGTGCTCGCCCCCGTGGCCGAGCTGGCAGGCGCGCTGCTGCGGGCCGTGCCCGAGCTGCGGATCATGGCGACGAGCAGGAGGCCGCTCGGGGTCGCGGGCGAGCGGCTGTGGCAGGTGCCCCCGCTGGCGTCGCCGAGCGCGCTGCGGCTGTTCGAGGCGCGGGCCACGGCCCGCGCGCCGGGCTTCACGGTCGACGCGGGCAACGAGGCGACGGTCGCGGCGATCTGCGCGCGGCTCGACGGCATCCCGCTGGCGCTGGAGCTGGCCGCCACCAGGGTCCGCGCGCTCGGCGTCAACGAGCTCGCCGTGCGTCTCGGCGCCCTTCACCAGGACGCTCCGCACCCGCCCGAGGACGGCTCGTCGCAGGGCACGCTCGACGGGTTCAGGGTGCTCGCCGCCGGAGCGAGCGACGCGCCCGCCAGGCAGCGCACGCTGCGCGCGGTCATCGACTGGAGCTGGGAGCTGCTCGGCGACGACGAGCGCGCGGTGCTGCGCAGGCTCGCCGTCCACGCTGGCGGGTGCACGCTGCGCGCGGCGGAGGCGGTCTGCGGCGACGAGGGGCTCGACGTCATGGACCTGATGGCGGGCCTGGTCGACCACTCCCTCGTGACGGTCTCGACGGGGGGCGAGCCGCGCTACCAGCTGCTCGAGTCGGTCGCCGCCTACTGCCGTGAGCGCCTGGCGGAGGCCGGCGAGCTGGAGGAGGTCGAGCGGCGGCACCTTCGCCACTACACCGAGCTGGCCGTCTCGGCCGAGCCGCGCCTGCGGGGGCCCGAGCAGCGCGAGTGGCTGGCCAGGCTGGACGCCGAGAGCGCCAACCTGCGCGCCGCCCTCGGCGTGGCGCTCAGGCACGGCGGCGCGCTGCGCCTGGTCAACGCGCTGGCCTGGTACTGGGTGCTGCGCGGACGCCTCGGCGAGGGCCGCAGAGCGCTCGTCGCCGCCCTCGCGGCAGGCGGCCACGAGGACGACGCGGGCACGGCCGCGACCTGGCTGGCCGCCTTCGCCCTGCGCATGGGCGAGGTGCTCGACCACGCCGAGCCCGCCACCAGGCCCGCCGACCTCGAAGGGCTCGCGGGCCGGGCCAGGGCGGAATGGTTCCTCTCGCTGGTCAGGCTCGGCATCGGCGACGCGCAGGCCGGCGAGGAGCAGGCCGAACGCGTCCTGGAGCTGTTTCGCGCCCTGGGCGACGAGTGGGGCACCGCCGCCGCGCTGAGCACCCGCTCCAGGCAGGCGCTGCTGCGCGGCGACCTCGCTGCCCTCCACGAGTACGGCGCGCAGAGCATGGCGCTGTTCACCACGCTGGGCGACCGGTGGGGTCAGCTGCACGCCACGCTCGGCCTCGGCGCGCACGCCGAGATCGTCGGCGACTACGAGAGCGCGGCCAGGCTGCACCGCGAGGGCCTGCGCATGGCCGAGGAGCTGGGCCTGCACAGCGAGGTGGCCGACAAGCTGTCGGAGCTGGGCAGGATCGCGCTGCTCGAAGGCGACTTCGCCCAGGCCGACGAGCTGCACGGCAAGGCCGCGCGACTGGCCCGCGAGCAGGGCTACACGATCGGCGAGGAGTACGCCTCACTCGGCCTGGCTCTCAGCGCCCGCCGCCAGGGCAGGCTGGACACCGCTGAGGCGCTCCTGCGCACCTGGCTGGAGTGGGACCGTGAGATGAGCGCGGCCATCGCCTCGGCCCTGATCCTGGCCGAGCTCGGTTTCGTGGCCGAGCTGCGCGGCGACGCCGAGGCCGCGCTCGCGCTGCACCTCGAGGGCCTGGAGGAGGCGCGCGAGTCGGGAGGCCCCCGGGCGGTCGCGCTCGCCTACGAGGGGCTGGCCGGAGCGCACGCCGCGGCGGGCCGCGCCGTCGAGGCGGCCCGCCTGCTGGGCGCGGCCGACGGGATCAGGCGGTCGCTGGGCGCGCCGCTGCCGCCCGCCGAACGCGGCGACGTCGACAGGATCACCGCCGCCGTGGTGGCGGCGCTCGGCGAGGATCGCTTCGCGAAGGAGTTCGCCACCCCTTACTTGGAGGAGACCCCCACCCCCAGGTCGAACTCACGGTAGACGCGCGCCCAGAACCCGTCGCGCAGCCAGACCCTCGCCTCGGGGTAGGGCCGCAGCGAGTGGCCGAGCTCCTTCTCCGCCTCGATCAGCAGTTCGGTGTCGATGACCGTGGGCAGGATCGGGCCGGGCAGCAGGTCCCTGATGTTGTCGCGGCCGCGGGTGAGTATCCACTTCTGCGCCACGTGCTCGCCGACGTCCTCGACCCTGGGGCGCGAGGGGCCCAGCTTGGCCACCTGGCCAGGCTTGACGTGCGGCTTCGGCACGGCGGTGCGTCCTGCGAACACCTGGGCGGGCGAAGGCGCCGTCACCGGCGGCACGACCGTCACCGGCTGCGGGGCACGACTGAAAAACGGCCTCAGGAACTCGGCGGAAAGAACCTCCACGGTGTCGGACTCCCACACCAGGCGCTCGGCCTGGTTGGTGCCGTAGGGCGGTTCGACGCCCCACAGGTGGATCCGCACGCCGTAGGCCTGTGCCGCCTCCACGGCGGGCACCATGTCCTCATCGCCCGCCAGCAGAATCGTGTCGGTCACCGCGTGGTGCCTGGCCAGCGCCTCGAGATCGCTCCTGATCTGGGCGTCCACGCCCTTCTGCTGGCCACGCGCGTTGAGGTTGCCAAGCCGGACTTTCACCCAGGGGAGCTGGGCGATGACTCGCTGGTCCACGGTGGGCACGCGGTCACGAGCTGCGTCATACCAATAGATCCGCAGCAGCTCGCCGGAAATGCGTTGTTCTGCATGCTTCTGTAGCGATTGGATGAGCTCATCGGCGCCAACCCGGTATTCCTTGCGCTCCTTGGCGCCGAGCAGTACTTCCCCTGCGGCGGCATAGAGATATCCAACATCCACAAGGACGGCGTACTTCGCCGCGACAGGGTGCGGCGTGAGGTCTGGGATGGCCATGTCGTCCTCCAGGCCGCGGTGCTCGTTGATCGGCTGACTATATACGCCTACTTTTCTAGATAGTCCCAACTCCCGGCGAAGTTGACACCCGATTCTCAGGATCCTCTACGGCAAGGCGCTGTTTCGCCACGCCGACTTCCCAGGTGCGAGCGGTTTACGCATGGCCCTGGCCGGGTTTCGCCATGATTCGTTCTTCGGTTCGGCGGGCCGTTCGGCTTGGGCGTGTCGGGTCGCCACAACCGCCACCAGAGCCGCGATCTCCTCAGCGGTGGCATCGCCACGAACAATTCGCAGATGAGTCGTCACAGCGGGATGTTCCCATGCTTCTTCGCGGGCAGGGAGGCCCGCTTGTTCCGCAGCGCGCGCAGCGCCCTGACGATCTGGACCCTGGTGTCGGACGGCCTGATCACCGCGTCGACGTAGCCACGCTCGGCGGCGAGGAACGGGTTGGCCAGAGTGTCCTCGTACGCGGTGACCAGTTTGGCCCGCTCGGCGTCGGGATCGTCGGCCGCGGCCAGCTCGCGCCGGTAGAGAATGTTGACCGCCCCCTGTGCCCCCATGACCGCGATCTGGGCGGTCGGCCAGGCGAGGTTGATGTCGGCGCCCAGGTGCTTGGAGCCCATGACGTCGTAGGCGCCGCCGTAGGCCTTGCGCGTGATGACGGTGACCAGCGGGACCGTGGCCTCGGCGTAGGCGTAGAGCAGCTTGGCGCCGCGCCTGATGATTCCGTTCCATTCCTGGTCCGTGCCGGGAAGGAATCCTGGTACATCGACAAATGTCAACACCGGAATATTGAAAGCATCACAAGTGCGTACAAATCTCGCCGCCTTTTCGGACGCGGCAATATCAAGAGTTCCGGCGAAACTCATCGGCTGGTTGGCCACGATGCCCACCGAACGTCCTTCGACCCTGCCGAAGCCGACCACGAGGTTCGGCGCGAACTGGGCATGGACCTCCAGGAACTCGCCGTCGTCGAGAACGTGCTCGACGACCGTGCGCATCTCGTAGGGCTGGTTGGGCGAGTCGGGGATCAGCGTGTCGAGCTCGCGGTCCTCGTCGGTGACGGTCAGCTCGGGGTCCGCCTCGTAGACCGGCGCCTCGTCCAGGTTGTTCGAGGGCAGGTAGGACAGCAGCGCCTTGGCGAACTCCAGGCAGTCGGCCTCGTCGGCGGCCTCGTAGTGCGCCACGCCCGACCTGGAGTTGTGGGTGTGGGCGCCGCCCAGTTCCTCGAAGCTCACCTCCTCGCCAGTGACGGTCTTGATCACGTCGGGGCCCGTGATGAACATGTGCGACTTCTCCTGCACCATCAGGATGAAGTCGGTCAGCGCGGGGGAGTAGACGGCACCTCCCGCGCACGGGCCCATGACCAGCGAGATCTGCGGGATCACGCCCGAGGCGTGCACGTTGCGCTTGAAGATCTCGGCGAACAGGCCGAGCGCGACCACGCCCTCCTGGATCCTGGCGCCTCCGCCGTCGTTGATGCCGACGATCGGGCAGCCGACCTTGAGCGCGTGGTCCATGACCTTGACGATCTTCTCGCCGTAGACCTCGCCGAGCGAGCCGCCGAAGACCGTGAAGTCCTGGCTGAAGACGGCGACCGGCCTGCCGTCCACGGTGCCGTGCCCCGTCACCACGCCGTCGCCGTAGGGCCTGTTGTTCTCGATGCCGAACGCCGTGGCCCGGTGCCTGGCGAACTCGTCGAACTCGACGAAGGAGCCCTCGTCGAGGAAGGCGTCCAGGCGCTCGCGGGCGGTCATCTTGCCCTTGGCGTGCTGCTTCTCCACCGCGCGCGCCGAGCCCGCGTGGACGGCCTCGTCCTTCCGCCGCTCGAAGTCGGCGATCTTGCCAGCGGTGGTGTGGATGTCGATCTCTGGGGGCTCCGACGGCAGTGCAGCGCTCATGCCGTAAGACTAAAGGGGATGTGCGCGACGACGTCGGACAGGCACCAGACTGGTGGTCATGACGCAGGCGGTGCGCACAGAAGGCCTATTCAAGAGGTTCGGCCAGCAGGTGGCGGTGGCGGGGGTGAACTTCACGGTCCCCGCGGGCAGTTTCGCGGGGCTGGTCGGCCCCAACGGCGCGGGCAAGACGACCACGCTCAGCATGATCACCGGACTCCTGCGCCCCGACGGCGGGCTGGCCGAGGTCGGCGGCGTCGACGTGTGGCGCGACCCCGTCCAGGTGAAGGCGCGCATCGGGGTGCTGCCCGAGGGCCTGCGCCTGTTCGAGCGGCTGTCGGGCCGCGAACTGCTCCACTACAACGGGCGCCTGCGCGGCATCCCCAAGGCCGAGGTCGAACGGCGCGCCGAGGAGCTGCTGCGCGTCATGGACCTCACCGGCTCGGCGGACAAGCTCGTCGTCGACTACTCCACCGGCATGCGCAAGAAGATCGGCCTGGCCGCGGCGCTGCTGCACAACCCCGCCGTCCTCTTCCTCGACGAGCCCTTCGAGGGCGTCGACCCCGTCAGCGCCAACATCCTCACCGAGGTCCTGCAGCGCTACACCGCCTCGGGCTCCACCGTCATCTTCTCCAGCCACGTCATGGAGCTGGTCGAGCGGCTGTGCGACTGGGTGTCGGTGATGAGCGGCGGCACCATCGTCGCCCAGGGGCCGATCGACGAGGTGCGCGCCGGGCGCAGCCTCAACCAGGCCTTCCTCGACCTCGTCGGCGTTCGCCAGGGCGGAGAGGAGGGGCTGACGTGGTTGGGCTCTTCGTCGCACTGAAGCTCAGGCTGATCTCGGGCGGCATGCGCGGCGACACCCAGCGCGTCCTCGGCTTCGTCTTCTCCTGTCTGGCCGCGCTCGTCGTGGCAGGGGGCGGCTTCCTGCTCCTGTCGCTGCTCAGGCTCGCCTCCCCGCAGGTGGCCGCCGACGTCGGCGTGATCGCCTTCACAGGGCTGCTGGTCTTCTGGGCCACGGTCCCGCTGCTGGCCTTCGGCGTCGACGACACGCTCGACCCCGCCAAGCTCGCCCTGTTCCCGCTGCGCACGCGGCAGCTGGCCACGGGCATGTTCGCCGCCTCGGTCACCGGCATCTGGCCTGCCGCCTCGTTCCTGGTGACGGCGGGCGCGCTGGTCGGGCTGGCCCGAGGCATCGGCGGCGTGCTGCTCGGCATCGTCGCGGTGCTCCTGCAGTTCGCGCTCTGCATCGTCGCCTCCAGGCTGATCACGACCGCGCTGTCAGGGCTGCTGCGCTCGCGCAGGGGCCGTGACCTGCTGGCCGTCGGCGTCATCGTGGTCGTGCTGATGGCCCAGCTGCCCAACCTCATCGTCAACCGCGGCCTGACCGGCGACCCTCTCGCGATGGTGCACAGCATCGCCTCCGTGCTGCGCTGGACCCCTTCAGGCTGGGCCGCCCACGCCATCAGCGACGGCGGGCTGGTCGGCCTGGCCGAACTCGTGGCGCTCGCCGCGCTCGTCCTGGCGCTCGGCTGGCTCTGGATCAGGGCGCTCAGCAGGGCGCTGGTCACCACGGACGCCTCCACCCAGGCCGCCTCCGTCCGCAGGTCCAGCGGCCTGCTCGACAGGATCCTCCCCGACGGCAGGGTCGCGGCCGTCGTGGCGAAGGAGCTGAAGTACGCCCGCCGCGACCCCAGGGGCAGGGTCGGCTGGTTCGCCTCCATCGCGGTGACCGGCGTGCTGGCCTTCTCCATCAGCGGCCAGGGCCAGGGCTCGGGTCCTGGCGCGGCGATCGGGCCCGCCTGCGTCGGCGCGCTGATGATGGGCATCCAGCAGTGCAACATCTTCGGCATCGACGGCAGGTCCCTGTGGATGAACGCCGTCGTCTACGGCGACAGCCGCGACCTGCGCGGCGACGTGGCGGGGCGGCACCTGGGCGTGGCGATCATCGCGGCTCCCGTGCTGATCGCGCTGAGCGTCCTCGGCGCCGTGTTCTCGGGCGGCTTCGAGGGGGTGCTGCCTGCCGTGCTGACCGCGTGGGGCGTGCTCGGCGTCGGGCTCGGCGTCGGGGCGCTCACCAGCGTGCTCGTCCCCTACACCGTGCCCGACAGGCTCAACGCCTTCACCGGCGCGGCCCCGGGACAGGGCGGGGTGGCCTTCGTCGCCTCGTTCGGAGCGATGATCGTGACCGCGCTGATCGCGCTGCCCGTCGTGCTGCCCGTGCTGCTCGGCGTCACCTGGATGAGCGTGGTGGCGCTGCCGTACGGGCTGGCGCTCGCGTGGGCCGGCAGGGTGCTGGCGAGCAGGATCGGCTACCCACGCATGCCCGAACTGCTCGCCGCGGTCTCCAAGCCGACGTAATGGTCTAGTCCACTGGTTGAGACCGGTCTCCAGTCGTTCAGAACGAATGGATATCGTGCGAGACATGATTGACCAGGCCACACCGCGCCACAGCGCCGTCAGCGAGATGCCCGACGAGCTCCGCCGCGACGTGCGGCTGCTCGGTGAGCTACTCGGACAGGTGATCGCCGAGCAGGGCGGTCCCGATCTCCTGGAAGACGTCGAACGTCTGCGCAAGGCCGTCATCGGCGCACGCCGCGGCGAGGTGTCCGCCGACGAGGTGGCCGAGATGGTGAGCACGTGGGAGATCGACAGGGCGGTGCAGATCGCCCGCGCCTTCACCTGCTACTTCCACCTGGCCAACCTCGCCGAGGAGCACTACCGCATCCGCACCCTGCGCGAGCGTGACGCCGGCGACGCCGTCCAGCGGGAGTCGCTGGCCTCCGCCGTCGAGGAACTGGGCAGGGAACGGGTCGCCGAGCTGGTCGAGGGGCTGGAGCTGCACCCGGTGCTGACCGCGCACCCGACCGAGGCGCGCAGGCGCGCCGTCGTCACCGCGATCCAGCGCATCAGCGGCCAGCTCACCGAGTACAACAGCCAGGGGCGCGGCGCCACCGAGCGCGCGGAGAGCAGGCGCCGCCTGCTGGAGGAGATCGACCTCCTCTGGCGTACGGCCCAGCTGCGCAACACCAAGCTCGACCCGCTCGACGAGGTGCGCACGGCGATGGCCGCCTTCGACGAGACGCTCTTCCGCGTGGTGCCGCAGGTCTACCGCTCACTCGACGCCGCGCTCGGCGAGGGCAGCGGCACCAGGGCCCCCCTGGCCAGGTCGTTCATCCGTTACGGCAGCTGGATCGGCGGTGACCGCGACGGCAACCCCAACGTCACCGCCAAGGTCACCCGCGAGGCCGTCCTCATCCAGGCCGAGCACGTGCTGACCGCGCTGGAGACCGCCACCACGCGCATCGCCCGCACGCTCACCGCCGCCGCCCAGTTCACCCCTCCGTCGCAGAACCTGCGCCGCGCCCTGGCCGGCGCCCAGGACGCCCACCCCGACCTGGTCTCCGAGCTGGCCACCCGCTCGCCGTCCGAGCCGCACAGGCAGTGGCTGCTCTACGTCGCCGCGCGCATCGGCGCCACCCGCCGCCGCGACCTCGACCTTGCCTACCGCGAGCCCGCCGACCTGCTGGCCGACCTGCGGCTCGCGCAGGAGTCACTGGTGGCCGCAGGCGCCGTACGGCAGGCCTACGGAGAGCTGCAGCACCTCATCTGGCAGGTCGAGACGTTCGGCTTCCACCTGGCCGAGCTGGAGGTGCGCCAGCACTCCCAGGTCCACGCCGCCGCGCTGGAGGAGGTCCGCGCGGGAGGAGCGCTGTCGGAGCGCACCGAGGAGGTGCTGGCCACGATCAGAGTGATCGCCTGGATCCAGGAGCGCTTCGGCGTCACCGCCTGCTCCCGCTACGTCGTCTCCTTCACCCGCACCGCCGAAGACCTGGCCGCCGTCTACGAGCTGGCCGCCCACGCGCTCGGCGACCGCGCGCCGGTCCTCGACGTGGTGCCGCTGTTCGAGTCGGGCCAGGACCTCGACAACTCCGCCGACGTGCTCGCGGGCATGCTGAAGCTGCCCGAGGTGCAGCGCCGCCTGGCAGGCAACGACCGCAGGGTGGAGGTCATGCTCGGCTACTCCGACTCCGCCAAGGAGCTCGGCCCCGCCGCCGCGACGCTCAAGCTCTACGAGGCGCAGGAGAGGCTGACCGCCTGGGCCCTGGCCAACGACGTCAAGCTCCGCCTGTTCCACGGCAGGGGCGGCGCGCTCGGCCGCGGCGGAGGCCCCGCCAACAGGGCCGTGCTCGCCCAGGCCCCCGGCAGCGTCGCAGGCCGCTTCAAGGTCACCGAGCAGGGCGAGGTCATCTTCGCCCGCTACGGGCACCAGGCCATCGCCCGCCGCCACATGGAGCAGGTCTCCAACGCGGTGCTGCTGGCCTCCTCGCCGTCCGTCGGCGAGCGCACCGCCACCGCGGCGGCCCGCTTCCGCGCCCTGGCCTCCCAGGTCGCCGCCGCCTCCGAGCGGGCCTACCGCGCGCTCACCGAGGCCAAGGGCTTCCCCGAGTGGTTCGCGCTGGTCAGCCCGCTGGAGGAGATCGGCTCGCTGCGCCTGGGCTCCCGTCCCGCGCGGCGCGGCCTCGGCGCGCCCCGCTCCCTCGACGACCTGCGGGCCATCCCGTGGGTGTTCGCGTGGGCGCAGACCCGCGCCAACCTGCCAGGCTGGTACGGCCTCGGCAGCGGCCTGGCCTCCGTCGAGGACGTCACCGAGCTCCAGGCGGCCTACAAGGAATGGCCGCTGTTCGCCTCGCTGCTCGACAACGTCGAGATGTCGCTGGCCAAGACCGACCGCTCCATCGCCTCCCGCTACCTCGCCCTGGGCGGGCGCCCCGACTTCGAGGCGCAGGTGCTGGAGGAGTACGACAGGACCCGCCGCCTGGTGCTCGCGGTGACAGGGCACTCCAGGCTGCTGGAGAACAGGAAGGTGCTCTCGCGGGCCGTCCAGCTGCGCGACCCCTACGTCGACGCCCTGTCCCACCTGCAGCTGCGGGCGCTGACCGCGCTGCGGACCACGGAGGACCTGTCGGAGGCCGAGCGCGAGCGCCTCTCGACGCTGCTGCTGCTGTCGGTCAACGGCGTCGCCGCCGGATTGCAGAACACCGGATGATCAGGCCCGCCCGCCCCGAGGACCTGCCGGTGATCGAGGAGATCGTCGCGGCGGCCTACCAGCCGTGGGCCGAGCTGATCGGCGTCCGCCCCATGCCCATGGACGCCGACCACGCGGCGCACCTCGCGGCGGGGCACATCTTCGTCCTCGACGATCTGCGCGGCCTGATCGTGCTGGTGCCGGAGGAGGGCGTGCTGTACGTGGACAACGTGGCCGTCCGCCCCGACCAGCACGGGCAGGGCCTGGGCAGGCGGCTGCTCGCCTTCGCGGAGGAGCGGGCGGCGGCGCTCGGGCTGCCCGCGCTCCGGCTCATCACCAACGCCATGATGAAGGTCAACATCGCGCTCTACGAGCGGCTCGGCTACTCGATCACCTCGAGGGAGCCCATCGGCGAGCGCGACGTCGTCTTCATGCGGAAAGATTTGTGACGCGGCGCAGGCCGTACTCGATCGGGCCGTAGCGGTGGCCGCGCATCCACCACGCGCTCAGCGTGAGCAGCAGCGTGAAGATGAGCGCGGCCACGCCCATCACCGCGAGCGGTGGCAGGCTGCCGGCCAGCGCCAGGCCGTAGCCGGTGAAGACCAGGCACATCAGCACCGACTGCCCGATGTAGTTGGAGGCGGCCGCCCTGCCCGCGGGTGAGAGGGCGGCGCCGACGGCGGGCACCCTCCTGACCAGTTGGAGCAGCGTGACCACGTAGGCGGCGGCCAGCAGCAGCGAGGTCACGTTGTTGACGGCGAGCCCGACCAGCTGCCAGCTGCCGTTCGACGTGCTCGACCAGGTGAAGAAGGCGGCGGCCGGCAGGCCGATCCCGAACCCCAGCACCTGGACGCGGGGGATCAGACGAGCCCAGCGCCCGGGCTCCTCGAACAGCCGCGACTTGCCCGCGGCCAGCCCGAACAGGAACAGCGCCATCGCCATCGGGCCCTGGCCGAGCCAGACGAACAGGGCCAGCCCCGGGTAGGTCTCGGCCTGGAAGGTGAGGAAGTCGAGCGGGCCGCCCGTCACCAGGGCCTGCGCCCGCGCCGCCGCGGCGGGATCGGCGGCGGTCGCGCCGCCCGCGCTGGGGTCGAGCAGGGTCAGCGCCGCGAGCGCGAGCCACAGCAGCGACGTGACCGCGATGATGACCGAGCCCGTCACCACGGCGGTCTTCGGCCTGACGTTGCGCATGGCCAGCAGGATCAGGCCGAGCGCGGCGTAGAGGGTGAGGATGTCGCCGATCCACAGCAGGAAGCCCTGCAGCACGCCCAGGGTGAACAGCGCGAGGCAGCGGCGCAGCATCCTGCCCTTGACCCTGTCGCCCCATGAGCGCATCTGCAGGGTGAAGGAGTAGCCGAACAGGAAGGAGAAGATGACGTAGAACTTGGTCAGCACGAGGGTGCTGACCACGAGGGCGACAGGGCCCTCGGTGATGGGCATCACGCCGGTGCCCGTGGCGTAGCCGGGATCGGCGAAGAAGCCGATGTTCGCCACGAGGATGCCCCCGAGCGCGAAGCCCCTGACGGCGTCGATCTCGTGGATGCGCGTCGCTGGAGGCGCCTGAGTCTGCGTCATGTCCCCGACGCTAGAGATCGGCGGACCTCGCCCACATCGAACCTCGGACGCATCCGCATCCGACCAAAGTCGCTCTCTCCCGCCGGAGAGGGCCCGGCAGCACGAGACCCCGGGACGCCGCCGATCGGCGTCCCGGGGTCTCGGACGGTCAGTGCACGAACTCAGTGGACGAACTCGGTGTCGGTACTGCCCTGCCCGGGCAGCATCAGCCCGACCACGAAGGTCGCCGCGATCATCGCGGCGGCCACCGCGAGAGTGATCTCCACGCTGCCGGTGCCGAAGTAGACGGTGCCGAGGACGGCCAGGCCGAGCGCGTTGCCGACCTGCTGGATCGCGGTGAGGGCGCCGGAGGCCGAGCCGGTCTCCTGCGGATCGACCGCGGCCATCACGATGGTGAAGTAGGGGCCCATGATGAGCCCGCTGCCGAGGCCGACGAAGACGAGCGCGGGGGCCAGCTGCCACGGGGTCACGCCCGGTTCGGCGACGACGAGCAGGGCGAGCACCGCCGTGCCCATGACGACCGCGCCGGCCAGCAGGACCCTGCGTCCGTACTTCTGGGTGGCCTGGGCGATCCCCATGCCGACGATCATCCCGAGCGAGGACGGCACGCCGGTCAGCGCCGCCTTCAGCGGCGAGTAGCCGAGGCCGAGCTGGGTGTAGAGGCCGATCACCAGCAGCACGCCGCCGAACGCGGCGAAGTAGATGGCGCCGACGGCCAGGCCTGAGACGAAAGCGGGCTTGCGGAACAGCGAGGGGGCGATCAGCGGGTCACGGTCACGGCGCTTCTCATAGGCGACGAAGCAGGCGAAGGTCACGGCCGAGGCGGCCATCATCGCGAACGACCAGAGCGGCCAGCCGTGCTCGCCGCCCTGGACCAGGGGGAAGACGATCAGAACGGTGCCGAGGGAGGCGAGGGCCGCGCCCGGCAGGTCGAGCCTGACGCCGCCGGCCGGAGGCGAGGAGGGCAGGAAGCGGGCCGCCGCCAGCACCGCGGCGACGCCGATCGGGAGATTGATCAGGAAGATCATCCGCCAGCCGGTGCCGAACAGGTCGGCGCTGACCAGCCAGCCCGCCAGGATCGGGCCACCGATCGCGGACAGGCCCATGACCGGCCCGAACAGCCCGAACGCCGCCTGCAGCTCCTTGGGAGGGAACATCTCCTTCATCAGCCCGAGCCCCTGCGGGATCATCGCCGCGCCGAACAGGCCCTGGACGACCCTGGCGGCGATCATGGCCTCGGGTGAGACCGCGACGGCGCAGAACAGCGAGCCGATCGTGAAGCCGACGACCCCGATGAGGAACATCCGCTTGCGGCCGACGATGTCGCCGAGCCTGCCGCCGGTCAGCAGCCCCGCGGTCATGGCGAGGGTGTAGGCGGCGCCGAGCCACTGGATCAGCGAGGTGCCGCCGCCGAGCTCGGTCCGCATGGTCGGGCCCGCGATGTGGGTGACGGTGGCGTCGAGCAGCTCCATGACCGAGCCGGCGAGGATGACGAACAGCGCGGGCCAGCGCCACCTGTAGGCGGCGGGCTGCTGGGGTGTCGCCACCGTGGGGCGGGTGTCGAGAGCGGTCACCGCTGGCCTCCTGTATCGGAACGGTTTGTTCTGTTCCAGAATAGCAGAACGGAACGCTTCATTCCACTCTTGGAGCGTTCCATCGAAGAAACACGAAAGCCCGGCACCGCCTCGCGATGCCGGGCCGTTCGGATGCTTGCGTCAGGCGTGCGCCTTCACGCGGAACTCGGGGTCGGTGGTGCCACAGGAGGGGCCGTTCGGGCCGCCGATGCGCACCGAGCTGAAGAAGTCGCGGTAGGTGCTGAAGAAGTTGCCCTTGCCGCGGGGGCTGGTCCCGGCCGTGCAGCCCTCGTAGTTGGCCTCGGAGTAGAGGTGGATGACGAAGTCCGTCCTGTTCCAGTCGGACTTGGCTCTGTCGTCCATGTTCAACGCCGCCAGGTCGGGCGTGCTGACCCGGATCTGGATGATGTCGCCCGTGCCGTCGAGGCCGGAGAACATGCAGTAATAGCCCTCATTGCAGCGGTCGTAGCCGGTGGCGGCATGGGCGGGAACGGTCGGCAGGGCGGACAGTGCGACGACGGCCATCGGCAGGACCAGCGCGTGAAGCTTCTTGCCCACTGCATCTCCTCACGTGAAACTTTTCTTCGATGACTTCACGAAGATACATGACACGATCTTTCTGCTGAAGAGAGAATCCGCAGTGATTCCAGGCGCGCTCGCTATACCTTGATGCGCTCCCTGCCCGCGTAGACGTTGCAGCGCTCCTCGCGCAGGAAGCCGACCAGCGTCATCCCGAACTCCCTGGCCACCTCCACCGCCAGCGACGACGGCGCCGACACCGCGCACACGACGGCGATCCCCGCCGCCAGCGCCTTCTGCATGATCTCGTAGCTGGCCCTGCCGCTGACCATCAGCACGTGGTCGCGCAGGGGGAGCCGCTGGTTCAGCGAGGCCCACCCCACGAGCTTGTCCACGGCGTTGTGCCTGCCGACGTCCTCGCGTACCGCGAGCGGCTCGCCTTCGCCGGTGAACAGGCCCGCCGCGTGCAGGCCGCCCGTCTTGCCGAACACGCCCTGCCCCTCCCTCAGCCTGTACGGCAGGCCGTACAACACCTCGGGGGAGAGCGAGAGCTCGCCCTCGGGCACGGGGACGCAGCGGTCGCGCAGCACGTCCAGGCTGGCCGAGCCGCAGACCCCGCAGGCGCTCGAGGTGAGGAAGTGCCTGTCAAGGGTCGGCAGCTCGGGGATCGGGCCGTCCAGCGCGACCGTCACGGTGTTGTAGCGGGCCTCGGGCGTCACGTCCTCGTCGGTGCAGTAGCCGATGGCCCTGATCGCGCCCGGCGCCGCGATGCCCTCCCCGTGGAGGAAGCCCGCCGCCAGTTCGAAGTCGTGCCCAGGGGTGCGCATGGTGATCGCCACGGTCCTGCGCTGGGGCCCGCCGGCGCCGGTGAGGCGGATCTCCAGCGGCTCCTCGGTGGCGAGGTGGTCGCTGCGCTCTCTGGCGACGTTTCCGGTGATCTCGGTGATTCGTGCCCGTGTGGTTGGGGTGGTCACCTCTCGTAGCCTACGGCCGGGTCGCTCGCCGGCTCTTCCACGGGTGACGACGGCGTCGTGGCCGGGGTGCCGCGGGCCGCGGGCGGTGGCGTTCTGAGGGAGGATGGAAGGGTGTCCGAATCACCCTTCACCGACCTCGACCGCCCGCCGCTGAACCAGGCGGCGCTGAGCCGCGCGCTGGTCAGACCCGGCGGACTGTGGTCCGGTGTCACCGTCGTCGACCGCGCGGGCTCCACCAACGCCGACCTCGCCGAGCGCGCCAGGGCGGGCGAGGGTGAGGGGGCGGTGCTGATCGCGGAGGCGCAGTTCGCCGGCCGCGGCAGGCTCGGCAGGGCGTGGACCGCGCCGCCCCGCTCGGGGCTGACCTTCTCCGTGCTGCTGCGCCCCGAGGTGCCCGTCGCCAGGCAGGGCTGGCTGCCGCTGCTGTTCGGCGTGGCGGCGGCCTCGGCCGTACGGCGGGTCGCCGAGATCGACGTGCGGCTGAAGTGGCCGAACGACCTGCTGGTCGGCGAGCGGAAGCTCGCGGGAATCCTGGCCGAGCGGGCCGAGGACGGCGCGGTGGTGGTCGGCGTGGGGCTGAACGTCTCGCTCCGCCCCGACGAACTGCCCGTCGACACCGCCACCTCGATCGCGATCGAGCACGACGGCAGGGCGAAGAACGGCAGGCCGGCGGCGGGCGACGAGCGGCACTCCCTCGACGAGCGCGCCCGCGCGACCGACCGCGACCCGCTGATCAGGGCCATCCTCAGGGAGATCGAGAGCCACTACCGCGAATGGCAGAGCGCGGACGGCGACGCCGACGCCTGCGGGCTGCGCGCCGCCTACCAGGCCTCCAGCGCCACCATCGGCCGCGAGGTGCGGGTGGAGCTGCCGGGCGGCCGCTTCCTGACGGGCGTGGCGGCCGGCGTCGACGCGTCCGGGCACCTCCAGGTCGGCGACCGGACGCTCAACGCGGGCGACGTGGTCCACGTCCGCCCGTCATCTCAGCCTTGACTCGGGTTCGCCCGAGGGTCATCGGTCCGCGGGAGCCGACGAGGAGCAGGCGGCCTCCGCGGCGAGGAGTACACGCTCTGATCCCCCTTCTCCGTGGCGTTCACCCGGCCTGCGTGCCACGATTTGGGCCATGACTCTCCCGGATCACCATCTGACCCAGGGCGAGCGGCGCATCAGGTCGTTCAACCCGCACTGGAAGCGGCTCATCGGCCCCGCCGTCGCGCTCGTCCTCATCCTCGCTGCCATGGGCGCCGCCCTGTACCTCATCCCCGGCGACTGGGTGTACGCCTTCTACGGCAGGGCCGCGTCCGTCGTGATCGCGGTCATCCTGCTGACGATCTGGTCGTTCGTCCCCTACCTGCAGTGGAAGAACACCGGCTACGTGCTCACCACGCACCGCTTCACCATCAGCACGGGCGTGCTGAACAAGTCGACCGACGAGATCCCGCTCACCAAGGTCAACTCGGTCAGCTCCGACCAGTCCTTCACCGAGCGCATGCTGGGCTGCGGCACGCTGACCGTCGAGTCGGCCAGCGACCAGGGCCAGCTCGCCCTGCGCGACATCCCCAGGATCCAGGACGTGCGGGCCGAGCTGTTCCGCGCAGTGGAGGACGTCTCCGACGGTGCCGTCGACGGAAGGTAGTCTCCCCAGCATGAGGCCGACGGCCGAGGAGATCGAGCGGCTGCTCGTCGGCACCCCCGCCCACCACACCAGGGGAGAGGTCGCCGCGGAGGCGGGCGTGTCGCAGGAGCTGGCCGAGCGGATCTGGCGGGCCCTCGGGTTCGCCACGCTCGCCGACGACGCGGTGGCCTTCTCCGACGCCGACGTGGTCGCGCTGCGGCGGGTCCGCAAGATGCTCGACAGCGGGCTGCTGGACGAGCCCACGGTCATCCGCATGGCGAGGGCGCTCGGCCAGACCACCGCCAGGCTCGCCCAGTGGCAGGCGGAGATCATGGTCGGCGCGATGCTGCCGCCCGACGTGCAGCCCTCCGACGCCGACCTCGCCAGGATCCTGGAGACGTCGCAGCAGCTGCTTCCCGACTTCGAGCACGTGCTCATCCATGTCTGGCGGGCCCAGCTGGCCGCGGCGGGAACACGCCTGCTGGCGATCGCCGACATCAACGACGACCTCGTGCCCAGCCGGGTCTCGCTCGCCGTGGGCTTCGCCGACCTGGTCTCCTTCACCAGAAGGTCCAGGGAGCTTTCCGAGCGCGAGCTGGCCGAGCTGGTGGAGGGCTTCGAGTCGCGCGCCGCCGACGTGGTCGCCGTCCACGGCGCGAGGCTGGTCAAGACGCTGGGCGACGAGGTGCTGTTCACCGCGCCCACCCCCGCGCAGGCCGCCAGGATCGCGCTCGACCTCGTCAAGACCGGCGAGCTGCGCATCGGCATGGCCTACGGACCTGTGCTGCCGGTGATGGGCGACGTCTTCGGCACCACCGTCAATCTGGCGGCGCGGCTGACCGCCATCGCCAGGCCCGGCACCATCGTGGTCGACGCCGATCTCGCGGAGGGGCTGGCGGGAGACGGCTTCGAGCTGCACAGGATCCGCCGCAGGCCGGCCAGAGGGCTCGGCGTGGTGCAGCCGTATGTCTTGCGGCAATCAGCGCCTTGAGCAGATGATGAACGGCATGCCGTACCAAGTGCAAGGCGTCGTCGCTCGTGGCAAGGGTCAGCAGGTCTCCACGGAGACCATTCTCGTGCCGGATCCGGGCCCTGGTGAAGCGGTCGTCAACGTGAAGGCCTGCGGGGTCTGCCACACCGACCTTCACTACCGCGAGGGCGGTATCAACGACGACTTCCCCTTCCTGCTCGGGCACGAGGCCGCGGGGGTCGTCGAGGCGGTCGGCGAGGGGGTGAAGGACCTCGCGCCTGGCGACTACGTGATCCTGAACTGGCGCGCGGTCTGCGGCTCGTGCAGGGCCTGCCTGCGGGGACGCCCTTGGTACTGCTTCGCCACGCACAACGCGGCGCAGAAGATGACGCTCGAGGACGGCACCGAGCTGAGCCCCGCCCTGGGCATCGGCGCGTTCGCGGAGAAGACGCTGGTCGCCGCGGGGCAGTGCACGAAGGTGTCGGCCGACGCGCCGCCCGAGGTGGCCGGCCTGCTCGGCTGTGGCGTGATGGCGGGCCTCGGCGCGGCGCTCAACACCGGCAACGTCTCGCGCGGCGACAGCGTGGCCGTCATCGGCTGCGGCGGCGTCGGCGACGCGGCCATCCTCGGCGCCTCGCTCGCGGGAGCCGCCAAGATCATCGCGGTGGACGTGGACGACCGCAAGCTCGCGTGGGCGCGCGAGTTCGGCGCGACCGACACGGTGAACTCCGCGCAGGCCGACGCCGTCGAGGCCGTCCGCGACCTCACGGGCGGTTTCGGCGCCGACGTCGTCATCGAGGCGGTCGGCAGGCCGGAGACCTACAAGCAGGCCTTCTACGCCCGCGACCTGGCCGGCACCGTCGTGCTGGTCGGCGTGCCGACCCCGGAGATGACGCTGGAGCTGCCGCTGCTCGACGTCTTCGGGCGCGGAGGCTCGCTGAAGTCCTCCTGGTACGGCGACTGCCTGCCCTCCCGCGACTTCCCCATGCTGATCGACCTGTTCCTGCAGGGCCGCCTCCCTCTCGACAGGTTCGTCTCGGAGAAGATCGCCCTCGACCAGGTCGAGGAGGCGTTCACCCGCATGCACCGCGGCGAGGTCCTGCGCTCGGTGGTGGTCCTGTGATTGACAGGGTCATCACCTCGGGCACCTTCTCGCTCGACGGCGGCACGTGGGAGGTCGACAACAACGTGTGGCTGGTGGGCGACGCCCGTTCGGTCATCGTCATCGACGCCGCGCACTCCGCCGAGAAGATCGCCGAGCGCGTGGGCGGCAGGAGCGTCACCGCGATCGTCTGCACGCACGCGCACAACGACCACATCAACGCCGCCGCGCCGCTCGCCGAGCTGACGGGCGCGCCGATCATGCTGCACCCGGCCGACCAGGTGCTCTGGGAGATGCACTACGGCGACGCCGTCCCGTACACGCCGCTGGAGGACGGCGCCTCGCTGAAGATCGGGGGCATCGAGCTGCGCGTGATCCACACGCCGGGGCACGCCCCTGGCGCGGTGTGCCTGCACGCGCCCGAGCTGGGCGTGGTCTTCACCGGCGACACGCTCTTCTCCGGCGGGCCCGGCGCGACGGGCAGGTCGTTCTCCTCCAAGGAGACGCTGCTGGAGTCGATCAGAACGCGGCTGCTGTCGCTGCCCGCCGAGACCGTCGTCCACACCGGACACGGCGACTCCACCACCATCGGCGCGGAGAGTTCCCTCTAGGTCACACAGAGGAACCTGACGCTCGGGAGTAGTGTCCTGTCTTGGGCGATTTATGCCTGTGTCGCACTACACATAGGCAAGCCTTACCAAAGTGGGTTATCTTAGGTGTGCCTAACCAAAGGTCCCAACGCGAGAGGCTCCTCCCCCGATGTACGTATGCGTGTGTCGTGCCGTGACCGAGAACGAGGTCCACGACTGCATCGCCGCGGGCGCGAAGAGCGCGCGGCAGATCCGCGACACCACCGGCGCCGGCAGCGACTGTGCCTCTTGTGTCCGGAAGATCTGTGCGATCCTGAAAAGGTCTGACGACCTGATTCCGACCGCATAGCACAAGGGGCCCGTTCAATGCAGGGCGACAAGCAGATCATCGAGCTGCTCAACGAGCAGCTGACCGCGGAGCTCACCGCTATCAACCAGTACTTCCTGCACGCCAAGATGCAGGAGAACTGGGGCTACACCAGGCTGGCCAAGCACACTCGCGAAGAGTCGATCGACGAGATGCGTCACGCCGAGAAGCTCACCGACCGCATCCTGTTCCTCGAGGGACTGCCCAACTACCAGCGGCTCGGCACTCTCCACATCGGTCAGACCGTGGAGGAGCAGCTGCGCGCCGACCTCGAGGTGGAGCTGAGCGTCGTCCAACGGCTCAAGCCCGGCATCAAGCTGATGCGCGAGAAGGGCGACACGACCTCGGCGCGCCTGTTCGAGGACATCCTCGCCGACGAGGAGCACCACATCGACTACCTGGAGACCGAGCTGGGGCTCATCCAGAGCCTGGGCGAGCAGCTCTACCTCGCTCGCTACGCCGAGCCTCCCTCCGACTGACCCTTCCTTGGTCGCCCGCCGTGACATTCGCTCCGGCGGGCGTTCTCATTTCCGGCGTTTTCTGGACGGCACGCCGACGCGTGTCGCGACACGCCCGGGGCATGATCGCGACGGCGCGAGGGTTGCTTGACGTACCCGAGGGAAGAACGAACGGGGAAGACGGCGGAAAGCGTGGGGCATTAAACCCAGACTAGCCGCCATTTATCAGCGTTTGCCCAGGTCAATAGATAGGTCAAACGCGAGTCAAACCGCGCGCTGCGGCCGGGAAACGATCGCCTAAGGTCCTACGATCGCTTCATGACCTGCGTACTTCTCGCCGAGGATGACACCTCGATTTCCGAGCCGCTCGCGCGCGCCCTGCGCCGCGAGGGCTACCAGGTTGAGGTGAGCCCCGACGGCCCGCAGGCCCTCGAGAGGGCTCTGTCGGGGGGCATCGACCTCATCGTTCTCGACCTTGGCCTGCCAGAGATGGACGGTCTCGAGGTCGCCCGCCGGATCCGTGCCGAAGGGCACGGAACTCCGGTCCTCATCCTCACCGCCCGCGTCGACGAGGTCGACACGGTCGTCGGCCTCGACGCCGGCGCCGACGACTACGTCACCAAGCCGTTCCGCCTCGCGGAGCTGCTCGCCCGTGTCCGGGCCCTGCTACGGCGCGGCACCTCAGAGACCCCTGTCGTCCAGGGGGTGCGCATCGACGCCGACTCACGTCGCGCGTGGATGGGCGAGAAGGAGCTGCACCTGACCACCAAGGAGTTCGACCTGCTGCGCGTCCTCGTACGCGACGCGGGGAAGGTCGTCACGCGTGAGCAGATCATGCGCGAGGTCTGGGACACCAACTGGTGGGGGTCCACCAAGACTCTCGACATGCACATCTCCTGGCTGCGGCGAAAGCTCGGCGACGATGCCGCCAAGCCTCGCTACATCACCACCGTCAGGGGAGTCGGCTTCAGGTTCGAGCGAGAGTAGGACGTGCGCCGCCGCCTACTCTCCTCCACCCTGGTCGTCGCGGCCATAGCCGTACTTCTGCTCGGGGTGCCATTGGGCGTGGTGGTCAGCAGGCTGATCGTCGAGGACGCCAATCAGCAGCTGAGGGCCGAGGCGACCCGTCTGGTGGGCGAGGTGGAATATGCCCGCATCCAGGAGACGCCGCTCGACCCGCAGCAGCTGGAGCAGAAGTATCCAGACAGATACATCCAGATCTACGTCAACGGCAACCCGCCGACGGCGACCGTCGTCGGCACATCTCCGCAGTCCGGCCACTCCATGCACGAGGAGGCCAAGTCGGACAGCGGCATCTACGTCAGGGTGAGCCGCGACAAGGATCAGGTCGAGCAGGATGTGCGCGCTCGCCTGCTCCTCATCGTGGCGCTGGCCGCCGCGGCTCTCGCGGTCGCGGTGGGTCTCGCCATCGTGCAGTCACGTCGGCTCACCCTGCCGCTCCAGGACCTGGCCAAGATCGCCGACCGGCTGGGATCGGGGGACGCCCGGCCCAGCAAACACCGCTACGGGATCCCCGAACTCGATCGCGTGGCCGAGGTGCTCGACCGCAGCGCCGCGCGCATCTCCGATCTGCTCACGCGCGAGCGCGAGTTCGCCACGGACGCCTCCCACCAGCTGCGCACCCCGCTGACGGGGCTCACCATGCGCCTGGAGGAGATCGTCGCCGCCTCCGACGAGCCCACCGTCGTCCGCGAGGAGGGCGAGGCCGCGATCGTCCAGGCCGAACGCCTCACCGCGGTCATCGACGAGCTCCTGGCCGCGGCCCGCCGCCAGCGCATCGCGCAGGCGGAGCCCATCTCCGTCGACGAGGTGCTGGTCCAGCAGGTCACCGAGTGGGAGCCCGCGTTCCGCAGAGTGGGCCGCTCGGTCTCCCTCGGCGGCACCCGCGGACTCAAGGCCCTGGCCACCGGGGGAGGGCTCGGCCAGGTCGTCGCCTCACTCCTGGAGAACTCGATCCAGCATGGCGGCGGCGACGTCACGGTCTCCACCAGCAGCAGCGACAACTACATCGTCATCGAGGTCGCCGACGAGGGTCCGGGGATCTCCGACGAGATCGCGCCGAAGGTCTTCGAGCGCAACGTGAGCGGTGGCGGCGGCACGGGTCTCGGGCTCACGCTCGCCAGGGCGCTGGCCGCCGCGGACGGCGGACGGCTGGAGCTGGTGCGCCGCCGTCCCGCGGTGTTCGCGATCTTCCTGCGCCCCGCCGAGGTCCCGGGTCGCCGCGTGGTCACCGGGCCCGCCTGACAGCCGCGCGCAGCCCATTGACGGGCCACGCGCGAAGGTTTACGGTCAGGGCCATAATTGAGCATGATCGAGCGCCCCTCGGGAGGTGCGGCCCGGTGACCCCTCTGAGAAGGCTGCTCGCTGCAGCGCTGTCAGGCACGCTGCTCCTCGCTTCGCTCACCCCTGCGCACGCCGCCGACCTGCGGATTGTCAACGGCGGATTCGACCAGGGGCTGACCGGCTGGAGCGGCTCGCACAGCCAGGGCGGCGTCACCGCGGTGAGCTGGCAGGGCCGCACCGCCGCGCGCGTCGCCGACACCGAGCCCGCGCTGGCCTACGGCAGGGAGAGCCTGCCGGGACTGCCCGCCGTGGCGGGCTCCCGCTACACCGCGCACGCCACGGTCTGGACCGAAACCGGCAGCGCCGACCTCTACCTGCGGTTCAGGGGATCGTCGGGACAGCTGCTCGGCAGCGCCGGCGCCTCGGTGTCAGGCGGGAGATGGAGCGACGTCACGGCCTCGGGCCTGGCTCCCGCGGGCACGACGACGGTCTCGGCGCTCATCTACTCGGGGGTGGCCAACGTCGGCACGGCCTACTGGGACGAGGTGCTGATCACCAAGGACGTGACCGACCTCGGCGTGCAGATCGAGAGCAGCGTGCCCAACGCCACCACGTTCGCGGGCGGCAGCGCCTACGCCGTCTACACCGGCACCGCGGACACCAACCCGCAGCTGGCCGTGATCGACCTGGCGACCGAGACGGTGAAGAGCCGCCTCACCATCCCCGACACCGCCGCCACGCCCACGGTCGGCGGCTGGGCGGCGGCCACGGCAACCGACGGCAGCGTCTACCTCGGGACCTATCCCAACTCCAAGCTCTACAGGCACGTGCCGGGCCAGGCGACGGTGACCGACCTCGGCAGGGCGGAGGGCGGCTACTCCTTCATCTGGGACCTGGAGGCCGGTGCGGGCGGCAAGGTGTACGGCGGCACCTACAACGACGGCCGCTACTTCAAGTACGACCGCGGTGTCTTCACCACGATCGGCCAGGTGCCCATCGTGGCGGGAGCCGAGTACATCCGCAGCCTCGCCCACGACCCCGCCGCCAACGCCACCTACCTCGGCACCGGCACCGACGCCTCGCTCGTCAGGTTCGACAACGTCACGGGACGGGTGGACAGCCTGCTGCCCGCCGCCTACGCGCACAACTCGATGGTCGGCGGCCTCACCTGGACGGGCGGCAGGCTGTTCGCCTGGCTCGACCGCACGCTGCTCGTGCTCGAGATCGTCAGGAACGCCGACGGCTCGCACCGCGCCGTCACCGAAGCCGCGATCACCGACGTGGACCTGCACCACTCACCCGCCCGCGACGGCAAGGTCTGGCTGGTCAAGGACGGCCTGCTGCACTCCTACGACCTCGCGGCCAAGGCTCTGCAGGCGACCGCCGTACGGCCTGGCCTGGCCGTCACCGGCTACACCTGGCTGAACGGCGGCACGCTCACCGGCCTCGGCGCGGCGGAGGACGGCACCAGGATCTTCACGTACGCGCCCACCACAGGCCAGTGGAGCAGCAGGGTCGTGCGCGACACCCCTGTGCTCCCCGCCGCGATCAACGCGCTCGGCGCAGGCCCCGACGGCAGGATCTACACGGGCGGCTATCTCACGGGCGGCACCGGCGTCTACGACCCGCTGCGCGGCGACAGCGACAACAGCGCCCCTGACACGCCCACCCTCGCGGGACTGAGTCAGACCGACAGCCTGCTCGCCCACGACGGCAGGCTCTACCTCGGCGTCTATCCGTCGGCCAAGCTCTACAGCCACGACCCCTCGGGCCCGTGGCCGCCCACGCTCAGGTACACGGCGGGAGCGGCGGGCAGCAAGGCCGACGACTGCGAGCCCGGCAAGGGCCCGCCCCCGCAGGACCGTCCCTACGCGCTCGCCGGCGGGCCGGACGGCACGGTCTACATGGGCACCGTCCCCAAGTACGGCAAGCGCAGCGGCGCGCTCACCGTCTGGAAGGAGGGGACGGCGGGCAGGACCCTGTGCGTGGTGCGCGACCAGGCGGTCGTCTCCCTCGCCCACGCGGGAGGCAGGCTGTTCGGCGGCACCTCCACCAGGGGCGCGCTCGGCGTCAACCCCGTCTACGCGCCTGGCGCCTCGGCCACGCTGTTCTCCTACGACCCCGCGACCGGCGAGGTGCGCCCCCATCCGCTCCCGCTGACGGCGCCCAAGGCCGTCACCGCCCTCACCGAGGTGGACGGCAGGCTCTGGGGGCTGGCCGGCGGCTCGCTGTTCACGCTGGACCCCGCCCGTCCCGACGCCATCACGGTGACGCGGCTGTTCCCCGATCCCGACTACGCCGCCAGGCCGGGGCTGGCCTGGCGCGACGGAGTCCTGCTCACGTTGGACAAGGATCCAGGACATGTCTACGGCACGGCGGGCGACCAGATCTTCAGGATCGACAGGGCGACGAAGGCGCTGACCGTGCTGCTGACCGTCCCCGGCATGGAGGGGCTGACGGCCGACAGGTTCGGCCACCTCTACTACAAGATCAACGAGCGGCTGCACCGGTACACGGCGCCCACGCCGTAGGCGGCTAGCGCCTGGGGGAGAGCGCCTCGGGAAGGCCGGTGACGGGCTCGACCGGCGGCTCCTCCGGCGCCAGGAACACCCACTTCTTGTACGACCAGAACCGGAACAGCGTGCCGAAGCCCACGCCGATGACCTTGGCGATGTTGTAGCTCAGCGCGTCGTGCAGTCCGAGGGTGTACGTCGTGAACCCGATGACGATCAGGCTCATCAGCAGGCCGATGCCGTTCAGCAGGAAGAACAGGAGGTATTCGCGGGCCAGCCCGCTCTGCTCGCGGTTGCGGAAGGTCCAGAACCTGTTGCCGACGTAGGCGAAGGTGGCCGAGATGACCGTGGCCAGGCCCGTCGAGATGAGGGCGCCCCAGCCGAAGCCGAAGCGGAACAGGTTGGTGGCCCCGAAGTCGATCACGAAGGCGATGCCGCCGATCGTGCCGAACTTGGCCAGCTCATGGATCAGATGAACGAACCGGTGGTAGGCGCGTCTGAAGAACTCCACGTCTCCTGCACGGTCCTTTCGGTTCTCCAGCCGCACCCTCGGGACGGGTCCGATCCCACCAGGTTACCGGCCGGGCGCCTCACCTGGGTGCGAAGGTTCCGCAAAGCGACTCGAGGACCTCATCATCCGCCCGCAAAGAACGATTCTAGAAATATCGTCTTATGAGGGGAAAGCTGGAACGGAGTTCACTACGCTGACGCCCAGATCGCGGCTCAGCGGCCGCGACAGACGGCCGTCACCCTGGGGAATCACCCGTGAAGCGTCGACTGTTCGCACTCTTGGCCAGCCTGTCCCTGGTGACCGGCTGTGGTGTCGCGAGCAGCCGTGCGGGGGAGCCGATGGAGCCGCCGTCACCATCCGCATCCGCTCACCGGGTGGAGCGAACAGTGGCGGAGAAGGCGTTCGACCTGCTCGACGAGCTCGCCCAGGCCTGGGAGGACCGCGACTGCGCGACCGTCGACCGCCTCACCGCGTGGGCGGAGAATGCGCTGGGCGGTCGTGCCTGCGAGGCGACCCGGAACGGCCGCCCAGCCCTGACCGGCTACTCCGACCTCGAATACCTGCTGCCCGAGGAGCCCGGCTGGTTCGCCGTCCTGGCGCGCCGCCCGGAGCCCACGTACTTCCTGTTCGTCCACGACCGCAACTGGCGCCTCGCGGCTGGGCCGCTGCGGCTGCTCGGCGAGGCGCCCCAGCGCGCCGGCGGCGCGCAACCCTCCAGCGGTACGGCCAGGCGCGCCAGGCTGGTCCCTCAGCGCCACCTCACCTACCTCACCGACCCGGCGGGAGTGAGCGGGGTCGCCTTCCCCTCCGGCGACGCCATCGCCGACCTGCGTGACAAGCTCGGCGACCGTACGGCCAGGGCCCGTCCCGACAGGGTGAGCGTCGACGTCGAGCTCTTCGGCGGCCCGTCCCGCGCGCTGGCGCTGTCGAACGGCTCGATGCTGGTCTTCCACACTCTCCGCCTGGTCTCGCGCCACCGTCCCGGCCAGGGCAGGGACTCCCTCGGCCGCCCGCCGTACGGCAGGGCGCTGGTGAAGGAGTTCACCGGCGAGAACGACCCCGCCTCCCTGACCGGCACCGAGCTCGTCGTGCTGGCCAGTGAGATCAGCGCGAAGAACAAGCTGACGACCGTGGCCCTGCGCCGCGCACTGGCCGACCTGACCACTTGACGGCCGCGACGTGGCAGTGGCCGAGGTGAGGGTATGCTTCGGGCACGTGAGCAGCCCCTCTTCGCATGTCGGGCCCGTTGTGGGCGTCGTCGGCGCTGGCCAGTTGGCCCGCATGATGCAGCAGGCCGCGATCCCGCTCGGTCTCGAGCTACGGGTCCTGGCCAACTCGCCGGACGAGAGCGCGGCGAAGGTGATCGTCGACACCCGTCTCGGCGACTACCGTGACCTGTCCGTCCTGCGGGAGTTCGCCGCGGGCTGCGACGCGGTGACCTTCGATCACGAACACGTGCCGACCGAGCACATCAAGGCCATGGCCGAGCAGGGGGTCCAGGTCCACCCCGGCGCCGACGCCCTGGTCCACGCGCAGGACAAGGCGGAGATGCGCAGAAGGCTGACCGAGATCGGCGTGCCCTGCCCCGCCTGGCGCACCGTAGAGACGGCCGCCGACGTCGCGGAGTTCGCGGCGCAGAACGGCTGGCCCGTCGTGCTCAAGGCCGTCAGGGGCGGCTACGACGGCCGCGGCGTGTGGGTGTGCGACGACGAGAACGAGGCCGCGACCGTGGTCGCGAACGGCGTTCCGCTATTGGCCGAGGCGTTCGTGCCGTTCGAGCGCGAGCTGGCCGTCCTGGTCGCCCGCTCGCCGCACGGGCAGGGCGTCAGCTACCCGGTCGTCGAGACCGTCCAGGAGGACGGCATCTGCGTCGAGGTCCTGGCCCCCGCGCCGGGGCTCGACGCCGAGGTCGCCGCCCAGGCGCAGCGCATCGCCCTGAAGATCGCCGATGAGCTGGGCGTCACGGGGCTGCTGGCGGTGGAGATGTTCGATACCGCCGACGGTCTCGTGGTCAACGAGCTGGCCATGCGCCCCCACAACAGCGGCCACTGGACCATCGAGGGCGCCCGCACCTCCCAGTTCGAGCAGCACCTGCGGGCCGTGCTCGACCTGCCGCTCGGCTCGCCGTCCATGGCGGCGCCCTACGTCGTCATGGCCAACCTGCTCGGCGGCGACGACCCCGACACCTTCAAGCGCTACGAGCACGTGATGGCCCACGACCCCGGCGTCAAGGTGCACTTCTACGGCAAGGAGGTGCGGAAGGGCAGGAAGATCGGCCACGTCACCGCCCTCGGCGCCGACCTCGACGACGTCAGGGCCAGGGCCAGGCACGCCGCCGTCTACCTCACCACAGGGGAGTACACATGATCGGCATCGTGATGGGCAGCGACTCCGACTGGCCGGTCATGAGGCTCGCGGCGGAGGCCGTGGCCGAGTTCGGCGTGCCGTTCGAGGCCGACGTGGTCTCCGCGCACCGCATGCCGACCGAGATGATCGAGTACGGCAGGCAGGCCGCCTCCCGCGGGCTCAAGGTGATCATCGCGGGCGCCGGAGGGGCCGCGCACCTGCCCGGCATGCTGGCCTCGGTCACGCCGCTGCCGGTGATCGGGGTGCCGGTGCCGCTGAAGTACCTCGACGGCATGGACTCCCTGCTGTCCATCGTGCAGATGCCCGCGGGCGTCCCCGTGGCGACGGTCGCCGTCGGTGGGGCGCGCAACGCGGGGCTGCTGGCCGTCCGCATCCTCGCCGCGTCCGACGAGACGCTGCTGCGACGCATGGAGGCCTTCCAGGAGACGCTGCGCGACCAGGCGCACGCCAAGGGTGAGAAGCTGCGCGCGGAGGCGGCCGAACTGGGGCGCTGACGCAGCGGTCACAGCTGAGCAGGTCGCCAGGCCGGCACTTCGTGGGGGGTGCTCCGCTGGCTGCCTTGACGAGCTGCTTCGCGCTCTTCGGCCTGCCGGGGGGCTTTACGGCCTGCCGGGGGCTTTACGGGTGGACGGGGACTTGGCTGGACGGCGTGGCTTTTACGGCCTGCCGGGGGTTCTACGGGCGGCCGAGGGCGCGGTAGTGCCAGCCCGCCGCGCGCCAGGTCTCCGCGTCCAGCGCGTTGCGCCCGTCGACGATCTTCCTGGTCGCGACGGCCGCGCCGAGCTCCTCGGGGTCCAGGTCGATGAACTGCTTCCACTCGGTGAGCAGCAGCACGACGTGCGCCCCGCGTACCGCGTCGAGAGCCGACTCGCCGTAGGACAGCTCGGGGTGCGCCTTGCGGGCGTTGTCGAGCGCGATCGGGTCGTACACCGTGACCTGTCCGCCCTGCTCCCCGATGGTCACGGCCACGTCGAGAGCGGGGGAGTCGCGGATGTCGTCGGAGTTCGGCTTGAACGCCGCGCCCAGCACGCCCACCGTGCAGCCGCGGAACGAGCCGCCCGCCAGCTCGCGGGCCAGGTCGACCATGCGCGCGCGGCGGCGCATGTTGATCGCGTCGACCTCGCGCAGGAACGTCAGCGCCTGGTCGGCGCCCAGCTCACCGGCGCGCGCCATGAACGCGCGGATGTCCTTGGGCAGGCAGCCGCCGCCGAACCCGAGGCCGGGGTTGAGAAAACGACCGCCGATGCGGTCGTCGAACGACAGCGCCTGGGCCAGTTGCTGCACGTCGGCGTGAGAAGCCTCACAGACCTCGGCCATCGCGTTGATGAAGGAGATCTTGGTCGCCAGGAACGCGTTCGCCGCGGACTTGACCAGCTCGGAGGTCGGATAGTCGGTCACGACCATCGGAACCTCGCCCAGCGGCTCGTAGACCTCGCGCAGGATCTTCTCGGCCTGCTCGGAGGCCACGCCGATCACGATGCGGTCGGGGTTGAGCGTGTCCTGCACGGCGAAGCCCTCGCGCAGGAACTCGGGGTTCCACGCCAGCTCGGCCCCCGCGTTGACCGGCGCGAGGCGGGCCAGCTTGGCCGCCAGGCGGGCCGCGGTGCCGACGGGAACCGTCGACTTGCCCACGACCAGACAGTCTCTGTCGAGGTACGGCGCCAGCGACTCGACGGCCGCGTCGAGATAGGAGACGTCGGCCGCGTACTCGCCGTGCTTCTGCGGCGTGCCCAGGCAGAGGAAGTGGATGTCGCCGAAGGCGGCCGCCTCCTCGTAGGAGGTGGTGAAGCGCAGCCGTCCCGACTCGAGCCCTCGCCGCAGGATCTCTTCAAGGCCGGGTTCGTGGATCGGCAGCTCGCCGCTCTGCAGGCGGCGGATCTTGTCGACATCGACGTCGAGGCCGAGGACTTCGAATCCGAGGTCCGCCATGCAGGCCGCGTGGGTGATGCCCAGATACCCGGTTCCGATCACCGTTAGGCGATATGGCACGAGTGAGCTCCTTTCATCGCCAAGGCATGTTACCGGTCCCCACCACTTCCACTGTGCCACCTGCGTAAACCGGCGAATCGTACCGGCTGGTAACAAGATGGTTGGACGTCCTAGTATTCGGTTATGACCTACGCCCTCACCGAGGAGCACGAGATGCTCCGCGAGACCGTCCGTGCCCTCGCCGATGAGAAGATCGCGCCTCGAGCCGCCGAGGCCGACGAGCGCGAGGAGTTCCCGTGGGACGTCTACAAGGCGCTCGTGGCCGCTGACCTGCACGCGATCCACGTCCCCGAGGAGTACGGCGGTGCGGGAGCCGACGCGCTCGCCGCGGTCATCGTCATCGAGGAGGTGGCCCGCGCCTGCGCCTCCTCCTCCCTGATCCCGGCCGTCAACAAGCTCGGCACCGTGCCCCTGCTGCTGTCGGCCTCCTCCTCGCTGAAGGAGCGCTATCTCACGCCCGTCGCCTCGGGCGAGGCGATGTTCTCCTACGCGCTCTCCGAGCCCGAGGCCGGCTCCGACGCCGCCGCCATGAAGACCCGCGCGGTCCTCGACGGCGACCACTACGTGCTCAACGGCGTCAAGATGTGGATCACCAACGCGGGTGTGTCCGAGTACTACACGGTCATGGCCGTCACCGACCCCTCGGCCGGCGCGCGCGGCATCTCCGCCTTCGTCGTCGAGAAGTCCGACGAAGGCGTCTCCTTCGGCCCCAAGGAGAAGAAGCTCGGCATCAGGGCCTCGCCCACCAGGCAGGTCATTCTGGAGAACGTCCGCATCCCGGTCTCCCGCATGATCGGCGAGCCTGGCACCGGCTTCAAGACCGCCCTCGCCACCCTCGACCACACCCGCGTCACCATCGCCGCCCAGGCTCTCGGCATCGCCCAGGGCGCCCTCGACTACGCGATCGGCTACGTCAAGGAGCGCAAGCAGTTCGGCAAGCCCATCGCCGACTTCCAGGGCCTGCAGTTCATGATCGCCGACATGGGCATGAAGCTGGAGGCCGCACGGCAGCTGACCTACCACGCGGCGGCCAAGTCGGAACTGGCGATGCACGGCAAGCCGCAGAAGGACCTGACGTTCCTGTCGAGCGCGGCGAAGTGCGCGGCGTCGGACGCGGCCATGGAGATCACCACGGACGCGGTACAGCTCCTGGGCGGGTACGGCTACACGCGAGAGTTCCCCGTGGAGCGCATGATGCGCGACGCCAAGATCACCCAAATCTACGAGGGCACCAACCAGATCCAGCGCATGGTCATGGCCCGGCAGCTCCTGAAGTAGGGGATGAGCTGCGGAAACCCGGCTCCTTGCGATGAGGGGACCGGGTTTCGCGCTATCTGGTGGATCTCTACAAAAGAAAACCCCGCCCGTGATGGGCGAGGGCTCTCGGCGTTCTGCGGCTACAAACAGTTGACCGACTCGACTCGGGAGCTGTTATAGGAGCAGGAGTCTATGAGCTTTCCAGCCGGGTTGCGGATGTACCCCGTGTCCGCGGCCTGGTTCCAGATGTACGCGAACGTCCCCCCGGACCGACCCCAGTAGCGGATGGTCGAGGTGTTCGTACCCTTACCGGTCCGCACCGTGACCGTCTTCCCAGCGCCGAGGGTGAACGTACCGAACGTGTAGACGTGATCCGACGCAGACGTCTTGTCACGGAGGGTCCACCCCTTGAGGTTGATCGCCTTTCGGGTGGTGTTCTTGAGTTGCGCCCACTCGCCGTTCAGGCTGCTGTTCGCCCCATGGTCCGGCGACCCGGGCGAGTTGTAGTAGATCTTCACGAACTGGACCACGGGGAGCGCGGCGGCCTGCGCCGGCGCAACGGGGACGAGCGCCACGGCCAAAGCGGCAGCGGACAGAGCCAAGGGGAGAGAGCGCACCGGTGAAATCCTTCAGCATGTGAGATATGGGGCGAATGTGAGACGGCTGGCCTTGGGTGCAGGTTGGCATGTAAATTCAGTTTTCTTGGCCACAAGGACGTGACGACGCCCCACCCGATCGATGGAGTGAGGGCGTCGGCATGGGTTCGGCACGCTTCTAGGCGGTCCCCTCGCGCTTCGTTCAGGGGGCAGCCGCCGCAGAGGCGCCCGATGGGGTCAGAGCAGTCGCCTGATCTCGCCGTAGGCCCGGTAGAAGCCGCCTCGTCCAGCGGAGCGCACGCCGTCGACCAGGTAGCGGGCGCCCGCCTCCCGGACGGTCTTGGGGAACTGCACGTTCCATGACTCGTAGCCGGGGCTGACCACGCGGACCCGCAGCCGCTCGCCCTCCTTGACGCACTCCACGACCACGCCGTCGCCCGCGCCGTCGGTCTCCAGCACCCTCTCCAACACCGTCTCCAGCGTGGTGGACGGCTCGACCGCCTCCAGTGACGCCGCCGCCTTGACGTCCACCGGCTGGGGCACGCTGCCCGTGCGGGCCGCGGCGATGGCCGCCTCGCTGGCGTCGATGCAGACCAGGGAGCCGTCGGTGGTGACGATGTAGAGGCGGTCGTCCAGGAACTGCATGGAGAACGCCGAGCCGCAGCCGGTGGCGAGCTTCCACAGCCGCTCGCCGGAGGCGTCGAAGCAGTAGACCGAGGAGTGGTTGTCGCCCGCGAAGACATGGCGTCCGCCGGGCGAGGTGGCGCAGGAGTAGACGGCGCCGTCGCACTGGTAGACCGCCTCCACCCGGCCGTCGCTCTTGGCCAGGCGGTGGACGGTGCGGCGGGCCGTGCCGGCGTAGACCGAGCGCTCCTCCTGCCAGCCGAACAGCACGTCGCCTGCCAGCTTGTTCTCCCAGACGAGCGTGCCGTCGGAGGTGTCGTAGCGGGCGACCCCGCGCGAATGGCCGTGGTAGACCGCGTCCCCGTCGCACCTGACCATCCAGGCGGAGTCGCCGGCGCCGGTCCGCGCCCACTGGAACTCGTCCTCGTAGTCGATGGTGGTGATGCGCCCCGCCCGGTCGGAGACGCCGAGCACTCCGTCGTGGATGTCCAGCCAGTAGATGTCCACGTCGGCGGCGATCTCGTACGCCGACCTCGGCACCTTGCCGCTCAGGTCGTACACGCGGCCGTCGTCGCACCCGGCATAGATCCAGAAGTCGTCGGCCACGATGCACTTGACGCCGTCGGGCAGCCGGAAGCGGCCGGTCACCGTGCCGGAGTGGGTGACGGTGTAGACGTCGCCGCGCTGGTTGCCGACCCAGCAGCGTTCGCCGTCCACGAAGATGCCGAACGCGGCCGCGCCGCTGTCGAAGCGCCACAGGACCGGCGCCTGCTGGGCGGTCGAGCGGGTGCTGGCGATGGCCCTGCGGGTGACCGCCCGGCGCTGGCGCACCCCGCGCAGGGCGGGCGCGTAGCCCTTGCGTGTCTTCTCGCCGATCTTCTTGGCCGCCGCCGCCTGGGCCTTCGCTTCGGTGGGGAAGGCGGTGACCTTCGTCTGACCGGATTCGCCGATGCGCCCGTAGGTGATCGTGACCTGCGTCCCCGCCACGGTCACCTCATAGAACTTGTGCGCTCCGCCGCCGTCCTCAGACAGCTCGAGGTAGGTCATGTCCGCTTCTCCAGATTTGCCCGGCTTGATCAATTGCACGGGAGACTAGAGCACCGCCACGACAGAAAACCTCGCCCCTGGCCGTACGTCCGAGGCGCTCCCAGGCCGATGACTACTCGCGACGACCGTCCGGATCGTGGTCCATCGTGAGTGGCTCCAGCCGGACAAAAGGTCCATGGAGCACGGGAACGTCGAGACGCGACCAGGCGATTGTCGATCGTGAGATGTGGGGCATGCGCCGGTTCTTCAGATCTTGTACGTGACGCACCTCACCCGCGAGCATAGGCACGTGAACCCACAGGCTTTCTACCGCGACCCGTACCCCGTCTACGCAGAGGCCCGCAGGGCTCGCGGGCTCACCTTCGTGCCCGAGCTGGGCGCCTGGCTGGTCAGCAGGCGTGAAGACGTCCGCGAGGTGCTGAGCAAGCCCGAGCAGTTCTCCTCCGCGCGCGCCTTACGGCCGGACTACCTGCCCGGCAGGGCCGCGCTGTCGGAGCTGGTCAAGGGGTTCGGCGGGGTGCAGGCGGTGCTCACCGCGGACGGCGAGGCGCATCGGCGGCTGCGTCGCCCCCTCACCAGGGGACTTTCCTCCGCCAGGGTCGCAGCCGCGCTCCCGTTCGTCACGGCGCGGGCCGAGGCGCTCATCGGCTCCTTCGCCGGCGACGGCCAGGTCGAGTGGATGGAGGCCTACGCCAGGCCCCTGCCCGCCGACGTGATCGGCCACCTGATCGGCTTCGACCCCGCCGACACCCATGGCGCGGTCCGCGGCGCGCAGCGAGCGGAGGACCTGCTGTTCACCGAGCTGACGGAGGCCGAGCAGGTCGACGCGGCGAAGGAGATCGTCGCCCTGCAGCACCTGCTCGACGGCTACGCCCGCGCGCGCAGGAGCGACCCTCGTGACGACCTCATCACCGAGATGGTCAGGGACCTGGCCCCCGGCTCCGACGATCTCACGCTCGACCAGCGCAAGGAGATCGTCTCCAACCTCCAGAACCTGCTGCTGGCCGGACACCTGACCGCGACCGCGCTGCTCGGCACGGTGGTGCTGAACCTGCTGCGCGACCGTCGCCAGTGGGAGCTGCTGTGCGAGAAGCCGGAGCTCGTCTCCGCGGCCATCGAGGAGGCGGCCCGCTTCGAGGCGCCCATCCAGGGCTTCAGGCGTACGGTCACCACTGGGGTGACGCTGAGCGGCACCGAGCTGAACGAGAACGACGTGCTCTTCGTCTCCTTCGCCTCGGCGGGCCGTGACGCGGACGCCAACGCCCGCCCCGACGAGTTCGACATCACCAGGCCGGCCTTGCGCAACCTGTCGTTCGGACACGGCCCCCACGGCTGCCCCGGCTCGCACCTGGCCAAGGAGCAGGTACGCATCACCCTGGAGATCCTGATCCGCGACCTGCCCGGTCTCCGCCTGGCCCGCACCGACGTCACCATGGCCCCCACCCTCATCCACCGATCCCCCGAGGAGCTCTTCCTCGCCTGGTGAAGGCCCACGCCCTGCTCGGTCAGGGGCCGGGCGGGCCGGTGATGCGGTAGCCGACGCCTGGGGTCGTGGTGATCACCGAGGGGTGGCCGAGTTTGCGGCGCAGCCTGCCGATCGTGACGGTGACGGTGTTGGTGAGCGGGTCGGCGTGTTCGTCCCACACCTGTTCGAGCAGGTCCTCCGTGCTCAGGAAGGCGGGGGTGGCGCGAAGGAGGGCTTCGAGCAGGGCGAACTCCTTGACCGACAGGTCCAGATGGCGGCCGTCGCGGGTCACCGTACGGCGGAGGGGGTCGAGTTCGATGCCGGCCGCGCGCAGGGTGCGGGCGCGGGCGGAGGGCTGGCGGCGGGCCAGGGAGCGGATGCGCAGGACCAGTTCGGGGAAGTGGAAGGGCTTGGCGAGATAGTCGTCGGCGCCCAGGGACAGGCCGCTGACGCGGTCGCCGGGGGAGCCCGCCGCGGTCAGCATCAGGACCATGACGCGGTCGTCGCGTTCGGTGATCATCTGGCAGAGGGTGTCGCCGTGGATTCCCGGCAGGTCGCGGTCGAGGACGACCACGTCGTAGGCGTTGACGTCGAGTTTGGCCGCGGCCTCCAGGCCGTCGTGCGCCAGGTCCACGGCCATGCCCTGGTCGCGCAGGCCCTCGGCCAGCACCTCGGCGAGCGCGCGGGCGTCCTCGACCACCAGCACCCTCACGCCGGGACCCCGGTTCTCGCGGTGGCCAGGGGCAGCGAGATGGCGACCCGCAGGCCGCCTTCGGGCCTGGCCGCGAGGTCGAGCCCGCCGCCGTGCGCGGTGGCGATGGCGGCGACGATCGACAGCCCGAGCCCTGACCCGTCGCCTGAGCCGGTTCGGTCGGCGCCGAGCCGCTGGAACGGCTGGGCCAGCCGCGCCACCTGCCCCTGATCGAGGAGCCGCCCGCCCGTCTCGACCACGAGCAGCGCCGTCGTGCCGTCGGCCATGGCGGCGACCGTGATCCAGCCGCCCTCGTCGTTGTGGGTGATCGCGTTGTCGATGACGTTGCCGGCCATGCGCGACAGGAGCGTCGCGCTTCCCTGCGTCCAGGTGTCGTCGTGCAGGTCGCCGTCGTGGACGGTCAGGCGCCTGGCCGCGATGTCGGCGGCCCTGGCGTCCAGGGCCGCGCGCACCGTACGGCCGAGCGAGATCGTCGAGCGGTCCGACATGGCGCCGTGCTGGGTGCGGGCCAGCAGGAGGAAGCCTTCGAGCAGCCGGTCGACCTGGTCGAGCTCGGTGCGCAGCCGGTCGGCGAGCGCGACCGTCTGCGGGGGGACGGGCTCGGGCTTGGCCACGGCCACGTCCAGGGAGGCCCGCATGGTCGCCAGCGGGGTGCGCAGCTCGTGCGAGGCGTTGGCGACGAACCTGCGCTGCGCGGCGAAGGAGCTCTCCAGCCGTTCGAGCAGCTCGTCGATGGTGTCGGCGAGGTCCTTCACCTCGTCGGCCGGGCCGGGTACGGCCAGCCGTTCGTGCAGGTTGTCGGCGGAGATCCGGCGCGTGGCCGCCGTGATCGTCCGCAACGGGCGCAGCACCCGGCCCGCGATGATCCGGCCCAGCACGATCGACACCAGCGCCATGACGGCCAGCGCCACCGCCGAGCCGAGCAGGAGCTGGTGTGACTGACTCTCCCTCGCGCCGGCCAGCTGGCTCTCGAGCAGCGAGATGCGCTCATGGGCGGCCGCCAGCGTCGAGTTCCTGGCGGGAGGGCTGCCCCCTGGCGCGACCTCACTGATCCGCGTCGAGCCCAGGCTCACGAGGTTGGTGATGACCAGCAGCGCCGCGCCGGACAGCAGGAACAGAACACCGTACAGGGCGGTGAACCGCACCCGCACGGTGCGGGCGGGCAGGGCCAAGCGTCGCGCTGTCCTCATCGGCTCTCTCTCGTTCGTGCGGAGCTCCAGGATGCCGCCCAGGACCTAACAACGACATGACGGCCTCTGTTCGGCCCACGTTAGGGCGGCTTCCGTACAAACGGAGCCATGCGAGCAACCATTGAAGTCAACGACGTGCGCAAACGCTTCGGGTCCACGGTGGCGCTTGACGGAATGTCGTTCACGGTGAAGCCCGGGCAGGTCACCGGCTTCGTCGGGCCCAACGGCGCGGGCAAGTCCACCACGATGCGGGTCATCCTCGGGCTGGACGCGGCCGACTCGGGCAGCGCGCTGATCGGCGGCAGGCCGTACCGGAGCCTGCGCAGCCCGCTGCTCCACGTCGGGGCTCTGCTGGACGCCGGGGCCCTGCAGCCGAGCCGTTCGGCCCGCAACCACCTGCTGTGGCTGGCCCATTCACAGGGGCTGACCGCCGGGCGGGTCGACGAGGTGATCGAGCGGGCGGGCCTGGGTCAGGTGGCCAGGCGGAAGGCGGGCGGCTTCTCCCTCGGCATGCGCCAGCGGCTCGGGATCGCCGCCGCGCTGCTCGGCGACCCTCCCGTGATCATCCTGGACGAGCCCTTCAACGGCCTGGACCCCGACGGCATCGTATGGATGCGCGAGTTCCTCGGCGAGCTGGCAGGACAGGGCAGGGCGGTGCTGGTCTCGAGCCATCTGATGAGCGAGCTGCAGGACACCGCCGCCCACGTGGTGGTCGTCGGCCGAGGCAGGGTCATCGCCGACACCAGCGTGGCGCGGCTGCTGGCCGAGGTGTCGGGCGACAGGGTGACGCTGCGCAGCACGGCCCCTCAGGAGGCGGCGAGGGTGCTGGAGCAGGCGGGCGCCACGGTGACGGCCGTCGATCGCGACACACTCACCGTCTCGGGGCTGCCGGCGGAACGCGTCGTGACGCTGCTCGGCCGGTACGCGGTGCCCTTCTCCGAGGTGACGGCGCACCGGGCGACGCTGGAAGAGGCCTACATGAACCTCACGAGGAACGCCGTCGAGTACCGCGCCACCACGGGCCAGGAGAGCGCGCGATGAGCGGGCGTCACGGTTTCACGCGCCTGCTGCGGGCCGAGTGGACGAAGTTCAGGACGGTTCTCGGCTGGGTGATCACCATGGGGGTCGCGGCGGCGGCCGTCGTGCTGCTCGGCCTGTTCTCCGCGTCGGGCAGCCACGCCTCGTGCGGCGCGGGCCCTGTCGAGATCGACTGCCCCGAGCCCTCGCTGGGGCCCGAGGGCCAGGCGGTGAGCGACAAGTTCTTCTTCGTCCACCAGCCGCTGCAGGGGGACGGCAGCATCACCGTCCGCGTGACCTCGATGACCGGCCAGATCCGGCTGCCCGACCTCACCCCCGGCGTCAGAAGGGTCGCCCCGGGCGTCGTGCCGTGGGCGAAGGCAGGGGTCATCGTCAAGGACGGCATGCGGCAGGGCTCCGCCTACGCGGCGCTGATGGTCACGGGTCGGCACGGGGTGCGGATGCAGCACAACTACACCCACGACGTGGCAGGACGTCCGGGCGGCGTCTCGAAGAAGGACCCCCGCTGGCTGCGGCTGACCCGCTCGGGCGACACCCTCACCGGTGACGAGTCGGCCGACGGCAGGCGGTGGAGCACGGTCGGCACGGTACGGCTGGCCGGGCTGAGCGACACGGTGGAGATCGGGCTCTTCGCCACCTCTCCCTGTGACCTCCTGGTGAAGCAGGGCGATTTCGGTGGGAGCATCGGGCAGTGCCGCTTCACCGAGGCCACCGCCGACTTCGACCAGGTCAGCCTGCAGGGCAGGACGTCCGGCGACGCGTGGCGCCAGGACGACGTGGGGGTCACCGAGGCGCCGGACGGCTCACCCCACCATCCGGGCAGGTTCGAGCGGTCCGGCGGCACGTTCACCGTGACAGGAGTCGGCGACATCGCGCCGCACGTGGAGGGCGAGAGCATCGAGAGCACCCTCACCGGTGTGCTGGCGGGGCTCGTCGTGGTGGTCGTCGTGGCGGTGCTGTTCGTCACCGCCGAGTACCGGCGAGGGCTGATCCGCACCACTCTGCTCGCCAGCCCCCGGCGCGGCCGTGCGCTGGCGGCCAAGGCCGTCGTGATCGCCGCGGTGACGTTCGTGACAGGGCTGGCCGCCGCCTGCGTGGTGGTCCCGGTCGGCACGCGCATCCTGCGCGCCAACGGCAACTACATCCTGCCGGTGAGCCTGCTCACCGAGGTCCGGGTGGTGGTCGGCTTCGCGGCGCTGCTCGCGGCCGCCGCCGTCCTCGCCCTCGCCCTCGGCGCGCTGTTCAGGCGCGGCGCCGCGGCGGTCGCCGCCGCCATCGCGCTGATCCTGGTGCCCTACCTCCTCGCGACCACCTCGGTTCTGCCCGTCGGCGCGGCGCAGTGGCTGGTGCGGCTCACCCCCGCAGCGGGCTTCGCGATCCAGCAGAGCATCCCGGAGTACCCGTACATGACGGGTCACTACGCCCCATCGGCCGGCTACTACCCGCTGCCGCCGTGGGGTGGCCTCGCCGTGACCTGCGCCTACGCCGCGATCGCTCTTGCCGCGGCCATCGTCCTGCTGCGCAGGAGGGACGCGTGAGAAGGGAGCTGCACGCGGAGTGGACGAAGCTGCGCACCAGCCAGGGCGCGGGCTGGCTGCTGCTCGCCCTCGTCGCGCTGACCGTGGCGGCGAGCGCCGCCGCGGTGGCGACGGTGTCCTGCCCGCCGGAGGGCTGCGGCCACGACGCGCCCAGGCTCAGCCTCGCAGGGGTCCAGCTGGGTCAGGCGGTCGTCGCTGTCATGGCCGTGCTGATGATCAGCGGCGAGTACGGCACGGGCATGATCCGCACCACCCTGACGGCGATGCCGCGCCGCACGACGGTCCTGGCGGCCAAGGCGGCCATCCTCATCGGGCTGACACTGGCCGCGGGGAGCGTCGCGGTGCTCGGGTGCGTGCTGACGGGGCGGCTCATCCTGCCGGGCAACGGGTTCGTCCCCGCGCACGGCCAGGCGCTGCTGTCCCTGGCCGACGGGCCGACGCTGCGCGCGGCCTGCGGCTCGGTTCTCTACCTCGCGCTGGTCGCCCTGCTCAGCCTCGGCGTCGCCACCGCCGTCAGGGACTCCGCGACGGCCATCGGGGTGGTGTTCGGCCTGCTCTACGCCTTCTCGGTCCTGCCCTTCATGGTCGCCGACCCGGACTGGCAGACGCTCCTCTGGAGGATCTCGCCGATGAACGCGGGACTCGCCGTCCAGGTGACGACCAACGTGTCAGGACTGCCGCTCAGCCCGTGGGCGGGCCTCGGCGTGCCGGCCGCATGGGCCGGCGTCGCCCTCCTGGGCGGCGGCCTGCTGCTGCGACGGCGCGACGCCTGACTCACGCGGGGGCGGCCGTCAGCCGATCCGCGTGCCGAGGGTCGAGGGACACCAGGTGGAGGGTCAGGGCGGCGATGTTCCACGCGTCGTCCTCTCCACGGTGATGGCGTCCCTCCAGCGGAAGCCCTGCCACCTGCAGGGCCTGCGCCATTCCCTGGCGCACGTCCACGACGTTCAACAGCTCGCTGTTCTCCATGCCGCCGAGACTAGGTACAGCGAACTATTCATTCAATGAATACATCGTGTGTATAGTCGCGATCATGTCAACCGGACATGTCCTGCTGGGCCTTCTCGTCGAGCGCCCCAAGCACGGCTACGAGCTCAAGAGGGAGCACGATCACCGCCTGCCCGGCTCCCGTCCCCTCGCCTACGGGCAGGTCTACGCCACGCTCCAGCGCCTCGAACGCGACGGCTGGGCCGAAGTGGCCGAGACCTCGCAGGAGGGCGGCCCCGAGCGGACCGTCTACGCGATCACTGATGAGGGGAAGGCGGAGCTCGACGGCTGGCTGGAGCGGCTCGAACCTCCCGCGCCCCATGTGGCCAGCCCGCTGTTCGCGCGCGTGGTCGTCGCGACGCTGGCCGGCGGCGGGGCCGACGGCTACCTGCTCAGGCAGCGCGCCGCGCACCTGGCACGGATGAGGGAGCTGACGCTGCAGAAGGCGGACGGCACGCCCGCGCAGGTCCTGGCAGCCGACTACGCGCTGCAGCACCTCGACGCGGACCTGCGCTGGATCGAGACGGCCATCGCCAGGCTGGCCGACCTGAAGGAGGAGATCGATGCTTGAGGCCCGCGCGCTGCGCAAGTCCTTCGGCAGGACGACAGCCCTGGAGGGCGTCTCCCTGTCGATCGGCGAAGGGGAGATCGTCGCGATCACCGGCCCGAGCGGATCGGGCAAGTCGACGCTGCTGCACTGCCTGGCGGGGATCATCCGGCCGGAGGCGGGCGAGGTCACGTTCGGGGGACGGCGGGTGGACAGCCTCGACGACGCCGGCCGTACCCGGTTGAGGAGGGAGAGCTTCGGGATCGTCTTCCAGCACGGCGAGCTGGTGCCCGAACTGAGCGCCATGGAGAACGTGGCCCTGCCGTTCCTGTTCGGCGGGCACGCCAGGCAGGAGTCCCTCCGCCGCGCGATGGAGGCGCTGGAACGGCTCGGCGTCGCCGACTGCGCCGAGCGACTGCCGGGAGAGCTGTCAGGTGGCCAGTCGCAGCGGGTGGCCGTGGCGCGGGCGCTGGTGGCGAGTCCGAAGGCGGTGTTCGCCGACGAGCCGACGGGAGCGCTCGACTCACTGGCGGGGGAGCTGGTGATGAAGGAGCTGGTCCGTACGGCGGAGGCGGCCAGGATGGCCCTGGTGATCGTCACCCATGACAACCGCGTGGCCTCCTACGCAAACAGGGAGATCGTGCTCAGAGACGGGCGGGTGGCGGGATGAGCGGGCAGGGGCACACGCGACCGGTGGGCAGGGGGCGCCTGATGACCGCGGGGGCGGCGCTCGCCACCCTCCTCCTCGGCGCGGCCGTCGCGCTGCTGGAGCTCGGCCTGCTCTCGAGCCGCGAGGACAGGTGGTGGATGGCGCCGCCCGACGACGCACCGCTGGTCGCCGCCCTGGCCCTGGCGCTGATGGCGGTGCCGGCCGCGGCCTTCGTCCACCAGGTCAGCCGCCTGGCACAGGCGACGGGCGAGCGGCGGCTGGCGGCGCTGCGCCTCGCGGGCGGCACGGCCGGCCAGGTACGGCTGATCGCCGCGCGCGAGAGCGGCAGGCACGCTCTGGCGGGCGCGGTGCTGGGTGGCGCGGCGGCGCTGGCGTTCGCCCTGGTGCTGGGTGTCAGTCCGTGGTGGACGCTGGTCGCGCCGCCGGTCGTGGTGCTCGGCGGCGTGCTGTCGGGCCTGATGGCGGGGCGTCACGTGATCGCCTCTCCGCTCGGCGTGGTACGGCGGGCCAGGCTGAGGCAGCCTCGCGCTCTCGACCTGGCCCTGCTCCTGCTGGGCGGCGGGATGATCGTGGCAGGGTTCGTCCTGAAGCACTGGTTCATCACCTCCGTGCTGGTCGGGGTGGGGGCGGTGCTCCTGGTGTTCGGGCTGACGCTCGCCGCGACCTGGCTGATCAGGGCGTCGGCCAGGCGCGCGGGCCGCAGGGCGGGCACCGCCGAGGCGCTGCTCGCCGCCCGTCTGGTGGAGGCCGACCCGAGGGCATGGGCGCGCACGCTGTCGGTGGTGGGCCTGACGGTCTTCTTCGGCGCCGCCGTGGCCGCCCAGCAGACGCGTTCCCTGCTGGAGGGCATGAGCGCCTCCCGCGCGGCGGGCTACGGGCTGGTCTACCTGGCCCTGCTGGTCGCGCTGGCCACCTCGGCGGGCGCGCTGGTGGTGCACCAGGCCGAGGAGCTGCTGGACCACCGGCGCTCGTTCGCGGCGCTGTCGGCCGCCGGAGCGCCCGGCGACGCGCTCGGCCGGGTGCTGACCAGGCAGGCGCTGATCGCCGCGACGCCCGTGTGCGCCGTGGCAGCGGTGGCGGGCGTGCTGGTCGTCGTGCTGCCGCTCGTGGACGTCTTCCCCTGGACCGGTCTGCCCCTCACCCTCGGGCTGGCCGGGGCCATGGCGGGGATCGGGGTGCTCGGCGCGGGCCTGGTGGCCAGGCTCGCCCGCCCGATCCTCGCCAGGGCGCTGCACCCGGGCGCGCTGCACCGCTGACCGGGACGCTCCGGCGATCACCCTGCCAGGACGGGGTAGTTGCTGCGGAACACGTTCGCGGGGTCGTGCCTGCGCTTGATGTCCCGCAGCCGCTCGAGCGTCCCTGCGGGGAAGGCCGCGGCCGCGCTCTCGTCCGGCGACAGGAAGGTGAACGGCTTGCGCCCGCCTTCGGCGATCTTCCGCTGCTTCTCCTCCACGCCGGGCAGGCCGAACATGTAGAGCAGGTACGGCTCGTCCACCTGGCCGGCGGCGCTGTCGGACGGCCTGGCAAGCGCGCCGCCCAGATGTCTGATCTGCACGCTGATCAGCGGGTCGATGGGCATGATCCGCTCCAGGATCCCGTCGAGGTCGCCGAGCAGCTGGGCCCTGGACGCGCCAGGCCCCGGGTCGGTCGGCTCGCCGGTGATGTCGCCGAGAGAGGTGAGCGGCATCGGGCCCCTGGTGTCCGACAGCGCGCCGCCGATCCTGTCGAGCGGCGCGAGCAGCTCGCTCGCGTCCTCGCCGAGGTAGGTGGAGTCCACGGCGACGAACGGCGGTGAGCCGGGGAAGCTCAGCAGGTCGAACCAGACGGTCAGCTCGTCGGGGGCCGTCGCGGTGATCTCCTCGAACGCCTCGAGCACCTCGGCGGCCCGGGAGGCAGGCCACAGGACGCGCCCGCCGTACAGGTGGGGTGCGGGGTGGAGGTCGAGCTCGATCGCCGTCACCAGCGCGAAGTCACCGCCTCCGCCGCGCAGGGCCCAGAAGAGCTCGTCGTCACGGGTGACCTTCGAGCGCCTGCCCTCGGCGTCGACGATGTCGAAGGCGCGCACGCTGGAGGAGGCGAAGCCGTGCTTGCGGGAGAACCACGACAGGCCGCCGCCGAGGGTGTAGCCGGTGACGGTAACCACGGGGGAGCTGCCCGGCAGTCCCGTCAGGCCGTGCGCGGCGGCCGCGGCCTGGAGCTGACCCCACCTGACTCCCGCGCCGACGCGCGCCACCCTGGCGGCGGCGTCGATCTCGATGGAGGTGAGGCCGTGGGTGCGCAGCAGGATGGTGTCGGTGACGTCGCCGCTGGCGCCGTGCCCGCTCGGCTGCGCGGTCACCGCGAGCCCTTCCCTGCGGGCCAGGCGGACGGCGTCGATCACGTCGTCGACGGAGCCGACCTCGGCCACGGCCCTGACGGGCTGCTTCACGGCGAGGTTCCACGGGGTGACGGCCTGGTCGAAGCCTTCGTCTCCAGGGAAAATCATTGTATTCTCCATCCAGAATATCCAGAATTTAGACAGGGACCGATCAGGTCCGCGCGAACCACGCGCGGGTGCTGTCGGGCGTTCCAGGAAACCGGCTCTCGACGGTGTTCCTGATGTCGGCCAGGGTCTGGCCTGCCAGCTCACGCCGCCAGGCCAGCTCGGCCTTGCGCATGGCCTGCGAGATCACGCAGTTCTTCTTGTAGTCGACGTGCGGACTGCCACTGGGGCCCGCCCTGAGGATCTGCTCGCACCTGAACGCCTCCTCGCCTCCCTCGATCGCCGTCACCACGTCCATGAGGGTGATCCGGTCGAGGGGGCGGGCCAGGCGGAAGCCGCCTCTCGGGCCCGAGGTCGAGGTGAGGATCCCGGCCCTGGCCAGGGCCTGGAGCTGCTTGTTGAGGTAGGCCGTGGGCAGGTCGTAGAAGGCCGCCAGCCTGGCCGCCGTCATCGCCTCGCCCGTCTCGATCCACGAGAGGTTGAGGCAGCTGTGGAGCGCCCACTCGACGCCCTCGCTCATCCGCATATCCTGGATACTACACGTCCAGAATGGTGAGCGCCATAGTCGAGCCCCACGTATCCGGACGCAGCACCGAGAAGCCCATCGCCTGGTAGAAGGCGAACGCTCCGGTGTTGCCCTCTCCGACGCCCAGGTGCACGCCAGGCACCTGCCGTACGCGCAGGGCCTCGAGCAGCGTCTTCATGAGCTGCCTGCCCAGCCCCGCGCCCTGTCCCCTGGGCAGGACGTCGATGTGCAGGTGGGCGGGGAAGCGGTCGTACAGCTCGTCGGGGGTGGGCCTGGCGTTGTGGATGCGTTCCACGCACCACCAGTCCTGGGTGCCGTCACCGGGGTCGGCGGCCATCGAGAGGGGGTAGCGGGCCCGCAGCCCCGGCCACCAGTGCTCCTCCGTCCAGTGCTCGAAGGCCACGGTGTCGGCCGTGGCGATGATGTAGCCGAGCACGCCCTGCTGGTCCACGGCGACGAAGCTGAGCCCAGGATCGGCGACGGGGTACGGCCCCGCGTAGATGTGCGCGAGCAGGTCGGGATCGCGGTAGAGCGCGGTGGCGTCCTTGCCCGAGTCGCCCGTCTGGAGGCACACGCGGTACATCCCGGGCAGGTCGTAGGGCTGGAAGGGTCTGATCTCCACCATCTGGCTCCCCCTGGCGCAATGTCGAGACTGCGAGAAGGTACCAGGCGCTGTGCGGCATCTGTCGGACCGCCCCGACGGATGTGCTACGTCCGGGCGACGCGCACGTCTCCGTCCTCACTCCTGGCGACGATCGTCCTGGCGCTGGACCTGCCCGCGTCCTTGAGCTCCGTGCGGGAGCGGCCGTTGCGGCTCACCGCGGTGATCCCGTACTCGCCTTCGGGCACCGCCACCGCCACCCCGCCCGAGCGTGACTGCGTGTCCACCTTGCCGGGGGGAGCGGCGAAGCCGACCGTGATGTGGCCTTCGCGCGAGCGCGCCCTGACGTCGGCCGAGCGGGTGGCCCTCGACCTGATCGCCCCCTCGTGCGTGCGCAGGCGCAGCGCGCCGGACAGTCCCTCGGCGACGATGTCGCCGCCGGTGGTGGAGACCGAGACGTCGTCGGCGAGCCCGGAGAGCGTCACCTTCTCGTCGCCCCCCTCGACGACCAGATCCACCCCCGGCGGCAGGTGGACGGTGTAACGGGCGGCGCAGGTGTCGAACACGACCGTGCAGTCGGTGCCGAGCGCCAGCGTGCCACCGGCCAGCTCCCACCTCGACCTGCCTGGATTCTGCGCCACGCCCTGCAGCCAGCGCTCCACCTTCACCCCCGAGGCGTCGCCTGGGACCACACGCAGGCCGCCCAGGCCGACCTTGATCGTGAGTGCCGTCGCGCTGAGAGGGAAGGTTCGGGCCTCGTGCCGCTCGGTCCTGTCGAGCTGGAAACCGCAGGCGCTCAGGCTGATCAGCCCCGCCACGGTCAGTGCCGTCATCCGCTTCATGACAGCGATCGTGTCGCCGATCTCCCTCGGTGCTATCGGCCATCCGGACGATCTGCCATCGGCCGATCGTCCAGAGCGATCACAGGGCGGACAGCACCTTCTCGACATGGGCGAGCGGGTCGTCGCCGACGGGGCGCAGCACGACGGTGTCCGCGCCGGCGGCCCACAGCGCCTTGACGGCCTCGGCCGCCTGCGCGGACGTGCCCTCGGCGGCGAACACCTCGGAGGGGTCGACCGACAGGAACTCCGCCGCGCCCGCCCTCTGCCCCTCCAGGTCGGTGGTGTCCCCCACGCACAGGTGGGTGAAGACGATCAGCTCGTGCTCGCCCGAAGGCGAGATCTGCTCAAGCATCGGGGAGATCGAGCCTGGACCGAAGCCCTCGGGCAGGATCGTGCCCTGCGCCACCCTGCCCGACAGGGCCAGCGAGCGGGGGCCCTTCACCCCGGCCACGACCGGCGGCACCACCGCAGGCGGGTGCACCAGCCGCACGCCGTCGAGCCTGCCGCCGGTCACCGTCTCGCCGCGCAGCAGCGCCCGCACCGACGTGATCGTCTCCTCCAGCAGCCTCAGCGGGGACGGCGAGGCCGCGCCGACCTGGCGCATCCAGTCCTGCACACCGTGCCCGACGCCGCCGACGAAGCGTGCGGGGAAGAGTCTGGCCAGGTTGGCGAACTCCATCGCCAGCAGCATGGGGTTGCGCAGCGGCGCGGGCGCGATGCCGAGGCCGACCCGCAGCCGCGAGGTGACGGCGAGCGCGGTGGCCGCCGAGGTGAGGCCGCCGGTCCAGCCCAGGTCCTCCACCACCCAGAGGTCGTCGACCTTCGAGTCGAGCGCCCGCGCGAACGGGACCAGCCGCTCGGGCGGCAGATCGCGGTCGAACATCACGCCAAGCCTCATCGGGACCCCCTCCAGTGTCGACGCGTCACCATCCTGGCGGATGGAGATCGCGTGCGCGTGGCGGGGGTCAGGCGGCGAGGGTCTGGCGGGCGCCGTCGACGGTGTCGGTCAGCTCGAAGTGGCGGTCGAGGTTCGTGATCGCCAGCAGATGCGGGATCATGCCGGAGCCCACCACGAGGATGAGCCGCCCGTGCATCTCCTTGACCCTGGTCAGCGTCGAGACCAGCAGGCCCAGGCCCACCGAGTCGCAGAACGGCACCTCGGTCAGGTCGATGGCCAGCTGGGGGCCGTGCATGGGCGCCAGAACCTGGTCGAGCTCCTCACGTAGCAGGGGGACGGCCGCCATATCCAGGTCACCTATTGCTTGAACCAGCGCGAAACGACCATCCGTCCATGACCTGACCACCATGGTAGAAAACTGCCCAAGAAGCGCCGTGTTATCCGTCTTTCTTGCAGATGTTCTGGCTTGCCGTCCGAGTGGTGGGCGTGACCTGCGGAGAGGGTGAGGTGGACGGCGACGTGGCCGTCTTGGGCCTGCCCACCTTCGGCTGGTCCTGGCCCACGACGACCTCGATGCCCTTGACGTCGGTCCGCTTGAGCTCGGCCCCGGGGATGGCCGCGGCCACGGTCCTCGCCGACGCCTCCATGCCCTCGCCGTAGCGCACGACGGTCTTCGCGAAGTCCTTGCGCGTGGTGTTGCCCGGCTCGCCCGGCACCTTGAACCCGGCGTCCACCAGGCCCGCCTTGGTGCGCGCGCCGAGCCCGCTGATGAGCGTGCCGTTGAGCACCTTGACCGTGATCTGCTCCGGCGGCACGGTCCTGAGCGACTGCGTCGGCTTGACGGACGGCTTCGGCACGGGCTTGGCGAGGTCCTGGTCGGCGGCGATGCGCCGGAACAGGTCGGCGGCCCGCGCCTTGTCCCAGAGCACGGCCGACTCGCCCGTCGGCGTCTTGAAGTTCACGTCGGCCAGGGGCACGCTGGCGAACTTCACATCGTCGAGCGAGACGTCCTTGAGCTGCTCGACCAGCGGCACGAGCCCGTCGTCGGGATCGACCTTGATCGTGGCGAGCGAGGAGTTGACGAAGGAGATCAGGTTGGCGGGGTTGGACAGCGCCTTGCTCAGCATGGCCGAGATGACCTGCTGCTGGCGGTCGATGCGGTCGAGGTCGGAGCGGGCGGTCGCCCTGGTGCGGGCGTAGCCGAGCGCCTTGGCGCCGTCGAGCGCGTGGGTGCCCGCGGCGAGGTCGAGCCCCGTCTTGGGGTCGTTGATCGGCACAGGCGTGCAGACGGTCACCCCGCCGAGCCTGTCGACCACGTTCACGAAGCCGAGGACGTTCACCTCGATGTACCGGGTGATCGGCAGCCCCGTCGCCTGCTGCACGGTCTGGCGGGCCAGCTTCGCGCCGCCGAACTGGTAGGCGGAGTTGATCTTGTGCTGGCCCTTGCCCGGAATGGTCGTCCAGGTGTCGCGCGGGAGGCTGACCACGGTCACCTTGCGGTGGTCCTCCGACAGGTGGATGAGCATCATCGTGTCGGTGCGCTCGCCCACCTCGCGACCGAGCTTGAGCCTGTTCTGCTCCTTGCGGGTGAGGTCGTCGCGCTTGTCCACGCCGACCAGCAGGATGTTCATCGCCCCGTGCGGCGCCTGCTCGGTGCCGCTGAGCCCGGCGTCGACCGAGCCGATCTTCTGCGGCGTCGCCCACACCCAGCCGGTGCCGGCCAGGACGAGCGCCGACATGGATCCGGCGACGATCAGATTGCGCCGCCTCGCCCTCGCGCCCCTGCCGGGTTTACGCGGAGGTCGGCGTCCGGAGAGCCTGACGCTCCCTGGAGCGTCACCGCCCACGACGACGCCCGCGTCATCCTCCTCCAAGGCACCCCTCCAAACACCGCAGGGATTGCTCTCCTCCCCTCGTCGTACAGTAGCGTGAGGCCCGCCATGAAGCAGTTCCCCGACTCGCCCGCGCAGCCCGCGTTCCCTCAGACGCGCGCCTGGCCGGCGATCTCCGTCGTGATGCCGATCCTCAACGAGGAACGGCACCTGCGCGAGGCCGTCGACCAGATCCTCGCCCAGGCCTACCCAGGCCCCATCGAAGTCGTGCTCGCCGTCGGGCCCTCACGCGACCGCACCCAGGAGGTGGCCGACGCGATCGCGGCGGCCGACCCCAGGGTGACCGTGGTGGCCAACCCGACCGGGCGCACCCCCAACGCGCTCAACGCCGCCATCGGCGCCTCCCGCCACGAGATCATCGCCAGGGTCGACGGGCACGCCATGCTGCCCGACGACTACCTCAGGGTGGCGGTCGAGACGCTGGAGGAGACCGGAGCCGACAACGTCGGCGGCGTCATGGCGGCCGAGGGCGTCACCGCCTTCGAGCAGGCCGTCGCCCGCGCGATGACCTCCAAGATCGGCGTCGGCTCGGCCGCCTTCCACGTGGGCGGCACGGCGGGCCCCGCCGACACCGTCTACCTCGGCGTGTTCAGACGCTCGGCCCTGAAACGGGTCGGCGGCTACGACGAGCACTTCCAGCGCGCCCAGGACTGGGAGATGAACCACCGCATCCGCGAGAGCGGCGGCCTGGTGTGGTTCCAGCCCAGGATGCGCGTCACCTACCGGCCGAGGCCGAACCTGCGGGCCCTGGCCAAGCAGTACTTCCACTACGGCAGGTGGCGGCGCGTCGTGGCGCGCACCCACGAGGGCACGATCAACCTGCGCTACCTCGCCCCGCCCGCCGCGGTGGTCGCGATCGCGGCAGGGCTGCTGGTCTCGCCGTTCTTCCCGCTCGCGTTGATCATTCCGGGCGGGTACGTGCTGGCGATCACGGGCGGCTCGATGGTGACCGGCAGCGGGTTGCCCGCGCGGGCCAGGTTCGCGCTGCCGTTCGTCTACGCGGCCATGCACATGTCGTGGGGCTGGGGCTTCCTCACCAGCCCTCGCAAGCTCGCCAGACCCCCGCGCTGACCTTCCTGCCACCTCGCCGACCCGGCCCCTCCACCAGGGGCCGGGTCACTCGTCGTCGGCGAGGACGTCGACGACCTGACCCGTCAGGCCCGAGGCCAGCACCCCTATCGAGGTCACGGCGACCGCGCGCGGCGAAGGCAGGGCGTGCGGCTCCTGCCCCGAGGCGCCCACCGGCGTGCCGGGACGACAGGGGTTGACGCAGTTCACCCTGATCCCCTCACCCTCCCACTCGTCGGCCAGCGCCCGCGTGAGCTCGACGACGGCGGCCTTGGTCGCGCAGTAGAGAGCGTGTCCCGCCTGCCCGCGCCGTGGACCGGGCGCGGTGTAGAACAGCAACGCGCCACCGCTCTCCCTGAGATAGGGGTGGGCGGCGCGTGCCACGTTCACCGGGCCGAGCACGTTGACGTCCACGGCCCCGGCGAGGACCGCCTCCGAGGCCTCCACCAGCCTGCCCACGTGCAGCACCTCGGCGGCGTTCACCACGAAGTCGACGCTGCCCACCTCGGCCAGCGCCTTGGCGACCGAGGCGGCGTCCTCCACGCGCACGCCGTCCAGCGAGCGGGAGAAGGCGCGCACGACGGCGCCGTGGCCGCGCGCGAGCTCGGCCACCGCGGCGCCGATCCCGTGACCGCCGCCGAAGACCACCACGCTCCTGCCACCGAGCACCTCGCGCAGGGCGTCCTGCGAGGGCAGGGGAGCCGCGGAGGCCGCCAGCTGGAAGAGCCGCTCGGCGATGTGCACGTCGACGGGGTGGGTGACCTTGATGTTGCGCTCGCTGCCCGGCACGACCACGATCGGCACCTCTGGCAGGTACCGCAGCACCACGCCGCAGTCGTCGGTCGCGGGCCGCAGCGCGAACCCGGGGTCGGCGAAGGCCCGCTCGTACGCCTCGCGGATCACCGACAGCCTGAAGCCCTGGGGTGTCTGGACGCGACGCAGCCGCGACCGGTCGGGGACCTCCCTGACGACCTCGCCGCCGGGGCCCTGCGCCGTCACGACGATCGTGTCCGAGCTCGGGATGGCGACCTCGACCGCGCTCGCCTCCTTCAGCGCCTCGACACACTCCGTGATGATCCGGGGCTCCAGCAGCGGCCGTACGGCGTCGTGGAGGAGCACGTTGCACTCGGCGTCGCCCAGCGCCCGCAGCGCCCGCCAGGTGGTCTCGGAACGGGTGGCGCCGCCCTCCAGCACGTGGCTCACCTTGCCGAAACCGCGCGCGGCGACCAGCTCGCCGACCTCGGCCGTGAAACCCGGGGTCATCAGCACGATGATCTCGTCGATCTCGGGCGAGGCGTTGAACAGGGCGAGGGTGTGCTCGATGATCGACCGGCCGGCGATCCTGATGAGCTGCTTCGGGGTGCCGAGCCCGACACGCTGACCGACGCCCCCCGCGAGGAGCACTCCCACAGTGCGCAGCCCAGATTTCATATAGCGAGCGTAACGGTCACGCGCGTCGCGGCCGCGCACTCGTGATTTGCGGTCAGGTGGTCGCTACGCTGGGCAACGCACTCCTCGTATCCGAAGGAGAACCGCGCGTGCCAGAATCCACCACCACCCGAGAGGGCCTCACGGCGGCGGCCGTGGTGCTCGCCACCACTCCGGCCGCCCGGCTGTCGTGCGCGGACGGCACTCTGCTCGACAGGGTCAACGACCAGCTGCTGATGCTGCCCGTGCGCGACGTGCACGTCGTGCCGCAGGGCGGCGGCCTCGGCGCCGACCTGCGCGGAGTGGCCAAGATCGCGCGCATCTCCACGGGCACGCTCGTGCTGCTGCCCGCCGACCTCGTCGCCCACACCGAGGCGCTGGCCGTGCTCGTGGAGCACCCCTCGCGCAACACCGGCGCGCTGGTCAGCGCCGACGCCACCGTCGGGCCGCTGCGCCCGCCCGTCAGGGTCGAGAACGGCAGGGTCGTGGCGGCCGGCAGCTCCTACCACCTCGTGCCCGAGGCCAACGCCACCTTCAGGGGCGTGCTGCAGGTCGGCGAGGCCGCCCTCGGCACCCTGGCCGACATCGCCGACGAGCTGGCCGAGCTCGCCGACACCGGCCGCCTCGGCCCCGTCACCCCGATCGAGGCCATCGACCTGCTGCTGGTCGGCCTCGTCCGCTCGGGCGTGGGCGTGCGCGCCGCCCAGCTCGGACCGCTGCACGCCGACAGGGTGGCCGCCCAGCCGGCCGCCGACCTGGCCGTGACCCGCCTGTCCGACGTGGACGAGGCCAAGGTACGGCTCGACACCGCGGTCAAGGTCGACGACGGCTTCTTCGCCACCTTCTTCGTCAGCTCGTGGTCGCCGCACCTGGTCCGGCTGGCCGCGAGGCTGAAGCTGACGCCCAACGCGGTGACGGGCATCTCGGTGGGCCTCGCGGTCCTGGCGGCGGTGTGGTTCTCGGAGGGCACCAGGGGCGCCCAGATCCTCGGCGCGGCGCTGGTGCTGCTGTCGTTCGTGCTCGACTGCGTGGACGGCCAGCTCGCCCGCTACACCCGCACGTTCTCACGCCTCGGCGCCTGGGTCGACGCGATGGCCGACAGGCTGAAGGAGTACATCGTCTACGTCGGCCTCGCCATCGGCTACTCCGCTGGTCACGACGCCGCCAACGGAGGCCCGGAGGGCATCTGGCGGATGGCGGTGGCGGCGATGATCCTCCAGATGCTCAGGCACATGGTCGACTTCTCCTACAAGGGCGCGGTGGCCGACGCCAGGCGCGTCGGCGCCACGTGGGCCAGGCCGCCGAGGTCGCTGCTGGAGTCGGAGGACGTGGGCCGTTCCGCCGTGCCACGGCGCGGAGTGCTCGGGCTCGCGCAGCGGCTCGAGCGCGAGACGGTCGCCCGCTGGCTCAAGAAGATGATCGTCCTGCCGATCGGCGAACGCATGGCGCTGATCGCGATCACCGCCGCGTTCTTCAACGCCAAGGTGACCTTCACCGCGCTGCTCGCATGGGGCGGGCTGGCCCTGCTCTACCAACTCGTCGGCAGGATCGCGAGGTCCACCTCATGATCTCGGTCCACATGGTTCCCGTACCCCGCAGCACCGTGGTCGCCTACCGCGACGACGGGCCGTTCTCGCGCGGCATGGGCGCGCTCGTGGCGGGCCAGCTGCCGCCGCTGCCGCCCGCGATCGCGGGGGCGTTCGTCACCGGCATCCTGCTTCTGGTCGGCGTGGGCGGCACCGACGGGCTGGCCGTGTTCGCTCCCGCCGTGGCGCTGCTGCTGGCGGGGCCCGGCAGCTCGCACCCGCACGACGGAAGGCTCGACTGGTTCGTCCCTCCGATCCTGCGGACCACCGAGTACGTCTTCGTCGCCGCCGTCTGCTTCGGCCACGACCTGCACCCGGTGATGATCTTCGCGCTGCTCGGGGCGATGGCCTTCCACCACTACGACCTGGTCTATCGCATCAGGCAGCGCGTCTACCCGCCGCACTGGCTGGCCACCGCGGGTCTCGGATGGGACGGACGCATGCTGGTGGTGGCGGCCGGTGTGATCATCGGCCAGATGACCGCGGTGTGCGTGCTGCTGACCGTCTACCTGTGGTGCCTGTTCGGCTGGGAATCCATGACGTGCTGGCTCGCCGCCCCCCGCTCCGGCGTGGACGCGGCCGAGACGGGGACCGCCGACTGAAGCCCTGTGGGCGGTGGCATGGGGTTGATCCTCGCTGCCTCCCGCCGAGCTCCTTCGCCCGTGTTTGACGGTCGCGACCGCTCGGCGCTCGTTGGCATGGGGTTGATCCTCGCTCACTCCCGCCGAGCTCCTTCGCCCGTGTTTGACGGTCGCGACCGCTCGGCGCTCGTTGGCATCGGGTTGATCCTCGCTCACTCCCGCCGAGCTCCTTCGCTCCGGATTACACGATCAGGCCCTCCAGGCAACTAACCTTTGGGGTCTTACGTAGTCATGCTCGACTGAGGAGTGCACGTTGCTGGGAATGGTGCTGGCCGCCGGGGCCGGACGACGCCTGCGGCCGTACACCGACACGCTGCCCAAGGCGCTCGTGCCGGTCGACGGAGAAACCACGATCATGGACATCTCGCTGCGCAACCTCGCGGCGGTCGACCTGCGTGACGTGGTGATCGTGGTCGGATACGCGGCGCAGGCCGTACAAGAGCGCAAGGCCGACTTCGAACGGCGTTACGGCGTGAAGATCGAGCTCGTGCACAACGACAAGGCCGAGGAGTGGAACAACGCCTACTCCCTGTGGTGCGCGCGCGAGCACTTCGCGCAGGGCGCGCTGCTGGTCAACGGCGACACCGTGCATCCGGTCTCGGTCGAGGAGACGCTGCTGTCGGCTCCGGTCACCAGCGACATCCTGCTCGCGGTCGACGACGTCAAGTCGCTGGCCGACGAGGAGATGAAGGTGACCCTGCGCGACGGCTCGCTCCAGCGCATCACCAAGCTCATGGACCCCGCCGACGCCTACGGCGAGTACATCGGCGCGACCCTCATCCGCCCCGGCGCCGCGCAGAAGCTCGCCGACGCCCTGCAGGCCACCTTCGAGCGCGACCCTCAGCTCTACTACGAGGACGGCTACCAGGAGATGGTCGAGCGCGGCGAGCAGATCCACGTCGCGCCGATCGGCAAGGTCGAGTGGGTCGAGGTCGACAACCACGACGACCTGAACAAGGCCCGCGACATCGCCGCTCGTTACTAGGGGAGGCTAGATGCCGCTTCTAGCGAGGATGCTGCCCGCGCCCCTCACCATCGAGGTACGGCGGGGCGCGGTCGCGCAGCTCGGCGCGCTCCTGGCCGACAGCAGGGTGGCCACCTCAGGCAGGGTCGCCGTCGCGGTCGGCCCCGGTCAGGGTGACCACATCGAGGGTCTCATCGCGCTGACCCTCTCCGAGGCTGAGGTGTTCCGCGTCGCGGACGGCTCGGTCGACGCCGCCGTCTCGCTCGGCGCCGACCTGCGCAAGGGCGCCTATGAGGTGGTCGTGGGCGTCGGCGGAGGCCGCACGATCGACGCCACCAAGTACGCCGCCTCCCTGGCGGGGATCCCGATGGTGGCCGTGGCCACCAACCTCTCCCACGACGGCATCTGCTCGCCGACCGCCTCGCTGGTCTACGAGGGCGGCAAGGGCTCCTTCGGGGTGCCGATGCCGCTGGCCATCCTCGTCGACCTCGACTTCGTGCGCGCCGCTCCCGACGCGCTCGTCAGGTCGGGCGTGGGCGACGTGGTGAGCAACCTGTCGGCGATCGAGGACTGGCAGCTGGCCAACGTCGAGCGGGGCGAGCCGATCGACGGCCTGGCCTGCTCGATGGCGCGCACCTCGGCCGAGGCGCTGATCGGCCGCAAGGACTCCATCGAGTCCGACGCGTTCCTGACCGTTCTGGCCGAGTCGCTGATCCTGTCGGGCATGTCCATGGTGATCGCCGGCTCCTCGCGTCCCTCGAGTGGCGGAGATCATGAGATCCTTCATGCCGTGGATCAGCTCTTCCCCGGCACGTCCAACCATGGCGAGCTCGCCGGGATCGGTGCCGCCTTCTGTTTCTTCCTCAGGGAGGACCAGGGCAGGCTGGCGCAGGTGGTCGACTGCCTCAGGCAGCACCAGCTGCCCGTCACGCCCGGCGACATCGGCCTCAGCGTGGAGCAGTTCACCGAGGCCGTCATGCTGGCGCCCTCCACTCGTCCAGGTCGCTACACGATCCTCGAGCACCTGAGGCTTTCCGAGTCAGAGGTTCGCGATCGGGTGGAGAGCTATGTCCGGGCCTTCGGTAGCTGAGCTGCGGGCGGTCGCCCAGCCCGCCGGCCACCTCGAGCGGAGGAACGGCGAGCACTGGGCCGGCGTGCTCTACATGCGCAGGCTCTCCCTGCGCGTCACCTGGCTGCTGACCAGGACGTCGGTCACGCCCAACCAGCTGACCTGGGTGATGACGGCCGCCGGCGTCGTGGCGGGTGTGGTGCTCGCGCTGCCAGGCCTGTGGGCCGCGGTGGGCGCCGCCCTGCTCGTCCAGGTCTACCTGCTCCTCGACTGCTCCGACGGCGAGCTGGCCCGCTGGACAGGGAAGACCTCGCTGACCGGCGTCTACCTCGACAGGGTCGGCGCCTACTTCACCGAGGCCGCGCTGCTGGCGGGCCTCGGCTGGCGGGCCTCGAGCGTCCTGCCCGACTGGTACACCGTGCTGGGGTTCGCCGCCGCGCTCGGCGCGATCCTCATCAAGGCCGAGACCGACCTCGTGGACGTGGCACGGGCCAAGGGCGGTCTGAAGACCGCCACCGAGGACTCCGCTGGGCAGATCCGCTCCGGCCTGCTCGGACTCGGCCGGCGGGTGCTGGGGGCGACGAAGTTCCACCGGATCGTGCAGCCGATCGAGCTGTCACTGCTCGCGCTGGTCGCGGCCGTGATCGACCTGGTCCTCGGCGATCTCACCGCCTCGAAGGTGCTCGTCGTGGCCTGCGCCGTGGCGGCCGCACTTCAAGTGATCCTCCATCTGGTGAGCATCCTGGCCTCCAGGCGGCTAGCGTGACCCGGAACCGTCGGGGCGCCGCACCCGTCGAATTGATCAGACGCCCTCCGTTCGGTGGGGGTTCACTGACGGTTCCGATACTCTTGTCTTCACCAATCCGGATATGGCACACCCCAGCAGACTCGGTGATCATGAAAGAATGCTCCGCTCGTGCTCTCGACGCGTCCAGGCGATGACCCGTTGAAGATCTCGTGCGTCATCCTCACCATGGGCAACCGGGTCGCCGAGCTCAACCGGGCGGTCGAGTCCGCGCTCAACCAGGTCGACGGCGACGTCGAGGTGGTGATCGTGGGCAACGGGGCCGACGTTCCCGACGTGACGGCGACACCGCCCGACGGCTCCGCGGCGTCGGTGAAAACCGTGCGGCTGGCCCACAACACCGGTATTCCCGCTGGTCGTAACCGCGGGGTCGAGGAGTGCTCGGGCGACGTCGTGCTGTTCCTCGACGACGACGGCTGGTACGCCAACCAGAAGGTCGTCGCGCACGTGCGCGACCGCTTCGCCACCGAGCCCGACCTCGCCGTCATCTCCTTCAGGGTGATGGACCCCGACGGCGGCATCGGCCAGCGCCGCCACGTGCCGCGCCTGCGCGCGGGTGACCCCGAGCGCTCCTCACCCGTCACCACCTTCCTCGGCGGCGCCTCGGCGATCCGCAGGTCGGCCTTCCTGCAGGTCGGCGGGCTGCCCGAGCGGTTCTTCTACGCGCACGAGGAGACCGACCTGGCCTGGCGGCTGCTGGGCGAGGGCTACCGGATCGAGTACGACGCCGAGACGGTCATGTACCACCCGCAGGTGCCGCCGACCAGGCACGCGGAGTTCTACCGGCTCAACGCCCGCAACAGGGTGTGGCTGGCGCGCCGCAACCTGCCGTGGCCGCTGGCCGCGCTCTACCTGCTCGACTGGGTGGTGCTGACGCTGGTGCGCGAGCGCCGCTCGGGCGTGGCGATCAAGGCGTGGTTCCAGGGGTTCGTCGAGGGTCTTCGCACCCCCGCCGGCGAGCGCAGGCCGATGGCCTGGCGCACCGCCTGGCGCATGGTGAAGCTGGGCCGTCCGCCGATCGTGTGATCAGGCGGCCTCCGCCGTACCGAAGGTCATGGAGGCGCGCAGGGTCGTGGACATCAGCGCGCGCTTGGGCAGGCCCAGCTCGCTGAGCTCCTTGGCGATCGGGTGGTTGCCCAGGCGGATCAGCGCCCCTCCTGGGCGCACCCGCATCCCTCGCGCCCACATCTTGGCGGGCACGCGCCTGGTGACGCCGTCCTGGTGGGTGTAGGCGGTCAGCGGGGTCGCCGCCGCCGCTCCGGCCACCGGCACCCCCGGCCTGACGAGCATGTCAACCACGAGCCGCCCGTCCTTGCGCAGGATGCAGCGCTTGTACGGCGACGACAGCCGCAGTTCGATGTCGGCCAGCTCCTTGGGGAAGCCCCAGAGCGTGCGACCCGCCTCCAGCGTGAAGCCCTGGTCCACCGGCAGCCAGTGGACGAAGGCGCCCGCGTTCCTCAGCGTGGCCAGCCCCGTGCTCCTGGCCCGGGAGGCGTCGGGCGGCCTGACCAGGAAGGTGACGCCGAACTCGTGGTAGGAGTCGAGGTCGCTGTCGCGGTACTCGACGAACACCAGCGTGCAGACGGCCTTGCCGGGCAGGACCTCGGCCACGTCGAGGCCGGAATAGGCGATCACGGCCCGGGCCGCGTCGGCGCGGACGGGGTACATGGCGCTGCAGACGGTGGCGTCGGTCACCCTCACGGGCATGGTGATCGTACGTCCCTGGATCAGATGCGAAGCCATGCCTCCAGTACATGTGACCATCGCGCCGCCGTCCACGTCTCCAGATGATGTGACTGCCGAAACCACGTGGAGGCGAGCATCATCGAGGAGTTGTATCGCGAGCACTGGCCGCTCGTGTGCGGCTGTCTCCTGCGCCGCACCCGCGATCCCCACCTGGCCGAGGACCTCGCCCAGGAGACGTTCGTCAAGGCCACCAGGGCGTTTCAGGGACGCGCTCGCGCGGCTGTCCCCTCAGCACCGCGAGCTCCTCACGCTCGTCTACTTCGAAGGGTTCTCCCTCGTGGAGGTGGCCGCGATGACCGGCCGCTCGCCCTCCTCCGTCAAGACCGCGACCTCCAGCGGCCATGAGTCACCTCAGACGGCCAGTTCGTGGGCGACACCTGCCCACGACTCCAGCCGTGCGGTGAAGGAGGCGGCCTGGTCGGGCCAGTGGTGGCGCAGGCGGGCGAGCGCGTGCCCGTTGGCCGCCAGCGCCGTCCGCCGTACCGGGTCCTCCCTGAGATCAAGGACGGCCCCCAGGGCCGCCTCCACGTCCCCGTACGGCACGACGGCCCCGCACCCCGCCTCCTCCACCACAGCGGCGGCGGCGGGCGTCGTGACGACGGGAACGCCGCGCCCCATGTAGTCGAGGACCTTGGTGGGCGGCCTGGAGGACGGCTCCCGCCACAGGCAGAGCCCCGCCAGGGCGCCCTCGGCCATGCGCAGGGCGTGCCTGTTGGGGACGTAGCCGAACCAGTCGAGCAGGCCCACCCGCTGGGCGTCCCTGAGGATCGGCCTGACCTCCCTGTCGGCGGCGCCGATCAGGTCGAGCCTGATCCCGTGCGGCGCCAGCCGCCCCGCCAGCTCGATCAGCTCGTTGACGCCCTTGGCGGTGGTCAGCCTGCCGAGGTGGACGACCCGGGTGTCGCCCACGGGCAGAGGGGAGTCTGCGACCTGGGTGGCCTCGGCCGCCGCCGGTTCGAGGACGTGGTGCAGCCGTCCGGCCCTGGCCACCAGTCTGCGGCCGAGCGCGCTTCTCGGCTCGTCGCGCACGTCGAGCACGACGGGCGGATGCCGGTAGGGCAGCGCGAGCAGCAGCTCGGCCTCGTGCAGGATCAGCAGGTCGGCGTCCTTGACGCCGCGCCTCAGCGCCGTCCGCGCTCGGCCGCCCCTGCGGACGTCGACCGCGGTGATCGGCGGGATGGGTGTGACGTTGAAATGGGTGAAAGGAGCGACGTAGGTCACCTCGTGGCCCGCGTCGAGCAGCGCCCTGATCTGCCTGTGCATGATCCGGGCGTCCTCGGGATGATGGAGGGTTGTTGCGACGCAAACGCGCATATAGGCGATGGTGCGCGGCTATGCCATCACCTGCGTGAATGCGGGGGGAACTGCCGTTTAACTTCCCGAGGGACGCCGGTAGAGCCAGGTCAGGCGCGGCTCGAGCACCCACTTGAACACCGTGCGCGTCTCCGGCAGGCACAGCACGATCGCCAGGGCGAAGCAGCTGGCGCTGATCGCGAGCACTCCCAGCGGGCCGTGCAGCCACGGCAGGTCGAGCCAGCCCTGCTCCTTGGCGATCAGGACGGGGATGCCGTGGAGCAGATAGGCGTAGAGCGTGCGGGTGCCGAGGTCGGTGTACCAGGTCTCGCCGCGCGGCACCAGCGCGAGGAAGGCGAAGCACATCGCCAGCGAGGCGACCAGCAGCCCCATCTTCAGGCCGAGGCCCATGTACCAGGACAGGTCCATGTCCTGGAAGCTGTGCTTGAAGTAGAAGGGCTTGAGCGAGTACTTGCTGTGGCCGAGGAAGACGGCCACCCCCGCAGCGCCCAGCAGCGTCACGGCCGAGAGGATCTTCACCCACATACGGTTGAGCATCTCGAAGTGCTCGGGCTGCATGACCAGGCCGATCACGAAGAACGGCAGGAGGCCGAAGAAGCGGTCCATGCTGAAGTCGCCGGAGATCTGCGAGAACCCGGCGAACAGGTAGATGGCGATCGCCACGGGGACGGGATGCTTCATCCGCTTCCACACCGGGGTGGACAGCCGCCAGAACAGCAGGGCGAGCAGGTACCAGTTGAGCCAGGCGGGGTCGATGATCGTGAGGCTCCACTTCTGCCCGAGGGAGAAGCGCAGCGCGGCGTAGCCGACCTCCACGATCACGTACGGCACGACGAAGGTGTCGACGAGCTTGTTCGTCTTGGCGTTGGAGTTCCAGAAGTTCCTGGACAGGTAGCCGCTGACGATGACGAACAGCGGCATGTGGAAGGTGTAGATGAAGATGTAGAGCGATTTGGAGGAGTCGGCGTTGAGCGTCGGCACCAGCGAGTGGCCCACGACCACGAGGGCGATCAGCAGGAACTTGACGTTGTCGAGGTAGGGCTCGCGCTTGCGCGGCGCGGCCTTGGGCTCTTCCTCGGGCTGGGCCTCGGGACGGTCCTGCGCGCCCTCGGCGCCCCAGAAGGAGGCCTCGGGCGCCTGCGCGCCCCATCCCTGCGGCGCCGGCGCCACCTGCGGCCACGGGGCGCCCACCCTCTCCGTCTCGGCAGGTGGCGCCTCGGAGGCGGCGCTCTGGCTGCCGTTGCTCCTGGGGGCCGAAACCGGGAAGGACGATCGGGTGTCACTCACGGGGGAGACGCTCAGCTATCTCTCGGGGCCGGGGGTCGCTAGCCACGTTAGCGAGGGCGGCTTGCACACGGCTGGCAAGGCGCCGACTCGCCTTCGCGATCTGACAACCCTAACGGCCAGTGGGGCCGATGTCGCGGTGGAGACTGGAGAAACGGACGGAATCCACAGGGAATCCGGAGGTTGACCAGCTCCGCATAAAGCAGTCAAGTACCGCTCATCTCCACCCATGGGCGACGGGTCAGGTCAGGCGCAGATGTTCTTGGTGTCGGCGGAGATGCCGGTCTCCTTGATGGACTCGGGGATCTCGGTGCGGACGCCCGTGAAGTCGTCGCCGATCAGCAGCTGGATCACCGGGGCCTTCTCGGCGCCCTTGTCCGCGCCCTTGTCGGCGACGGTCTGGGTGGTGCCGGCCGCGGTGAACGGCTGCGGGTTGGTGACCTTGACCTTGCCCCTGGTGGAGGGACGCTTGGTGCCCGACAGCTTCGAGGCGAGCACGCTGGCGTAGTCGGGGCCGGTGGTGTCGCGCTTGCCGTACAGCAGCAGGGTCTTGGGCTGGCTGGTGCCCGCGGCGGTCAGGGCGTTGCCGGTGCCGACCACGTCGAATCCGAGCTCGGTCAGCTGCTGGGCGACCTCGCCCGCCTTGCCTGGCGTGGTCGTGCCGTTGATCACCTGGATCTTGACCTGCTCGACCTTGGGTACGAACTTCTTGGCCGTGGGCGCGGGCTCAGGGAGCACGGTGTCGTTCTTGAGGGCCTCGAAGAGCTTGGGCGCGCGGGCCGGGTCCCAGATGACCCTGTTGGAGTCGGTGGGGTCGGGCAGGACGGGAACCATGTAGAACTGCACCTTGCTCGCGGTCAGCGATCGGGCGCTCTGGGCGATCTCCAGAAGTCTGTTGGGGTCGTCGGCCAGCTTCTTGTCCATGGTGACCGACGAGGAGGCCGCCTGGATCAGGCCGAGCAGCTTGGTCGGATTGGACAGGACGCCGCCCGTGGTGATCTTCTTGACGACCTGACTGGCGAAGAGCTGCTGGCGCTTGATGCGCTCGAGGTCGCTGCCGTTGCCGTAGGCGCGCAGGCGGACGTAGCCGAGGGCCTGCTCGCCGTTCAGTGTCGACCTGCCGCGGGGCAGCTTGAGCTTGGAGTTCTTGTCGTCGACCGCGTTGTTCAGGCAGACCTCGATGCCCTCGAGCTCGTCGACGATGGCCTTGAAGCCGTTGAAGTCCACCTCGACGTTGTGGTCGATGCGGATGCCGGTCAGCGTCTCGATCGTGGTGATCGTGCAGGCGATGCCGCCGCGGTTGTAGGCCGAGTTGATCATGTCGCGCGTGGCAGGGAGGACCGTCTTGCTCTTCTCGGCCTCACACTGCGGGATCTGGACCATCGAGTCGCGCGGGAAGCTGATGAGCTGCGCCTTGTCCCTGGTGGGGGAGATGTGCATGAGGATCATCGTGTCGGTGCGCTTGCCCGAGTCGATCCTGGAGTCGGCCTGGCCGTACCTGGCGTTGCCCGCGCCGTGGCGGGTGTCGGAGCCGACGATCAGCACGTTGAGCGCGCCGGTGGCGTTCGCGGGACGCGGATTGATGATCTTCGTGCCCGGGTCGTTGGTGACGATGCCGGCCAGCGCGGTGCGGTAGAAGGTGTAGCCGGTCAGCGACCCGGCGACCACGAGGCCGGTCAGGGCGATGCTCGTCCAGGCCAGGCCGCTCAGCTTCTTGCGCCCGTCGTCGCCGCTCCTGCGTCCTCGCGGCTCCCTCGGAGGGGGCGGAGGGGGCGGGGCCGAGGCGGCGGCTCTCCTGGAGGACCGGAAACCGGGGGAGGTCGGCGCCACCAGACGGTCCTGGACGCCACCGCTCCTGTGGTTGCTCATACGATCTCCTCACCCAGTCGGCGTGGAGCCCGCAGTCGGCTTGCTTCGCACAACGGCCTCCTCGTCCGGAGATTCGGAGCCCGCGTCGTGCTGGCTCGGTCGATCGCTCATCGCGCCACGAGACTAGGACACCGCAAGCGTTGCGGGAGCCAAGAACGACCCAAAAGGTCGTGACCCGGGCGTGATGATCCAGTCCCAGAGCATACTCAGAGCCGGACATTTCGTGGAATGTAGACGTGAAAAACTTTACGTTACGCGCCTGGTGCTCAGTGCCGCAGCCAGACAGGCCAGTGGTACGGCGGGCAGCGTGTAGCGGTAGTCGAACTCGGCGACCGCGGGCGGCACGAGCAGCAGCACCCACGCCGTTGACCAGGGCAGAAGCCACGCGCCCTGATAGCTCCTGCGCCTGATCGCGACGGCGAGCGGCACTGCCAGCAGCACCAGCAGCACGGTGCCGGGCAGGCGGACGACGTCCTGGTAGGCGCGCATCCAGCCCGCGAACGGCTCCACGATCGCGGTTCCGATCGGGCCCTTTTCGTATTTTTGTGCGAATTCCGCGCCGACTTGAGCGGGATATCGGCCGGGCGGCGCGGGCGGTTTCACAGGAAACTCGTAGTATGCGTAGATTTCCGCGTCAGGATAGACGGGCCTGCCCAGCGTGAACGTGCGCGCCAGCTCCGACAACACCGAACCGAGATAGTCGAGCGGCTGGCTGCGGATGGCCAGCATCGCGAACCTTCCCGCCAGATCGTCGTTGGCCTCGGAGAAGGTGATGTCGGGCAGCTTCACCAGGGGCGCGTCCTTGGCCCAGATGTACTCCTGCGAGGGCGGCCTGTCCTCCGGCGGGCGCGGGTCGCACAGCACCGCCAGGTCGGGCGGCGGATCCATCGTCCCGCAGTCGGCGAAGGACATCGTGCGCGCGTAGAGGAAGACCCCGTTCGCGCCGACGATGCCGACCCTGTCGTAGGTGGCGTGGAACCAGAGGCCGTAGGCGAGCACCGGCAGGAGCGCGGCGGCCGCGGTGATGCCCGCCAGCGCGATCCTCCTGCGCAGCAGCAGCCAGGCGCACAGCACCACGATGAGCGGCTGGCCGACCGTCCTGGTGAGGGAGGCGCAGGCGAGCAGCAGCCCGACGGCCAGCGCCGTACGCCAGGTGAGCCTTCTGCGGATGGCGAGCACCACCGCGGCGACGACCAGGAAGGTGAACAGCGCGTCGGAGACCAGCAGGTGTTCGAGCTCGATCTGGTAGGCGTCGAGCAGCACGGGCGCGGCCGCCAGCGTGGCTGCCCACCTCGGCACCCTGCGCGCGGCCAGATAGATCAGCACGCCGGTGGCCAGGCCGAGCAGGTGCTGCACGGCGGTGACGGCGGCGAATCCCTGGAACGGCTGCAGCAGCTTGAGGAAGAAGGAGTAGCCCGCGGGCCGCACCAGATCCGGACGCAGGTGGAAGACGGTGACGATGTAGGTGTAGGAGTCGGGGAACCACAGCGCGGGCCTGTAGCCCAGCATGGTGACCAGCCTGAGCAGGGCGCCGACGCCGAACACGCCGACGAACCAGCGGTGTCTCCGCAGCCTCCGCAGCACCTTGGCCGCCGTGGCCTGCCGCCACCCCTCGCTCGACCGCCATGTCGCGACCGCGGTGTCCCTCGCCGTCATGGCCTGCTGCCGTACCCAGGCCGACCGCCCGGCTTTCACCCCGCGTGCCCTCCCCGTCCCGACGCCCAGGCCACGGCCGGGCGCAGCCCGACGCCTGCCGTACGCTACCGGCTTCCACGGCAGCTGCGGCGCCCGGCCGCCGGCGGCGTTGGATACTCTCGCGATCACCGATGAGACTCGCCTGGCTCGAACGCACGCGCAGACCGTCGGCGGGCAGGGTGCTCGCCGTCGCCTCCGTGCTGCCCGCGCTCGCGGTGGCCTCCTGGCTGCTGGCCGGGCTGCCGCTCCTGCTGGCCGGGTGGTTCAGGCCGCTTCCCACGGTGATCCTCGGCGCGGCCGTCCTGGTGGTGCTGTGCAGGGTCGCGCTCACCCGGCTGCCTGACCTCGACGCCACCGCGCGGCAGGTGGGCGGGGTGTTCGGCGTCGCCCTGTTCTCGCTGGTGTTCAACCTGGTCATGCACGGCGAGCAGCTGATCGTCCGCCGCGACCCCGCCACCTACGCCCAGTACGCGATCTGGATCGCCAGGCACGGCTCCCTGCCCATCCCGCGACAGGCCGAGGCGTTCGGCGGCGACGACCCCGCGCTGTGGTTCCGCAGCATGGGCTTCTACGACGCAGACGGCGCCGTGGTGCCGCAGTTCCTGCCCGGCCCGCCGATGCTGTACGCGGCGGGGGAGTGGCTGGGCGGGCTGCTGCTCACGCCGCCCGTGCTCGGCGCGCTGGCCACGCTCGTGCTGGCCGGAGCGGTCGCCAGACTGGCGGGCGCCCGCTGGGCCGCGCTCGCGGCGCTGACCTTCGCGATCAGCATGCCCATCCTCTACACCTCGCGCGCGACCTTCAGCGAGATCGCCTCCCTGATCCTGATCTTCGGCGGCGTCGCCCTCCTCCACGGCGCCCTCCGCGACGGCGCGGGACGCTGGGAGAGGGTCGTGGCCGGGCTGGTGTTCGGGCTGGCCGTGCTGGTGCGCATCGACGCGCTGCGCGACGTCCTGCCCGTCCTGGCCTTCGGCGGCCTGCTGCTGGCGCTGCGCCGCGGCTTCTCGCTGCTGGCGGGCCTGGCGGCGGGCGTGGGGCTCGGATTCGTGGCCGCTTGGGCTTTCGCGGGCCCGTACCTGGAGTATCTGTCGCGCTCGGTGGGCCCGCTGCTGATCATCTGCGCCGTGGTGGTGGTGCTGACGGCCGTCGGCACCGCCATGGCGGGCAGGCTGTCAGGGCTGCGCCTGCCCAGACGGCTGCCCGAGATCGGCGCGGGCCTGGTCGCGCTGGTCATGCTGGGCCTGGCCGTACGGCCGTGGGTCCAGACCGTCCGCCGCGAACCCATCACCGAAGAGGACTGGCTGACCTACGAGTTCCTCCGGGTGACGCAGAAGAACAACGGCCTGCCCGTCGACGGCGAACGCCTCTACTTCGAGGACTCCCTCTACTGGGTGATCTGGTACGTCGGCGTGCCCGTCGTGGTCTTCGCCACGCTGGCGGCCGTCGTGCTGGTCAGGCGGCTGCTGCGCGAAGGGGCTCCGTTCGAGTGGCTGCTGCCGCTGGCCGTCATCGGCTGGACCACCGTCACCACGCTGCTCAAGCCCGAGATCACCCCCGACCATCCGTGGGCCTCGCGCCGCCTGGTGCCCGTCGTGATCCCCGGCCTGATCATGCTGGCCGTCTGGGGGCTGGCCTGGACGCGCGAGCGGCTCGGGCGCGGCGGGCGCGGCACGCGCTGGTTCGGCGGCGCCGCCGTCGTGCTGCTCCTGGCGCCGGTGGCCTTCACCTCCATCGGCACCGCCTTCACCCCGATCGAAAGGGGCGAGCGCGCGGCCGTCGAGAACCTGTGCGCGAGCATCCCCTCCGACGCCTCGGTGCTGATCGTCGAGCGCGTCACGGCCGAGCGCTTCACCCAGGTCGTCCGCGGCACCTGCGGGATACCGACGGCCCAGGTGCGCAGGCCGCGGTCGGGAGACACCCCGTCAAGCGGGGACGTCCTGCGCCTGATCGAGGGCGTCAGGAGGGCGGGGCGGACGCCCGTGCTGCTGGCCGCGGAGCCCGGCCAGCTCTCCGGGTACGGCCCGCCCCGACACGTCATCGCCCTCGACACCCGCCAGGACGAACGCTCCCTGGTGAAGCCGCCTGACGGCACCTGGCGCCTGGCGGTCAATGTTTGGATGTCCCTGCCCTGATCGCGTCGCGGTGCTACCGTGGTCGCATGATGGCTGTGAAGAAGATCTCCATCTCGCTTCCCGAAGAGACCCTGGACGAGGTCGCCAGACTGGCGGAGCGCGAAGGGCTGAGCGTCTCGGCGTGGCTCACCCAGGCCGCCGGTCACGTCATCCGCAGGGAGGCGGGCCTGGCAGCGGTGCGCGAGTGGGAAGCCGAACACGGCGAGATAACACCGGAGCGGCAGGCAGCCGCAGCTGCCCGGCTTGCCGCAGCAGATGCTGAGATGTCCGCGCAGACAGTAACTGAAAGGTTGGCGGGATGAGGGCGGCTAACCCCCAGTGGCCGATCGTGTATGACGCAGGAGCACTCATCGCGGCCGAGGCCAATGACTCGGAGATGTGGGACCTTCACCGGCAGGCGCTCAAGGAGGGCAGGGACCTGATCCTTCCCGTGCCGGTGCTGGCTCAGGTGTGGCGGGGCTCGGCGAGGCAGGCGTCTCTCGCGCGGTTGCTGTTCGGCTGCGACATCGTGGACATGACGGAGGCCATGGGGCGCGAAGCGGGAAAGCTGTGCGGAAAGGCAGGCAGCTCGGATGTCGTCGACGCCACGGTCGTCATGACGGCGATCCGGTGGAACGCCGCCATCGTCACCTCGGACCCAGGTGATCTTCACGCTCTTCTCGACGCCGCCAAGCCCGCCGTGCGTCCCTCGCTCATCGCCGTGTAGCCGGCGGAGCATCTTGACCGAGTGGAACCGGGGCGTGACAGGGAAGGGTACCCTCGTCCCACGTGAGCACGCTTGAGCCCCCCAAGACTGGATCCGCCGTGGAAGCTACGCCGTACGTCACGATCGTCCTGCCCTGCTACAACGAGCAGGACCACGTCCTTGACGAGGTCGAACGCATCACCAAGGCGATGGACTCAAGCGGCTACACCTACGAACTGGTGGCCGTCGACGACTGCTCCACCGACGCGACGCTGGCCAGGCTCGAGGAGGCCGCGCCGCGCTTCCCGCACATGCGCATCCGCGCCTTCCACCGCAACGGCGGCTCGGGCACCGTCCGCAGGATCGGCACGCAGGAGGCGCGTGGCGAGATCGTGGTCTGGACCGACGCGGACATGACCTACCCGAACGAGCGCATCCCCGAGCTGGTCCAGATCCTGGAGAAGGACCAGACGGTCGACCAGGTGGTCGGCGCGCGCACCACCGAGGAGGGCTCGCACAAGCTCCTCAGGGTGCCCGCCAAGTGGGTGATCCGCAAGATCGCGGAGAAGCTGGCAGGGCAGAAGATCCCCGACCTCAACTCCGGGCTGAGGGCCTTCCGCAAGTCGGTGGCCAGGCCGTACCTCAGGCTGCTGCCCCCCGGCTTCTCGTGCGTCACGACGATCACGCTGTCGTTCCTGTCCAACCAGCACGACGTCTACTACCTGCCGATCGAGTACGCCAAGCGGGCCGGCAAGTCGAAGTTCAGCTTCGTCAGCGACGCCTACCGCTACATCCTGCAGGTGCTGCGGATGGTCATGTACTTCAACCCGCTCAAGGTGCTCATGCCCCCCGCCCTGTGGCTGGTGGGCATCGGGTTCGTCAAGTTCGTCACCGACATGGTGCGGACGCCCTTCTACATCCCGACGAACACCATCATGATCGTGCTGTCCGGCATGCTGATCGGCTCGGTGGCGCTGCTGGCCGACCTGATCGTGAGGTCACGCGGCGAATGAGGATCGCGATCGTCGGCCCGACCTACCCCTACAAGGGCGGGGGCGCGCAGCACACCACCGAGCTGGCCCACAGGCTCGCGGCCATGGGCCACGACGTGGTGATCGAGTCGTGGAAGGCGCAGTACCCCTCCTTCCTCTACCCGGGGCAGCAGACGATCGACGTCCCCGAGGGGGAGCCGTACCCGCGCACCCACAGGCGGCTCGACTGGCGCAGGCCCGACGGCTGGGTGGCGGCGGGGCGGCGGCTCAGGAGCGCCGACCTGGTGATCCTCGCGGTGCTCAGCCCGGTACAGGTCCCCGCCTATCTCGGCATCCTGTCCGGCATCGGGCGTAAGGCCAGGACGATCGCGCTCTGCCACAACGTCCTGCCCCACGAGCGCAAGCCGTGGGACGAGCCGTTGATGAAGGCGCTGCTCAAGCGGGTCGACGGCGTGCTGACCCACTCCGATCAGCAGGCCGGTCTCGCCGGGTCGCTCACGACCAGGCCGATCAGCACCGCCGCGCTCCCTCCGCACCTGCCCGCCAGGAGCGCCGCCAGAGCAGAGGGCACGCACCACAGGCTGCTCTTCTTCGGCATCGTCAGGCCGTACAAGGGGCTCGACCTGCTGCTCAGGGCGCTGCCTCCAGGCGTGGGGCTCACCGTGGCGGGCGAGTTCTGGGGCGGGCTCGACGACACCAGGGCGCTGATCGCCGAGCTGGGCATCGGCGACAGGGTGGAGCTGCGTCCAGGCTACGTGGCCGCCGACGAGGTGCCCGCGCTGTTCGCCCGGGCCGACGCGCTGGTCCTGCCGTACAGGAACGCCACGGCCAGCCAGAACGTGTGGCTCGGGCACGAGCACGGGGTGCCGGTGATCGCGACCAGGGTCGGCGCGCTGGCCGACAACGTCCGCGACGGCGTCGACGGCCTGCTGGTCGAGCCCGATGACGTCGAGGCGCTGCGCAAGGCGATCGAGCGGTTCTACGAGGACCCCGAGCGGCTGAGAGCGGGCGTCAGGGCCGTCGATCCCGAGCCGTTCTGGCGCACCTACACCGACACACTCCTTCGAGCCTGAGAGGATCGGGGACGTGGTGAAGGAGAAGCAGCTCGAGTACTCCGAGTTCCAGCCGGCGATGCTCGACGAAGCCAAGCGCAGGCGTAAGGCCGCGAAGATCATCGCAGTGCTCGAGCACTTCCACGGGCCGCTCGAGGGGCTGACCGTGGGCGACGTCGGCTGCTCGGCGGGGTTCATCGCCGACGAGCTCGCGGCCGCGGGCGCGGGGCGCACGCTCGGCATCGACATCGACGTGCCCGGCCTGCGCAAGGCCGCCGACCGCTTCGGCAAGCGGGTCGCCTTCATCTGCGGCGACGGCACCGCGCTGCCCTTTCCCGACGGCTCGGTCGACGTGCTGGTCTTCAACCACATCTACGAGCACGTCGTCGACCCCGACGCGGTCGTGGCCGAGATGCACAGGGTGCTGTCCGAGGACGGCGTCCTCTACCTGGGGCTCGGCAACAAGCTCGGCATCATGGAGCCGCACTACAAGCTGCCGTTCCTGTCGTACCTGCCCGCTTCGCTGGCCGACCGTTACGTGCGCGCCTCCGGCAGGGCCGACCACTACTACGAGCGCTTCCGCACCAGGCGGGGGCTGAGGAAGATGACCCGCGCCTTCTACGTGTGGGACTACACCTTCCCCGTGCTGGCCACCCCCTCGGCGTTCGCGGGCGGCGAGCTGTTCCCCGGCGTGCTCGGCAGGATCGCGCAGGGTGTGCTGGCCCGCACGCCGCGGGCGGTGCTCAAGCTGATGCTGCCGCTGGTGCCCACCTACCTGTGGGTGGCCACCAAGCGGCCGCGCACGCCCGCGGGGGCCGCGCTGCCGCAGCCGCCGGAGCGGCTGTGAAGAAGGCGGTACGGCTCGGCTTCCTGCTGGTCGCGCTCGGGTTCGGCGCCTGGGTCGTCGCCTCGCAGTGGGACGCGGTCGTCGCCGGGTTCGCCATGCTCACCTGGCCGATGCTGGCAGGCTCGCTCGTCTCGGTGGTCGTCGCGCTGCTCGCGGCCATGATGACGTGGCGGACCCTGCTGGCCGACCTGGGCTCGCCGCTGCCGCTCAGGCCCGCGGCGAAGGTGTTCTTCGTCGGCCAGCTCGGCAAGTACATCCCCGGCGCGGTCTGGCCCGTGCTCGCCCAGATGGAGATGGGCAAGGACCTCGGCGTGCCGCGCCCGCGCAGCGCGACGGCCTTCTTCCTGATGATGCCGATCCAGCTGGCCACCGGGCTGCTGGTCACGCTGGTCACGCTCGGCTGGGACCGCTTCGGATGGGCGCTGCTGTTCATCCCCGTGCTCCTGGTGCTCCTCGAACCGAAGGTGATCAACGCGTTGATCGGCTTCGGGCTGCGCAGGCTCAGGCGCGAGCCGCTCGAGAGGCCGCTCAGCCGCAGGGGCATGCTCACGGCGCTGGCGTGGGCGCTGGCCGGATGGGGCGCCTACGGCGTGCACCTGTTCCTCCTGGCCGCCGACATGGGGGCCTCGGGAGGGCTGCTGTTCGCCATCGGCGCGTTCGCGCTGACGTGGTGCCTGGGCATCATGACCTTCGTCGTGCCCGCGGGGGCGGGGGTGCGCGAGGCGGCCATGGTGGCGGTGCTGTCGCCCGTCCTCGACCGCGGCTCGGCGATCGCCCTCGCGCTGTGCTCCCGCATGGTGATCATCCTGGCCGACCTCATCTGCGCCGCCGCGGCTGGAGCCGCCGCGAGAGCCACAGTGGACCGTAATCCCGTGTGATTTGCCCCACCGGGTCGTAGGGTTGGAGTCGGACGAGGGTCTTCTGGGGAGGGATCTTTCGTGATGCCCCGAGTGCTCATCGACGCGGCGGCCGTACACGCCGACCGCGGCGCGCTCAACCGATACGTCGATGGGTTGGTCGGCGGGCTCCACCGGGCCGGCGCCGACGTGAGTGTGGTCTGCCAGCGGGCCGACGCCGACAGGTACAGCAGGATCGCCCCATCCGCGAGGGTGGTGCAAGGTCCCGTCTCCATCGCCAACACGGGCGCCAGGCTGGCGTGGGAGCAGACAGGCCTGCCGGTGATCGCTCAGCGGGTGGGCGCGCAGGTGATCCACACGCCCTACTACTCCATGCCGCTGCGCCCCGGGGTGCCGACCGTGGTGACCGTCCACGACGTCACCTGGTTCACCGAGCAGGAGCGGCACGCCACGGTCAAGGCGTCGTTCTTCAGGTCGGCCACCCGCACCGCCGTACGGCACGCGCAGCGGGTGATCGTGCCGTCCAAGGCGACCAGGGACGAGCTGATCAGGGTGCTGTCGGCCGACCCGACCAGGATCGACGTCGCCTACCACGGCGTCGACCACGAGATCTTCCACGCGCCGACCGAGCTGGAGAGCAGAAGGGTGGCCGACAGGCTGGCCCTGCACGGCCAGCCGTACGTCGCCTTCCTCGGCGCGCTCGAGCCGCGCAAGAACGTGCCGAACCTGATCAGAGGCTTCGCCAGAGCGGTCGAGCGCCTGGAGAACCCACCCGCGCTGGTCATCGTCGGCGGCATCCACGAGGACGACGTCGACGCGGCCGTCAGCGAGGTGGAGGCCACGGTGAAGGTGGTCCGCCCCGGTTATCTGTCCTACGCCGACCTGCCCGGCTTCCTGGGCGGCGCCCTGGTGGTGGCCTTCCCCTCGCGCGGCGAGGGATTCGGGCTGCCGGTGCTGGAGGCGATGGCCTGCGGCGCGCCCGTGCTGACCACGCACCGCACCTCCCTGCCCGAGGTGGGGGGCGACGCGGTCGCCTACACCGAGCCCGATCCCGACAGCATCGCCGCCGCGCTCGGGCAGCTCCTGGCCGCGCCCGACCGGCGCGAACAGCTGGCCGCGGCGGGTCTCGCGAGGGCGAGAGAGTTCAGCTGGGACGCCTCCGCCCAGGCACATCTGCAGTCGTATCAACGCGCGATCGAATAGTTGGGTAACCTCACGGGGTGATGGAGAGCTCTTTGCCAGACCTCGAGGCGATTCTCCTGGTCGGGGGCCAGGGCACTCGCCTGCGTCCGTTGACGCTGGGCACGCCCAAGCCGTTGCTGCCCACGGCGGGGGTTCCCTTCCTGGCGCACCAGCTCGCGCAGGCCCGCTCCTTCGGCGTGCGGCGCATCGTGTTCGCCACCTCCTACAAGGCCTCGATGTTCGAGCCGGTCTTCGGCGACGGATCCTCGCTGGGTCTCGAGCTGGTCTACATGACCGAGGAGACACCGCTCGGCACGGGTGGGGCGATCCGCAACGCCGCGCAGGCGCTGAGCGCGGGCCCTGGCGATCCTGTGCTGATCCTCAACGGCGACATCCTCTCGGGGCACGACGTCGGCGACCAGGTCAGGCAGCACGTCGTCCGCGAGGCCGCGGTCACGCTGCACCTGACCGAGGTGGAGGACCCCACGCGCTTCGGCTGCGTGCCGACCGACGCCTCCGGGCGGGTCACCGCCTTCCTGGAGAAGACCCCCCATCCCGTGACCAACCGCATCAACGCCGGGTGCTACGTCTTCACCCGCTCGGTGATCGACTCGATCCCCGAGGGGCAGGTCGTGTCGGTCGAGCGCGAGACGTTCCCCTCGCTGATCGACTCGGGCGCTCTCGTGCTCGGATACGCCGACAGCAGCTACTGGCTCGACGTCGGCACCCCCGCCGCCTTCGTCAAGGGCTCACGCGACCTGGTGCTGGGCAGGCTGAGCTCGCCCGCGCTCCCCGGGCCCACCGGTGAACGCCTGGCGCTCGAAGGCGCCGTCGTCTCGCCCGAGGCCAAGGTCGACGGCGGCTCCGTGGTCGGGGCGCGGGCCGTGGTCGAGGCCGGAGCCACGGTGAGCGGCAGCGTGCTCGGCGACGACTGCGTGATCGAGGCGGGGGCGACCGTGGTCGACTCCCTCGTCGGTCTCGGCGCCAGGATCTCCAAGGGCGCCGAGGTGCGCGACGCGGTGATCGGCGACGGCGCGACCGTCGGCGCGGGCAACGAGCTGAAGGCGGGCGCGCGCGTCTGGCCCGGCGTGATCCTGCCCGAGTGCGCCGTGCGCTTCTCCAGCGACGCCTGACCTGCTCATGCGGTACGGCGGGCAGACTGGAAACGTGCGCGAGCGCCGCTACGAGATGCCCGTCGACCTGGCCGCGCTGCTGGGCCCCCACCAGCATGGCGGATACGACCCCACCTGGCGGCGAACGGGCGACGGCGCGTTCTGGATGACCAAACGCACGCCCGACGGCCCAGGAACGCTCCGCCTCACCAGGCACGGCGGCCAGGCGTGGGGCGCGGGGGCCTCGTGGCTGCTCGACTCACTCCCCGGCCTCGTCGGCGCCGACGACGACCTGTCGGGCTTCACCGTGCACCACGAGGTGCTCAAGGGGCTCGCCGTGCCGCGCATCGGCAGGAGCGGGCTGGTGTTCGAGGCGCTCGTGCCAGCCGTTCTCGAGCAGAAGGTGGTCGGCAGGGAGGCGTGGCGCGCGTGGCGGTACCTGCTGCGCAAGTACGGCACGCAGCCCCCTGGCCCCGCACCCGAGGGCATGAGGGTGATGCCCGAGCCCGAGGTGTGGCGTCAGATCCCGGCATGGGACTGGCACAGGGCGGGGGCCGAGGCCGTGCGCGCCAGGACGATCGCGACGGCCGCCTGGCACGCGGCCAAGCTGGAGGCCGCCGCCGACTCCGCCTCGCTCGACCGCCTGCTGCGGGCGTTGCCCGGCATCGGGGTGTGGACGTCGGCGGAGGTTCGGCAGCGCTGCTTCGGTGACGCTGACGCGGTGAGCGTCGGGGACTTCCACCTGGCCAAGATCGTGGGCTGGGCGCTGACAGGCGAGAAGGCCGACGACGCGGAGATGATGCGGCTGCTGGAGCCGTACAGAGGGCACAGGCACAGGGCCTGCGTGCTGGTCGGGCTCAGTGGGCTGAGGCCGCCCGCACGCGGGCCTAGGCTGTCCGCCCGTGACTACCGTTCCTTCTGAACGGCGACCTGCGCCAGTCCCTTCCATCGCGGGTGTCGCTGCCGAAGAACGGGCCGACGAGGGCGAGAACGGCGATCAGGCTGAGGATGAAGATCCAGGACATGGTGTGCTCCTTCGTTCCCTCTTATTATCTGCTCTTGCATCTATTTACGTCTATCGAGACTTTCTACGGAGCACCCTTCAGCTTTGCTTAACAGCTAATGTGCCGGTATGACCTATGTCAGCGATTCCGCCCTCCGCCGCGCTCTCGCGAGGGCCCGTGACGGCAAGGCGCTCGACCTCACCGAGGCCACCGTGCTGCTCCAGGCCAGGGACGAGCACCTCGACGCCCTGCTGGAACACGCCTCACGCGTGCGTGACGCCAACGGTCGCAACGGCGTCATCACCTACAGCAAGAAGGTCTTCATCCCTCTGACCAGGTTGTGCAGGGACCGCTGCGGCTACTGCACCTTCGCCACCGCGCCAGGCAAGCTGCCCGACGCCTTCCTCAGCCCGGACGAGGTGCTGGAGATCGCCAGGCAGGGTGCGGCCATGGGCTGCAAGGAGGCGTTGTTCACGCTTGGCGACCGTCCGGAGGACCGCTGGCACCAGGCCCGCACGTGGCTGGACGCGCACGGCTACGACGACACGCTCTCGTACGTGCGCGCGATGGCGATCAGGGTGCTGGAGGAGACCGGCCTGCTGCCGCACCTCAACCCCGGAGTGCTGACCTGGCGCGACTTCCAGCGGCTCAAGCCGGTCGCGCCGTCCATGGGCATGATGCTGGAGACCACCTCGCGCGCCCTGTTCGAGACCAAGGGCGCGGCCCACTACGGCTCTCCCGACAAGGACCCCGCCGTACGGCTGCGCGTCCTGGAGGACGCGGGGCGCTCCAACGTGCCCTTCACCACCGGCATCCTCATCGGCATCGGGGAGACCATCGAGGACAGGGCCGAGTCGATCTTCGCGATCCGCCGGGTGGCGCGTGAGTACGGCGGCATCCAGGAGGTCATCGTCCAGAACTTCCGCGCCAAGCAGGACACGGCGATGCGCGGGCTGCCCGACGCCTCGCTCCAGGAGCTGGCGGCCACGATCGCCGTGACGCGCCTGGTGCTCGGGCCGAAGATGCGGGTCCAGGCGCCGCCCAACCTGGTCGACTCCGAGTACGCGCTCATGATCAGGGCGGGGATCGACGACTGGGGCGGCGTCTCGCCCCTCACGCCCGACCACGTCAACCCCGAGCGCCCCTGGCCGCACATCGACGAGTTGGCCGCCCGTACGGCCGAGGCCGGGTTCGTCCTGAGGGAGCGGCTGACGATCTACCCGGAGTACGTGCTGGCCGGGGAGCCCTGGCTCGACCCCAGGCTCTTCGCGCACGTGGAGGCGCTGGCCGACCCGGCGACGGGTCTCGCCCTCGAGGACGCGCCGCTCGTTGGCCGTCCGTGGCAGGAGCCCGACGGGGGGTTCGCGGCCGCCGGCCGTACGGACCTGCACGTCGAGGTGGACACCTCGGGGCGGACGAACGACAGGCGCGACGACTTCGACAACGTCTACGGCGACTGGGACGCCCTGCGTGACCGCCTCGCCGCGCCCGCCGCCCCCGGCGCCCTCCTGGCGGACGGCTTCCCGCAGGAGACGCCCACCTCTTCGGCGGTAGGCGGCTCCCAGGAGACGCCCGCCTTGTCCACGGCGGCCGGCGGCCTCGGGGCGTCTCGGACCCCGGCCCCTGGCGTCGGGGTCATGGGGGACGTCGCCGAGGCGCTGCGGCAGGCCGAGCGCGCCCCCGCGAGCCTCACCGACGCCCAGGCCGTCGCCCTGCTCGCCGCCGAGGGCGACGCGCTGGAGGAGCTCACCCGCCTGGCCGACCACCTCAGGCGCGAGAGCGTGGGCGACGACGTCACCTACGTCGTCAACCGCAACATCAACTTCACCAACGTCTGCTACACCGGCTGCAGGTTCTGCGCCTTCGCCCAACGCAGGACCGACGCCGACGCCTACACCCTCTCCCTCGACCAGGTGGCCGACCGCGCCCAGGAGGGCTGGGAGGCGGGGGCGACCGAGGTGTGCATGCAGGGCGGCATCCACCCCGACCTGCCGGGCACCGCCTACTTCGACATCGCCCGCGCGGTGAAGGCCAGGACGCCTGACATGCACGTCCACGCCTTCTCGCCGATGGAGGTCATCAACGGGGCGAGCCGGACGAACCTGTCCGTCGAGGACTGGCTGACCGCCGCCAAGGAGGCGGGGGTGGACTCGCTGCCCGGAACCGCCGCGGAGATCCTGGACGACGACGTGCGCTGGGTGCTGACCAAGGGCAAGCTGCCCACCCGCGAGTGGATCGACGTCATCACCACCGCGCACCGCGTGGGCATCCCGACGACCTCGACCATGATGTACGGCCACGTCGACACCCACCTGCACTGGGTGCAGCACATCAAGCTGATCAGGCGGTTGCAGGAGCAGACAGGCGGCTTCTCGGAGTTCGTGCTGCTGCCGTTCGTCCATCACAGCGCGCCGATCTACCTGGCGGGCGTCGCCCGTCCCGGGCCGACCGCCAGGGAGAACCGCGCGGTGCACGCGCTGGCGAGGATCCTGCTGCACGGGGCGATCGCCAACATCCAGTGCTCCTGGGTCAAGCTCCGCGACGACCTGTGCCGCGAGGTGCTCCAGGGCGGGGTGAACGACCTCGGCGGCACGCTCATGGAGGAGACGATCAGCCGCATGGCGGGGTCGGAGAACGGCTCGTACAAGACCATCTCGGAGATCGCCGAGATGGTCGCCCCGACGGGCCGCCCACTCCGGCAGCGCACCACGGAGTACGGCACGCCGACGGCCGAACGGCTGGCGGCCTCGGCGGCCAGCGACGGCGTCTGCCGCAGCGTCCGCCGCACCCTCCCCGTCGTCTGACCGGCTCGCTGGATATCCAGAAATCACATCTTCGGGAATATGGGGCCGGGTATGATGGATATCCCAGCCGGGTGAGAAGGGACGTCTCGATGGCGAAGACCACGATTGACATCGATGCCGCGAAGGCGGCGAAGGCTCAGGCCATCCTCGGCACCGACAGCCTCCGCAGCACCGTTGACGCCGCCCTCCAGCACATCATCGCCGAGCGGGCCAGGGAGCAGTTCGTCGAGTTCGCCGCGGCAGGCGCCTTCGCGGACCTGCTGGACCCGGCGACCGAGGAGGCCTTGTGGAAGTGACCCCCTATCTCGGTGACAAGAGTGCCTTGGCCCGGCTGCATCTGGCCCCGGTCAGGGCCCGGCTCGAGCCCCTGATCACCAAGGGATTGGTGTCGATCTGCGCGCCCACCCAGCTCGAATTGCTCTACTCTGCCCGCGGTCCGGCCGATTACGCGCAGATCAAGAGCCAACTCGACGCCGGGTTTCCGTGGATGCCGATTCCCGACAGGGGCTGGCAGCGTGCATGTGAGATTCAGGAGTCGTTGGCGAAGAGCGGGAAGCATCGGGGCCCGTCGATCGCCGACCTGCTCATCGCGGCCACCGCTGAGGCCTGGGAGCTGACCGTGCTGCACTACGACCGTGATTTCGAGACGATCGCCGAAGTCACACAGCAGCCGACCGAATGGGTGGTGCCACCGGGTGAGGCGGACCCCGGACGCGGATGAGCCGAATGCCCGCCGTCGTACGGCGGCGGGCATTCGGCGTGTCAGCGGGTGAGGATGAAGTCGGCGGCGTCGCGGGGGGCGCGGTCGCGGGGAGGGGCGGCGGCGTGGCCGACCGCGACGCACCCCATCGGGTCCCACGAGTCGGGCAGGTCGAGCACCTGCCTGACCACCGGACGGCAGAACATCGTGGACGACACCCACGCCGACCCGAGCCCCTCCACGGCCAGCTGCACCAGGAAGTTCTCCACGCCCGCCCCCATCGCCACCACGAACATCTCCCGCTCGGAGGCGTTGCGGCGGTCGTCGCGGTAGGTGTGGGAGCCCTCCATCACCAGGCACGGCACCACGAGGTACGGCGCCTCGCGCAGCACGTCGCCCCTGCGGATCCGCTTGGCGATGGACTCCTCGCTGAACCCGTCGCCCTTCAGGTCGGCGATCCAGGCCTCACGCATGGCGTCGACCAGCCTCAGCCGGGTGTCGGCCGACTCCACCAGGACGAAACGCCACGGTGTGGTGTGGTGCGGCGCGGGGGCCGCGATGCCGGCCGCCACCGCCCGCCGTACGGCCTCGGGGTCGACGGGGTCGGCGGAGAACTGCCTGATCGTGCGGCGGGCGAAGACGACCTCGCGCGAGCCGTAGCGGAACATGTCCTCGTCGGCGGGGCGGATCAGCGGCCTGACGCCGGGCCCGTCGTCGTCGGTGACCAGGTGCCCGAGGCCGCGCACGACCGCGATGGGCACGCCGTCGAGCTTGCCCTTGACCAGCTCGGCGGCGGCGGCGACCTCGTCGACCAGCGCGGTGACGGTGGCGCTGAGCGGGTTGCCGTGGGTGTCGGTGCCGCCCCTGAAGTCCTCGAGGGGGCGCACGCCCGCCGCGCCGATGGCCACGTCGGTGAGGCCGTGCCGCCACGGGCGGCCGAAGGTGTCGGAGATGATGACGCCGACCCGGCCGCCGAGCGCCGCCCTGACGCGCCGGGCGGAGGCGTCGGAGTCGTCGGGCAGCAGCAGCACGGTGCCGGGCTCGGTGTTGGAGGCGTCGACGCCCGCGGCGGCCATGACGAAGCCGTGGCGGGTCTGCGAGATGACGGTGTCGCCACGCCTGGCGACGACGCGCTCGGTCTCCTCGGCGATGGCGTCGGCGCGGTCGGCGCCCTGGCGGACGCGCCCCTCTGCCTTGCTGACGATCTTGGAGGTGATGACGAGGATGTCGCCGTCGCGCAGCTCCTCGCCAGGCGGGAGCGCGGCCTTCAGCAGCGCGGCGAGGTCGTCGCCGGGGCGGACCTCGCCGATGCCGTGGACGCCGAAGACCTGGAAGCCCTGGGGGGAGGAGGAAGCGGGGCGGGTCATCGGCTGAGCTCCTGGGCGAGGGCGAGGGCGGCGCGGGCGAGCTCCGCGGTGGCGTCGGGGTCGCTCATGAGCAGCGGACGGGCCTCCACCCGCACCCCCTCGAGCGCGACCGAGGAGTCCTCGGGGGCGACGAGCCAGCCGTCGAGCAGGTCGGACCCGTAGAGCGACAGCACCGCCTGCGCGCTGGTCTCCACGCCGATCGCCGTCAGGCACGCGTCGGCCATGCCACGCACGGGCGCGCCGCCGATGATGGGGGAGACGCCCACGACGGTCTTGCCGGTCAGAGCCTCGCGGATGCCGGGGATCTGCAGGATGGTGCCGATGCTCACCACCGGGTTGGACGGCGGGAGGATCACGAAGTCGGCGGCCTCGATGGCGGCCAGCACGCCGGGGGCGGGTGCGGCGGTGTCGGCGCCGACGAGCGCGATGGACTCGGCGGGGACCGAGGCGCGCAGGCGCACCCACCACTCCTGGAAGTGGACGGCGCGGCGGCCCTGCTCGTCGGTGATGACGACGTGGGTCTCGCAGCGGTCGTCGCTCATCGGCAGCAGCCGCACCCCCGGCTGCCACCGGTCGCACAGGGCCTCGGTGACCTGGGAGAGGGTGTAGCCCGCCTCGAGCATCTGCGAGCGCACGATGTGGGTGGCGAAGTCGCGGTCGCCGAGGCCGAACCACTGCGGCTCGACGCCGTAGGCGGCCAGCTCCTCCTTGACGACGTGGCTCTCCTTCTCACGCCCCCAGCCCTGCTCCTCGTTGATGCCGCCGCCGAGCGTGTACATCACGGTGTCGAGGTCGGGACAGACCCGCAGGCCGAAGAGGGTGATGTCGTCACCGGTGTTGCCGATGACGGTGATCTCGGCGTCGGGGACGGCGGCACGCAGGCCGCGCAGGAAGCGGGCTCCGCCGATGCCACCGGCTAGGGACACGATACGCATGCGGCCAGTCTTCCACCCCCCTCCGACAACCTGTCTGGAGAGGCAGCCTTCCCTTCCTGTTGTCCTGAAATTTCCGTGTATTAGAGCTGATCGGGGACTATTGGGATAGATGAGCTTGCTGGGACTCCCGCCACCAAAGTCAGGTATGTGGCAAACTCCCCTCGGGTGGTAAGCCACCAGCTGGGGGTAACGAGTGAGCAAAATAGACGTCAGCCGACTCAGAGAGCCGGCTGCATGGATCATGCTTGCGGTCGCGGCGGGAAACGTTCTCATCGCGCTCTTGCAGATGCTGGTCGCGGAGTCGGGGACCATGACCTCCCTGCTGGTGCGCGCGCGCCTGGTGCAGGGTGAGCTGACCAGTCCGGTCGCCGCCGCCCTCGCGGTCGGCGCCGTGGTGCTGGTCACCAGGTTCGGCGACCCGACGCCCAAGGCGAAGACGGTCGCCTACGGCGCGGCGGGCACGCTGGCCGCCGGCGCCTTCTTCGGCGCGATCGCGCTGCTCCTCGGTCTGTTCTCGGGGATGGGCTTCATGAGCCTGCTCTCCTTCGTGGTGCAGGGCGTGCCGACCCTCGCGCTCACCGCCCTCGCGCTGGTCTACCTCCTGCCGCAGGTGATCACCGCACGCCCCGCCGCCCCCGCGTTCGGCGGGTACGGCCAGCAGTACCCCCAGCAGGGCTACGCCCAGCAGCCGCCGGTGCAGCAGCCGGCCACGGGCGGCCAGCCGTACGGCCAGCAGCCCCCCGCACAGCCGCAGTACGGCCAGCAGCCGCCGAGCCAGCAGGCCCCGAGCCAGCAGGCCCCGGGTCACCAGCCCCCGAGCCAGCAGTCGCCGAGCCAGGCACCGCAGGGCGCCGGTTACGCGCAGCAGCCGCCGAGTTACGGCGGCCAGCCGGGCTACGAGCAGCAGCCGGGCTTCGACCAGCGCGGTCACGAGCAGCAGGGCTACGAGCAGCAGCCGCAGAGCCAGGCCCCGCAGGGCTACGAGCAGCACGGTTACGGCAACGAGGCCTACCAGCCGCCGCAGCACTCCCAGGCGCACCAGCAGGGCCACCAGGCCGCCCAGGGACACTCGTCCCAGGCCCAGGCGCCCCAGGCGCCCCAGCAGGGGGCCTACCAGCCGCCCAGGCACGAGCTGCCCGCCCTGCCCGCCGCGCCCACGCCGGTGCAGCAGCCCGAGCCGCAGGCTGCCGCCTACACGTCGGCCGAGACGCCGCAGAACGCCTACGCCGCGGACCCGAACCCGTACGCTCCGCAGGAGCAGAGCTCGTACGCGCCGCAGGAGCAGGGCTCCTACGGTCAGCAGGAGCCGAGCGGCTACACCCCCTCGGAGACGCTGCCGAGCAACGGGTACGCGCCGCCGCAGGAGTACCAGCCGGCCCCTTACGTGCCCGCCGACAGCCTGCCCAACGCCTACACGCCGTCGCACAGCACGCCGAACGTCTACGAGCCGCAGCCCTACCAGCCGGCCGACACCGCGCCGGGCTCGTCCTTCCAGCAGCCCGAGCACTACCAGCAGCCCGAGCCTTACCAGCAGCAGTCCGAGCCCTACCGGGCGGCCGACGGCTACCAGCCGTCCGAGGCGGGGCAGGGGTCGCCGTACCAGCCGCAGGAGTCTCAGCAGCCCTACTACGAGCAGCCTCCCGCCTTCGAACCGCAGGGCGGCAGCCCCTTCACCGGCTACTCGGCTCAGGAGTACGCCCAGCAGGCCCAGCCGCACTACGGCGAGCCCGACCCGCCCGTGGACCCGCGCTCGCAGCAGATGCTGCACGCCTACCAGCAGGCCGAGACCTACCAGCAGTCCACCGCGGGCACCCATCCGCAACTGCACTTCGACCCCGCGCAGCCGTACCAGCAGTCGTACGACGACCCGTTCGGCCACCCGCAGACCCCGCCGGCGACCCCCTACCAGCAGGGGCCGCACGCGGACTCGACGCTCAGGTTCGACCAGAGCGGCTACCGCCCTGGTGACGACCCGATCGACCCCACGGCGATCTACACGCCGAACGATCCGCGCCGGTAAGACTTCGGTCAACACGGGATAGAGAGAAGGTGGGCCCTGGGCGGGCGTCAAGCCTGCCCTGGTACGGTTCCGACCGCTGACAGCGTTGATGAAGTCACGTCAAGGCCATGGAATCCGGTTTCGGCCGGTCCCGAACAGCACATGGCAAGCACACCGGGGCGAGAGGGTCTTTCCCCGGATACCGGCATGCCGCTTGACGTTACCTACGGCACGCGCGTGTAATTACAGCCATGTTGTTACGCCTCCAGGGTGGGTATGAAGGAGGCGTTCATGGGGGGCTCCATTGCGGGCGGGCGGCAGGGAGGTGTGCAGTGACCGAGTTGGTGGTCATCGCACAGGAACAGCTTGACGCTGAAGAACTCGGCTGGCAGGAGCGTGCACTGTGCGCGCAGACTGACCCTGAGGCGTTCTTCCCGGAGAAGGGTGGCTCCACCAGAGAGGCCAAGAAGGTGTGCCGTTCCTGCGAGGTGCGGGCCGAGTGTCTTGAATACGCACTCGAGCACGACGAGCGGTTCGGCATCTGGGGTGGGCTGTCCGAGCGGGAACGCCGAAGGATCAAGAAGGCGGCCGTCTAGGAATATTCACAAGGGTCACGCGGCGGCTGCTGTCTGCCGCGTGACCCTTTCGACTGTTATGGTGTCCGGCGCTGATCATCCCCCTGGTTGGAGCCGCGCCGATGTCCGCACCGCTCGTCACCGCCATCGTCGTGGCTCACGACGGAGCCCGCTGGCTGGGTGAGACGCTGGGTGCGGTGCTGGGGCAGAGCCGCCCCGCCGACCGGGTGGTCGGCGCCGACAACGGTAGCCGCGACGGCTCGGCCGACCTGCTCGAACGCGCGCTGGGCGCGGGCAACGTGCTGCGCCTTTCCCGCTCGACCGGCTTCGGCGCGGCGGTCGCCGAGGTTCTCGGCAAGCTCGAGGCGGCCGAGGACGAGTGGATCTGGCTGCTCCACGACGACTGCGCCCCCGATCCGCACGCGCTCCTGCACCTGCTGATGGCCGCCGAGCGCGACCCCAAGGCGGCGGTGCTCGGCCCGAAGCTGCGCGACTGGATGGACCGCAAGCTGCTGGTCGAGGTCGGCGTCACCGTCGACAGGTCGGGCAGGCGTGACACGGGCCTCGAAGCGCGTGAGTACGACCAGGGCCAGTACGACGGCGACCGCGACGTGCTGTCGGTCTCGTCGGCGGGCATGCTCGTGCGCCGCGACGTGTGGGAGCGGGTCGGCGGCATCGACCCCTCACTCGAACTGTTCCGTGACGATCTCGACCTGTGCTGGCGGGTGCGCAACGCCGGCCATCGCGTCGTCAACGTCCGGCGTGCGGTCGCGTACCACGCCGAGGCGGCGGCGCGCAGGAGGCGGCGCATCACCGCCAGCGGCGACCACCCGAGACGGCTCGACCGGCGCAACGCGATGTTCGTCGTCATGGCGAACCTGCCGTTCACCGCGATGCTCTGGGCGCTGGTGCGCAACGTGCTCGGCTCGATGATGGCCACGCTGCTGTTCGTCGTGGCCAAGCAGCCGGCCAACGCCTACGACGAGGTGGCGGCCCTCGGCTCGGTGCTGCTGCATCCGGGGCGCCTGATCAAGGCGAGACGCGCCCGCAAACACGGCCGAAAACAGGGATATTTCGCGATAAAGAAGCTGCTGACTCCGCGCGGAGCCGCCTATCGCCGCCTGTCCGATCTGGTGCAGGGCTTCCTGGCGGGGGAGGGCCCCGTGGAGTCGGCCGGCCGTCACCACGCGGTCGTCGCCCCGCCCAGCGAGGAGGACGACCTCATCCCGGACGACGCGGGCTTCCTCCGGCGTTTCCTCAGCCGTCCCGGCGTGCTCCTCACACTGGCGCTGACCGTGGTCGCGCTGGTCGCCGAGCGCGACGTGCTCGGCGGCCCGCTGCTGGGCGGCGGCGCGCTGGTGCCGGTCGTCGGACAGGCCGCCGACCTGTGGCGCTTCTACCTGGAGGGCTTCCACGACACGGGGCTGGGGTCGAGCGCGTGGGCGCCGCCGTACGTGGCGGTCGTCGCGGCCGTGTCCACGCTGTTCCTCGGCGAGACGTGGCTGGGGGTCTCGGTGCTGCTGCTCGGCTCGGTCCCGCTGGCCGGCGCCTCCGCCTACCTCGCCACCCGCACGATCATCCCCGCCGTTCCTGCGAGGATCTGGCTGGCGGCCAGTTACGCGCTGCTCCCCGTCGCCACCGGCGCGATCGCGGCGGGCAGGCTCGGCACCGCCGTGGTCTTCGTGCTGCTGCCGGTCTACGCGGGCCTCGGCGTGCAGCTGCTGTCGGCCGAGCCGCGCCGGGCCCGCCGCGCGGGCTGGGGGCTCGGCCTGCTGCTGGCCGTGGGCACCGCCTTCGCTCCGCTGGTCTACGTGCTGCTCGCGGTCCTCGGCGTGCTGGCCATGATCGCCTTCGGCAGGGTGCGGCAGCTGGCCACGGCGCTGGCCGTACCACCGGTGCTGCTCTACCCCTGGCTTCGCGGCTTCGCCGACCACCCCGGCCAGCTGCTCCTGGAGGCCGGGCTGCACAGGTCGTCGCTGATCGACCCCGCGCTGCCGCCGCACGCGCTGCTCACCTTCAGCCCCGGAGGGCCTGGGCTGCCGCCGTTCTGGGTCACCGCGGGGCTCATCGCGACGGCGCTGGCCGCCCTGCTCTTCCGCCGCCAGCGCATGATCGTCGCCATCGGCTGGGGTGTGGCCGTGTACGGCGTGCTCGCCGCGATCCTGGTCAGCCGGGTGACCGTCACCTCGGCAGCGGGAGGCGAGGCGGCCAGGGCGTGGCCGGGCATCCCGCTGGCCTTCGCCGCGACGGGGCTGCTCGTGCTGGTCGCGCTGACCGCGCACCGGCTGGCCGAACTGCGGGCGGCGGGTGGGCTGCGCAGGCTGGTCGCGGTGGTCGCGGTCGCCGTCGCCTTCAGCACGCCCGTGCTGGCCGCCGGCTTCTGGATCGCCTCGGGCACGCGCGGCCCGCTGAGCGGCTCGACGCCCGACCCGATGCCCGCGCTGGCCGAGGGGTCGAGGACCCTCCTGCTGCGTGGCGACTCCTTCACGGTGCTGCACCGCCGTACGCCCCTGCTGGGCGAGGCCGAGCTCCCGGTGCCGCGGCAGGCCCGTGACCAGGTGGCAAGGGCGGCGGCAGGCCTGGTCGCAGGGCGCGGCGGCACCGACGCCGCCACCCTGGCGGCCCTCGGCATCACCCACGTGGCCGTCGTGCGACCGGCGCCCGAGGTGACCAGCGCGCTCGACTCCCAGCCGCAGCTCACCCATCTGAGCCTGACGGAGGGTGAAGGGGTGTGGCGCCTGGTCGAGCCGCCCGCACGGGTGAAGGCGCCGCCGGAGGATCCGCTGCGCGTGCCCATGCTGTGGGCGCAGGCCGCGCTCACCGCTCTGGTGCTCGTCCTGGCCGCGCCCGGCGCCCGCACGGCCGATCCGCTCGTGGTGGCGGTGGCCCGATGAAGGGGTTCGTGGAGAACAGGTTCGGCCTCGTGGCGCTGGTCCTGATCGCGCTCGGCGCGCTGTACGGCCTGGCCTTCCTGACGCGCCCCGCACAGGAGGCGCCTCTCGCGAAGGGCCCGCAGAAGGTCGCCGTGGAGTCGGTGGTGGCCGTGTGCCCCGCGCCTCGCGGCGCCGAGGTGGCCGTGCTGAGCGCGCCGGGCGAGGGGACGGTGACCGTCGGGTCCGCCCAGGTCAAGGAGCCGGGCAAGCTCTGGCGCGAGCCGGTCAAGGGAGACGGGCCCGTCGTGGTGAAGGCCACGGGGAAGGCGGCGCAGGGCCTGGAGGCGTCGTTCGGCACGAAGACGGCCAAGGGGCGCTCGCGCGGCCTGGCCGGGGTGCGCTGCACCGAGCCGGCGGGGACCACGTGGCTGATCGGGCCGGGCCCCTCCGCCGCAGGGGTCACGCTGCACCTGACCAACGCCGACGCCGCGCCCGCGCTGGCCGACGTGCTGGTCTACTCGGCCGAGGGACCCGTGCCCAGCGACGCGGGGCGGGGGATCACCGTCAAGCCCGGGGCACACGTCGAACTCGACCTGAACCAGCTCGCCCCCTCGGCCACCGTGGTCGCGGTCGGCGTGACCACGAGCACCGGCAGGCTCGCGGTGGCGGCGAGAGCGGTGATGGACGGGCGAGGGGTGGACTGGCTGCCAGCCTCGGCCCCTCCCGCCACGCGGGTCGTGGTGCCGGGGATCCCCTCGGGCGAGGGGAAGCGGGAGCTCCTGGTGGCCGCGCCGGGAAACCTGGACGCCGTCGTCCGGGTGCGGGCGGTGACCACGGACGGCAGTTATGCGATGAAGGGGCGTGAAACGCTCGATGTGATCGCCGGAACCGTGGCGGTCATGGAGCTGACCAAGGGTCTCGACGGCCAGGCGGCCGCGGTGGAGCTCGTTTCGGACGTGCCCGTGGTGGCCGGGATGGTGATCTCCACCTCGGTGGACGTGGCCTTCAGCGCGGGGACGCCGCCGCTCGACCTGGGCGGCGCCGTCGCCGACAACGGCAAGGGCTCGTCGCTGGTGCTCACCGCCGTGGGCGGTCCCGGACGGGTGAAGGTGGGCACGGCCACGGTGGACGTCCCGGCCTCGCGCACCAAGGTGGTGAAGGTCAAGGCGGGCACGGGCCTGGTGGTGACGCCGGTGTCGGGACAGGTCTACGGCGGGCGGGTGACGAGCGAACGGACCCGGGCGGGGACGCTGATCACCGCCCAGCCGCTGTCGCAGGGCAGGATCTGGACGTTGCTGCCCACCTACACCGACGACCCCGCCGTCGTGCTGCCCTGACGGGCGGCCTGCCCGGCGCTCAGCCGCGCTCGTCGTAGCCGGGGTCGACCGTCTCGGGCGACAGCCCGAGCAGCGTGGCCACCTGCTCGACGACCGTGTCGTGGACGAGCGCGCCCAGCATGTCGCGGTCGCGGGCCCGAGCCTCCAGCGGTCGCCTGTAGATCACCACGGAGGCCGGATCGGCGCCCGAGGCGGTGTCGGCCCTGCCGAACGGGATCGGCTCGGAGCCGAGCCGGCCGGGGCCGTCGCCGAGCTCGCTGACCGGAGGCACCTCCTCCACGGCGAACTCCACGGCCGCCAACTGCTTGCCCCACTGCGGCTTGAGCCTGTCGACCGCGTCGAGCACCAGGTCGTCGAAGCGCTCGCTGCGTGAGCGGGCGATGGGGACGTAGGAGGGGGCCAGCGGACCGCGAAGCCCGCGACCATGGCGGTCACGCCGCCGGGGACCACGCGTCGGTGTCACCACTCAAGCTTAAGCTTTCGGACGCACCCAATCAGGGCCCCCATCGGTACAGGTGGGTGTAAACGCTGTGACAGGTGTCCGAATTGTGGCGACACGCTCGTTAAGAGCGCTCAGGTAGTGGCGCCTCGCACTCTTACCGGATACGGTCCCTCCGTGAGCCCCGTCCGTCGCTGTTCCCGCACTGCTTGCAGTCAGCCTGCCGTCTTCACGCTCACGTACGTATACGCCGACTCGACCGCGGTTCTCGGCCCACTGGCGACGTACGCCGAGCCACATTGCTATGACCTGTGCGCCGAACACGCCGAACGGCTGACCGCCCCCAGGGGGTGGGAGGTCGTCCGCCTGCCGACGGACGGCGGCAGCCCGAGCACCGACGATCTCGAAGCGCTGGCCAACGCCGTCCGTGAGGCGGCGCGCCCCGCGCCGTCCGGCGGCACGGAGCCGGTCGGTCAGGGCGTCGAGGTGGGCCGCCGAGGTCACCTGCGTGTCCTTCGCTCCGCCCAACCCCACCGGGAGCGCTAGTAGGCTCGTCTCAGTCAGACAGGCGACCACCAAGGGACGGGCGAGTGGGCGATCTCTCCAAGATCTTCAAGGCGTACGACGTGCGCGGCGTGGTGCCTGAGGAGCTAGACGAGGAGACCGCCGAGGCCGTGGGGGCGGCGTTCGCGGACGTGACGGGTGCGGCCCAGGCCGTCCTCGCCCACGACATGCGCGTCTCCTCGCGCGCGCTGGCCGACGCGTTCATCCGCGGCGCCACCAGCAGGGGCACCGACGTGATCGACGCGGGGCTCGGCTCCACCGATCTGCTCTACTACGCCAGCGGCAGCCTCGACCTGCCGGGCGTCATGTTCACCGCGAGCCACAACCCCGCGCGCTACAACGGCATGAAGATGTGCCACGCGGGGGCCGTGCCCGTCGGCACCGACACCGGGCTGACCGCGATCCGCGACAGGGCCGCCGCCTATCTCGAGAACGGTATCCCCGCGGGCAAGCCGGGCAGCACGATCGAGAAAGACCTGCTCACCGGCTACGCCGAGCACCTGCGCACGCTGGTCGACCTGTCGGGCATCAGGCCGCTGCGCGTGGCCGTCGACGCGGGCAACGCGATGGGCGGCCACACCGTGCCCGCCGTCTTCCAGGGGCTGCCGATCGAGGTGACGCCGCTCTACTTCGAGCTCGACGGCACCTTCCCCAACCACGAGGCCAACCCGATCGAGCCGGAGAACCTGCGCGACCTGCAGAGGGCCGTGCTCGAGGGCGGCGCCGACCTGGGGCTGGCCTTCGACGGCGACGCCGACAGGTGCTGGGTGATCGACGAGCGCGGCGAGTCGGTCTCGCCCTCCACGATCACCGCGCTGGTCGCCGCTCGCGAGCTGGCCAAGCATCCCGGCTCGACGGTCATCCACAACCTCATCACCTCGCGCGCCGTCCCCGAGATCATCGCCGAGCACGGCGGCGTGCCCCTGCGCACGCGCGTCGGCCACTCCTTCATCAAGGCCGAGATGGCCCGCACGGGAGCGGTCTTCGGCGGGGAGCACTCGGCCCACTACTACTTCCGCGACTTCTGGTTCGCCGACTCGGGCATGCTGGCCGCGCTGCACGTGCTGGCCGCTCTCGGCGAGCAGGAGCAGCCGCTGTCGCGGGTGCTGGCGCCGTACTCCCGCTACACCGAGAGCGGCGAGATCAACAGCACCGTCGCCGACCAGCGCGAGGCCCTGGTGAAGGTTCGCGAGCAGTTCGCGGGCCGTGGCGAGGTCGACGAGCTCGACGGCCTGACAGTGACGGGGTCAGGCTGGTGGTTCAATCTCCGTCCGTCCAATACCGAGCCGCTGCTCAGGCTGAATGCCGAGGCGGCCGACGAGAGCCAGATGGCAGCGATCAGGGACGAAGTCCTCGCTGCTGTGAGGAGCTGAACAGTGAAGATCGACGACTGGCTGCTGGAGATCCTGGCGTGCCCGGCGTGCAAGTCCCCGCTGCGCGCGGAGCTCGACGCGGACGAGCTGGCCTGCACCGGCTGCGGCCTGGTCTACCCGGTGAGGGATGACATTCCCGTCCTGCTCGTGGACGAGGCGCGGAAGCCGTGATCTGGGAGCCCGAGCGGCTCGACGACCAGGCTCTGCTGTCGGCGGGCGACCCGGGCGCGATGCTGCCCGTGGTCGCCTCCGCGGCCGCCCAGGTGCGCACCGCTCATCGCAACGCCGGCGAGGCCGACATCGCGCGGCTGGCCCAGGACGGCAGGCCGCGCGCGATCGTGGTGACCGGCATGGGCTCGGCGGCGCTCGCCGGCGACATCCTGGCGGTGATCTGCGGGTACGGCGCGCCGCTTCCCGTCATCACCGTGCGGTCGGGCAGGCTGCCTGGCTGGGTCGGCGCCACCGACCTGGTCATGGCGGTGTCGTGCTCGGGGCGCACCGCGGAGACGCTCGCGGTGGCGGCCGAGGCCGTACGGCGGGGCTCCTCGCTGCTCGCGGTCGGAGCGCAGGACTCACCGCTGCACGCCATCGCCACGCAGGCGTCCGCGCTGTTCGTCCCCGTGGAGGCGAACGGGCCCTCGCGGGCCAACCTCTGGGGCATGGCGGTGCCGCTGGTCGCGGCGGCGGGCGCGCTGGGGCTGGTCCAGACGGATCCCGACCTGTTCGAGGGCGTGGCCAAGGGCCTGGAGGACATGGCCAACCGCTGCCGTCCCTCGAGCGAGTCGTTCGTCAACCCCGGCAAGGCGCTGGCGATGGAGCTGGCCGAGAGCGTGCCGGTGATCTGGGGCGCCACACCGCTGACTGCGGTCGCGGCGCACCGGCTGGCGCTCCAGCTGCACGAGAACGCCAAGTACCCGGCCCAGTGGGGCGCGCTTCCCGAGGCGGGCCACAACCAGCTGGGCGTGGTCGAAGGGCCGCTGGCCGAGCGCGACATCTTCGCCGAGAGCGCGGGCCGCACCATCAGGCTGGTCGTGCTGCGCGAGCCCGAGGAGCGGCCGATCTCCCTGCTCAGGGTGGTCGAGGACCGCGACGTGCCGGTCAGCGAGCTGGCCGCGGAGGGCGCCCATCCGCTCGAAAGGCTGGCCACCCTCATCGAGCTCGGCGACTATGCGAGTGCTTACCTCGCTCTTGGGTATGGCATCGATCCGACGCCGGTGACGGCTATCACAGAGCTAAAGTCGCGAACTTCCCAATAGGATCCCCTTCCCGGGATTTTCAGTGGCACGAGTGGAGATATGCGTTGAGCGCGAGCGGTGGGACCAAAGCGATCGTTGCGGCATTGGTAGCGAATCTAGCGATCGCCATCGCGAAGTTCGTCGCCTTCCTGTTCACCACCTCCTCCTCGATGCTGGCCGAGTCGATCCACTCGGTGGCCGACTCGGGCAACCAGGCGTTGCTGCTGCTCGGCGGCAAGCGCGCCCAGCGGGCGCGCACGAAGGAGCACCCGTTCGGCTACGGCCGTGAGCGCTACTTCTACGCCTTCGTCGTCGCGGTCGTGCTGTTCACGATCGGCGCGGTCTTCTCGCTCTACGAGGGCATCCACAAAATCAGCGACCCGCACAAGGTGGAGTCGCCGCAGTGGGCGTTCGGCGTACTGATCTTCGCGATCATCGCCGAGATCTTCTCCTTCAGGACCGCCATCAAGGAGTCGAACCACGTCCGCGGCAACCAGGGCTGGGTCTCGTTCATCCGCCACTCCAAGTCGCCCGAGCTGCCGGTGGTCCTGCTGGAGGACCTGGGCGCACTCCTCGGCCTGATCTTCGCCCTGTTCGGCGTCACCATGGCCGTGATCACCGAAGACGGCGTCTGGGACGGCATCGGCACCCTGATGATCGGTGTCCTGCTCGCGATCATCGCGATCATCCTGGCCATCGAGACCAAGTCTCTTCTGCTGGGCGAGGGCGCCTCGCCCGACGTCGAGACGCAGATCAGGTCCGCGCTCGAAGGGACGCCCGATGTGTCGCGCGTCATCCACATGCGCACGCTGCACCTGGGCCCCGAGGAGCTGCTGGTGGCGGCGAAGATCGCTGTCGACCACGACGACACGGCGGCCGACGTGGCCCGCGGCATCGACGAGGCCGAGCAGCGCATCCGCGCCGCGGTCCCGATCGCGCGGGTCATCTACCTCGAACCCGACCTCGACAGGGCCCCCGTCAAGTAGGCCCCGTCAGGCGAGCCCGGCCACGAGGCCCTACTCGTGGCCGGTGATGCAGGAGGTGCCCGCGTCGGTCTGGTCGAACAGGCAGCGGCCGCCCTTGTCCAGGGTGACGACCTTCTTCACGCTGGCGAACTGGCGCAGCGTCCTGTCGATCGTGTGCAGGATGCGGGCGTCGCCGCCGACGCCGAGCCCCATCACCGTGCGGCAGAAGCGCAGTGTCGCGGTGCCGTGCTTGATCTTCAGCTGGAAGTCGGCGCCGCAGTCCGATCTGCCCTTGATCTGACGGCCGAGCTCCGAGTGCAACCCGCGCTTGCGCTCGGCCTTGGTAGGGCCCTTGATGAGCTGCTGGACGGCGAACTTGGCGACCCCGGTGTCGGGGGCCTTCCTGCTGACGGCGACGACCTTGCCGGGAATGCCGAGGTCGGCGGAGAAGTAGACCTTCACGGTGGGGCCTGCGGCCGTGGCGGGCGTCAGGGCGAGGGCGGTGGCGAGGATGAGCTCTTTCATACTCCGTTGGACGGCCTGCGAGGGCCTCTGGTTTGCAGCAATCGCAGCGCCTTTTCCTTCTCGAAGTCGAGGGCCCGCCTCGGAGCCTGCAGCCGCCCGATCCGCAGCCCCAGATCCCGTACGGCCTGCGCCACCCCAGGCTCGCTCAGCGCCCGTAGCGCGAAGGCCAGTTCGGCGGGCGAGACGTCGAAACGCCGCTCCAGCTCCACCGCCTGGGCCACCGCCGTGAGGTCGTCCTCGCTGAACCTGCGGTGCGCTCCGCGCTCCCTGACCGGCGGCAGGAGCCCGAGCGCCTCCCTGTAACGGAGCATGCGAGGGGACATCCCCAACCGCCTGGCTGCCTCTGTGATGCGCATCCTTACATTCTTGTGGAAGATTCCACCCCCTCGGGATGCGACACGAAACGGCCCCACCTAGACTCGACGGCGACAACTTCGTTTCGCGAGGGGTAAACAGATGGACTTCAAGGTCGCCGACCTTTCACTTGCCGACTTCGGCCGCAAGGAGATCCGGCTCGCCGAGCACGAGATGCCCGGCCTCATGGCGGTTCGCAAGGAGTACGCGGCCTCCCAGCCCCTCCGCGGCGCGAAGATCATGGGCTCGCTGCACATGACGATCCAGACCGCCGTCCTCATCGAGACGCTCGTCGCGCTCGGCGCCGAGGTCCGCTGGGTCAGCTGCAACATCTTCTCCACCCAGGACCACGCCGCCGCGGCCGTCGCCGTCGGCCCCAACGGCACCGTCGACAACCCGCAGGGTGTCCCCGTCTTCGCCTGGAAGGGCGAGACGCTGGAGGAGTACTGGTGGTGCACCGAGCAGGCGCTCACCTGGCCGGGCGGCGAGGGCCCGAACATGATCCTCGACGACGGCGGCGACGCCACGCTCCTGGTCCACAAGGGCGCCGAGTACGAGAAGGCCGGCGCCGTCCCCTCCGCCACCGAGAGCGACCCCGAGGAGTGGCACGTCATCATCGACCTGCTCACCCGCACGGTCGGCGAGGAGAAGAAGTGGACGAAGATCGCTGAGCAGATCAAGGGCGTGACGGAGGAGACCACCACCGGTGTCCACCGCCTCTACGAGATGTTCAAGAGCGGCACGCTGCTCTTCCCCGCGATCAACGTCAACGACTCGGTGACCAAGTCGAAGTTCGACAACAAGTACGGCTGCCGCCACTCGGTCATCGACGGCCTCAACCGCGCCACCGACGTGCTCATCGGCGGCAAGGTGGCCGTGGTCTGCGGTTACGGCGACGTCGGCAAGGGCTGCGCCGACGCGCTGCGCGGCCAGGGCGCCCGCGTCATCGTCACCGAGATCGACCCGATCTGCGCGCTGCAGGCGGCCATGGACGGCTTCCAGGTCACCACGCTCGACGAGGTCGTCGGCATCGCCGACATCTTCGTGACCACGACCGGCAACTTCGACATCATCACGGCCGACCACATGGCCAGGATGAAGCACCAGGCGATCGTGTCCAACATCGGCCACTTCGACAACGAGATCGACATGGCCGGCCTGGCCAAGACGCCCGGCATCGTCAGGAACAACATCAAGCCGCAGGTCGACGAGTGGGTCTTCGAGGACGGTCACTCCATCCTCGTGCTCGCCGAGGGCCGCCTGATGAACCTGGGCTGCGCGACCGGCCACCCGTCGTTCGTGATGTCCAACTCCTTCACCAACCAGGTCATCGCGCAGATCGAGCTCTTCACCAAGACCGAGGAGTACCCGATCGGCGTCTACACGCTGCCCAAGCACCTGGACGAGAAGGTCGCCCGCCTGCACCTCGACGCGCTGGGCGTCAAGCTCACCACGCTGACCAAGGCGCAGGCCGAGTACATCGGCGTGAACGTCGAGGGCCCGTACAAGCCGGAGCACTACCGGTACTGATCCCTTCGATCATCGCGGCGGCGGGCGTCCTCTGGTCGCCCGCCGCCGTGCCACATCCGGCCCACATCCGGCGGCCCACATCCGGCCCACCCCGTCCGGCCCACCACGTCCGTGACGGCAGGCCGCGGCCACGCCTGCGCGGTCGTGTGGTCCTTCCGTCGAAGGCGCGCCGCCCAGCGGGGGTGCGGTTGGCCCGCCGTCACGTGCCCATGACGCCCTCGCTCGACGAGGGGGCGGGGCGGCGTGACGGCGAGGACCAGAGTCGCGCTGGAGTGGCGTGATGGACCGACGGTCACCGGTGACCACGGTGGGCTCGACTTGGCTGTGCCGTAGAGGATGGAGGAGAGGTTGTGGGAGAGCGGAGGATCGCCTGGGCCGGCCGCGCGATGCCGGTGCTGACGGCGATCGGGGAGCGGTTCGGCAGGGAGCGCCCCCTCGAGGGGCTCAGGATCGCCGCGTGCCTGCACGTCACCGCCGAGACCGCCGTCCTGATGGGCGCGCTCAAGGCCGGCGGCGCGCAGATCGCGCTGGCCGCCTCCAACCCGCTCTCCACCCAGGACGACGTCGCCGAGGCGCTCAGGTCCTACGACATCGCGGTCCACGCGCGCGCGGGCGTCGACAGGGCCACCTACTACCGCCACATCCACCAGGCGCTCGACCTGGCACCCGACCTGGTCCTCGACGACGGCTGCGACCTGGTCAACATCCTGCACACCGAGCGCACCGACCTGCTCGGAGGCGTCAGCGGCGGCTGCGAGGAGACCACCACCGGCATCATCCGCCTGCGCCAGATGGCCGCCGAAGGCGCGCTGCGCTTCCCCATGGTCGCGGTCAACGACACCCGGACCAAGCGGATGTTCGACAACAGGTACGGCACCGGCCAGTCCACGCTCGACGGCATCATGCGCGCCACCAACCTCATGCTCGCGGGGCGCACGGTGATCGTCGCGGGGTTCGGCTACTGCGGGCGCGGCGTCGCCGAGCGGGCCAAGGGCCTGGGCGCCCGCGTGATCGTCACCGAGATCGACCCTGTCAAGGCGCTCGACGCCTCGCTGCAGGGCTACGAGGTGCGGCCGATGGAGTCCGCGGCCCTGGTCGGCGACCTGTTCATCACGGTCACCGGCAACCGCGACGTCATCAGGGCCGAGCACCTGGCGCTGATGAGGGACGGCGCGATCCTGGCCAACGCGGGCCACTTCGACGTGGAGATCGACGTACGCGCGCTGGAGGAGATGGCCGTCTCGCTCAACCAGGGCGTGCGGCCCAACACCGACGAGTACGTGCTCGCCGACGGCCGCCGCCTGCTGCTGCTGGCCGAAGGACGGCTGGTCAACCTGACCGCTGCCGAGGGGCATCCCGCCGCCGTCATGGACATGTCCTTCTCCGCCCAGGCCCTGGCCGTCGCCTGGCTGGCCGCCGAGCGGCTGAACCTGGCGCCGGGCGTCTACGACGTGCCCGAGGACATCGACGTCGAAGTGGCACGGCTGAAGCTGGCCGCGACGGGCATCGAGATCGACCGGCTGACCGCGGACCAGGAGGACTACCTGCACTCCTGGCGCACGGGCTCCTGACGTACCGGATTTCGCGTGACAGTTCCCGGACAATCACTTGGTTGATCGCTGAACGACATGGATAATCCAGGGCATTTCCGTCTCTGGAGGCTCCATGAGATTGCGTGGCTTATCCTCCCTCGTGGCAGGGATCGTGGTGGCGATCGCCCTGGTCCCCGTCCCCGCCTCGGCCGCCGACGAGATCACCAAGAGTGACAACATCCGGCACGAAGCCCACCTCGATCTGCCCGCCGGTGTGCAGATCAACACCGACATCGCCTTCCAGGGTGACTACGCCTACGTGGGCAGCTACACCGGCTTCTCGATCTACGACATCAGCCGCCCGAAGCGCCCCAGGCTGGTCAGCACGGTCAGCTGTCCCGGCGGCCAGATGGACGTCACGATCTACGGCGACATCCTCGTCACCTCCGTCGACGACTCGATGAAGGACGACTCCTGCGCCAGCACGGGTCAGTCACCGAGTGTGAAGAGCTCGTGGGAGGGTCTGCGGATCTTCGACGTCAGCGACAAGGCCAACCCGAAGTACGTCAAGTCGGTCGAGACGAACTGCGGCTCGCACACCCACACGCTGGTGCCCGGCAAGTCGCGTGACGCCTTCTACGTCTACGTCTCCTCCTACTTCCCCGCCGCGAACCTGCCCGACTGCCAGCCGCCGCACGACCGCATCTCGGTGGTGAAGGTCCCCGTCCGCAACCCGACCGCGGCCGCCGTGGTCAACATGCCGGTGATCTTCCCCGAGGGCGGCAACGACAGGACCCAGCAGCCCAACCTGCTCGCCGACACCAGCGGCTGCCACGACATCACCGTCTACGCCGAGAAGGACCTCGCCGCCGGCGCCTGCATGGGTGACGGCGTGCTCATGGACATCTCCGACAGGGAGAATCCCAAGGTCATCGACACGGTCAGAGACACGAACTTCGCGTTCTGGCACTCGGCGACCTTCAACAACGCCGGCACCAAGGTGGTCTTCACGGACGAGCTCGGCGGCGGCACCCAGGCCCGCTGCACCGCGGCCGAGGGCCCGACCAGGGGCGCCGACGCGATCCTCGACATCGTCGGCAAGAAGCTCGTCTTCAAGAGCTACTACAAGATTTCCAGGATCCAGACGAACACCGAGAACTGCGTGGCCCACAACGGCTCGCTGATCCCGGTCAAGGGCCGCGACATCATGGTCCAGGCCTGGTACCAGGGTGGGCTGTCGGTCTGGGACTTCACCGACTCGGCCAACCCGCAGGAGATCGCCTTCTTCGACCGGGGCCCGATCTCCGACACCCAGCTCAGGCTCGGCGGCTACTGGTCGGCCTACTACTACAACGGCTATATCTTCGGCAGCGAGATCTTCCGCGGGTTCGACGTGTTCAGGGTCGACGACCGGCGCGTCAACCAGGCGCGAGGCGTGAAGTTCGACCGGCTGAACGTCCAGACCCAGTCCAGGTACCGCGAACGCGGTCACTGAGGTCCTCGGGGCGGCTCCCGCACCAGGGAGCCGCCTTCGCCCTCGCAGGCCCCGCGGGGCGTCTACAGGGCCGCCTGCATCTCCTGCATGCGGCGGATCTCCGCGGTCTGCTCGACACCGATGTCGCTGGCGAGCTCGGAGATCCGTTGGTGGGCGCCCTCTCCGAGCACCTTGGTCGCCATCGTGATCGCTCCGTGGTGATGGGCGATCATCATGGTCAGGAAGAGCCGGTCGAACTCCACGCCCGACGCGGCCTTGAGCGCCTCCATCTGCTCGGGCGTCGCCATGCCCGGCATCCCCTCGTGCGCCGCGTGGTGCTCGGGCACCTTCTGGCCCTGCTCCTGGAGCCAGGTGGTCATGTACTGGATCTCGGGGCCCTGCGCGTCCTTGATGCGGGAGGCCAGCCCCTTCAGCTTCTCCGACTTGGCCCTCGTCGGCGCGAGGATCGCCATGTCGAGCGCCTGGCGGTGATGGATGATCATGTTCTGCATGAACGACACGTCCACCGCGTTCGCGGTGGGGGAGGGCACCGCGGTGACGGCCTCGCCCGGCGACAGCGTCCTGGCGGGCTCGCCCGGTCTGCCCGGCGCGATCACCGGAGCCGTCGAGTCGGCCGTGGGCGCGGCGGCCCTGCTGTCTCCGCTACAGCCCGAGAGGGCGACCACCGTACAGGTGATGACAACGAGCGCGGCGCGCACCTGACCTCCGTGAGTCGAGAGAGCGAACTGTAAACCAGAATCGTGATCATCTAACAGATGGCAAAGCGCAATAACATTTGACGTACTGCGTGCTAGCTGAGAGTGAGATCGGGGCGTCACCATTTTTACATTTATGTCCCCCTTATCGGAGGAACGTGAGTGTTCATCCCCCGTAGAGCCCTCGTCCTGCTCGGCACCGCCGTCGCGTTAACGATCACCGCCCTGCCGGCCCAGGCCAGCGACATCCCCGCCCCTGGCCAGATCTCCAAGAGCGCCAACATCGAGCACGTCACCAACGTGCCCAAGCCGGCCGCCCTGGCCGACATCCACACCGACATGGCCTTCCAGGGCGACTACGCCTACGTCGGCAACTACCAGGGCTTCTCCATCTACGACATCAAGCACCCGAAGCGCACCTCCCTGGTGAGCAGCGTGGTCTGCCCCGGTGGCCAGATGGACGTCTCCGTCTACGGCGACCTGCTGTTCGGCTCCGTCGACTCCTCAAGGAACAACGACTCCTGCCAGAGCACCGGCCAGAGCGCGCGGATCAAGGAGTCGTGGGAGGGCATCCGCATCTTCGACGTCAAGGACAAGGCCAACCCGGTCTACGTCAAGGCCGTCGAGACCAACTGCGGCTCCCACACCCACACCATCGTGCCGGGCAAGGGCGCCGACGCGGCCAAGCACGTCTACCTCTACATCTCCTCCTACGGTCCTGCGGCGGACTTCCCCGACTGCAAGACGCCGCACGACCTGATCTCCATCGTCAAGGTGCCGCTGGACAACCCCGCAGGGGCCACGGTCCTGAGCACCCCGGTGCTGTTCCCGCCCACCCGTGACACCAACGGCGACGGCGTGCCCGACGACGGCGGCTTCGCCGGTGTGCCGCTGCCGTACCCGAACGGCAAGTCCGCCACCTCCGGCTGCCACGACATCACCGCCTACCCGGAGAAGGACATCGCCGCCGGAGCCTGCATGGGCGAGGGCATCCTGATGGACATCTCCGACCGCGAGCGCCCGGTCGTCACCACCACGGTCCGCGACGAGGTGAACTTCGCCTTCTGGCACTCGGCCACGTTCAACAACGCCGGGACCAAGGTCATCTTCACCGACGAGCTCGGCGGCGGCTCCCGCGCCACCTGCAACGAGGCGATCGGCCCGAACCGCGGCGCCAACGCCTACTACGACCTCGTCGGCGGCCAGCTCCAGTTCCGCAGCTACTTCAAGATCGCCCGCCACCAGGCCGACACCGAGAACTGCGTCGCGCACAACGGCTCGCTGATCCCGGTCAAGGGCAAGGACATCATGGTGCAGGCGTGGTACCAGGGCGGCATCTCGGTCGTGGACTTCACCGACTCGTCGCGTCCCGAGGAGATCGCCTACTTCGAGCGTGGACCTGACACCACCGCTCCGCCGCTCAGCGGCGGGTTCTGGTCGGCCTACTACTACAACGGCTACATCTACGGGTCCGACTTCAACCTCGGCCTGGACGTCCTGCGCATCAACGATCCCCGTACCAACCAGGCGAAGAGCGTCAAGTTCGACATCCTGAACGCCCAGACGCAGCCTTCGTACCCCGAGCACGGCCGCTGATCCAGCGGTGTGACCTGACGACCCCTGCGGCCGATGTGCGTGCCGCAGGGGTCGACATCGTGAGGGGGAGCGGCGTGAATGGGAGCGACGAAGGGAGTCGAAGCGATGCGCGAACCTCACCCCGCCCTCCAGCGGCTGAACGCCCTCGTGGGCGAATGGGAGATCTGGGCGACCGTGGGTGACACACCCACCGCCGGCGGCAGAAGCGTGGTCGAGTGGATGGAGGGCGGCGCCTTCCTGCTCCAGCGCACGGACGCGGAGCTCCCCGAGGACGCCCCGTCCGAATGGCTGGCCAACTCGCCCTTCCCCGTCTCGGCGATCATCGGTCTGGACGACGCGTCGGAGGAGTTCACCATGCTCTACGCCGACGGCCGAGGCGTCCACCGCGTCTACCGGATGACCTTCGCCGACGGCGTGTGGCGGATCTGGCGCGAGGCGCCGGGCTTCAACCAGCGGTTCACCGGCGCGCTCAGCGAGGACGGCGCCTCCATCACCTGCTCATGGGAGATGTCGCAGGACGGCACGTCATGGCAGCACGACTTCGACCTGGAGTACAGGAAGGTCAAGTAGGGCAGGTGTATCAGGAAGGTATCAAGCGACATGCTCCGGGACACGTAGTGACATAGTGGGTCGAGTCTGATCATCAACCCACGATGGGAGGTCCCGGTGGCGTCCAGACTCGGCCGTGTGCTCGTGCTGGCCGGTGCGGCCCTGACTCTGGTGGCGGCGACGATGCCGGCACAGGCGGAGTCGGCTGACAAGATTCTCAAGAGTGCCAACGTCGAGCACGTGGCGAACCTGCCCAAGAAGGGCGCGTTCACCGGCCCGGACGCGTTCAACTCGGACCTGGCCTTCCAGGGCGACTACGCCTACCAGGGCAACTACAACGGCTTCACCATCTACAGCATCAAGGATCCGGCCAAGCCCAAGGTCGTCAGTCAGGTGACGTGCGAGGGCGCGCAGAACGACGTCTCGGTGAAGGGCGACCTGCTCTTCCTGTCGGTGGACGACCCTCGCGACAGCGACTCCTGCAAGAGCGACTACGGCACGCCCACGAGCAAGAAGTCGTGGGAGGGCATCAGGATCTTCGACATCAGCGACAAGTCGCGGCCGAAGTACATCAAGGCGGTCGAGACGGCCTGCGGGTCGCACACCCACACGCTGGTGCCGGACAAGTCGGGCAAGTCGGTGTACCTGTACGTCTCGTCGTACATGCCGGCCGACATCTACCCCGAGTGCAAGCCGCCGCACGACCGGATCTCGATCGTCAAGGTGCCGCTGAAGAAGCCGAAGGACGCCAAGGTGGTCTCCAGGCCCGTGCTCTTCCCCGAGGGCGGAAACGAGCAGCAGAGCGGCCTGCTCCTGCCCACCAGCGGCTGCCACGACATCACGGTCTTCCCCTCCAAGAACCTGGCCGCCGGCGCCTGCATGGGTGACGGCGTGCTCATGGACATCTCCGACCGAGAGCGGCCCAAGGTCACCGCGACCGTGACCGACGAGAACTTCGCCTTCTGGCACTCGGCGACCTTCAACAACACGGGCACGAAGGTGGTCTTCACCGACGAGCTCGGCGGCGGCGCCTCGGCCACCTGCAACGCGACGATCGGTGCAAAGCGCGGCGCTGACGCCGTCTTCGACATCGTGGACGGCGAGCTGGTCCACAAGAGCTACTACAAGATCTCCAGGCACCAGGATTCGTCGGAGAACTGCGTCGCGCACAACGGGTCGCTGATCCCGGTCAAGGGCAAGGACATCATGGTGCAGGCGTGGTACCAGGGTGGCGTCTCGATCTGGGACTTCACCGACTCCTCGGCGCCCAAGGAGATCGGCTACTTCGAGAGGGGACCGCTGAAGCCGCGCTCCGTCGGCGGTTCGTGGTCGGCGTACTACTACAACGGGTTCATCTACAGCAGCGACATCCAGAAGGGATTCGACGTGCTGCGGATCTCGGACAAGCTGACCGACCCGGCGGCCAAGGTGCGCCTGAGCATCCTGAACACCCAGACGCAGCTGCCGTTCTGACGCGGGGCCGCGCGCCGTCTCCATGAGAGCGGCGCGCGGCTCACCACGGAGGCGCTCACCACAGAGACGGTCTCCTCGGAGGTGGTCTCCGCGAAGGTGCTCACTGCGGAGGCGCGAACCCTCCCGGCGTGGTGCGCGGCTGCGGAGCGGGGGGCGGCGGCGGGGAGGAGCTCGGCGGAGCCGCCTGCGGGGGTGAGACCTGCGGGGGTGAGACCTGCGGGGCATGGGGCTGAGCGTACGGCTGGCCGTACGGTCCGGGCTGAGGGTGGGGCACAGCCTGTGGACGAACGCCGTGGCCCTGCGGGGCCTGTGGATAACGTGCCTGGTCGCGCCGCCGGCGCTCGGCCAGCACCGCGCTGAGATAGGCGTGCGCGGGCACCCCGGGCGGCGGCGGTGGCGTCACATAGGCCGCCACCTGCGTGGCGATGCGCACCCCCATCTCGTGCTGGACGGCAGGCGACAGGTCGTGCCAGCGCACCAGATACTGCCTGGCCGCCCCCGCCACCTCTCCTGGCAGCTGCGAGAGCTCCAGCGTGCGAGCCCATCCCTCCAGCGCGGGAGGCATCAGCACGGGCTGCGAACTCCCGCTCGGCCCCCTCTCGGAGATGACGATCGTGCCCGCGAACACGTCACCGAGCCGCTTGCCCCGCTGCGAGATCAGGGAGGCGATGAGCGCGGGCGCGCCGAAGAAGGTCCAGAACTCCAGGACCCCCGCCAGCCCCCTGAACAGCGCCTGCCTGAAGCGCTCGGGGCCGCCGTCGTCGCTCACGACGCGCAGGCCCAGCGCCAGCTTGCCGAGGCTGCGTCCCCGCGTCGCCGTCTCGAAGATCACCGGGTAGCCGGCCATCACCAGCACGCTGATCAGGATCGACACCGCGCCGGCCAGTGCGGGGTCGGAGACGACCGAGGAGAAGCCGACCGCGAGGAAGACGCCGACCATCAGAATGACCTGCACGATCATGTCGATGGCCAGCGCCACGGCTCGGATGGGCGGCTGTGCCACCCTGACCTCGACGACGACGGCGTCGCCCGTTACCACCTCGGACATAGGGGGAGCCTAGTGCCAGAATGTCCCGGTGGACATTGACGCCTTCGTCGCCGCGCACCGGCCCGCGTGGGATCGACTCGACCACCTGGTACGGCGGCGCAGGTCGCTGACGGGCGCGGAGGTCGACGAGTTGGTCGAGCTCTACCAGCGGGTGTCGACCCACCTGTCGATCGTGCGCTCGGGCACGCAGGACTCCATGCTCGTCGGCAGGCTGTCGGCGCTGGTAGCCAGGGCGCGCTCGGCGGTGACCGGCGCGCACGTCCCCGCCTGGCGCGACGTCGTCAGGTTCTTCACGGTCTCGTTCCCCGTGGTCGCCTACCGTGCCAGGTGGTGGTGGCTGGCCAGCACCCTGGCCTTCGTGGCGGTCTCGTGGATCATGGGCGCGTGGGTGGCGGGCAGCCCGGAGGTGCAGGCCGCCGTGGGCACGCCCGAGGAGATCAAGCAGCTGGTCGAGCACGACTTCGCCGACTACTACTCGGAGAATCCCGCCGCCTCGTTCGCCAGCAGGGTGTGGATCAACAACGCCTGGGTCTCCATGCAGGTCATCGTGTTCGCGATCTTCCTGGGTCTGCCGATCCCCTGGATCCTCTTCCAGAACGCCGCCAACGTGGCCGTCTCGGGCGGCCTCATGGCCTCGCGCGACAAGCTCGACATCTTCTTCGGCCTGATCCTGCCGCACGGCCTGCTGGAGCTGACGGCCGTGTTCCTGGCCGCGGCGGTCGGCATGCGGCTGGGCTGGACGGTCATCGTGCCGGGGCCGCGCCGCAGGGTCGACGCGCTGGCCGAGCAGGGAAGAGCGGTGGTCAGCGTGGCGATCGGGCTGGTGCTGGTCCTGTTCGTGTCCGGCCTGATCGAGGCGCTCGTCACCCCTTCGGGGCTGCCGACGTGGGCGCGCCTGTCCATCGGGGTGATCGCCGAGGCGGCCTTCCTCGCCTACGTCGTGTACTTCGGCAGGAAGGCCTACCTGGAGGGCGAGACGGGCGACCTCGAGAGGGCGCCCGACGTGGCGCCGACGAACTAGAGCCGTCCCGCGGCCTTCAGCGCCAGGTACGCGTCGGCCAGCGCGGGCGCGAAGTCCTCGGGCAGGGCGTCCACGACCTCCACGCCGTGCCCGCGCAGGCGCGCGGTGATGCGCCTGCGCTCGGCGAGGGAGCGTTCGGCCGCGGCGGCGTCGTAGACCTGCTCGGCCGTCCCCCTGCCCGCCGCCATGGCCGCGACCAGCGGGTCGGATACGCCGGCCACCAGCAGCAGGTGCCGCGACGACAGCTGGGGCAGCACCGGCATCAGCCCCTCTTCGAGCGCGGCCGAGTTGAGGTCGGTCAGCAGGACCACCAGCGCCCTCCGCTTGGCCCTGCCCAGGATGGCGGCGGCCAGGCCGGGCGCGTCGGACTCCACCAGCTCGGCCTCGACCGGGGCCATGACGTTCACCAGCGCCGAGAGCAGCTCGGTGCGCGAGGCGCCCGACACCCAGGCGCGCACCGCCCTGTCGTAGGCCAGGAAGTCCACCTGGTCACCGGCCTTGACGGCCAGCGCGGCCAGCAGCAACGCGGCGTCCATGGACCAGTCGAGCCTGGGCCATCCCGTCCCCACGCGCCCCGCCGACGTGCGCCCCGTGTCGAGGACGATCAGCACGCGCCTGTCCCTCTCGGGCCGCCAGGTCCGCACCACCACGTCGTTGCGGCGGGCCGTGGCGCGCCAGTCGATGGAGCGCACGTCGTCGCCGACCACGTACTCCCGCAGCGAGTCGAACTCCGTGCCCTGCCCCCTGACCAGCGCGGGGTGGTTGCCCTCGAGCTCCCGCAGCCTCGCCAGGCGCGAGGGCAGGTGCTTGCGCGACAGGAAGGGAGGCAGCACCCGCACCGTCCACGGCACGCTGTGACCGCCCTGCCGCGCGGCCAGCCCGAGAGGCCCGAAGGCCCGGACGGTCACCGCCTCCGACGACCTGTCGCCGCGCCGCGTGGGCTTCAGCTCGAACACCAGGCGCCGCCGCTCGCCCGGCGGCACGTCGATGGGCACGCTCTTGGGCGACAGCCCCGCCGAGGGCTGCCACGCGTCGCGCAGGACACCGCGCACCCGCCGAGGGCCGGGATTCTCCACGATCAGCTCGACCGTGGCCGTCTCGCCGAGCCGTACGGAGGTGGGGCCCGAGCGGGTGAACGTCAGTGGCCGCACCGACCCTGCGAACACCAGGTCGGTCACGATCGCGGCGAGCAGCAGCAGGCAGCCCGCGAGCACCGCGTAGCCGGGCCCTGGCACGAACAGCACCACCACGATCCACAGGGCCGCGACCAGCCCCGCCCGCCCTGTCAGTGCCATCAGCGGGGGACCGGCACGGCCGCCAGGATGCCGTCGAGCAGGCCGTCCGTGGTCGCGCCCTCGAGCTCGGCCTCGGGCCGCAGCTGGATCCTGTGCCGCAGCGCGGGCCTGGCCAGCGCCTTCACGTCGTCGGGCGTCACGTAGGTGCGGCCGGACAGCCACGCCCACGCCCTGGAGGCCGCCAGCAGCGCCGTCGCGCCGCGAGGTGAGACGCCCAGCTGCAGCGAGGGCGACTGCCTGGTCGCCCTGGCCAGGTCGACGATGTAGCCGAGCACCTCGGGGGCCACGTGCACCGCGGCCACCGCCTCGCGGCCCGCGGCCAGGTCGTCGGCCGAGGCCACCGGCTTGACCTGCGACAGGTCGCGCGGGTCGAAGCCGCGCGCGTGCCGTTCGAGCACCGCGATCTCCTGGTCGCGCGGCGGCAGCGGCACGGTCAGCTTCAGCAGGAACCTGTCGAGCTGCGCCTCGGGCAGCTGGTAGGTGCCCTCGTACTCCACCGGGTTCTGCGTCGCGCACACCACGAAGGGGTCGGGCAGCGGCCTGGCGTCGCCCTCGACGCTGACCTGCCGCTCCTCCATCGCCTCGAGCAGCGCCGCCTGCGTCTTCGGCGGCGTGCGGTTGATCTCGTCGGCGAGCAGCAGGTTGGTGAAGACGGGCCCCTCGCGGAAGTCGAACTCCGCGGTCTTCGCGTCGTAGATCAGTGAGCCCGTCACGTCGCCGGGCATCAGGTCGGGCGTGAACTGCACGCGCTTGAAGTCGAGCGAGAGCGCGGCCGACAGCGTGCGGACCATCAACGTCTTGGCCACGCCGGGCACGCCCTCCAGGAGCACGTGCCCCCTGCACAGCAGCGCGATGACCAGCCCTGTCACGACCGCGTCCTGGCCCACCACGGCCTTGGCCACCTCGGCGCGCAACGCGCCGAGCGCCTCGCGCGCCATGTCACCGCGCCCCGCGACGCGGGTGGTCTCCTCAGTGTTCACGAACCTGCCTCTCGATCTCGTCCAAGTATCCAGCCAGGGCCACCAGGCCCGCGTCGTCGGCGGGGGGCGCGCCGTACAGGGCGGTCCCGAGGTGGCCGGCCTCCAGCCCCGTGCGCACGGCCAGCGCCGCCACGACCTCGTCGGCCCTGGGCTGCGCGCCGAGTCCGAGCCGAGGTGTCAGGCGGTCGAGCGCGCCGCCGCGCAGCGCCTCGGCGGCCTGGGTCCTGGCTCTGCGGGCACGGTAGAGCCTGCCCCTGCCCTCCACGGTCTCCGCCGCCCTCACCACGACAGGCAGCCGCTCGGCCACCACGGGCCCGAGCCGCCTGCCCTGCCAGAGCGCGACGACCGCGACGGCGACGACCGCCATGAGCACCGCCCACGGCACGTTGTCGGGCATGAGCTCCTGGATGCTCCTGCCTCCTGGCCCGGGCAGCTCGCCGGCCCCCACGGGAGGGGGCACCAGCCAGGTGACGGCCTTGCGGGAGCCCAGCAGGTTCAGCGCGAGCGCGGCGTTGCCGTCCTCGGCCAGGCGCAGGTTGGTCATGAACTCGCCGCTACCGAGCACGGTGACCGTGCCCGCCGTCACGAGGGAGCCCGCGTAGCAGGACTCGCCGTCGGCCTTGAAGGTCCGGCCGCCCAGGTAGGCGCTGCCTGCGGCGCGGGCGGCCGGCAGCCGGCAGCCGGGCTCGCGCGAGCGCAGGCGCGCCTGCCCGTCGTGGTCCACGGAGGGGGCGAGCACGTCGAGGTAGGGCTGGTCGCCGACGATCACGAAGTCGCCGGAGATGTTCGCGAGCCGCTCGGCCTCGCTGTAGTCGCCGTTCCACGGCGCGCCGACCAGCAGGAGGCGCTCGCCTTCACGGGCAAGGGACTCGGCGGTCGCCACCGAGTCGACCCTGTCGACGCGCACGCCCCTGTCGCGCAGCAACTGGGCCAGCGCCTTGGAGCCGCGCAGGGAGGCGTCGTCGGGGTCGAGGTAGCGGCCCTGCTCACCGCCGCCCGCGAGCAGCGCGCCGAACACCGCGGTGGCCACCACGAGCAGCGCGACCGCCACAGCCGCCCTGCCTCGCCGCCACAGGCCCTTCGCCGTGGGAGCGGTCGAGACGCTCACGACGCCACCGGCCTGGCCAGGCGGAGCCGTTCGTCCAGGTCACGCAGCATCGCGTAGGCGGCGGGGCTGCCGGGCACGCCGCCGTAGGCGACGTCGTCGAAGGCGCGCGCGGCCGCGGCGAGCTCCTCGGCGAAGGCCGGCAGCGACCTGCCCGCCTCCGCCGCCAGCTCGTCGGCGGTCTTGCCCGGCAGGCCGTCGATCAGCGCTCTGTCCTGCAGGTCGCGGGCGATGGCGCGCAGCCGTTCCTGGACGGCTTCGGCCCACCGACCCTCCGCGGCCAGCCGCTCGGCCGCCTGCCTGTGCTCGGCCGCGGTCATCGCCCTGCCGTCGAACAGGTCGCCCGGCGCCGTGGTGGCGCGGGCCGACCTGCGTGCCAGCCAGACCAGCACCGTGACGAGCGCGACGACGAACAGGACCAGCAGCAGCGCGGCGAGCAGGGCGCCGACGGGGCTGCCGCCCGGAGCGAAGTCGGTCGCGTCGCCGAGCAGCTGCTGGAAAGTGCGGTAGAGCCTGTCGAGCAGCGACTCGTGCGCGTAGCCCGGCTTGGACAGCTCCTCGGCCGCCCTGCGCTGCGCCTCCTCACGGCCCAGAGGGGTCACGGCCTGCGGGCGTTCGACGGATGCCAGAGTTCGTCGGCCGTGGCGTGCACCCAGCCCTGCCGCTGCTGCTCGAGGGCGGCGGTCTGCAGGACCAGGTCGAAGGCCTCGCTGCGCATGCGCCTGTCGGTGTAGAGCAGCCCCGCCACGCCCGCCTGGAGCGGGTAGGTGATCATCGCGCCGAGCGTGGTGCCGATGGCGAGCACCACGGCGACGGCGATGGTGGCGCCGGTGGAGCCCTCGCCGAACACGCTGACGATCCCCGCGATCAGGCCGAACGGGAAGCTGATGATCATGCTGACCAGCCAGGCGATGATCATGGTGAGCACGAGGATGCCGAACACCCTCCAGAAGTCGCCGCCCACCAGGCGCCACGACCTGCGCATCGCCTGCACGGGGCCGAGCCCCTCCAGCACCACCGCGGGGGCGGCCAGGGCGAAGCGCGTGTTGATGAACAGCGCGTAGCCGATGTAGAAGAGCATGAACAGAAGGCCGAGGCCGAGCGCGGCCAGGGGCTCACCGCTCGACGCGGCGACGTAGAAGATCACCGCCATCGGGATGGCGGGCACCAGGATGAGCCCGAACACCAGGAAGAAGACCCCGAACAACGCCGGCACCCTCGAGGCGACCAGTCGCCAGGCCTCGCCTGCGGTGATCTTGCCGCCGAAGACGGCTCTGCCGAGGATCCTGATGAGGATGCCGGTCAGGATCGTGACGGCCGCGAGGCTCACCACCGACGAGATGATCGTCGGCAGGTACTGGGTGACGAACCCGCCCTCCATCGCCGCCGGCTGGGCCGTCGGGTTGTCCAGGAGGTCGCCGATCGAGCTGAGCGTCAGCGCCTGCCCGATCGAGACGGGCACCGCGGCGACGGCCGCGACGATCGCCGACAGGCCGAGCACCGCCTTGGGGTTGGACCTGATGAGCTTGATCGTGCCGTCGTAGATGTCGCCGAGGCCCAGGGGGCGTAGCGGGATGATTCCCGGACGCAGCGCGGGCGGCGGCATGTAGCCGTACCCTTGCTGGCCGTAGGGAGGCGGTGGGGGAACAGGTTGCTGCCACGCTGACGGGTCCGGGCCGCCGCTGTAGGGGGATCCGGGGGCCCGGTAGGGCGGAGGCTGCTCAGCCGACCAGCCGGGCGGCGTCTCGTGACCGTCTGACATACACCAATCCTGGCACGGTGGGCGACTCATTGGTGTAGTGCGAGTCCGGGGATGGTCGAAACATGCCTTTGTCTTGCACACTGAGATTACGGGGGTTGCAGGGGCGTCTAAAATTCGGCTTTCGATGGTCTGATGGTTATGCCACGAGGCTGGCAAGGGTAACCTTCAGCAACCGTGCGGGTATGTCCCACAATGCGTAGAACGAATGAGGGGCCATGAAAGGACGCGTGCTTGTCGTCGACGACGACGCCGCTCTCGCCGAGATGCTCGGCATCGTGCTGCGGGGCGAAGGTTTCGAACCATCCTTTGTCTCCGACGGCGACAAGGCCCTCGACGCGTTCCGGGATACGCGCCCGGATCTGGTACTGCTCGACCTGATGCTTCCGGGGGCGGACGGCATCGACGTGGCGCGCAGGATCAGGGCTGAGTCGGGGGTCCCGATCGTCATGCTCACCGCCAAGAGCGACACGATCGACGTCGTGCTCGGCCTCGAATCGGGGGCCGACGACTACATCGTCAAGCCGTTCAAGCCCAAGGAGCTCGTGGCCAGGGTGCGGGCGCGGCTGCGCCGTACCGACGAGCCGACCCCCGAGATCCTGCAGATCGGCGACATCACCATCGACGTCGCGGGCCACTCGGTCAAGCGCGGCGAGGAGACCATCAACCTCACCCCGCTCGAGTTCGACCTGCTCGTCGCCCTCGCCCGCAAGCCGCGCCAGGTCTTCACCCGCGAGGTGCTCCTGGAGCAGGTCTGGGGCTACCGGCACGCGGCCGACACCCGTCTGGTCAACGTGCACGTCCAGCGGCTGCGCGCCAAGATCGAGAAGGACCCCGAGCACCCCGAGATCGTGGTCACGGTCCGCGGCGTGGGCTACAAAGCCGGCCCGGCGTAAGTTTCCCCCTTTCTCATGTTCCCGTCGAAGAGCAGGCCCCGTCGCAGGACGATCCGCCAGATCCTTGGCGGCGTCAGGCGGCGGGCCAGGCGCGCGGTGGGCATGGTCCGCAGCACGTGGCGGCGCTCGCTCCAGCTCCAGGTCATCACCAGCACGCTGGTGATCTCGGTGACCGTGGTCGCCGTCCTGGGCGTCTTCCTGGTCGACCAGATCAACACCTCGGTCGTCGACAGCCGCACGCAGGCGGCCGTCACCGACGCCACGGCCGACAGGGTCGCCATCGTGGCCGCGCTCAACCAGGAGCCCGCCGAGCAGGGCAAGGCCGCCGAGGGCAGCACCGCCCCGATCGAGGACCCGCTCGACCAGGCTCTCTACGGCATCATCGGCACCGGCGAGAGCGGCTGGCAGAAGCGCTACCAGCTGCTCGTGCTCAACCCCACCGAGCCGGGAGGCTCGCGGGCCACGGGCCGGGTACTGCCCGTCGACGTGCCCGCCGACCTGCGCGCGAAGCTCCAGACCAAGCGCGACAAGAGCGGCGTGCTCAACGAGCCGCAGCAGGTCAGGAAGCGCATCAAGTTCGCCGCCGGAGGCGAGCCCGAGCTGACACTCGTGGTCGGCGCCTTCGTCCAGAACGGCTACGAGGTCTACCACTTCTTCCCGCTCACCGGCGAGGAGGAGATGCTCACCACCGTGCGCCAGGTGCTGGTGGTCGTCGGCATCGGCCTGGTGCTGCTGCTCGGCGCCATCGCCTCCCTGGTCACCCGCCAGGTCGTCACCCCCGTACGGCTGGCCCGCCAGGCGGCCGAGCGCCTCGCCTCGGGACGGCTCGACGAGCGGCTCAAGGTGCGCGGCGAGGACGACCTCGCGCGGCTGGCCACCTCTTTCAACGAGATGGCCGCCAACCTGGCGCTCAAGATCCATCAGCTGGAGGAGCTGTCGCAGGTGCAGCGGCAGTTCGTCTCCGACGTCTCACACGAGCTGCGCACCCCGCTCACCACCGTGCGGATGGCCGCCGACCTGCTCTACGACGCGCGCGAGGACTTCGAGCCGATGGCCGCGCGCTCGGCCGAGCTGATGCAGGCCCAGCTGGAGCGGTTCGAGTCGATGCTGGCCGACCTGCTGGAGATCAGCCGCTACGACGCGGGCGCGGCCACGCTCGACCTCGACTCCACCGACGTGCGCGACGTGGTCCTGCGCGCGGTGGGCGACTCCGAGGCGCTGGCCGAACGGCACGGCACCCGCTTCGAGCTGCGGCTGCCGAGCGAGCCCTGCATGGCGGAGATCGACAGCCGCAGGGTGGAGCGGATCCTGCGCAACCTGCTGTTCAACGCGATCGAGCACGGCGAGGGGCGCGAGATCGTGGTGACCGTGGGAGCCGACCGCGACGCGGCGGCCGTGGCCGTACGGGATCACGGAGTCGGCCTGAAACCCGGCGAGGACCAGATGGTCTTCGACAGGTTCTGGAGGGCGGACCCCTCGAGGGCGCGCACGATCGGCGGCACCGGGCTCGGGCTGGCCATCTCGCGCGAGGACGCCATGCTGCACGGAGGCTGGTTGCAGGCGTGGGGGACGCCTGGAGAGGGGTCGCAGTTCAGACTCACCCTGCCTCGCACGGCGGGGGCCGTGCTGAAGGGCTCTCCGCTGTCGCTCGTGCCGCCGGAGGTGGAAATGCGGCGGACATGGCGCGGGCACATCACGCCGGTGCTCTCACCGGCGGCGGGGGAGGGGGTGCTCCATGCGGAGTAAGAAGTTCGGCGTTCTCGTGCTCGCGGCCAGCGTGGCCTGCGGCGGTTCGGCCTGTTCGGTGATCTCTGTGGGCGGGCCGCCCGAGCTGGCCAGGCCCGCCGACGCCGCCGACTCGATGACCAAGCCGTTCCAGCGCATGGTCGCCACGTCCCCGCAGGCCGACTGGACGCCGACGCAGACAGTCCAGGGGCTGCTGGCGGCGATGGCCAGCTTCGACGACGTCGAGCAGAAGATCCTGCGCGAGTACCTCACACCCGAGGCCAAGCGCGCGTGGAAGCCCGGCGACTCCTTCACCGTGGTCGAGGACAACCCGACCGTCAACCAGGTGAAGGAGGGCATGGTCCAGATCGAGGCCACCCAGATCGCGATCATCCACGACGACGGCTGGTACGAGCCCAAGAAGGAGAAGCGGACCCTGCAGGTCCCCGTGGCCAAGACGAAGGAGGGCTACCGGGTCTCCAGGCTCGACAACGGGCTGATGCTCCTCACCGCCGCCGACGTGCGCAGGGCCTACGCGCAGGCCGACATCTACTTCCTCAGCGGTTCGGGCTCGCTCGACGACACCAGGGCCATCCCCGTGGTCGACCACGTGTGGCTGCCGGTCAACCCGCGCAGGTCGCTCGCGGAGACGATCGTCGACAGGCTGCTCGAAGGCCCGAGCGAGTCGCTCGAGGGCGCGGTCTCCACCGCGTTCGAGGGGATCAGCCTCGACAGGATCGACCCGGGTGACGAGACGGTCGTGGTCAGGCTCGAAGGCCAGTTCAAGACCCAGCCGGCGCCCGTCGAGGCGCTCACGCGGCAGCTGCAGTGGAGCCTGAGGGAGCTGACCAAGGGCCGCACCATCGAGGTGCGGCTCAACGGCGAGCCCTTCTACGAGTCGGGCCCGCTGACGATCGTGCCCAGACAGACCGACACATGGCTGCGCTCGCCGGAGAGCAAGGTCTACTTCGTCCAGAACGGCCAGCTGATGCGGCTCGGCCAGGACGGCGCGAGCAGCGCGATCCCCGGTCCCGTCGGACAGCTGGGCGAGATCTACAAGGAGCCGGCGATCACCGGCTCGCCCGGGCCGCGCGAGGGAGACCCGTCGGAGTACGTGGCCGCGCTGAAGAACGACGGCCGCAGCGTCTGGATCAGCCGTCTCGCCGGTGACGCCCAGTGGGAGGAGGCGATCAAGGGCACCGACCTGACCGCCCCCAGCTGGAACTGGAACGGCACGCTGTGGACCGTCGACAGGGTCGACGAGCGCACCTCCTACGTCCTGCGCTACGACATGTCGGCCCTGGACCAGCCGGTGACGCGCATCGCCGCCCCCGAGCTGAACGGCAAGCAGGTCAAGGCCTTCAAGGTCGCCAGGGACGGCACCAGGGTGGCCGCCATCGTCGCCGACGGCGAGGGCGTCTCGGTCATGGTCGGCGTCATCACCGGCGACAAGCTCGACCACTTCCAGACGCTGTGGTCGGCGGAGGAGATCAAGGACCTCGCCTGGAGCGACTCCGAGCACCTGCTCGCGCTCGTCGGCTCGGGCCGCACCATCTCCGAGATCGACATCAGCAACGGGACGGTGCGGCAGCTTCCTGGCACCGACAAGCGCATCACGTCCATCACGGCGCTGAACGACCGGCTGGTGGCGGGCACCGAGGCCGACGAGAAGGGGGGCGGGAAGGTGCTGGAGCTCACGCAGGACAAGTGGGTCGACACCAAGGCCCCGGAGGGCGCCCTCTACCTGACCTTCCCCCTCGACTGACCCTCCGCTGCCCTTCTGACCCTCGCTCGAGCGACCCCGCGCTCAACCCCCGCCCAGGACTCCGCGCGGGTTCTGTCGGTGGCGGCGGGCATCCTGCACGCGTGCTCGACCTCCTCCTGCCCCTTCGATGCGTGGGCTGCGCCGTCCGGGGCTCGCTGCTGTGCGAGGCGTGCCTCGTCGTCGCCCCCGCCGACAGGACACCTTTCCCTGGCCCCGAGGGACTGCCCGTCTGCTGGTCGGCGACGCTCTACGAGGGCGCGGCCCGCCAGGCGATACTCCAGTACAAGGAGCGGGGCCGTACGGCTCTCGCCGCCCCGCTGGCGCAGGCGCTGGCCTTCACCATCGCCACGGCGGTGCCACGGGGACCCCTCGTCGTCGTTCCGGTGCCGAGCGCCCGGCGGGCCGTCCGCGCGAGAGGGCACGACCCCGTGCGCAGGCTGGCGGCGCTGGCCGTACGCCAGCTGGCCGGTCTGGGCAGGGCGGTCACGCTCCGCGCGGACCTCAGGCAGAGCAGGAGAGTGGCCGACCAGGCGGGGCTCAGCGCCGCGCAGAGGGCCGCCAATCTGGCCTCCTCCCTACACGAGTCGCGCAGGCGGGCGGCGCGGCCCTGAGTGGCCGCTCAGGGCCGCCTGTGGTCCTCGTGGACGACGTCGTCACGACGGGCGCGACGCTGGCCGAGGCGGCCAGGGCGATACGCGAAGCGGGGGCGGCCGTCGGCGCCGCGGTAACGGTCGCAGCGACACGCCGAAAAAGCGTGATCCATTAAGGTGACGGACAGTAAAGGCGACGCCAGGTCTCCACCCTCCCCGCTTCGCCACATCTCCCTTCCTCGGCCGCAGCTCACCGGGTCCTCCAGGCCCGCCTGGAAGGGGTAAACGGTCGCTAATGCGGACATCTGCTCCCCCTCTTTCGTGCTCGCAAAATCACGCAAAGTGATCTTTTAGGCGAACCTCAGGCTGACATTCGGACGGGATCCGGATAGCGTTCTGACATGGCACCCGTTCGGGTCCGTGGTTGCGCAGGGTCGGGGCTCCCGGCTCTGCTAGCCGATGCCAGCCGCAGGCGAAACGGTCCACGTAAGGCGACTTTTTGTCGACTGATCACGGTGCGGCTTAGGAGTAAGTCCTGCCTTCCCGGGGGTCCAGATGTCCCCCGACCAGAAGAGAAGGGCAGTAGTGGCAAAGAGCTGCGAACCCCTCAGCAGGCGATTGTGGGGTCGAAGACCAGGTCGGCCGGACGGGTGCCACTGGAGCCGCTGGTGACGATGTGTCGAAAGAGGGTAACGGTGGTAGAAGACCTCGCCCGGCAGGCACAACGTCGGGCGCTCTGTCTCAGTTGTTAGACGAAGGGGGGCTGTTGCATGGACATCATCGTCAAGGGACGGCACACAGGAGTGAGTGACCGGTTCCGGGACCACGTGACGACCAAGCTGGCCAGGATCGAGCGTCTGGACAACAAGCTCATTCGAGTCGATGTGGAGGTGTCGAAGGAGCGCAACCCCCGTCTCGCGGATCAGCGCGAGCGCGTCGAGCTCACCATTCACTCACGAGGACCCGCCGTCCGCGCGGAGGCCTCGGCAGACGACCGATTCGCCGCCCTCGATCTAGCACTCGACAAACTCGAAGGCCGCCTCAGGCGGATCGCGGACCGGCGCAAGGTGCATCACGGCAACCACGCCACCCCTTCCGTGGCCGAACTGACGGCGGCGCTGGCCGACGTCTACGACACGCCGCAGGCCACCGCCGTCCCCGCGCAGGCGGAGCCCGAGGAGGAGGACCTCCTCCCCGACGACAAGGCCTACGACGACATCGTCCCCATCGAGATGGACGGCGAAGGCCCTTGCGTCGTCCGCGAGAAGTTCCACAAAGCCGAACCCATGACCATCGACCAGGCCCTCCTCGAGATGGAACTGGTCGGTCACGACTTCTACCTGTTCCGTGACAAGGAGAGCGGCCAGCCGAGCGTCGTCTACAGCCGGCGCGGCTACCACTACGGCGTGTTGCGGCTCGTTGAGCCGTAATGTCGTAAACGAAGATCCTCTCGACCACCCCAGGACCGCAAAAGCCTGGCATCATGGCGGTTCAACGGCTCTGGCCCCCCACGAGGAGGAGACGTGAGCGAGCGCAGCGAGCGAGTCGAGGCGGCGCGCCCCGGCCACGTGAGCGAGCGAGCCATCAGGCAGATGCGGTCCCCCGAGGAGGCCGCATGAGCGACCCGATCCGCGTGATGATCGTTGATGATCACGAGCTGATCAGGCGCAGCCTCGCGCTGGCTCTGGCGGCCGAGGAGGACATCGAGGTGGTCGGCGAGGCGAGCGACGGGCAGGAGGCGGTCGAGCTGGCCGATCGCCTCCTCCCCGACGTGGTCCTGATGGACGTTCGCATGCCCAGACAGGGCGGCATCGAGGCGACCGGCCGCATCAAGGCGTCGGTGCCCAGCACCAGGATCATCATGCTGACGGTCAGCGACGAGGAGGAGGACCTCTTCGAGGCGATCAAGGCAGGGGCCACCGGCTACCTGCTGAAGGACGTCCAGATCGACGAGGTTCCCGACGCGGTGCGCGGGGTGCACGAGGGCCAGTCCCTCATCAACCCCGCGATGGCGGCGAAGCTCATCACCGAGTTCGCCAACATGAGCCGCAAGGAGGCCGAACGGCCGCCCCAACTGCCGGTTCCGAGGCTGACGGAGCGGGAGATGGAGGTGCTGCGGCTGGTGGCGAAGGGGATGAACAACCGAGAGATCGCCAAGCAGCTGTTCATCTCGGAGAACACGGTGAAGAACCACGTGAGGAACATCCTCGACAAGCTGCAACTGCATTCCAGGATGGAGGCCGTGGTCTACGCCGTGCGGGAACGCATGCTGGAGATCACCTGACGGACTGGGGTCAACGGCCTGCCTCGCAAGCCCTCAACGGGTTTGTCGGGGAGTACGGGCCGCGCACCCCCCGTCGGAAGAGGGCGGCCCCATCGAGAGGCGGCGGTGTCGTTGCCGAGGGGCGGCAGCGTCATGGAAGGACGCAGCCCCTTCGAAGGCCTCTTCGCCGGGGGTGGCAGGGGGTCTCTCGAAGGGGCGGGCGTGGGCTCCGGTTGGGGTCAGCGGGAGTCGGAGGGGCCGAGAGGTAGGGCGTCGAGGAGCGGACGGGTGTGGGCCTCGGAGGTGACCCGCTCGACCCGTACGTCGGTGCAGCCCACCCAGCTCGCCGCCGACCACAGCGCGTCCCGCACCGCCGCGATGTCCACGGCACGCACCGCCGAGGACTCGAAGGACACATGCCTTGCCACGAAGGTCGAGCCCTCGCGCGCGGGATCCACCCTGCCGATGAGCTTGCCGCCCGCGAGAACCGGCATCGTGAAGTAGCCGTGGACGCGCTTGGGCTTGGGGACGTAGATCTCCAGCTGGTAGTCGAAGCCGAAGATCCGCGAGGTGCGTCCCCTGTGCCAGATGAGCGAGTCGAACGGCGAGACCAGCGTGGTGCGATGGCGTCCCCTCGGCACCGACGCCAGGGCCTCAGGATCGGCCCAGGCGTTCGGCGCCCGCCCACCGATCCCCGCGGACCGAACGGAACCCGCCGACCCGATCACCGAAGCACCGGACACCCCGAGCCCGTCGGCCCCCGGCAGTGCGGAGCCGGAGGAAGAGCCCGCGAGCCCACGCCCGGCAGTACCGGCTGTCGCGAGATCGAGAGATCCGCCAAGGCCCGGCTCGGCGGCGTGAGAGACCGTGAGGCCAGGAGGGCCGGAAAGCCCCTGGTCGGTGGCTCCGGCGGCCAGGAGGTCGGAAGGCCCGTTGTCAGCGGCTTCGGAGCCGGCGAGATCTGAGCCAGGATCCCCGAGTGCGGCGGCTCCGCGCGTCGCGGGATTCGGGGATGGCGAGGTGACCGAGATCGCCGGTGAAGGCGCAACGGCTGTGCGGCGTGGGGGTCTGGCTTCCGGCCAGCCCGCCACGTGGACGGGGACGAGCCCCGCCGCGCCGCTGGCCAGGGCCTCGTCGAGCATCGCGGCGTGCGGGCCCTTGAGCCTCAGGAAGTCGATCAGATCGGCTCGCGTCGCCACGCCCAGCGCGGCGCCCGCGATGCGCGCCAGCCGTACGATGCACTCCTCGTCGGTGAGCTCCACGCCGAGCAGGTCGGCGGGGACGGCGCGTTCGGCCAGGTCGTAGACCCTGCGCCAGCCGATGCGCCGGGTGCAGACGAGCTCGCCGATGTCGAGCAGCCACTCGAGCGCGATCTTGGAGTCGGACCAGTCCCACCACTCGGCGCTCTTCTTGGCGCCGCCGATGTCGGAGGTGGTCACGGGGCCGCTGTCGCGCACCTGGTGGAGCACCTTCTCGAAGTCGCGAGGGACCTCGTGCCAGCGCTGCTTGCTCCCGCGGTAGGCGCGGCGGCGGAAGTCGTAGAGCGGCCAGTGCTCGATGGGCAGGATGCAGGCGGCGTGGCACCAGTACTCGAAGCTGCGCGCGGGGTTGTGCCAGTAGGCGCGCTCGATGGTCTCCCTGCCGACGGGGCCCAGCCTGCCGTACGCGACCAGCTCATGGGAGCGGGCGAGGACGGAGATGGTGTCGAGTTGCACGGCGCCCAGCCTGCGGAGCATGCCCTCCACCCCGCCGCGCCGGGCGTCGGCGCCCAACAAGCCCTGGGCGCGCAGGATCAACCGGCGCGCGTCGTCGGCGCTCAACTCGGTCATGTCGCAGATTCCGTACGGCACAGCATGCCGGGCATCGTAACGGCGGGCACCGACAAAAACGGCACGCGGTCCGACGGTGAGATCTGGAGAGCTCCCGACGGTGGACCCGACCACCGGCGAGAGCCGGACGGATCGCAGGGGAGCGGTGGACGGCGCCGGACGGCGCGGTGTGCGAGGCGGGGTGCGGCGGGGGTGAGGCGCGGAGGGGCGGCGCGCGGGGAGGGGCCGTGGCGCTGGGCTGGAGCGCCAGGTTTGTGGGCCGGGAGAGGTGCCGGAATCGAGAGGACGGAAAGCGGTGGCGGGCGGGGCGCCGTGGGGGACCCGGCGCCCGCCACCGGTCAGGTCCTCTTAGCGGTGGTCCTCGGCGCGCATGCCCGCGCGGGGCGCGTCAATGACGACGTCGGAGAAGATGTCGAAGACGAGGGCGAGGACCCCGCCCAGGACGATCACCCCCACGCCGACCCAGACGATCAGCCAGTTGGCCATCGCCAGGCCGACGCCGCCCACGATGAACCCGGCCAGTACGACGGTGACCGCCAGCCACGACGACGCGCGCCCACCGTGGTTGCCTAGGTTGTGACCATCTGCCATGGCCTATCCCTCCTGAAGGTTTTCCCGCCCTGCCATGTCAATGGTGCGAGATCGGTCTAGATCGGCATACGCTCTGCCGAAAGACCATTGTCCCAGACGGTGGTTGCGGCCTCCCCGTCGCGGTGGCTGTGTCTGGTGGAAGAACCGCCTACGATGGCAGCGGGGAAGTTTGTCTCAGCCTCTCCTCCTGGCGGCCGCCGGGGTAGACCTGCGAGGAGCTTTACACAAAGTGCCAGCCATTCTCGACAAGATTCTGCGCGCCGGCGAGAACAAGATCCTGCGCAAGCTCAAGCGGATCGCCGACCAGGTCAACTCCATCGAGGACGACTTCAAGAGCCTGTCCGACGCGGAGTTGCGCGCGCTCACGGATGAGTTCAAGCAGCGACACGCCGATGGCGAGTCGCTCGACGACCTGCTCCCCGAGGCGTTCGCGACGGTCCGCGAGGCTGCGCGCCGCGTGCTCGGCCAGCGTCACTTCGACGTCCAGATCATGGGCGGCGCCAACCTCCACATGGGCAACATCTCGGAGATGAAGACCGGTGAGGGCAAGACCCTGACCTGTACTCTCCCCGCCTACCTCAACGCCATCTCGGGCAAGGGCGTCCACGTCATCACGACCAACGACTATCTGGTCAAGGTCGGCGCCGAGAACATGGGCCGCGTGCACCGCTTCCTCGGTCTCGAGGTCGGGATGATCCTCGCGGGGCAGGACCCCGCCGAGCGGCGCAAGATGTACAACGCCGACATCACCTACGGGACGAACAACGAGTTCGGCTTCGACTACCTGCGCGACAACATGGCGTGGTCGCTGGAGGAGTGCGTCCAGCGTGGCCACAACTTCGCGATCGTGGACGAGGTCGACTCCATCCTCATCGACGAGGCCCGTACCCCGCTGATCATCTCTGGTCCGGGTGAGCAGTCCGGCAAGTGGTACACCGAGTTCGCCAAGATCGTGCCGCGCCTCCGCAAGGGCGTCGAGGCCAAGACGCCCGGCGAGCCCAGCACCGGCGACTACGTCGTCGACGAGAAGAAGCGCACGGTCGGCATCCTCGAGAGCGGTGTGGAGAAGGTCGAGGACTGGCTCGGCATCGACAACCTCTACAAGCCCGAGCACACCCACCTGGTCGGCTACCTCAACAACGCGTTGAAGGCCAAGGAGCTCTACAAGAAGGACAAGGACTACATCGTCGCCGACGGCGAGGTCCTGATCGTCGACGAGTTCACCGGTCGAGTCCTGCACGGGCGCCGCTACAACGAGGGCATGCACCAGGCGATCGAGGCCAAGGAGGGGGTGAAGATCAAGGACGAGAACCAGACTCTCGCCACGATCACCCTCCAGAACTACTTCCGCCTCTACGCCAAGCTGTCCGGCATGACCGGCACCGCGGTCACCGAGGCCAACGAGTTCCACCAGACCTACAAGCTCGGCGTCGTCCCGATCCCCACGAACAGGCCGATGATCCGCAAGGACCAGTCCGACCTGATCTACAGGACCGAGGACGCCAAGTTCCAGGCGGTCGTCGAGGACATCGCCGAGCGCTACGAGGCGGGCCAGCCCGTCCTCGTCGGCACCACCTCGGTCGAGAAGTCCGAGCGGCTGTCGAAGCTGCTGACCCGCAAGGGCGTCAAGCACGAGGTGCTCAACGCCAAGAACCACGCGCGTGAGGCGGCGATCGTCGCGGAGGCGGGCCGCAAGCACGCCGTGACGGTGGCCACCAACATGGCCGGCCGTGGCACCGACATCATGCTCGGCGGCAGCCCCGAGTTCCGCGCCGACATCGAGCTGCGTCAGCGCGGCCTCGACCCGATCGAGACGCCCGACGAGTACGACAAGGCGTGGCCCGAGGCGCTGGAGAAGGCCAAGCAGGCGGTCAAGGCCGAGCACGAGGAGGTCACCGGGCTCGGTGGGCTCTACGTCCTCGGCACCGAGCGCCACGAGTCGCGTCGCATCGACAACCAGCTGCGCGGTCGTTCCGGCCGTCAGGGCGACCCCGGCGAGTCGCGCTTCTACCTCTCGCTCGGCGACGACCTGATGCGCCTGTTCAACTCGCCGCGCGTCGAAGCGATCATGGTCAGGATGAACATCCCCGACGACCAGCCGATCGAGTCCGGCATCGTCACCAAGGCCGTCGCCTCCGCCCAGCACCAGGTCGAGCAGCAGAACTTCGAGATCCGCAAGAACGTTCTGAAGTACGACGAGGTCATGAACCGGCAGCGCAAGGTGATCTACGCCGAGCGCCACCGCGTGCTGGAGGGCGCCGACCTGCACGAGCAGGTCCGCGGCTTCGTCACCGACGTGATCAAGGAGTACGTCGCCGCCGCCACCGCCGAGGGCTTCTCCGAGGAGTGGGACCTCGACAAGCTGTGGAAGGCGTTCGGCGAGCTCTACCCGATCTCCCTCAAGCTCGAGGACGTCGTGGAGGAGGCGGGCGGGCGCGAGGAGCTGTCCGCCGACGTGCTCAACGAGAAGATCACGGCCGACGCCCTCGCCGCCTACGACAGGCGCGAGGAGGAGCTCGGCTCCGAGGCCATGCGCGAGCTGGAGCGGCGCGTCATCCTGTCGGTCCTCGACCGCAAGTGGCGCGAGCACCTCTACGAGATGGACTACCTCCAGGAGGGCATCGGGCTGCGCGCGATGGCGCAGCGCGACCCGCTGATCGAATACCAGCGCGAGGGCTTCGAGATGTTCTCCGCGATGCTCGAGGGCATCAAGGAGGAGTCGGTCGGCTACCTGTTCAACCTCGAGGTCGAGGTGCAGGAGAACCCGATCGTCGAGGAGTCCGCGGAGATCGCCGAGACCCGGTCGATCATCGCCCGTGGGCTGCGGGGGCCGGAGCGTCCCACCCAGCTGGAGTACACCGCTCCCGGTGAGGACGGCGAGGTGGAGCACACCAGCGTCCGCACCACCGCCGCTCAGCGCGCCGCCTACGGCAACGTCGAGCGCAACGCGCCGTGCCCGTGCGGTTCGGGCAAGAAGTACAAGCGCTGCCACGGCGACCCCAAGCACGTCGAGGCATAACAGAACACCCGAAAGCCCCGCTCCCGGTTCCCGGGGGCGGGGCTTTCGTCATCTGCCCGAAGAGTGGACGTGCCGCCTGCCGGGCGGCCTCCGAGCGCTACTTCTGCAGGCCCTTGGCCGTCTCCGCCGCCTTGGCCAGCGCCTCCTTGGCCGAGGACTGTCCGACCAGTACGGCCTGCACCTGCTCGGCGATCGTGCTCTCGATCTGCGCGTAACCTGCGTAACGCCAGAACGGGTTCGGCGTCGCCGTCTTGGTGATCTTCTCGGTCCAGTCGGTGGTGAAGGTGTCGCCCGCGACCTTCGGGTCGGCGAGACCCGCGGTGGTGGTCGGCGGGAGCTTCACCTTCTCGAAGAAACCGGCCACGGTCGCGGTGTCGGAGGTGGCGAAGGAGGCGAAGTCGGCGGCGGCGTCGCCGCCCTCGCCGTCCACCACCACGATCACGTGGCCCCACAGCAGCGCCCGCGGCGTGTCGCCGGCCTTCAGCACCGGTCTGGCCAGCGGCGCCATCTTCTCGGTCAGCGTCTTGTCGGGCGCCTGGCTGGACACCACGCCGCGCGCGATGATCGCGTCGTCGTAGAAGGCGGCCTTGCCCTGCGCGAACAGCGCGCGGGCGTCGAAGCGATCGACGTCGGGGGCGATGAGCTTGGCGTCGTACAGCTTCTTGTACCACTCGACGGTGGCGACGGAGGCGTCGTCGCCCACCGCGATCTCCTCGCCGTTCAGCAGGGGGCTGCCGAACGTCTGCATCCACGGCAGGATGTCCTTGAGCTGGGCCGCCTTGGTCGCCGCCGCGTACGGCACCACGCCGCCGCCGAGCTTGCCGACCTTCTCGAGCGCGGCCTCGAACTCCTCGATGGTCGAGGGCAGGCCGTCCACACCGGCCTTCTTCAGCAGGTCGGTGTTGGCGATCAGGCCGATGGAGCCCGTCGTCCACGGCAGCCCGAGCTGCTTGCCGTCGAACTGGCCGCTGGAGCGGGCCACCTCGGTGTAACCGCCCTTGGCGGCCTGGGGCGAGAGGTCCCTGAGCTTGCCCATGGCGGCCAGCGCGCCGAGCCAGGAGATGTCGAGCTGGATCGCGCCCGACACCTGGCCACCGCGCAGCTTGAGTGTCACCTGGTTGAGGTACTCGTTGTAGGGGAAGGACGCGGTGTCGACCTTCACCTGCTTGGCCGTGGCGTAGGCGTCCACGATGGCCTGCACTGCGCCCTTCTGGGCCTCCTCGTTCAGTGACCACGAGGTGAAGCCGAAGGTCTTGGCAGCGGTGTCGCCCTTGGGCGCGCCGCCGCCCGAGGCGTCGGGGGTGCAGGCCGCCAGGGCGGTCGCGCCGAGGGTGGACAGTCCGAGCATCCGCAGGGCGTCCCTGCGGTTCATCGTTGTCATGGTCTCTCCAGGAAGAGGGGTGAGGGTCAGCCCTTGACCGCGCCCGCCGTGAGCCCGCCGACCAGGTATCGCTGCAGGAACATGAAGGCGGCGATGACGGGGAGCGAGACGACGAACGAGGCGGCCATCAGGTCGGGCCAGGCGGTCTGGAACTCCCCGAGGTAGGTGTGCACGAGTCCGGGCGGCAGCGTCTGGCGGTCGGGGTCGGTCAGCGTGAGGGCGAAGACGAAGTCGTTCCACGCCCTGACGAAGGCGAACAGCCCCGCCGCCACCAGGCCGGGAGCGGCCAGCGGCAGCGCGATCTGGTGCAGCGTGCGCAACCTGGAGGCCCCGTCGATCGCCGCGGCCTCCATCAGCGAGCTGGGCACCGTGTCGAAGATCCCCTTGAGCATCCACACGCACAGCGGCAGCGTGAACGTGGTGAACGAGAGGATCAGCGCCGCGTAGCTGCCCAGCAGCCCCGAGGCGCTGAAGACGGCGTAGAGCGTCACCAGCAGCAGCGCCTGAGGGAACATCTGTGAGGCCAGCACCAGGTGCATGAGCGACCTGCGGCCTCGGTAGCGGAACTTGGAGAAGGCGTAGGCCATGTAGGCGGACACGACCACGCTCAGCACGGCCGTGACCACCGAGACGATCACGCTGTTCACCAGGTAGCCGAACAGCTGCTCGTTCCTGGCGAGGTTGGCGAAGTGGTCGAAGGTGATCTCGGTGGGGAACAGCGAGGGCGGGAAGCTGAAGGCCTTGTCGTCGGGGGTGAACGCGGTGGCGACCAGCCAGTAGACGGGCAGCATGCCGAACAGCCCGATGACCACGACGGCGATCCACGCGGCCAGGCGCGAGCGGACCTGGTCGGGCCTGCGCCGCACCTTCACCTGGCGGCGTGACACCGAGGCGGGCCTGGTCAGGGTCGCGGTCATGAGCTCTCCTTCGTCTCGCGTCGCAGGTAGAAGGCGACGAGGACGAGCAGCAGCAGCATCCAGAGGCCGCCGAGCGCGGTGGCGTGGCCCAGGTCGAAGCCCTTGAACGCGGTGTCGTAGACGGCCACGGCGAAGGTCTTGGTGGAGCCCGCGGGCCCGCCGCCGGTGAGCACGTAGATCGTGTCGAAGTGCTGGAAGTTCCAGATGAACTCCAGCAGCAGCACGATGCCCGCGATGCCCTTCATGTGCGGCAGCGTGACCGACCTGAACCTGCGGACCGCGCCCGCCCCGTCGACCGAGGCCGCCTCGTGCAACTCCTTGGGCATCGTCTGCAGGCCCGCCAGCAGCATCACCATCATCCAGGGGAAGCTCGCCCAGGTCTTGGTGACGATCACCGCGATCATCGCCGTGACCGGCTGGCCGAGCCACGACACCGTCGTCTCGATGAACCCTGCCTGCATCAGCACGCCGTTGAGCACGCCGTAGTTGGCGTTGAAGATCCACAGCCAGAGGAAGGAGACGACCACGCCGGGGATCACCCAGGGGAACAGGAACAGGCCGCGCAGGAACCCGCTGCCCCTGATGCCCGAGTTGAGCGCCAGGGCCAGCGCGTAACCGACCACGAAGGGGATGAGCGTGGCGCCGATCGTGAACACCAGCGTGTTGCGCAGCACCGGCCAGAAGTCGCCGCCGAGCACGTCGGCGAAGTTGGCGAGACCGACGAACGCGCGGCCCGGCCGGACGAGGCTCTGCTCGAAGAACCCCGTGACCAGCGCCGCCACCAGCGGGTAGGCGATGATGGCGAGGAACAGCGCGAGCCCGGGGATCATCAGCAGCCAGGCGAACTGCCCGTCGGACAGCTTCCTGGCATTCATGCCGGGCTCGCGGCGAAGGCGTGGACGGGGCCGACGTAACCCAGGCCGATGCTGATGGAGTCGGCCGTCTCGATGACCGTGCGGGCCAGCTCGGCCTCTCTGGCGGCCAGGTCCATCGCCGACAGGGGGCCCGAGATCGAGATCGCCGCCACGACCTCGCGGGCCTGGTCGCGGATCGGCGCGGCCACGCACGCGCGGCCGAACGCCAGCTCCTCGACCTCCCTGGCGTAGCCGCGGCCGAGCACCGCGGCCAGCTCCTCGTCGAGCCTGGCGTGGGTGGTGAGCGTCTGCGGCGTGAACGGCTGCATCGAGGACTCGGGCAGCAGCTCGCGGCGCTCCTGCGTGCTCAGGCCGAGCAGCAGGCACTTGCCGATGCCGGTGGCGTACAGCGGCTTGCGCTGCCCGGTCAGCACGAACGAGCGGGGCGCCAGCCTGCCCTCGAAGTTCAGCAGGTAGAACATGGAGTCGCCGCGCCTGATCGCCACGTTCACGCCGAGGCCCAGCGCGGCCGCCAGGTCCTGCGCCACCTGGCGGGCCTCGCGGTGCACCGGGTTCTGGTTGAGCGCGACCCCGCCGAGCGTGATCGGCGCGGTGCCCAGGCGGTACAGGCCGCTGAGCTCGTCACGTTCGACGAACTCCAGCGTCTCCAGCGTGGCCAGCAGCCGTGAGGCGGTCGAGGTGCCGAGCCCCGTGGCCTTGGCGACATCCGACACGCGCAGCTCGGGCCGGCCGCTCAGGAACACCCGCAGGACGGAGATCGCCCGTTCCACGCTCTGATTATTGCTCTGATCGGAAGCCACCCTGTCTCCATTGCATGTGATTTGCGGTATGTGGGATGGTTACGCACATGCTGCAAGGCAGTCAACCCCTTGTGGTGGCCCGGGTGCGTTGCTTTCCGATAAAGGGGGCTCAGGCGGTTTCGAAATCCGTGCAGAGCCACTGGACGCCCCTGCGTTCGAGCCGGACGGCCAGCACGTGGTGGCGCTCGCCGCAGTGCATGAGCAGGCACATCTCCACCGCCCCCTCCTTCGGCTGCTTGACGTGGGGACGGCCGACGAGCGGGCGGCTGCTGGTCACGATCATCCGTCCCGCCCTGACGAGTTCGGCGTAGGCGCGGTCGGTGAGGCGGTCGGCCACGGTCTCGGGAGGGCGGCGGCCGGTGAGGATCTCGGCGAGCGCCTGACCGAGGTGGCGCAGGTGCCGCTCGTCGGGGACGGAGCCCGGTGGCCCCCAGACCAGGGGGCGAGGGGCGGCGGGCGCCAGAGCGAGGGAGCCGTCGGTGGCGGGCTCGGGGGCGCGGCGCTCTCCGTCGTACGGCGGGTCGGGGACCGGGGTGAGGGTGACGTGGGGGAGCGGAACGGGGCGCAGCCGGGATGGCATGAAACCTCCAACCTCATGGGTGAGAACGTCGCTATAAGGAGTTTTCGGTCCCACGCCCAGATACGTCGGCCGCCAACTTCGCGCTGCCCTGGAGGCTTTTGCGGCGATCAACGAAGAAGATCGCGCGGAGTTGGATCGGTTGGCGCCCAGCTCTCACCGGATTCCGGCGAGTCGCCGCCGCTCGAGGGGCGCGCCGAATCCTTTCCGGACGGTTGCCCGCACGCCTTCCGGCTGTGATCATTCCGGGGATCCGGCTCCCCTGCCCGGGGGGACGGTGTCCTCGTCGGGCTCCCGTCCGGGGGTGAGGATGTCGAGCCTGCGGATCAGGAAGCTGAACAGCAGGTAGTACACGACGAAGTAGGCCAGCCCGATCAGGATGATCAGCACCAGCCCGTGCGTGTTGGACTTGGTGGCGTTGAGCAGCATGTCGATGCCGCCCGCGGAGAAGCTGAAGCCCAGCCGCGTGTCCATGGCCGCCAACAGCGCCATCGACACGCCCGTGAGCAGCGCGTGGACGACGAACAGCATCGGCGCGACGAAGATGAACGCGAACTCCACCGGCTCGGTGATCCCCGTGACGAACGCGGTCAGCGCGCCGCCGACCATGATGGAGCCCACGGCGGCCCGCTTGTGCGAGGGCGCCGCCCGCCAGATCGCCAGCGCCGCGCCCGGCACGCCGAACATCAGCACGGGGAAGAAGCCGGTCATGAAGATGCCGGCGCCGTCCTGGCCGATCGCGTAGCACTTGAGGTCGCCCGCCGCCTGCACGCCGTTCACGGTGCACTCGGGGATGACGGTCCACACGATCGAGTTGACGAAGTGGTGCAGGCCGAGGGGGATGAGGAGCCGGTTGGCCACGCCGTAGACGCCGGCGCCGAGCGCGGAGTGGGTGGCCAGCCAGTCGCCGAAGCTGGTGAGCGCGGTGCCGATGGGCGGCCAGACGAGGCCGAAGATCACGCCCAGGGCGAGCGCGGTCACGGCGGTGACGATCGGCACGAAGCGTCTGCCGCCGAAGAAGGCGAGCCAGCTGGGCAGCCTGATCCGGTAGTAGCGCTGCCACAGCACGGCGGCGACCAGGCCGATCATGATGCCGCCGAGCACGCCCGTCGGCTGGGAGGAGGCCGCCTGGTTGATGACCGTCGAGCCGTCCTGCAGGGTGAGGGTGACCTTGGTCTTGACCGCTTCGGCGGAGGAGTCGAAGAACATCCGCCTGGTGACCTGGTCGAAGACGAGGTAGCCGACGAGGGCGGCGAGCGCGGTCGAGCCGTCGGCCTTCTTGGCGAAGCCGATGGCCACCCCGATCGCGAACAGCAGCGGCAGGTTGTCGAAGAGCGCGCCGCCCGCGGCGGCGAAGACCGAGGCCACCTTGTCGAGGAGGGCGTTGTCGGTACGGCCGAGCAGGTCCTCCTGGCCGAACCTGAGCAGGAGGCCGGCGGCGGGCAGGACCGCGATGGGCATCATCAGCGAACGGCCGACCCGCTGCAGCACGGCGAACGCGGACGACAAGAAGGAGGTGCCGCCCTCGGCGCTCGCAGTGCTCATCCCGACTCCCCCGGCAGATGCTCACGGGGGATGCGGGATATCTACCACGCGCCGTCCTGGGGAAACGCCGTGGTGAGCCGTCCGGTCAGGTGGCGGCGGGTCTGGCAGGGACGGCGCTCTCGCCCGAGTCGACGTCCACCTCGGGCTCGCGTCCAGGCGTCATGATGTTTAGCCGCCTGATCAGGAAGCTGAACACGACGTAGTACACCGCTCCGTAGATCACCCCGACGACCAGGATCCCCGCGAGGTTGTGGGTGTTGGACTTGCTCGCGTTCAGCAGCATGTCCAGCAGTCCTGCCGAGAAGCCGAAGCCGAGCTGCCCGCCGATCAGCGTGGTCACCGCCATCGCGATCCCGGTGAGCACGGCGTGCACCACCAGCAGCACCGGCGCCACGAACAGGAAGGCGAACTCGATCGGCTCGGTGATGCCCGTGACGAAGGAGGCGAGCGCGGCCGAGAGCATGATGCCGCCGACGGCCTTCCGCCTGCCGGGAAGCGCCGCGCGCCAGATGGCAAGGGCGGCGGCGGGCAGGGCGAACATCATGATGGGGAAGAAGCCGGCCATGAACTCCCCGGCGTTGGGGTCGCCGCCGAAGTAGCAGTTCCAGTCGCCCGCCAGCGCTCGCCCTCCGACCTGGCACTCAGGCACGACGTACCAGACGATCGAGTTGACGAAGTGATGCAGGCCGAGCGGCACGAGCAGGCGGTTGAAGAAGCCGTACAGGCCCGTGCCCACGGCCCCCGCGTCGGCCAGCGCCTTGCCCGCCTCGCCGATCCACCCGCCGAGCACCGGCCAGATCCAGCCGATCAGCACGCCCAGCACCAGCGCCGCGATCGAGGTGACGATCGGGACGAAGCGGCGGCCGCCGAAGAAGGCCAGCCACGACGGCAGCTTGATGCGGTAGAAGCGCTGCCAGAGGATCGCGGTCACCAGTCCGATCAGGATGCCGCCGAGCACCTTGGTCGGGTTCTGGACGCCGTAGTTGACGACCTCGGTGATCCCCTGCTCCTTGACCTGGCGGATCATGACCGTGTCGCGGATCGCCGAGTCGAAGAACATCACCTTGCTGACGCGGTCGAAGACGAGGTAGCCCACCACGGCCGCCAGCGCGGTCGAGCCGTCCCCCTTGCGGGCGAACCCGATCGCCACCCCTACCGCGAACAGCAGCGGCAGGTTCTCCAGCAGAGCCTTGCCGGAGGCGTCGAGCACCGCGGCGACGTGCGTCATCCACGTCAGGCCCGACACGTCGGCCAGTCCGCCCGGCTCGGCGCCGTTGGAGCCGAGCATGTCGGGCTGGCCGAACCGCAGTAACAGCGCCGCGGCGGGCAGGGCCGCGATGGGCAGCATGAGCGAGCGGCCCAGACGCTGGAGCACGGCCATGAGACGGGCGAACGGCGAAGAGATCGCGGCGGAGTCGTTCACCGGTCGTTCCTCCGGGGGGTGTCGGGGGGAAGGGAACGGGGTCCTGACGTAGCATGCCGCACCCGCGCAGAACCGGTCAGCCGCGGCGGGCGGGGATCTCCAGCATGGTGCGCAACTGGTACCGATCGGCCCGGTAGGTGGAGACACCGAGCTCGGCGCAGACCCCGCCGGCGAACGAGCGCCGCTGCAGCAGCAGCACCGCCCCTCCTCTTGGCAGCTTCAGCAGGTCGGCGTCGCTGGGATCGGCGAGGCCGCCGTCGATGGTCAGCTCGCCCGCGTCCATGACGATCCCGTAGCGCTGCTCCAGCAGCTGGTAGAGCGAGCGCCCCGTGAGATCGTGATCGGCCAGGTCGGGAGCGAGCGAGACGGGGATGTGCGCCCGCTCGATCGACAGGGGCTCGCCGTCGGCGGTCCGCAGCCGCTCGATGAAGTGCACCTCCTCTCCCGGCTGGATCCCCAGCTCCTTGGCCAGGTGCGCGCTCGCGCGCACGATGCGTCTGTCGAGGTCGCGCGAGCCGGGCTCGAGACCGCGGGCGCGCATGTCGTTGGTGAAGGAGGTGAGCTGGAGGGCCAGCTCGATCTTCGGCCTGGCGACGAAGGTGCCCTTGCCCGGAACCCTGTGCAGGCGTCCCTCGGAGACGAGGTGGTCGACCGCCTGGCGGACGGTCATCCGCGACAGCCCGAATCGCTGGCAGAGCTCGCGCTCGGACGGGATGGCCGCCCCGATGCTGAGCTCGTTGCTGTCTATGAGATCCAGCAGGATCTCGCGGAGCTGGAAGTACTTGGGCACCGGGCTGTCCGGATCGATGTGCGCCACGGATCCTCCCCTCGATCTGACCTTGAATGATGAGCTATGGTTCGTACTGGTCTAGTCCGGACTAGACCACATGCCGGAAATAGGAGTCAAGCGATGGGGACAAGATGACCACGAGAATGCGCAGCGAGATCGCCGAGCAGCCGGCCGCGCTGCGGGCCACCCTGGACTCCTTGCTCCCCCGCGTCGGCGAGGTGAAGGCGCTCGGCGAGCAGACCCGGCAGTTGCTGTTCATCGCGCGCGGTACCTCCGACAACGCCGCAGTCTACGGCCGCTACCTGGTGGAATCGCACGCGGGCCGTCTGTCGGCCCTCGCCGCGCCCTCCATCGCCACCACCTACAGGCGCAAACTCGACCTCGAAGGCGTGCTGGCCGTCGCGATCTCCCAGTCGGGCAAGACCGAGGAGATCGTGGAGACGCTGACCTGGGCCAAGGAGTGCGGCGCCAGGACCGTCGGCATCACCAACGGAGGCGAGGACAGCCCGCTCGCCCAGGCGGCCGACCTCGCGCTGGTCACCCTGGCGGGCGAGGAGAAGGCGGTCCCCGCCACCAAGACCTACACCACGCAGCTGGCGGCGCTGGCCGTCCTCGCGCTGGGGCTCGGCGCGGACGTGGACGCCGCCGACCTGCAGCGGGTGCCCGACGCCGTCGAGAAGCTGATCGCCGAGCCCGGTGACCTCGAAGCGGTCGTCGAAGGTCTGGCCGACAAGCCCGGCGTGGTCGTCTCGGGCCGCGGCCTGGCCTTCTCCACCGCGCTGGAGACCGCGCTGAAGCTCAAGGAGGCCTGCTACCTGCACGCCATGGGCCTGTCCTACGCCGACCTGCTGCACGGCCCGATCGCCGTCGTGGACGAGGACACCCCGGCGCTGCTGGTCGCGGCGGAGAACAGCCCGACGCTGGCGGGTACGGTCGCCCTGGCCGAGCGGGTGGTCGGCGCGGGTGCGGCGGCCTTCACCGTCGGCGGCGGCGCGGCCCTGGCCAAGGCGGGTACGGCGGCGCTGAACGGCCCCGACCTGCCCGAGTGGGTCGCCCCCATGGGCCTGATCGTTCCTGGGCAGCTGCTCACCGAAGCCCTCGCCAGGCGCCTGGGCATCGACCCCGACGCGCCGCGCGGCCTCAACAAGGTGACCCAGACCGACTGATCGTCCACGGTCGTTTAGCCTGGTCACAGAGACGTAACGACGAGGGAGGACAGATGGCGGCGGACGCGAACGCGATCATCGCCGGGCTCGGTGGTGTGGACAACATCATCGAGATCGAGCCGTGCATCACGCGGCTGCGCACCGAGGTGCACGACGCCTCCAAGGTCAACCAGGCGGCGCTCAAGGCCGCAGGGGCTCACGGGGTGATGGCCGCGGGCAACGTCGTTCAGGTCGTGGTGGGCCCCGAGGCCGACACGATCGCCAGCGACATCGAGGACATCATCGGCTAGAGCGCCGGCGGCGGATTCCCCGCCGCCGGCGCTCTGCTGCAGGGGGGGACCAATGACCAGCGTTCTCGCTCCGGTTGACGGGGCCGCGGTGGGGCTGGGCGCCGTGCCCGATCCGGTGTTCTCGGCGGGCATGGTCGGGCCCGGGACGGCGATCGACCCGGCGAGGGCGCCTGGCAACGCGGTAGCGCCGATCGACGGAAAGATCATGAAGCTGCATCCGCACGCCTACGTCATCGTGGGGGACGACGGCAAGGGCGTGCTGGTGCACCTGGGGATCGACACGGTGCAGCTCAAGGGGGAGGGCTTCAGGCTGCTGGCGACCGAGGGCGACAGGGTCAGCGCGGGCCAGCCCGTCGTGGCGTGGGATCCCGTCGTGATAGAGGCGGGCGGGCGCTCGCCCGTCTGCCCCGTGGTGGCGCTCGACGCCAGGGCGGAGTCGGTGACCGAGGTCGCCCACGGCCCCGTCCACGTGGGGGACGAGCTCTTCCTATGGGCGTAGACAGCGAGCGGGGCAGAGTCCGTGCCGTGGCGCTCTTCGACCTCGACGGCACGCTGATCGACACCGAGCGGCGCAACAGGATGATCTGGCAGATGCTGCTCGACAACCACCAGCTCGACCACGACGTGGCCATCTTCATGGGGCGCAGGGGCAGGGACGTGCTCCCCGAGATCTTCCCCGACCACGACGTGGAGCAGCTGATCGCCGAGGTCTTCAGCTACGACGACCACCCGGGGCTGCCCGACGTCGCCCCCGTCCCAGGGGCCGCCGAGCTGGTCCGCAAGGTCGCCGCGTACGGCTCGCGCATCGGCCTGGTGACCTCCGCCCGGCGCGAGTGGGCCGAGACGCGACTCGACCAGGTCGGGGTCAGGAGCCTGTTCGAGGTGCTCGTGACGGCCGAGGACGTCGAGGTCGGCAAGCCCGACCCGGCCGGCTTCCTGCTGGCCGCCGCCCGGCTGAGGGTGGATCCGGATGATTGCGTAGTCTTCGAGGACTCGGTGGCGGGGATATCCGCGGCGAAAGCGGCGGGTATGAAGTGCGTGGCGGTGGCCACCACCCACGCCGGCGAGGACCTGGCCGACGCCGATCTCGTGGTCGCTGACCTGACCGCGGTCGGCTGGCCGCCCTTTTCATGAGTCCAGCTGGTCTGGACCGGCACAGCAAGGAGGATCCCCGATGGCCGAGCGCAAGGTGACCGTCGAGGCGGAGGTCGGCCTGCACGCCCGACCCGCGGCGACGTTCGTGCAGGCGGCGGCGAAGGCGGACATCGACGTCACCGTGGCCAGGCAGGGCGGCCAGCCCGTCAACGCCAAGAGCATCCTCATGGTGATGGGGCTCGACGTGCGCCAGGGCGAGACGATCGTGATCAGGGCCGAGGGAGAGGGCGCGGAGGAGCTGCTCGACGAGCTGGCCGCGATCGCATCGGCGCCATGACCGTCGCGGGGGTGGGGGTCAGCCCGGGCATCGGGCACGGCCCCGTCTACGTGCTGACCGCCTCGGTGCCCGAACCCCCCGAGGGCGCCACCTACGTGGGCGAGGCGGACGAGGAGAAGGCGCGGGCGCACGCCGCGCTGGAGAAGGTCGCGGCCGACCTGGAGGCGCGCGGCGTCAGGGCCGGCGGCGAGGCGAAGGACGTGCTCGCCGCCCAGGCGCTGATGGCCCGCGACCCCGGCCTGGCCGTGGGGGTCGACGCGTTGATCGACCGGGGCACGGCCGCGGAGAGGGCCGTCTACGACTCGTTCGGGACCTACCGCGACCTGCTGACCTCGGCGGGCGGCTACCTGGGCGAGCGGGCGGCCGACCTCGACGACATCAGGGACCGCACGGTCGCCGTGCTGACAGGCCGGGCGATGCCGGGGGTGCCCGACGTGGCGGCCGAGCCGTACGTGCTGGTGGCCAGGGACCTGGCGCCCGCCGACACGGCGCTGCTGTCCAAGGACGTCGTGGCCGCGTTCGTGACGGAGGAGGGCGGCCCGACCAGCCACACCGCGATCCTGGCGCGAGCGATGGGCGTGCCCGCGGTGGTGGCCGCCCGCGGCGCCACGGGTCTGACGCCAGGTGTCCGCGTGCTCGTGGACGGAGCCGCGGGCACGGTCACCGTCGAGCCCGGCGAGCGCGAGGTGGCCGCGGCCAGGCGGCGCTCGGAGTCCAGGGAGCAGGCGCTCAGGGCCGCGACAGGTCCCGGCGGGACCTCCGACGGGCACGCCGTCCCGCTGCTGGCCAACCTCGGCGGGCCTGGCGAGGTGAAGGCGGCGCTGGCCAACGGCGCCGAAGGCGTCGGGCTGTACCGCACGGAGTTCCTCTTCCTGGACAGGAAGCAGCCGCCCACGGGGGCCGAGCAGGAGACGGCCTACCGGGCCGTGCTGGAGGCCTTCCCCGGAGGGAAGGTCGTGGTCCGCACGCTCGACGCGGGTGCCGACAAGCCGCTGGCCTTCCTGCCGCCCCAGGGCGAGGAGCCGAACCCCGCGCTCGGCGAGCGGGGGCTGCGGATGTTCAGGGTGCATCCCGAGGTCATGGCCGGACAGCTCGACGCGCTGGCCAGGGCGGCCGAGGGGCTGCCGGCCCGGTTGCAGGTGATGGCGCCCATGGTGGCCACTGTGGAGGAGGCGACCTGGTTCACCGAGGCGTGCAGGGCCAGAGGGCTGACCTCGGCGGGAGTGATGATCGAGGTGCCGGCCGCGGCGCTCAGGGCCGGGGATCTCGCGGCGGCCGTGGACTTCTTCTCGATCGGGACCAACGACCTCGCGCAGTACACGTTCGCGGCCGACCGCCAGGTGGGGGCGCTGAGCGCGCTGCAGGACGCGTGGCAGCCCGCCCTGCTCGACCTGATCGCCCTGGCCGTGGGCGAGCACGGCAGGCCGTGCGGGGTGTGCGGCGAGGCGGCGGCCGATCCCGTGCTGGCGTGCGTGCTGGTGGGGCTGGGCGTGGCGACGCTGTCGATGAGCGCTCCCTCGCTGCCTGCCGTACGGGCGGGGCTGGCCGGGCACACGCTGGCGCAGTGCCGCGCCGCGGCCGAGGCCGCCAGGGCGCAGAGCACGGCGGCGGGGGCGAGGGCGGCGGCCCGCGCGGCCCTTCCGCGGCTGGCGGCGCTCGGCCTGTAGCCGGCGAATGACGAGTCGGCCTCAACACCCGCACGCGGCCGATAGTTTGGACACATGGTTCGAGGCATCCGCAGCGCAGGCGTCCTGATGATCGCGACGGCCACCGTGGCGGCGTGCGGAGGCGCGTCGGGCAACGCGGGGGCCGCCGGCTCGGTGGCTCCTCCAGCCGTCGCGCCCACCCCTCCCGCCTCCTCCGCTCCCGCGTCGCCCACGCCCGCGCAGACCGGGAACAGGCCCGACACCGTACGGCGGGCGCTGGCGGCGATGAGCGTCGAGGAGAAGGTCGGCCAGCTGTTCATGCCCGTGCTCAACGGCACCTCCGCCGACAGCGCCGCCGAGGGCAACCAGACCTCGTTCGGCGCGAGCACCCCCGCCAAGGTGATCGCCAAGTACCACCTCGGCGGCGTGATCCTCTTCCCCGGCAACATCAAGAGCGTCTCCCAGGTCGTCTCGCTGACCAACGGCATGCAGAAGGCCTCGAAGCGCGTACCGCTCCTGATCGGCACCGACCAGGAGAACGGCCTGGTCTCCCGGATGTCCGCGCTGGTCACCGACCTGCCGGGGGCCTCGGTCGTCGGCGCCACGCGCAACACGGGCCTGGCCCGCGAAGCGGCGAAGGCCACGGGGGCCGAGCTGAAGGCGCTCGGTGTCAACCTCGACTTCGCCCCCGTGGCGGACGTCAACATCGACCCGAAGAACCCGGTCATCGGCAAGCGCGCCTTCGGCGACGACCCGGCGCGCGTCGCCCAGATGGTCGCCGCCTCGGTCAAGGGCTTCCACGACGCCGGCGTCGCCGCCACGGCCAAGCACTTCCCCGGCCACGGCGACACCAGGACCGACAGCCACACGGGGCTGCCGGTCATCAAGCACACCCGCGCCCAGTGGGCCTCGCTCGACGCGCCGCCGTTCAAGGCCGCGATCGGCGCCGACGTGGACGCGGTCATGAGCGCGCACATCGTCATGCCCAAGCTCGACCCCTCGGGCGACCCCGCCACGCTGTCCAAGCCCATCCTGACCGGGCTGCTGCGCGACAAGCTCGGCTTCGACGGCGTCGTCTCCACCGACGCGCTCAACATGGAGGGCGTGCGCAAGAAGTACAACGACGGCGAGGTCGCCGTGCGCGCCGTGCTGGCAGGCGCCGACCTGCTGCTCATGCCGCCGAGCCTGCCCAAGGCCTACGGCGCGGTGCTGGCGGCGGTGAAGTCGGGCCGCATCTCCCAGCAGCGTCTCGACGCGTCGGTGACCAGGCTCCTCGAACTCCGGCACAAGCGCGGCTTCCTCAAGGCGGCCCCCGTCGCCTCGGCGGCCCAGGCGGCCAAGGTGCTCCGCTCCGCCGAGCACCGCAGGCTGGCGGCCAGGATCGAGCGCGCAGGGCGCTAGCCCTTCCACGAACGGAGGACCGGATGGCGATCAGCACGGGCTTGGTCAGCCAGGCCGGTCCACTCGTCTGACACGGATGTCCCTCCGTCTCCTTGGACGGAAAGTCACCGTATCGAGGGAAATGACCCGCTCCATTCAGGGGATATAGGCTGCACCCCATGGTCAAGGGAGTCCTGATCGACTGGGGCGGCGTGCTCACCACGAGCATGTCCGAGGCCGTCGCCACCTGGATCGAGTCCGACCGTCTCGACGGCGAGCACTACCGCACGGTCATGCGCGAGCTGCTCCGCCAGGAGAGCGCCGTCCACGCCCTCGAACGCGGCGAGATCACCGCCGTGGAATTCGAGCGCGAGCTGGCCGCCAGGCTGCGCACCGTCGACGGCACACCGCCCCTCGCGGACGGCCTGCTCACCCGGATGTTCCTCGGCTTCCAGCGCGTCGACGCCATGTACGACATGCTGCTCAAGGCCCGCACGGCAGGTGTCAGGGTCTGCCTGCTCTCCAACTCGTGGGCCAACGAGTACCCGCGCGACGGCTGGGACGAGATCTTCGACGCCGTCGTCATCTCGGGCGAGATCGGCATGCGCAAGCCCGAGCCGCGCATCTTCCAGCACGCCCTCGGCCTCATCGGGCTGACCGCTCCCGAGTGCGTCTTCATCGACGACATCGAGATCAACATCGCCGCGGCCCGCTCGCTGGGAATCATCGGCATCCACCACATCGACCCTGACACGACCATCGCCGAGCTGGAGACGCTGCTGGGCGTCCCCCTGCGATGATGGGTCCCTTGAACGTCGTGAAAGGTTTCCGATGCGCGTATACCTGCCGAGCACCCTTCCCGCGCTGGCCCGCGCCGCGGCCGAGGGCGAGCTCGGCCCGGCCCCGCTGACCGGCTACGCGGTGACCCCCGCGCTGACCGAGTGGTACGCCTCAGGCGACACCGAGGAGCTGGAGTACGTCGCCCTCACGGAGGCGGCCCGCGCCTCGCTGCGCATGCTCGCCGCCGACAGGGCCGACGGCGTCGCCGCCGCCCCCCGGCGGGTGGTCGTGGCCGTCGAGGTGCCCGACGGCGCCCTCTCCATGGGCGCCGACCTGGAGGAGAGGGCGAGGGTACGGCTGGCGGAGTCGGTGCCCATGGCCAAGGTCGCCGCCGTCCACATCGACGACGACGGCGCGGCCGGCGACATCGAGGCCGCCATCGCCGCGCTGCCGGCCTCCGACGGCGGTGACGACGACGCCAGGTTCACCGTCGACGGCGCCGAGGCGCACGAGCTGATGTGGTACGCCACCCAGGAGATCCCCGACCTCCTCGGCTGAGCGTGAACCGCTCACTCTCCTGCAGACCGGAGAATGGACGGCATGACGCAGCACATCGTGTGGGACTGGAACGGAACCCTCTTTCACGACATCGACGCCGTGGTGGGCGCCACGAACGAGGTGTTCAAGCCCTACGGCCTGCCGGGGCTGACCGCCGACGGGTTCAGGGCCGTCTACACGCGCCCGATCTGGCTGGCCTACGAGCGCATGCTCGGGCGGGCGCTGATGGAGGGCGAGTGGGAGGAGCTCGACAGGGGCTTCCACACCAGCTACTTCCAGCTCATGGCGGCCTGCGGTCTCGCGGCCGACGCCGAGGCCTCCCTCAGGGGCTGGACGGGCACCCAGTCGCTGTGCTCGATGGCCCCGCACGACCACCTGGTCCCGACGATCACCTCCTTCGGCATCGACGGCCACTTCACCAGGGTCGACGGGCTGACCGGCACGACCGGCGGTGAGAAGGCCGAGCACATGGCCACGCACATCGCGGCGCTCAGCGTCGAGCCCTCGCAGGTCCTGGTGATCGGCGACAGCGTGGACGACGGGATGGCGGCCGCCTACGTGGGCGCGAGGGCCGTGCTCTACACGGGCGGGATGACGCCGCGCGAGGCGCTGGAGGCGACGGGCTGGCCGGTCGTCGACACGCTGGCCGCAGCGCTCGACCATGCCTAAATCGCCCCGCCGGCTTATGCATCGCGCCGGCTGGCCGTACTCTGGCGGCGTACTTCCGAGGGAGGACGCCATCAACCGTCTCGTGCTCTGGAACGTCGACCTGACACTGGTCGACGTCGCGATCGTCACCAGGGACGCCTACGCCGAGGCCTTCCGGCGGGTCACGGGGCGGCCGCTGGTCAAACTGGCCCCCGCCATGGGCCGTCCCGACTCCGAGATCGTCTTCGAGACGCTCGCCGTCAACGGGATCCCCGCCGAGGACGACCACCTGCCGCGCTTCCTCGCCGCGCTGGCCGTCGCCTTCGCCGACAGGCGCAAGCGACTGGCCAAGGAGGGGCGCATGCTCCCCGGCGCCAAGGAGGCGCTGAAGGCGGTCTCGAGGCTCGACGGCGTCGTCCAGTCGGTGCTCACGGGCACGATCAAGAGCAACGCCGTGCACAAGCTCCAGGCGTTCGGCCTGGACAAACACGTCGACTTCGACCTGGGCGGCTACGGCGAGGAGGTCTACCCGAAGGCGACGCTGCTGCAGGTGGCCCAGGGCAGGGCCAAGCAGCGCCACGGCACGCCTTTCACGGCGGCCAACACCGTGCTGATCGGCGACTCCACCCGCGACGTGCAGGCGGCGCGCATCGGCGGCGCGGCGATGGTGGCCGTCGCGTCGGGCCGCTCGACGGCGGCGGAGCTGCGCGAGGCGGGAGCGGACGTCGTGCTGCCCGACCTGTCGAACGCCTCGGAGGTCGTGGCCGCGGTCGCCGGCCTCACCTCTCCTGTCGACCGCAAGGCCGGCTAGCTCATCGAGAAGGGCCTCACAGCGGGGCCCTCCTCGCCTGGGGTCAGGGGTCTACTTCCAGACCCCTGAAGGCCCTCGCTCCGCTCGGCCGTTCTCCCTCAAGCGAGGGCTCCGCCCGCGTTCCGGGCCGTGCTTCGGTCAAGCGGCGGGAGTTCGCGGAGTCAGGCGGACGTCGACGTGCGCATCCAAGGCGCGCGCCAGGCGCTCGAGCACCGGCAGGGTCGGGATCGTCCCACCCGCCTCGAACCGCGCCACTGCCGACTGGGTCATGGCTGCCTCGCGGGCCAGATCATTCTGGCTCCAGCCGCGCCCCTCGCGCATCGCCCTGACCGTCCGACCCAGTTCATAAGCGAGACGTGTGGCTTCGTAGGCCTCAGTCGCACCCGGCTCGCTCATCCGGCGATCCCTGAGCTCCTGCCAGCTTCCCTGCTCGCTCATCGCGCTTCTTCTTCCTCGTCGATGGTGTGCGCCATCTCGACACACCGACGCATGGCTCGTCGAGCTCGCTCCACTTCACGATCCTCTCGCAACCGCGTCTTGTGGAACACGGTCAAGAGCACGATCCGGCGGTGAGGTGCGATCCAGTAGGTGATTCGCACAGCGAAATCGTCAAGGTGAAACCGCAGTTCACGAGCTTGCCGTCGAGCTGCTTTGTGTAGGGTTCTCCCAGTAGGGGTCCCTCTGCCTCCAGCAGATCGACATAGAACGCCACCCTTGCAAAGGACGTCACAGGAAGGTTTTGGAGCCACTTCCGAACTTCCGGTTCCAGCTCTACGGTACCCCAGCTCATAGCGTTGATGCTATGGGCTGACGTTCTGCCGCACCTTGGTTTCGTTCGAACACGGTGAGGCATCGGAGGCCATCCACCACGATGTTCCAAAGAACATGCGCGGAAGGCCCGAGGGGTGAAGTCCTGGCTCATGGGCTGCCGTGCGGGTGGAACGAGGCCCCTCAGGGCCGGGAGGCGCTGATCGTGTGGCCGTTTCTGCGCGCCTGGCGGTGGTCGTCAGCTCAGGTTCTGGAGGAAGCGGGCGGACACGGGGGCGGCGACCGCCGAGCCGGCTCCCGCGCCCTCCACGACCACCGCGAAGGCCAGGTCGCCCTGGTAGCCGATGAACCACGAGTGCGCGGGCGGTTCCTTGCCCGAGCCGTACTCGGCCGTGCCGGTCTTGCCCGCCGACCCCGCGGGGAACCGTACGGCATGGGCGGTGCCCTCGCTGATCACCGCGGGCATGAGGGTGCGCAGCGCGCCGACCACGGACGGTTCCAGCTTGCGCGGCGCCGAGCCGCCCTTGGGAAGCAGGTCGGCGGCGACGAGCCTGGGCGGGCGCCAGGTGCCGTTACCGATGGCGGCGGCCACGGCGGCCATGCTGAGCGGGCTGGCCAGCACGCGGCCCTGCCCGATGGAGGCCGAGGCGAGATCGGTGTCGTCCCTGGGTGCGGGGAACTCGGCCCGTACGGCGGGCACCCCCGGCATGATCGGGGCGCCGAAGCCGAAGCTGGCCGCGACCTCGCCGAGCCGTCCGCCCTTCAGTGACGACACCGCCATCGCGCCGAAGGTGGTGTTGCACGAGTGGGCGAAGGCGTCCCTGAAGGGCAGCGTGCCGAAGTCGCGGAAGCCGGCGTTGTGGAAGGGGAAGCCGCCGATGTTCTGCTCGGCCGGGCACTGCACGGTCTTGTCGGGTTGGAGGCCGTCGGCGACCAGGGCGGAGGCGGTGACGACCTTGAAGGTCGAGCCGGGCGGATACTTCCCCAGCAGGGCGCGGTTGAAGCCGCCGGGCTTGTTGACCACGGCCAGGATCTCGCCGGTCGAGGGGCGCATCGCCACCAGCGAGGCGGGCTTGGAGACGTTCTCCAGCGCGTCGGCCGCGGCCCTGTGGACGCGCAGGTCGATGCTGGTCTCGAGCGGCTTGCCCTTGGTCGCGCCCTTCTCGGCCACGGTCTCGACGAAATTGTCACCCTTGTAGAGGTTGAGCTTGGTGGACGAGCTGCCGGTGACGCGGTCCTTGTAGGTCTCCTTCAGCCCTTCGACCAGTTGCTGGACCGAGCCGGGGGCGTCGGAGCCGTCGATGCGGGTGCCGTCGGCCGCGGTGATGGGGGCGGTCTCGGGCTCGGAGGTGATGACCTTGAAGGCGGCCTTGTGGCCGAGCTTCGGATGGATGGCCGTCGTCGACCAGGCCACCTTCCACGTGCCGTCCCATTCGCCGACGGCGAGGCGCCCCTCGTAGGTCCAGTCGACGGCGCCGCGCAACCGGGCGGTGAAGGGGACGATCCTGCCCTCCTCGTTCTCCTGCCGGGGCTCGCCTGCCTCGAAGGTGGCGGCGGTGAGGCGGAGCTCCTTGGCGAAGCGCTGGTATGCGGCGGTGAAGTCGGCGGGAGCTGCGTTGACGAGCCCCTTCATCACCGCGTAGTCCTGACGGGACCAGGCCGACAGGAACGCCTCGGCGGTCGCCTCCGGCGAACCCGAGGTGCGCGTCACCCAGATCACGCCGCCCGCGACGAGGGCGGGCACCAGGAGCCCCGCGGTGACCAGCGGCCACTTTCTCCTGCGCCTGCGCTCCGGCCTGAGGTTGCTGAGTTCGTGCATGCGGCGAGCAGACCAGACCGGCCGTGATGCTGTCCAATACGGATATCGGACCCCATTCGATATGGAACCGGATATAGTTCCTGGCCATGGACCTGGTCCGGCACCTCTACTACTTCACGGTGGTGGCCGAAGAAAGGCACTTCGGCAACGCGGCCGTCCGCCTCGGCATGGCCCAGCCCCCGCTCAGCCAGCGCATCAAACGCCTGGAGGAGGAGCTGGGCGCCAGGCTCTTCGACCGCTCCGCCAGGCAGGTGCGGCTCACCGAGGCGGGCCGGCTGCTGCTGCCCGAGGCGCGCGAGGTCGTGGCCCGTGTCGAAAGACTCCGCGAGCTCGTACGGCACGGCGAGGCCCGCACCCTCAAGGTGGCGCTGCCTCCCGACCTCGGTGCCACGGCCATCGCCGCCCTCGTGGCCCGCTTCAGGGAGGAGAGCCAGGGGCTCAGGCTGGCCCCGGCCGAGATGTGGACGGCCGACCAGGTGGGCGCCCTCAGCGAGGGCCTGATCGACGTCGGCGTCGTCCGCCACCCCGTCACCGCTCCAGGCCTGCGCTTCGGCCAGGTGCTCGTGCAGACCCCCGGCGTGCTCCTCGCGGAGACCGACCCGCTGACCGAGGGCTCCAGCGTGCACCTGCAGGACCTGGCGGGGCGTGAGCTGCTGCTGTTCCCGCAGGAGGGCGAGCCGGGCGCGCACGCCGAGACGCTGTCGGACTGCCGCAGGAACGGCTTCGTCCCCGTGGAGGTGCATCATGGGATCGGGCTCGGGCTGGTGCTCGCGGGTTCGGCCGTCGCGTTCGGCTCCGAGGTGTCGCTTCCCGGCGTGGTCTGGCGTCCGCTGCTCGGCTCGCCGCTGGCCTGGCGCGTGTCGACGGCGTGGCGGGTCGAGACGCCGGAGGTGGCGGCTTTCGCGGCGACAGCCGTACGGACGTTGAAGGAGAGTGCCGGGATGACCGACGAGGGCGCCGCGCCCGTGCGGCAGGTCAGGCGGCGTCCGGCGATGGGCTTCCTGGCATGAATTTCGAGGAGGTCTTCAGACGGGCCGGGGTGGTGGGCTCGCTGCACGCCGTCGACCTCGACAGCGGAGCGGAGGTGTCGCACCTGGCCGACGAGCCGGTGCCGACGGCGTCGGTGTTCAAGCTCCCGCTGCTGGCGGCCTTCGCCAGGCTGGCCGACGCGGGTGAGCTCGATCCTCGCGAGCGCGTGACCGTCAAGGAGCGGCTCTCCGGGGACCTGGGCATGGGCGCGATGCTGGACGACGTCACGATGTCGCTGCGCGACATGGCGTACCTGATGATCGCGGTGAGCGACAACGCCTCGGCCGACGTCCTCGCGGGCAGGGTCGGCCTGGAGCGGGTCAACGCGATGCTCGACGGGTTCGGACTGTCCGCGACGAGGGTGGTTTACAACTGCGCGGGACTGCTCGCCACGGTCAGGGAGGACTCGGGCGAGGAGTGGCCCGTGGTCGATCCCGAGATCCTGGCGAAGCTGCGGGCGCTCGACCCGGCGCGGAGCAACAGGAGCACGCCACGCGAGACGACCGCGCTGCTCGGTCTCATCTGGCGCGATGAGGCGGCCTCGCCCGAGCAGTGCGCGTGGATGCGCAGGCTGCTCGGCCTGCAGGTGTGGCCGCACCGGCTGTCGTCGGGCTTCCCCTACGACGACGTCGCGGTCAGCGGCAAGACCGGCACGCTGCCCACGCTGCGCGCCGAGGCGGGCGTGGTGGAGTACCCCGACGGCGGGCGTTACGCGGTGGCGGTCTTCACCCGCGCCTTCAGCCCGGCGCTCAACCAGCCGCGCGCCGACGCGGTGATCGGGACCGCCGCCCGTATGGCTGTGGACCACCTACGCGGGTAGGGGGTTGTGTGGGCGGCGATGATGACTTTCGGTTCGGGCGGCGACAGGATGGGACACATGGTTGCTGAAGGTGAACTGCTGTGGGAGCCGACCCCTTCCGTGGTGGCGAACGCCAAGATCACCCGCTATCTCGCGAGCGTGGGGCGTGCCGACTACCAGGACGCGTGGCAGTGGTCCGTCGAGGACCCCGCGGCGCTCTGGACGTCTGTGTGGGACTACTTCGGCGTGGTCGGTGAGCGTGGTGACGGGCCCGTCATGACTGGGACGATGCCCGGCGTCGAATGGTTCACAGGCAGTTCACTGAATTACGCGGAGAACGCGCTGCGCCGCGCCGACGGCCCTGCGGTGATCTTCCACTCTGAGGGGGGACCGCGCCGCGTCATCACCATGCCCGAGCTCCGCGCCGAGGTCGCGCGGGTCAGGACCGGCCTGGTCAAGCTGGGGGTGCGCAGGGGGGACAGGGTGGCGGGCTACCTGCCGAACATCCCCGAGGCGCTCATCGCCTTCCTCGCGACCGCCTCGCTGGGCGCGATCTGGTCAGCCGGTTCTCCCGATTTCGGAGTGCCCAGCATCGTGGACCGTTTCACGCAGATCGAGCCGAAGGTGCTGATCGCGGTGGACGGCTACCGCTACGGCGGCAAGAGCTTCGACAGGTCGGAGGCCGTGCGCGACATCGCCGCCGCGCTGCCCTCGCTGCGCGCCACGGTGTGGATCCCCTACCTCGTCGCAGCCGAGGAGGGCCTGCCGCCCCAGCAGGCCGAACCGGCCTCCACGCACGTCGCGGCGCTGCCGCACGGCGAGGTGATCGGCTGGGAGGGGCTGCGCGCGGAGGAGGGGCCGCTGGAGTTCGAGCGGGTGCCCTTCGGCCATCCGCTGTGGATCCTCTACTCCAGCGGGACCACAGGACTGCCCAAGCCGATCGTCCACGGCCACGGCGGAGTGGTGCTCGAACACCTCAAGTCGCTCTCCTTCCACCAGGACCTGGGCGAGGGAGATGTGTTCTTCTGGTACACCACCACGGGCTGGATGATGTGGAACTACCTCGTCGGCGGGCTGCTGGTGGGCTCCACGGTCGTGCTCTACGACGGGGCGCCCACGGACCTGTGGAGCATCGCGGCGGACGAGGGCGTGACGTACTTCGGGACGGGCGCGCCGTACATCGTCTCGTGCATGAAGGCGGGCACGCGGCCCACGGGGCTGTCCTCGCTGAAGGGGGTCGGGTCGACGGGCTCGCCGCTGCCGCCCGAGGGGTTCGCGTGGCTGGCCGAGGCGCTGCCGGGGGTGCCCGTCGGGTCGTTCTCCGGAGGGACCGACGTGTGCACGGGCTTCGTCGGAGCCACGCCGCTGCACCCGATCCGCGCCGGGGTCATCCCGTGCAGGTCCCTCGGCGCGCGGGTGGAGGCCTTCGACCCCTCGGGCAAGCCGGTGATCGGGGAGGTGGGTGAGCTGGTGCTGACCCAGCCGATGCCGTCCATGCCGGTGATGTTCTGGAACGACCCCTCCGGCGACCGGTACCGCGACAGCTACTTCGACGTGTACCAGGGGGTGTGGCGGCACGGCGACTGGATCAAGATCTCCGAGGACGGCAGCTGCGTGATCTACGGCCGCTCCGACTCGACGCTGAACCGCGGCGGCGTGCGGATGGGCACCAGCGAGTTCTACCGGGTCGTGGAGCGCTTCCCCGAGATCGCCGACAGCCTGGTGATCGACACGGGCCAGCTCGGGCAGGAGGGGCGGCTGCTGCTGTACGTCACGCTCGTGGACGGGGAGGTCACCCCTGAGCTGGAGGGACGGCTGAAGGCGGCGCTGAGGGACGAGCTGTCGCCCAGGCACGTGCCGAACGAGATCATCGCGGTGCCGGGGATCCCTCGGACGTTGTCGGGCAAGAAGCTGGAGGTGCCGGTGCGGAAGATCCTGCTCGGCACACCTGTCGAGCAGGCGGCCAACCGGGACGCGATGGCCAACCCTGAGGTCCTCGACCACTTCCGCCCCTAGCCCCTCCGCGAAGGCCACCGACGAGCCCCCTCCGAGAGACGCTGACGAGCGTTACTCGGAGGAGGTTTCCGCAGGTGACGGCAGGCGTCCTCCGAACGATGCCGTGTGGGATCAGGTCGTGGGAGCGATGAAGAGGGGGAGGCAGGCGTCGAGGTTGCGGATCTCGATGTCGGTCGCGGGGGAGAAGGCGGTGCGCTCCAGTCGGAACCGGCGCTCTGTCGCCCGCCTGCCCAGACGGTTGCGGATCTCGACGCCGTCCTCCCGGTAGCCCAGCTTCCGCGTCACCCCCAGCGAAGCGGGGTTGTCCTCGAACGCCGACGTGACCGCGTGCTCGGCGCCGAGGCCCTCGAAGGCGAAGTGGAGCACCGCCCTGCGCATCTCCGTGCCGATGCCCCTGCCTTGGAAGCGCCTGCCGATCCACGACCCGGTGCCCACCTCACGGGTGACGCCGAAGTCCTTGGCCGAGACGCCCTGGACGCCGACCACCTCGCCGTCGAGCAGCACCGCGAACTCCGCCGCCCACGACTCGGGTGTCCACTCGCCCCACTGGCGGAATTGGTACCGGATCGCGCGGCGGGCGCGCTCGGCGGGCGGCACGTCCGACCACGGGAAGAGGAACGGCATGAAGCCCTCCTCGTGGATGCCCTCGGCGGCCCTGTCTCCCAGCTCGTCGAGCTGCGCGAGGCTCGGCAGGCGCAGCTCCAGGCGGGGCGTGTGGATCGACAGGTCGAAGAGCGGCAAATGGCGCATGCCGTCCATTGTTTCTGTTCGGCGTCGCCGCCCGCGACGCGTTTTTCACACCCCCTGCGGCAGCCGGAACAGCCGTCCTGGGTCGTAGGCGGCCTTCACCGCCGACAGCCTGGCCGCGTTGGCGCCGTAGTAGGCCTCACGCCACCGCGCGATGTCGGGGTCGATGTAGTTCACGTACGCGTGCTCCCCGAGATGCGGCTCCATCGCCCCGCGCACACCCCTGAGCCAGCCCCTGTCGGCCCCGTCGGCGTAGTACTGCACGCTGAACAGCGCCTGCCGGTGCGGGAAGGCGGTGGCGTCGGGCCGTACGCGGCTGATCGCCCCGCCCATCGCGTCGAGCAGCACCGCGTGGCCACCAGGACGGGCGACCCTGGCCACCAGCTCCTTGACCGCCGCGCCCGTCATCTTCGCGTAGCCGAGGTGCGAGGAGGCGACGAAGGCCTCGCGCGGCATCCTGCGGCACTGCGCCACCGTCCTGCCCGAGCAGCCCGCCATGATCATCATGGCGGCGCGGTGCGAGCGCTCCGCGGTGTATCTCGACGACGGAGCGCCCGCGGCCTTCACCAGCGCGTCGAGCAGCTTGGCGCAGGCCGTCCTGCCGCCCAGGTAGAGGCCGCCCACCTGCACGTCGAGGCCGCCCGCGCTGCGCGTGAGGTGGAGGTTGGCCCACAGGGCGTCTGGCGCGGACGGCGCCCACGCCTGCCACGCCCTCACCACCGAGGTCGCCCTGGACCACGGCCAGTGCAGGAAGAAGACCGTGACGTCCCTGGCTGGATGGGTGCGGAAGGTGAAGGAGAGCGCGACGCCGAAGTTGCCGCCGCCCCCGCCCCTGCAGGCCCAGAACAGGTCGCTGTGGTTGGACGCGTCGCAGGTCAGCACCCGACCGTCGGCGGTGACGATGCGCACGGATTCCAGGGCGTCGCAGGTCAGGCCGTACTTCCTGGACACCACGCCGAGCCCGCCGCCGAGGGTGAGGCCTGCGATCCCCACCGTGGGGCAGGTGCCGGCGGGGATGCTGACGCCGTTGGCGATCAGCTTGTCGTAGACGTCGATCAGCTTGGTGCCCGCGCCGACGGTGGCCCTGCCCGCGCGGTAGGTCACGGTGTTCATCCGCGACACGTCGACGACCAGGCCCGAGCCCGTGGACCAGCCGGCGTAGGAGTGGCCGCCCGAGCGGGAGGTCACGGGGACGCGCTCGCCGCGGGCGAAGGCCAGGCACTCCGCCACGTCCTTCGGGGTGGCGCAGTAGGCGACGCCGCGTGGCCTGATCGCGTCGAAGGTCGGGTTGTAGAGACGGCGGGCGGCGTCGTACCCGGCCTGGCCAGGCCGTACGAGCCTGCCGTCGAGACCTCGGCCGAGCGCCGCCCAGTCGGGAGCCGTCGATCCGCCGAACCCGCTCAGCGCGGCGGTGAGCAGGAAGCTGCGGCGGTCCATGGTGACTCCCTCACATCGTGAAACCGAAGGGTGAGACGCGCGAAGGGAGCGCCTGGTTGGTCACATTCCGGTCACCCGCTCGACGCCAGGCGCAGCGCGAGCGCCGGGCACATCTCGACCGCGCGGCGCGCGTCCCTCGCCATCCAGGCGGGCACCTCGCGAAAGGACGGGTAGCCGTGCTCGTCCAGGTCCACGAACTCGGGCAGCAGGTGCGCGCACAGACCGTGGCCCTGGCAGCGGGTCCAGTCGACGTCGAGCTGGTAGCGCGGCTCCTCCTGCGGCTCGGGCAGGGGAAGCGCGCCCCTGATCGGACGCCCGCACGAGCCGCGCCGCTCGTGGACGGCCAGGTCGCCGGCGAAGGCGTCCAGGGCCGACAGCACGAACCTCGCCGTCCCGTCGGGGTGGAAGCAGGCGCCCCTGCGTTCCACGGACCGTACGGCCCGCCGTACGTCATCGGCGTTGCCCGAGCCCTCGGTCAGCGCGCACAGCGTCCTGGCCACCTCGGGAAGTCCGAGACGGCAGGGGCCGCACTGCCCTGAGGACTGCGCGGCGAGGTAGGCGGCGACCTTGGCGACCTCGCCGAGAGGGCAGGTCGTCGAGGGGAGGGGCGCCACGATCCCCGCGCCGAGGACCCCTCCGGCCAGCCGCATCCCCTCGCGGGAGACGACGGCCGTCGCCGCGGCCTCCGCGCCCAGCCAGGCCCCGTGGTAGCCGCCGACCAGCACGCCTTCGCCGGGCTCGAGCCCGCACTCCTCCAGCACGGTGGCCAGCGGCACGCCCGCCATCACCTCCACCACGGCCTCGCCGCCCACGGTGAGCAGGACGGTGCCGGGCTCGCGGGCGGTGCCCACCTCGGCGTAGCCCATGGGGCCAAGCTCGGCGAGGACGGCCAGCTGGGCGAAGGTCTCGGCGTTCGACAGCAGGGTGGGCAGCCCGCCGACGCCCTCCTCCGCCGCCCTGCGCCTGCGTCCGGCAGGGATGGCCTCGAGGCCGTTCACCCCTCGCACGAGCGCGCCGCCCTCGCCGGTGATGAAGCGCTCGGGCAGGCCGACGACGCGCATCCGCCCGCCGTACCGTTCGGCGGCTCCCGAGACGGTCGCGGCGCGGCGCTCCTCCAGCGCGGCGGCCATGGAGGCCTGCGAGACCTCCCCTTCGGCGGTCGCGACGATCACCTCGCGGGCCCGCAGCGCCTCGGCGGCCAGCAGCGCGCCGTCCAGCACGAGATGAGGGGTGCGGACCAGCAGCATCTCGTCCTTGGCGCTGGCAGGCTCGCCCTCCACGGCGTTGACCAGCACCACCCGCTCTCCGGGGGCCACCGCCCTCAGCTTGCGCGCGAAAGGGAACGCGGCCCCGCCGCGGCCTCGCAGATCCACCTCCTCGGCCAGTTCGATCAGCTCGTCCAGCTCCCTGCGCGCGGGCTCGCCGTGCAGCGCCCTGTGGGCCGGCAGGTCGAGGCGCCTGCAGTGGTCGAGCCCCGCCGTGAGCCTGGCGGGCGCGAGCCGCAGTACGCGCGGCACCCGATGCGGAATCATCCCGCCCTCCTTCTGCGCAGGTCGTCGAGGCTGACCAGCTCTCCGATCACCACGGGCTCCTCCACGACCTCCGGTACGGCAGGCGGCCTGCGAAGCGTCGCGACCGCCCTGACCAGCAACGCCGACAGCGCCGCCGCCAGGCAGACGACGTAGGACCAGGCCACCCACCCCGCGGGCGGCCTGCCCGCGGTCAGGCCGTGCAGGATGGCGACGGGCCAGGCAAGGTAGGCGGCGCCGTGCATCACCCGCCACAGCCACGGCTTGCTGGTGTGGGCGAACCAGCCGCGCGTCACCCCCGTCACCGCCGCGAGCGCGAACAGGGCGAGCGCCGTCAGGCCGGTCAGCGACGACGACCTCAGCGCGGCGTGCGCGAGGAGGAAGCCGATCCCCGCCGCGGCCGCGGCCCTGTGCAGGAGCTGGCAGCGGACCCTGTTCGGGACGGACAGGAAGACCCGCTCGGTGGTGACCAGCCCGAGAGCGACCGTGAGAGTCAGCGTGACCAGGGCGAACACGCCGACGTAGAAGTCCAGGAAGGCCAGGCCGTCGTTCATCAGACGCAGCCCGCGCTCGGTGCGGGTCAGCGCGACGGCCGACAGGATCAGCGCCGTCACCGACGCGGTGGCCCCCAGGCGTAGCTGCCTGGCGTCGAGGCCCGCGTGGCGCGGCTGCTTTCTGTGGAGCATCGTTTCCCTCCCGAGTTCTGCTGGGTGAGGTGTGCTGCTCGGGAAGGGGTGAGGTCAGCAGCGGCGGCCGCGGTTGATGCAGCCGACGACGAAGGACATCAGCCTGTCGGGCATGACGTTGGCGAAGTCCGCGTGGTCGGTCACCGGGTTGTGCAGCTGCTCGGGGAAGGCGTCGAGGGCGTAGGAGGGGCCCTGCGGGACGCTGTAGGTGAGGATCATCCGCAGCTGCGGGATCGCCCTGGTGCCCTGCGGGCAGCCGCCGCCCTGGCCGGGGAAGACCACGTGCGTGCGGTGGTTGGCGCTGTCGGTGTTCTGGCCGTCCCAGCAGCTGGGGAAGTCCAGGACCCTGACCACGAGGCTGCCTCGCGGGCACAGCGGGTACTTCGTGGTGACGCGGTTGGTGAAGCCGGTGCACGTCCACGCGGCGCGGGCGTTGGCGCCTCCGTTGGTCGCCGCCTTGGCGTCCCCGGTGATCATCCTGAGGAAGCGGGGCATCTCGCTCACCCTGCCCGCCGCGTTGCCGCGGAACTGCATGACCGCCTGGCGGGGACGCAGCACCTGGCCGACGTTGCCGTCGGGGTCGCCGAGGTTGGCGTCGACCTTCCTGTTCCTCAGCACGGGCCAGAAGTAGGTGGACCTGTCGGAGAGCCTGCACGTGGTGCCCGCCGCGGCCAGCGACTGGTCGGTGGAGAAGGCGTCGGTGGACAGGTTGCCCACGTAGTCGTGCAGGTGGTGGGCGCCGTTGGAGACACCGGGGGCGACGATGAAGTTGTCGGGGTTGTTGTGGCGGTTGCCGTTGGTGCCGCACTGGGAGACGAACGTGCCCCTCGACCCGGACCTGAGGCCGGCCAGGAGGTTGCCGCCGGGCTGGACGGTGCGGATGTCGACGAAGTCGGCGACGAACGGGCCGAGGTCGGCGCAGTCGTCGTCCTGCGTGGCGGACGGGCTGGGCGAGGGGCTGGGCGACCTGGTGGGCCTGGCCCTCCTGCCGTCGCCCTGCTGCCCCGACCCGGTCGGCTCCGCCTCGGGCCGCCCCGGGTTCCGGGGGTCGCCGGGGTTCTGACGGTCGTCCGGGTTCTGCGGGTCGCCGGGGTTCTGACGGTCATCCGGGTTCTGCGGGTCGCCGGGATTCTGCGGATTGCCGGGGTTCTGGGGGCTGGGGGCCTCGCCGGGCTCCTGCGAGGCGCGGGGATTCCTGGGGGCGCCCTGGTCCTCGGGTGTGCCGGGATCCCGCGAAGCGCGAGGGTCGCTGTTCCTGGCGCCGGTTCCACGCCGGTCGGCCGGGTCCTGGGGGTCGGCGGTGCTCTGCGGGTCGTCCCCGGGGTCGCTCGGCGGGGCGAGCGCCCCGCCGCCCTGGGGCGGCTGGCCCTGGTCGCTTCGGGACGGCTGGTCCTGGGCGTCCTGGGACGGCTGGTCCTGGTCGCTCTGAGGCGGCTGGTCCTGGGCTCGTTGTTCGGGGTGTCCCGCCGGGTCGCAGTGGTCGGCGAAGGCGGGAGCGGCGTTGATGACGGCCGCGGACACCATGCCACCGGCCACCATGGCCAGGGCCGACATGGCCGCGGCCAACCGTCTGGATGTGATCACTGGTTGTCTCTCCTCGAATCGGCCGCAAGGGCGGCGGGGGCGGGGGAGGGCGTCGGAGGCTCGGGCAGCGCGTCGTAGTCGACCAGCCCCGTGCTCTCCAGAAGCGTCATGTGCTTGAGCACGAACGCGTTGGACTTCTGGGCGAACCTCCTGATCTCGTCGTTGCGGGTGCCCGCCCTGACCAGGGCGATCACGCTGAAGACCTTGCCGTGGGCGGCCCTCAGCAGGTTGGCGAAGTCCCTGTCGTAGGCGGCGCCGCTCTTGGTCGACAGCTGGGCCATCCAGCGCTGCTGGTCGGCCGAGGGCTGGCTGGGCAGGACCACGCCGAGGCGCGAGGCGACCGCGATCACCTCCTTGTCGAGCTTCAGGTGGTCCTCCACGAGGTGGCGGCCGACATCCTTGACGCGGCGGCTGAGCGCGCGCTGCTGGGCCTGCTGGCCGGTAGGGATCTCCCAGAGGCCGGCCTGTCGTACCTTGATCAGAAGGTCCTGGTCGGAGGTGGTCGGGGCGGCGGTGGACGTCGCGGCGGGCGGTCCTGGCAGGACCAGCAGCACCGTGACCGCGGCCGCCACGAGGAAGCCGCTGAGCAGGAGCACCTCTCCGGTTAGAAGCCTGCGCATGGTCGGAGGTACGCGGCCCTGAGGGACGGGGTTCATCGCAAGTGTCGAGATAGTCAGAAATGACTGGAGTTATCGGAGTGGCTACCGAGCCGATAACGAAGGTGTAAAGATGTGCCCCGTGCTAGGTCACCTCGACGACATGGAGCACCGAATACAGGCGCTCTATGAGCAGTTCGGCGGGCCTTTGCTCCGCCACGTGCGCAAGACCACAGGAAACGATCTGCAGTGGGCCGAGGACGTCGTGCAGGAGACGATGGTCAGAGCCTGGCGTCACTCCGACAGACTGCAGTGGGAGCCTGGCCTTGTCTGGGCGTGGCTGCTCACAGTGGCCCGCCGCATCGTGATCGACGGCCGACGCCGAAGGAGCGCCCGGCCGCGTGAGGTCGAGCCGCCAGAGGCGGACACCGTTCCCGTTCCCGACGGCTGCGATCGGGCATTGTCGGCGATCGTCGTCGCCGACGCCCTACGGAGCCTGTCGCAGGAACACCGCGAAGTCATCGAGCAGACTTATCTCAGGGACCGTACGATTAGTGAGGCGGCGGAGATTCTGGGGATCCCGCCGGGCACGGTCAAGTCCAGGCTCTATTACGGAATCAGGGCTCTGCGTGGGTTGCTGCGGGACAAGGGGGTTGCCGGCTGATGCATCCTGAGGTGGCTGCCTACGTGCTCGGAGTTCTCGACGACGCCGACCTCCAGGCGTTCGAACGCCACCTCGACTCGTGCGAGCGGTGCCAGAGGGAGCTCAAGGAGCTCCAGGACGTGCCGGACCTGCTCGACGACCTCAAACTCCAGCCCTCGGCGTCAGAGGACGACGACCCCCCGATCTCCATGTCACGTTGACGTCCGTGTACTTTTCGGGTGATATCGGGTACGTCCGGTCAACGAGGACCGGGCTATTGGGGGAGGTGCCCGGTGGTGGGGACAGGAGCCATGCCTCCTGACCGACGTTTCGGCGAGGAGGGCGCCCGCCTTTCCTACGGCGGTTACCTCCGCCTGCCGGAACTGCTCGCCCAGCAGGAGCCCGAGTCATCGGCCCCTGACGAGTTGCTGTTCATCACCGTCCACCAGGTGTACGAGCTGTGGTTCAAGCTGCTGCTCCACGAACTGGAGAGCGCCCGAGAGGCGATGTCGGCCGGTGAGCTGTGGAAGGCCAGGCACCTGTTCAAGCGCGTCCACGCGGTCGAACGCGTGCTCGTCGGGCAGGTGGACGTGCTGGAGACGATGACGCCCCAGGACTTCCTGGAGTTCCGCGCGAAGCTCGCGCCCGCAAGCGGCTTCCAGTCGGTGCAGTTCCGCGAGCTGGAGTTCCTGTCGGGAGCCAAGGATCCCCGCTACCTCCAGCGGGTGCGCAACGCCGGCGAGGACGAACTCGCCAGGTTGCGCAGGCGGCTGGAGGAGCCCACATTGTGGGATGCTTATCTCACCGCCCTCTCCCAGCGGGGCCTGCCGATCTCCGACGAGGAGATCATGGGCTCGCTGCTGGCCGTGGCGAGGGACCGCGGGGCGCACGACGACCTGTGGCAACTGGCCGAAGATCTGCTGACCCATGACGAGACGTGCGCCATGTGGCGCATGCGTCACGTCCAGATGGTCGAGCGGCAGATCGGCACCAAGTCGGGCACCGGCGGCTCGACCGGCGCGCCGTACCTCAGGGAACGCACGCGCCTGCACTACTTCCCCCTGCTGTGGGAACTAAGAGGCTGGTTGTGACCAGCATCCAATATGGCAAACCCTCACAAAGGAGTGAGAGCGACATGCCGCTCGACGAGGCCAAGGACGAGTTGCTCCAGAACGCGGCGCAGATATGCGCGGCGGGCGGCGACCACGCGAGCCCCGAGGAGGCTCTGGCCTATCTGCGCGTCTACTACCGGCACGTCGCGGCCGAGGACCTTCTCGACCGCGACCCCGTGGACGTGTACGGCCCCGCGATGTCGCACCGGCAACTGGCCGAGACGCGCCCACAGGGCAGGGCGGTGGTGAGGGCCTACACGCCCACCGCCGAGGAGAACGGCTGGGACCCCGGTCACTCCGTCGTGGAGGTGGTCACCGACGACATGCCCTTCCTCGTCGACTCGGTGACGATGGAGCTCGACAGGCACGACATCGGCATCCACCTGATCGTGCACCCGCAGATGCGGGTGCGCCGCGACATGACCGGCAGGATGCTCGGCCGTGGCCAGGAGGACGTCACGGGCCAGATGCTGGTCGAGTCGTGGATGCACATCGAGATCGACAGGCAGTCCGATCCCGAGGTGCTCAGGTCGATCGAGGCCGACCTGCAGCGCGTGCTGTCCGACGTGCGGCATGCCGTCGAGGACTTCGCCAAGATGCGGGCGCTTGCCGTACAGACCGCAGAGGATCTGACGATGAACCCGCCGCCGCTGGAGCCCGCGGAGGTCGAGGACAGCCTCGACCTGCTGCGCTGGCTGGCCGACGGGCACTTCACCTTCCTCGGGTACAGGGAGTACCGCCTGGAGGACAGCGACCAGGGCGAGGTGCTGCGCGCGGTTCCCGGGGCGGCGCTCGGCATCCTGCGCGCCGACAAGCCGGGCTCGGCGAGCTTCTCCGCGCTGCCGCCCGAGGTGCGGGCCAAGGCCAGGGAGAAGCAGCTCCTGATCATCACCAAGGCCAACTCGCGCGCGACCGTGCACAGGTCGGCCTACCTCGACTACGTCGGGGTGAAGCTGTTCTCGCCCGAGGGCGAGGTGATCGGGGAGCGGCGCTTCCTCGGCCTGTTCACCCACGTGGCCTACAACGAGTCGATCTCCAGGATCCCCGTGGTGCGGCGCAAGCTCGCCGAGGTGCTCGACCAGGCGGGGCTGAGCGCCGAGAGCCACGACGGCAAGGACCTCATCGAGATCCTCGAGACCTACCCGCGCGGCGAGCTGTTCCAGACGCCCGTGGACGAACTGGTGCCGATCGCCCTCGGCGTGCTGCGGCTGCGCGAGCGCAAGAAGGTCAAGCTGTTCCTGCGGCGCGACGACTACGGCCGCTACATCTCCTGCCTGGTCTACCTGCCGCGCGACCGCTACACCACCAAGGTCAGGCTGAAGATGCAGGACATCCTGCTCAAGGCCCTCGGCGGCTCCTCCCTCGACTACAGCGCCATGATCGGCGAGTCCACGCTGGCCAGGCTGCACGTGGTCGTGCGGGGTGAGCGCGGCAAGCCGCTGCCCCAGCACGGCGTCGACGTCGACGAGCTGGAGGCCCGCCTCGCCGCGATCACCAGGTCGTGGGAGGACGACCTGGCCACCGCGATCGGCGAGATGGCGACCGAGGAGGAGGCCCCCGCGCTCGTCAGGCGCTACCAGGCGGCCTTCCCCGAGGGGTACAAGGCCGACTTCCCGCCCAAGATGGCCGTGGTCGACCTGCGCCGCCTGGAGGAGCTGGTCGGCAAGGGCGACGACGAGATCGGCATCAACCTCTACGAGCCGTACGACGCCGCCGAGGGCGAGCGACGGCTGAAGATCTACAAGCTTGACTCACCGATCTCGCTGTCCCACGTGCTGCCGCTCATCCAGCGGCTCGGCGTCGAGGTCGTGGACGAGCGGCCCTACGAGATCGACCGCGACAACGATCCCGCCACCAAGAACGCCTGGATCTACGACTTCGGGCTGCGCTACACGCCGTCGGACGAGGTCGACCGCAACGACTTCAAGAGGCTCTTCCAGGAGGCGCTCGCGGCGCTCTGGACCGGCCAGGTGCAGGCCGACAACTTCAACGCGCTGGTCCTGTCCGCAGGGCTGACCTGGGAGCAGGCGGAGATCCTGCGGGTCTACGCCAAGTACCTGCGCCAGGCCGGCAGCACCTTCAGCCAGCGCTACATGGAGCGGGTGCTGCTCGGCAACGTACGGCTGTCGCGGCTGCTGGTTCGCCTGTTCGAGGCCAGGCTCGACCCCAAGCGCTCCGACGAGGTGCGCGCCGATCTGAGCGAGGCGCTGCACGAGGAGATCCTCGGCGCGCTCGACGAGGTCGCCTCGCTCGACGAGGACCGGATCCTGCGGGCCTACCTGGAGATGATCCAGGCGACGCTGCGGACGAACTACTACCAGGTCGACGCGGACGGGCGGCGCAAGCCGTACATCTCGCTGAAGGTCGACCCGCAGGCGATCAGCGTGCTGCCGCTGCCCCGCCCGCGCTACGAGATCTTCGTCTACTCGCCCAGGGTCGAGGGCGTGCACCTGCGCTTCGGCAAGGTGGCCCGTGGCGGCCTGCGCTGGTCGGACCGCATGGAGGACTTCCGCACGGAGATCCTCGGCCTGGTCAAGGCGCAGATGGTGAAGAACACCGTCATCGTGCCCACCGGTTCGAAGGGCGGCTTCGTGGTGAAGCGCCCGCCGTCCTCCGGCAACCGCGAGGAGGTCATGGCCGAGGGCATCGCCTGCTACCGGACATTCATCTCCGGCCTGCTCGACCTCACCGACAACCTGGTCGACGGCCAGGTCGTGCCTCCGAAGGACGTCGTCAGGCACGACGGCGACGACACCTACCTCGTCGTCGCGGCCGACAAGGGCACCGCCACCTTCTCCGACATCGCCAACAGCGTCTCCAAGGAGTACGGCTTCTGGCTGGGCGACGCCTTCGCCTCTGGCGGCTCCATCGGCTACGACCACAAGGCGATGGGCATCACCGCCCGCGGCGCGTGGGAGTCGGTGAAGTACCACTTCCGCACGGCCGGCGTCGACATCCAGTCCACGGACTTCACCGTGGCCGGCATCGGCGACATGTCGGGCGACGTGTTCGGCAACGGCATGCTGCTGTCGCAGCACATCCGCCTGATCGCCGCCTTCGACCATCGGCACATCTTCATCGACCCCGACCCCGACGCGGCGCGCTCCTTCGCCGAGCGGCAGCGGCTGTTCGAGCTGCCGCGCAGCTCGTGGGCCGACTACGCGACCGACCTGATCTCCGCAGGTGGCGGCGTCTTCTCACGCGGCGCCAAGTCGATCCAGATCACGCCGCAAATGCGCGCCGCACTGGGGATTTCTGCCGATATTTCGGCATTGCCGCCCAACGACCTGATCAGCGCCATCCTGCGCGCGCCGGTGGACCTGCTGTGGAACGGCGGCATCGGCACCTACGTCAAGGCCTCGTCCGAGTCCAACGCCGACGTCGGCGACAAGGCCAACGACTCGCTGCGCGTCAACGCGGCCGACCTGCGCTGCAAGGTCATCGGCGAGGGCGGCAACCTGGGCTTCACCCAGCTGGCCCGCATCGAGTTCGCGCTCAACGGCGGCCTGGTCAACACCGACTTCATCGACAACTCCGCGGGCGTCGACACCTCCGACCACGAGGTGAACATCAAGATCCTGCTCGACCAGGTCGTCCGCGACGGCGAACTGACCGACAAGCAGCGCAACCAGGTCTTCACCTCCATGACCGACGAGGTGGCCGACCTGGTGCTGCGCGACAACCACGCGCAGAACGTGGTGCTCGCCGCGGCCCGCGCGCAGGCGCCGGAGATGCTCCACATCCACGCCCGCTACCTGCGCCGCCTCGAAAGGGACGGGCTCGTCAACAGGGAGCTGGAGTTCCTGCCGTCGGACAAGACGCTCGCCGAGCGCCGCCAGGCAGGCATCGGGCTGACCGCGCCGGAGTTCTCCGTCCTGCTGGCCTACACCAAGCTGGCGGTCGACGCCGAGCTGCTCGGCTCCGACCTGCCCGACGACCCGTACCTGGCCTCCTGGCTGGTGTCGTACTTCCCCTCGGCCCTGCGCGAGCGCTTCCGCACCTACATGGACGCCCACCCGCTGCGCCGCGAGATCATCACCACCTGCGTGGTGAACGAGCTCGTCAACTCCACCGGCACCACGTTCATGTTCCGCTTCGGCGAGGAGACGGGAGCCTCCTCCCAGGACATCGCGCGGGCCTACCTGGTCACCAGGGAGGTCTTCGACCTGCCCAGCTTCACCAAAGGGGTGGAGGCGCTGGACAACAAGGTCGACACCCGCACCCAGCTCGCCATGCTGCTGGAGGCGCGCAAGCTGGCCGAACGCGGCACCCGCTGGCTGCTCGGCAACCGGCGGCCGCCGCTCGACCTGGCCGGATCGGTGAGCTTCTTCGTGAAGGGCGTCAACGGCCTGCTCACGCACCTGCCGAAGCTGCTGACCGGGCCCGACCTGGCCGCCTACGAGGACCGCCGCGACAACTTCCTCGCCCGCGGCGTCCCCCTCGAACTGGCCGAGCGGGCCGCGGCCATGGTGCCCGCCTACTCCACCTTCGACCTGGTGGAGATCTCCGCGGTCACCGGACGCCCTGTCAACGAGGTCGCCGAGGTCTACTTCGACCTCGCCGACCGGCTCCAGCTGGCCAGGCTCAGGGAGCGCGTCATCGCGCTGCCGCGCGACAACCGCTGGAACTCCATGGCGCGCTCGTCGCTGCGCGACGACCTCTACGCCGCGCACGCCTCGCTCACCCGCGACGTGCTGGCCCACAGCTCGCCTGGGAGCTCGCCGGAGGAGCGGCTGGCCACGTGGACCGAGGGCAACTCGGCGGCGGTCTCCAGGGCCCGCCAGACGCTGTCGGAGATCTGGGAGAGCGACAACTTCGACCTCGCGACACTGTCGGTGGCCCTTCGTGCGATCCGCACCCTGGTCGCCACCAGCAACCTGCCCCACACCGAGGCCTGACCGGCCGCCCGACGGCTCTGCGCGCCCCACGCGCGCGGGGCCGTCACCGGCTCCGCCACGGCCGCGGCCTGAACGGGCGCGCACACGTCCACTTCCGTGGACGCGGGTCAGAGGCCGCTGCCCTTGGTGATGGCACCGTCGTAGGCGATGACCGTGGCGGCGGAGGCGGGTGGGACCGTGGCGACGTACTGCTGGGTCTCGAAGATCTTGATGTTGTCCCTGTACTGCTCCCTCGTCAGGGCCCAGCGGCCCTCGGGAGGGACCGGCAGGAACGGGCTGACGGAGATCACGCTGTTCATCGAGGTGGTTCTCAGCAGGGAGTACTGCACGAGCGCGCCGCCGTCGATCGTGCGCAGCGCGTAGACGGGGTAGTCGGCCGCGCTGAAGATCGAGTCGTAGGTGAAGCCGTCCTTCTTCGCCGCCGTGCGGTTGTCGGCGATCTCCGCGGCCGTCTCCGTGGTGTAGGGGCCCGCGGCGATGAGCCCGGCGGCGATGCCCGCGGGCCCACGCTCGGCGATGGTGGCGTGCAGCGGGGCGATGTAGCGCGGGCTGATCTGCACGCCCTTGTCCTCGGAGCCGACGACCTCGGCGTAGCCCGCGGTGTCGAGCTTCACCTCGGGCAGCCGCTGACCCGGCAGCAGGAGGGCCAGGGCGCTCAGCCGCCAGTCGGTCCCCTTGGCGAAGGTGAGGACGGCGGTGCGGTTGTCGCGGGGGACCACGACGGAGAACCACAGCGGCTCGTCGGGACGCAGGCGCGGCACCAGGAACGTGGGCGTGCCCCAGGTGTAGCGGGCGGGTCGGTCGCCGGTCGAGGCGAACTCGGCGGTCACCAGGTCGGTGCGGCCGTCGCGGTTGAGGTCCCTGGCGAAGCTCCTGCTGCCGGCGAAGCCCCTGCTGCCGGCGACGCGCAGCATGTCGTCGGTGACGACGTACTCGGAGAAGGCGTTGGCCGCCTCGCTCAGCGACACCCCCGGGGCCACGGAAGGGACCGTCGGAGCGGCGGCGGTGGCCGCCGCGACAGGCGAGGAGGAGGGTTCACCAGAACCCGAGCAGGCCGTCGCCGCGGCCAGCAGACCGGCGGCGAGGGCCAGCATCCTCCGCCGCCCGTATGCACGCACGTCGCCATGTTATGGGGTGCGCGCAGGTCGCGTACCCTTGGTAGACGTGGCAGACATAGATCCGGCAGAAGAGATCAGCGCGCTCGCAGGGACACTGCGGAGCATTCAGGACGTTCTCGACCTCGACTCCATGCGCAAGCAGATCGAGGAGCTGGAGGAGCAGGTCGCCGCACCTGATCTGTGGAACGACCCCGACCAGGCGCAGAAGGTCACCAGTAAGCTCTCCCACCTGCAGGGCGAGCTCAACAGGGTCGAGGCGCTCGGGCGCCGCATCGACGACCTGACGGTCCTGTTCGAGCTGGCGGCCGAGGAGGACGACGCCGACACCAGGGTGGAGGCCGACAAGGAGCTCGCGACCCTGCGCGCCGACATCGGCGCGATGGAGGTCCGCACGCTGCTGTCGGGCGAGTACGACGCCCGCGAGGCGCTCGTCACCATCAACTCGCAGGCCGGCGGCGTCGACGCGGCCGACTGGGCCGAGATGCTGCTGCGCATGTACCTGCGCTGGGCCGAGCGCAAGGGCTACTCCACGGAGGTCTACGACACCTCCTACGCCGAAGAGGCGGGCATCAAGTCCGCCACGTTCGCCGTGAAGGCGCCCTACGCCTACGGCACGCTGCGCGGCGAGCACGGCACCCACCGCCTGGTCCGCATCAGCCCCTTCGACAACCAGGGCCGCCGCCAGACCTCGTTCGCCGGCGTCGACATCGTGCCCGTGGTCGAGCAGACCGACCACATCGACATCAACGAGGACGACCTGCGCGTCGACGTCTACCGCTCCAGCGGTCCCGGCGGTCAGGGCGTCAACACCACCGACTCCGCGGTGCGCATCACCCACCTGCCCACCGGCATCGTGGTCTCCTGCCAGAACGAGCGCTCGCAGCTGCAGAACCGCGCCTCGGCGATGAACGTCCTGCAGGCCAAGCTGCTCGAGCGCAAGCGGCAGGAGGAGGCCGACAAGATGTCGGAGCTGCGCGGCGCCTCGACCACGTCGTGGGGCACGCAGATCCGCAACTACGTCCTGCACCCGTACCAGATCGTGAAGGACCTGCGCACGGCGCACGAGGCGGGCAACCCGACGGCGGTCCTCGACGGCGACCTCGACGACTTCATCGAGAGCGAGATCCGCTGGATGCGCCGCCAGGAGTCGGCGGAATAGATCATCACCAGGTACGGCGGCGCCCCGCAGAGCGCCTCCGCCGTCACCGCCTGACGCCCGTCGAAGGGACTCCCCGGGATCCGCCACGTCCCGCCGCGACGGAGGGCCTCACCTCGGGCGTCCGCGTGCGCGAACAGCGAGTAGCGAGCCGACGGCAGGGGCCCTCGGGCGTGGGGAACGTCAAGGTCGTCGGGAAGGGCCGTCGGGCGCGCGGACGGTAGCGCCGTCAGGTGCGGGGACGGCAGGGCCCTGGGGCGTGCGACGGCAGGGCGTCAGGTGAGGTGCTGGAGCGCCAGGGCGAGGAAGAGAAGGGCGATCAGGGCGGCGAGGATCAGCGTCGGAGAGATCCCGTGCTGGTGCATACGCTCGCGGTTGGCGCGGCACAGCGCGCAGCGACCCTCGATGACCGGGTGGGCGCACTGGGCGCAGACGAGGTGTTCACAACTCATGTCACCCTCCACTCTAGACGGTTCTCAGGTAACAGAATCGTTTTGTTTCCGTTATGGACGTTCCATGCCAGTCTTCCCCCTAGACTGTCCTGCAGCCAAGCGGAACGTCGATCATCAGTAAAGATGGACGTCCCCGCTGGCGGGCGGTGGGAAGTGGGCATGTGCCACCCTCGCTTCCGTCCGGACCCCTAGACTGGCACGTCGTGATGCGCTCGTGATCCATTTCGATAATGTCACCAAGGTCTATGCGAACCAGAACAGGCCCGCTCTCGACCACGTGTCTGTAGACGTGGACAAGGGCGAGTTCGTGTTCCTCGTCGGTCCCTCGGGATCCGGGAAGTCCACCTTTCTACGGCTGATCCTCAAGGAGGAGAAGCCCAACTCCGGCGCGATCCACGTCGCCGGCAAGGATCTCGCGAGGCTGTCCAACTTCAAGGTGCCGCACCTGCGCCGCCGCATCGGCTGCGTGTTCCAGGACTTCAGGCTGCTCCCCAACAAGAACGTCTACGAGAACGTGGCGTTCGCTCTCGAGGTCATCGGCAAGCCCAGGCGGTTCATCCGCAAGGTCGTGCCCGAGGTCATCGAGCTGGTCGGCCTGGAGGGCAAGGCTCACCGCATGCCCGACGAGCTTTCCGGCGGCGAGCAGCAGCGCGTCGCGATGGCCCGCGCCTTCGTCAACAGGCCCATGATCCTGCTGGCCGACGAGCCGACAGGAAACATCGACCCCGCGACGAGCATCGGCATCATGAAGGTGCTGGACAGGATCAACAGGACCGGCACCACCGTCGTCATGGCCACGCACGACGCCGCCATCGTCGACTCCATGCGCAAGCGCGTCGTGGAGCTGGAGGACGGAAAGATCGTCCGCGACCAGTCGCGTGGCGTCTACGGCCAGGCGTACTAACAGGAGTTATAGGCAGAACATGCGGGCGAACTTCATCCTCTCCGAGGTCTGGATCGGCCTCCGTCGCAACCTGACCATGACGATCGCGGTTATCGTCACCGTGGCTGTCGCCATGGCCCTGCTGGGCGTCGGGTTGATGATCAACGCCCAAGTCGGCCTGATGAAGACCTTCTGGTCCGACAAGGTCGAGGTCTCGGTCTACCTGTGCAAGAAGGACTCTCCCTTCCCCACGTGCAAGGCCACGCCCAAGGGTGTCAGCGCCGCCGAGCGAGGTCAGCTCCAGCAGCAGCTGAGCGCCCTTCCCCAGGTCGCCCAGGTCCTGTTCGAGGACCAGGCGATGGCCTTCGAGAACTTCAAGAAGACGCAGTCGGCCAACTCGATCCTCGCGCAGGTCGTCGAGGCCAAGGACCTGCCCGAGTCGCTCAGGGTCAAGCTGAAGGACCCTGATCAGTACCAGGCGGTCATCGACGCGGCCAAGGGCATGAAGGGCGTCTCCACGGTCATCGACCAGCGGGCCCAGCTGGAGAACTTCTTCGGGATGCTGGAGAAGCTCCGCTACGCCGCGCTGGCCGTGGCGTTGATCCTGGTCCTCGCGGCGATCCTGCTGATCGGCAACACGGTCAGGCTCTCGGCGTTCAACCGGCGCAGGGAGACGGGCATCATGCGCCTGGTCGGCGCCTCCAACCTCTACATCCAGCTGCCGTTCGTGATGGAGGGCATGATCGCCGGCCTGATCGGCGGCGTGGTCGCCGCGATCATGCTGATCGTGGCGAAGGTCTTCCTGTTCGAGGGCACCACCTCGGCGTTCGCCGTCAACAGCCAGCTCGGATGGGACTCCGTGGCCGAGGTGATCACTCTCACCATGGTGATCGGTGTGGTGATCTGTGTGCTCGCGTCGTTCGTGACGCTCCGCCGTTACCTGCGGGTCTGACGAACCCAGGTAAGGTCGAAGCATGCCACGTGAGACCGGGCGGAAGCTCATCGCCCAGAACAAGCGTGCCCGCCACGACTACAACGTCGACGAGACCTTCGAGGCGGGTCTGGTGCTGCAGGGCACCGAGGTCAAGTCGCTGCGCGCGGGCAAGGCCTCGCTGGTCGACGGCTACGCCTCCATCGACGACGGCGAGGCGTGGCTGCTCAACGTCTTCATCCCCGAGTACTCCCAGGGGACGTGGACGAACCACGCCGCCCGCCGCAAGCGCAAGCTCCTGCTCAACCGCAAGGAGATCGACAAGCTCGCCGCCAAGGTCAAGGAGGGCGGGCTGACGATCGTGCCGCTGTCGCTCTACTTCAAGGACGGCAGAGCCAAGATCGAGATCGGCATCGCGCGCGGTAAGAAGGACTGGGACAAGCGGCAGACGCTGAAGGAGCAGCAGGACAAGCGGGAGATGGCACGGGCGATCCGCCATCGCGCGCGATGAGCGCTCGTGCACGCAGGGTTCTGGCCGCGGCCGCCTCGGTGGTGGTCGCGGGCACGACGCTGACCGGCTGTTTCGAGGAGCCCTCCGCGCACGAGGCCGTGCGCGACTTCCTCGTCGGCTGGCAGTCCGGCGACTACGAGCTGGCTGCAGGCCGTACCGACGGTGATCCCGCCGTGGTCCGCAAGGCGCTGGAGGACACCCGCGTCCATCTCGACGCGGCCTCCTTCCGCTTCCGCATCACGAGCCTCACGCAGAGCGGCGAGGAGTCGACCGCCGACTTCGCGGCCGAGGTCGACCTGGGCGAGAACAACTCGCTGTGGGAGTACACCAGCAAGCTGCCGCTCCACCTGGTCAACGGGGTGTGGAAGGTGCGCTGGTCGCCCAGCGTCATCCACCCGCAGCTGAAGGAGGGTCAGCGCTTCGCCGTGGACCCCAAGCCCGAACTGCGCAAGCAGGTGCTCGATCGCACGGGCGAGCCGCTGCAGGCCGATACCACCCTCTACGTCGCGGGCGTGACCCCCGCCACCCTCGGCGACAACGCGCAGAAGGCGGGCGAGCAACTCGCCGCGCTCACCGGGTTCGCCCAGGACCGGCTGCTGAGCCGCATCAAGTCGGCGCCGCCCAGCACGTTCGTGCCGCTGGTCACCTTCGGCTGGCGCAAGTACGCCTCGATCCAGTCCAAGCTCGACGACATTCCCGGTGTCACCGTCCAGAAGCAGGAGCAGCCGGTCGCACCCGCTCCGCCCGAGCAGATCGTGGGCAGGGTGAGCGCGCTGACCGCCGAGCACGAGCAGAAGCTGGGCGGCCCGCAGCGCGCGGGCGACTCCGTCGGCCTGTCCGGCCTGCAGAAGGCCTACCAGGACTACCTGACGGGCTCCACCCAGACCTCCGTGATCACCCTCGACCTCAAGACGGGCGAGCAGGTCGCCGAGCTGAAGAAGTGGCCGGGCCGTCCCAACGCGCCGGTCGAGACCACGATCGACAGCTCGATCCAGGCGGCGGCCGAGAGCGCGCTGGCGGGCACCCGCTCGGCCACGCTGGTCGCGGTCAAGGCCCGCACGGGCGAGGTGCTGGCCGTGAGCGCCTCCGACGACCTCAACGAGGAGAAGAACGCGCTGGCGGGCAAGTACCCCGCGGGCAACGCCTTCTCGATCATCGCGGCCGAGGCGCTGCTGAAGAAGGGCGTCAAGCCGAGCCAGCCGCTGGCCTGTCCTCCCGAGCGTTCGGTCGGCGGGGCCAGGTTCGAGCAGGCGGGCCTGACGGCGAGCGTCAGTCAGAGCTTCCAGAGCAGCTTCGCCAGGAGCTGTGTGACCGCCCTGGCCTCGCTGGCGCGCAGGGTCAGCGGCGACGACCTGGCCAAGAGCGCGGCCGACTTCGGCATCGGCAAGCCGTGGAAGCTCCCGCTGAAGTCCTTCAGCGGGAGCGTGGGCGACCTCGACAGCGACGCCGACAAGGCCAAGGCCATCGCGGGCCAGAACGTCGAGGTGAGCCCGCTGTCGATGGCGCTGGTGGCCGGGGCCGTGGCCTCGGGCACCTGGCATCCGCCGCTGCTGGTCACCAAGCCGACGACGCCCGATCCCGCCGCCGAGGTGCTGCCCGCCACACCGCCCGCTCCCGTGGCGATCGACGCCAAGGTGCTGCCGGCGCTGCAGTCGATGATGCGCTCGGGTGTCCGTTCGGGCAGCGCGCGCGCGGCCGCTGCGGCCGGTGAGCCGGTCTCCGGGATAGTGGCTCCGGTGACGGGCAAGAGCAAGAACCAGGCGTGGTTCGTCGGCTGGCAGGGGGATGTCGCGGTGGCCGTCCTGGCCGAGAACGCCGACCCCGCCGCGTACGCGGGCCGCTTCTTCGCGGCGATTCGTGACCCTGCGTGAAAAGTTTCTCACTCTGAGCAACCATCGGTGGGCTGATCTGCGTCTTCCTAAGTGACCGGGCCCGCTCGGGGGGTTGCGGACCTGGTCGCCGTGACGAGTTCAGGACTTCATCTCGGGGGAAGTCCTGCCGTCCGGACCGGCATGACCCTGCCGGTCGCCCCCGGAGACGTGCGCCGTCTTGCCGCGTCTCCGGGGGTTCGCCGTGTACGGCTCTCGCCCCGCAGGGAATGCGGTTGGCGTTCCACGCGTTCACCGGTATGTTCGTGTTGCTCGACCGTTCGCGGTCGTGTTGACAACTGCACAGGGGGTGATCGGTTTCGACTTCGATCTTTCAATGCAGGTGAAGCGGGCCGAGGACTGCGGACATAACCTCGTTAATCCTGTGACCGCAAACCAATAAGTGCCAACTCTAAGCGCACTGAGGTCAGCCAGGGTTCCCTGGCTCTCGCTGCCTAAGTAGCGAAACCTCTGTCAGCCCGAGCATGCCTTCGGCCCGGGACCTGGCATCGTTAGAAGGCTCCACCGCTCGACCCGGCCACGGGGGAGAGCGGGAAACCAAACAGTGGCTGAGCCTGTCGGCAACACGCCTGCGTGAGTGCCGGGGCTGAGAAAACGTTAAGCAGGCTGCGCCCGGAGAAGCCCTGCCTTGGGGTTGAAGGACGCGGGTTCGATTCCCGCCACCTCCACCGATCGGCGAAGGCCGGTGTCACACCCGTGACACCGGCCTTTCGCATGCCATGAGCCGGTTCGTCGCCGGCTGGCGACGAACCGGCTCGCGCCGCGCCGGGCGGAAAGGTGGGCTGGTCGGCGCCGCGCAGGCGGCGGGAGCTCGTTCAGATTGTTGAGGCGGCGAGAGGGCGGTCCTCACCGCGCAGGCAGCGGGGACAGCGGCCTCGTCTGCGCAGGTGGTAGGCGAGGGCGGCGGCGCCCAGTGCCGCGCCCCAGAGGGGCCAGAAGCACTCGGGCAGCCAGGCGCCCCACTCCGCGAGGTCGAACAGCCCCGCCAGCGCCCGCCGTACGTAGGTCAGGCCCGCGACCGCGATGATGATCGCGACGAGGGTCGCGGGGATGACGGCAAGCAGCGGAGGGACCCGCCTGCCGCGCAGGCCGGGGATCCAGCGAGGGAAGATCTCGCCCCAGCGCTGCACCAGCCCGAGCGTGAGCACGCCGCCGAGGGCGCCGAAGGTCGCCAGGTAGGCTCCGGCCAGCCAGATGCCGGGGGCCTCCCTCTCACCCTGCTCGAGGAACTCCCTGCTCACCCCCAGCGGGATGCCGAGCGGCCACGCCCACCGGGTGGCGCAGTAGATGAGCGGCGTGACGACGGCGACCATGACGGCCACGCGCCCCCAGCGGGCGGCCGAGGCGGGGGTGGTCCAGCCGGTGTCCTCGTCGGCTCGTCCGCAGGAGCCGCACGCCTCGCGGCGGGCGCGCTGCGCGGTCAGCGCGGCCCCTGCCAGCAGTACCCCGCCGAGCATGCACAGCAGCTGGTTGAGCACCGGCCACGGCCACGCGTCGCCCAGCCCGATCTGTCCCCACGGCCCGTCGAAGAGGCCGGCCACCGTCATCAGCGGCGTGTAGGCGACGCCCATCATGAGGCGGGAGTCGGGGATCACCACGGCGAGGAGGAGCGCCAGCGGCCACGCGGCGAACACCGCGACCCGCTGGACGGCAGGCCCGCCGCGCACGAGCGCCAGCGCGGTGATCGCGCCGAGCAGGCCGAAGGCGGCCACCCACCAGCCGCCGGGGTCAGGGGTGAGGCCGGCGAGGATGGAGAGCGCGCCGTCGGGGTCGGGGTCGCTCGCGCCCCAGGGGAAGCCGGGAGCGCCGAGCGCCCACGCCGCACCGGCCGCCGCGTAGGCGGCCGACCAGGCTGCCGCCGCGTAACCGGCCTTCGAGATGATCGTCGTCATGTCTCCAGCCTCGGGCCGGGCGGCGGTCCCGGGCCAGGTGCCTTTCGGCAGGTTGTGGCGGCTCCGGCGGCCTACGCCCATGCCATTCGGCATGCCCGAGCCGCGGCCGCGGTGCGTCCAGGATCCTGGAGCGGTCGCGGTGAGCCGGGTTCGGGTCGTGGCTCGGTGAGTCAGGTCCGTATCGTGGCTGTGGTGAACATGGGCATCGTGGGAGCGGCGGCGGCCGTGACGGCGCTGGCGTGGGTGGTCGTCGGGCGGCGCCGCGGCCGTGCCCACCTGCCCGCGGCGGTGGTCCTGGCCTCCGTGGTCTCCCTCGTGGTCACGCTCTCGTTCGTGAGCAGCGGGCCGCGCGCGGGCGAGGACCTGTACGGGCTGGTGGAGAGCCTGTCCTTGATCGCGCTGCTCGGCCTGATGGCCAGGTGGTCTCCCGTACGGCAGGCCGTGCCCGCGGGCGCGCTGGGCGGGGTGGCGGCCTCGACGTGGCTGCTGCGGTACGTGATGCCCGCCTCGCCATTGGAGGCCATCGGCATGTGCGCCTTCTGGGCCCTCGGCGTGATGGCCGCCGTCGCGGTCGGGGCCTACCTGCGCTCTTTCGACACCCGGCGGGCGCGCGCGGTGCGGGACGAGCGCGCCGCGCAGCGGCTGCGGCTGGCCAGGGACCTGCACGACTTCGTCGCCCACGACGTCAGCGAGATGGTGGCGCAGGCCCAGGCGGGCCAGGTGGTCGGCGTCGGCGATCCCGCCCAGGCGCTGGCGGCGCTCCAGCGGGTGGAGCAGGCGGGGCTGCGCGCGATGGCGACGCTGGACCGCACCGTGCTCGACCTCCACGCGGGCCCAGGGCTGGAGGGGCTGGCCGAGTTGGCGGCCAGGTTCTCCTCGGCGGGTCGGGCGCGGGTCGGGCTGCGGGTGGACGACCGGCTCGACGTGCCCGAGGAGACGGCCGCCATGGCGTACAGGGTCGTGGTGGAGGCGCTGACCAACGTGCGCCGTCACGCCCCCGAGGCGACGCTGGTGGAGGTCGCGGTCAGGGCCGAGGGCGGGATGCTCGTGGTGAGCGTGGACGACGACGGCGGCGGCGTCGCGCCGGAGGAGGGGCGCGGCGGGTTCGGGCTGCCGTCGCTGACCACCCAAGTGGAGGCGATGGGCGGGCGCCTGCGGGCGGCCGCGGCGCGGGGAGGGTGGACGCTGGTGGCGCGACTGCCTCTGGCACCATGAACGGCGTGTCCACCCGCATCCTCATCGCCGACGACCAGGAGGGCATCCGCGGCGCTTTCCGTCTCATCCTGGACGCCCAGCCCGACATGACCGTCATCGCGGAGGCGGCCGACGGGCTCGCCGCCATCGAGACGGCGCTCCGGGTGCGCCCCGACGTGGTGCTCGCCGACATCAGGATGCCGAAGGCCGACGGCATCGAGGTGACGCGGGCGCTGGCGGAGACCGGCATCCACGTGGTGGTCGTCACGACGTTCGGGCAGGACGACTATGTGCGGGCGGCGCTGCGGCACGGCGCCTCGGGGTTCGTGCTCAAGAGGTCGGGGCCGACGCTGCTCGTCGAGGCCGTCAGGGCGGCGATGAGCGGGGACGTGCTGATCAGCCCGCAGCTCACGATCGGCCTGCTGCGGGACAGCCCCCTCCGAGAAAGCCCCCTGCGGGAGGGCTCCCTCCCGGAAGGCCCCCTGCGTGAGAGCTCCGGGCGTGACCTGCAGGGCGAGGCGGAGCTCACCGAGCGCGAGGACGACGTCGTCCGCCTCGTCGCCCAGGCCAAGACCAACGCCGAGATCGCCGAAAGGCTCTTCCTGTCCCCTGGCACGGTCAAGAACCACATCGCCAGCATCCAGCGCAAGCTGGGTGTGAAGAACAGGGTCGGCATCGCGGCCTGGGCATGGCACACCGGCAGGGCTCATACACCCTGATTCGGTAGCATCAACGGCCTATGGCCGCGATCGTGACCAACTGGGCGGGTAATCTCGCCTTCCACGCCTCTGATGTGCACCGCCCGGCCTCGGTCGAGGAGCTGCGCGTCATCGTGGCGCGCTCGCCTTTAGTGCGGGCGCTCGGCAGTGGCCATTCCTTCAGCGACGTGGCCGACACCAAGGGCGCGCTGGTCAGCCTCGACGCGCTGCCGCGCACGGTCGACCTCGACGGGTCCACGGTGCGGGTGGGCGGTGCCGTACGGTACGCGGAGCTGGCGCCGCGCCTGCACAGGGCGGGGTTCGCGCTGCGGAACCTGGCCTCCCTCCCGCACATCACGGTCGCGGGCTCGGTGGCCACGGCCACGCACGGATCGGGTGACGGCAACGGCAACCTCGCCACGGCGGTCCGCGCCATGGAGCTCGTCACCGCCGAGGGCGACCTGGTGAGCCTGGCAGGGGACGATCCCCGGCTGTCCGGCGCGGTGGTCGGGCTCGGGGCGCTGGGCGTCGTGGTGAGCCTGACGCTGGAGGTGGTGCCCACCTTCGAGGTGCGCCAGCACGTCTTCGAGGAGCTGCCGCTCGAGGTGCTGGACGACCACTTCGACGAGGTGTTCGGCAGCGGCTACAGCGTGAGCCTGTTCACCCGGTGGCGGCGGCCCGTGATCGACCAGGTGTGGGTGAAGCGGGTCTCGGGCGGGGCGCCCGAGCTGTTCGGGGCGCGCCCAGCCGACGGGCCTCGCCACCCCATCCCCGGCGTGTCCGCCGAGCCGTGCACCGAACAGCTCGGCGTCGCGGGGCCGTGGCACGAGCGGCTGCCGCACTTCCGCCCGGGGTTCACCCCGAGCGCGGGCGAGGAGCTGCAGTCGGAGTTCCTGCTGCCGCGCGGGCACGCGGTCGCCGCGCTGCGCGCGCTCGACGGCATCCGCGACACCATCGCACCCGTCCTGCAGGTCTCGGAGATCAGGACCGTCGCCGCCGACGACCTGTGGCTGAGCCCGGCCTACAGCCAGGACGTGGTCGCCTTCCACTTCACGTGGATCAAGGACGTGCCGGGCGTGCTGCCGGTGATCGAGGCGGTGACGCGGGCGCTGGAGCCGTACGAGGCCAGGCCGCACTGGGGCAAGCTGTTCACCGCCGTCGCCTCCTACGAGCGGATGGACGATTTCCGCGAGCTCGTCAGCGCCTTCGACCCGCAGGGCAAGTTCTCCAACGACTTCCTGTGCAGGATCATGTGATGCGGTTCGGGATCCTGGGCCCGGTCGAGGCGCGGAGGGAGGACGGCGCCACGGTCTCCGTCGGCGGAGCCCGCCTGCGCGGCCTGCTCGCGCTCCTCGCCCTGGACGCGGGCAGGATCGTGCCCACCGAGCGGCTCATCGAGGGCCTCTACGGCGAGCGCCCCGTGACGGGCGAGGGCAACGCGCTGCAGTCGCAGATCTCCAGGCTGCGCAGGAGCCTCGACGTCCCCGTCGAGTTCCACCCCGCCGGATACCGGCTCGTCGTCGACGGTGAGGAGGTCGACGCCCACCGCTTCGAGCGGCTGGTCCGCGAGGGAAGGGCGGCCGAGTCGGCTGCCGTCCGCTCGGAGCTGCTCGGGCAGGCGCTGGCGCTCTGGCGCGGACCCGCGCTGGCCGACGTCCGCGAGGTGCCCTTCGCCCCCGCGCAGGCGGCGCGGCTGGAGGAGCTGAGGGTCGACGTCACCGAGGACCGCGTCGAGGCGGATCTCGAGCTGGGCAGGCACCGCGAGCTGGTGACCGAGCTGCAGCGGCTGGTGGAGGCGCACCCCGTCAGGGAGCGGCTGCGCGGCCAGCTCATCAGGGCGCTGTACGCCAGCGGGCGCCAGGCGGAGGCGCTGACCGCCTTCGAGGACGCCCGCCGCACGCTGGCCGACGAGCTGGGCGTCGATCCGTCGCCCGAGCTGAGGGAGATCCACCTCGCGGCGCTGCGCGGCGAGCTCTACGCCCCCGCGGCCCCCGGCCGCACCGAGCCCCAGGGCAGGACGGCAGGCGTCAGGAGCGCGCTGCCCGCCCAGCTCACCAGCTTCGTCGGCAGGCAGGACGACCTGGCAGAGGTCGCCCGCCTCCTGGAGCGGGCCAGGCTCGTCACACTGACGGGCCCGGGGGGAGCGGGCAAGACGCGGCTCGCGCTGGAGGCGGCGGCCGCCGTGAAGGACGAGGTCGGCCTGGTCGAGCTGGACGGCGTGGCCGAAGGCGGCGACGTCGCCCAGGCCGTGCTCACCAAGCTCGGACTGCGGGTCGGGCAGGACGTGCCGGATCCGGCCGACCGGCTCGTCGCCGCGCTGGCGGGACGGCGGATGCTGCTCGTCCTCGACAACTGCGAGCACGTCGTGGCGGCGGCGGCCGAGCTCGCGCACCGGCTGCTCAGCGCCTGTCCCGACCTGCGCGTGCTGGCCACCGGCAGGGAGGCCCTCGGCATCACCGGCGAGAGCATCTGGCCCGTGACCGCGCTGCCCGACGCGCTCGCGGAGCGGCTGTTCGAGGACAGGGCCGCCGCGGTCCGCCCGGGGTTCGCGCTCGACGAGGACAACCTCGCCGACGTGCGGCGGATCTGCCAGGCGCTCGACGGGCTGCCGCTGGCGATCGAGCTGGCAGCCGCCAGGCTCCGCTCGCTGCCCGTGGCGGAGGTCGCCGCCAGGCTGGAGGACGGGCTCGGGCTGCTGTCGCGCGGCAGCCGTACTGCCCAGCCCAGGCACCGCACGCTGCGCGCGGTGGTCGAGTGGAGCTGGAGCCTGCTGGATGAGGAGGAGCAGCGGCTGGCCAGGAGGCTGACGGTGTTCGCGGGCGGGGCGGGCATCGAGGCGGTCGAGCGGGTCTGCGACACGCCTGACGCGCTCGAGCTGCTCACCAGCCTGGCCGACAAGTCACTGGTCGAGATCGCCGGAGACCGCTACCGGATGCTGCAGACGATCCGCGCCTTCTGCGCCGAGCGGCTGGAGGAGGCGGGGGAGGTGGGCACCTACCGGCGCGCCCACGCGAACCACCATCTCGCCCTGCTGCGCGAGGCCGCTCCCCACCTGATGCGCGCCGAGCAGCTGGAATGGGCGGCCAGGCTCGACCCTGAGCACGACAACCTGCTCGCCGCGCTGACCTGGGCCATCGGCGACGACCGCGCCATGGCGCTGCGCATCTTCGCCGATCTGTCCACGTACTGGTGGCTGCGGGGACGGCGCGGCCTCGGGATGCTGCCCGCCCGCGCGCTTCTCGCCGCGCTCGGGACGGAAGTCCCCGAGGGTCTGGAGGCGGAGTACGTCATCTGCGTGGCCGGCGCGGCCGGGAGCGGAGCGCACCTGGAGAACGCCAAAAGGCTGATGCGCGAGCTGGACCTGATCTCCGGCCACCCGCAGCTCACCTTCTTCTGGGGCAGCTTCGCCGGGCCCTCCATCGACGACGGGCTGCTCGAGCTGATGATGGAGCGCGTCAAGGCCAGCCCCGACCCCTGGATCAGCGGTCTGAACCATGTCGGCAAGGGTTTCCTCTGCTACCTGATGGAGAGCGACGTGGCGGGCACCGAACGGGAGTTCTCGCTCGCGCTCGACTACTTCCGCTCGCTCGGCGAGCGGCTCGGCATGGCGATGGCGCTGTCGGAGCTGGTCAGGGTGGCCGCGTGGCGCGGCGAGAGGGAGCGCTTCAGCGAGCTGATCGAGGAGGCCCTGCGCCTGGTGGGCGAGCTCGGCGCGCAGGAGGACATCGCCGACCTGCTGTGCCACCGCGGTGAGGGCGAGCTGCTGCTCGGCGACCTCGACAGGGCGAGGGCCGACTTCGAGCGGGCCGCGGAGCTGGCCCGCAGGGTCGGGGCGCTGGAGGGCACCACCAGGGCCAGCTGCGGCCTGGCGGAGGCCGCGAGGCTGCGCGGCGACCTGGACGAGGCGCGCCGCCGCTACGAGGAGGTGCTGGCGAGGGAGTCGAGCGGGTCCTTCGGCGAGTCGCTCAACGCCGTGCAGATCGGGATCGCGCTCGGTTGGATCGCCGCGGCCGAGGGCGACGTGGAGGAGGCCGTCGCCAGACAGGAGACGGCGTTCGCCGCCGCGCTGCACGTGCAGAGCCTGCCGGTGCTGGCGAGCGCGGCCGAGGGCCTGGCGGGAGCCGCCTCGCTGCGCGGCGCGCACGACGAGGTCGCGCTGCTGCTCGGCGTGGGCAAGGGGCTGCGCGGCATGACGCTGCCCGGCGACCGCGACGTGAGGCGGGTCGCCGAGCTGGCAAGGGCGGCGCTGGGCGAGCGGCGCTTCGCCGAGGCGTACGCCAGAGGCGCGGCGATGTCCAGGGAAGAGCTGGCAGGGCTGCTGTGACCGCTCCGGTGATCGGCGGATACACGCTGCTGCGGTTGCTCGGGCGCGGTGGGATGGGCGAGGTGCATCTCGCCTCCACGCCCACGGGCGGCCTGGCGGCGGTCAAGGTGATCCACCCTTCGCTGGCCCGCGATCCCGCCTTCCAGCGGCGTTTCTCCCGCGAGGTGGACGCGGCCAGGCGGGTGGCCAGGTTCTGCACCGCACCCGTGCTCGACGCGGGGATCTCGGGCGAGGTGGCCTACCTGGTCACCGAGTACGTCAAGGGTTCTGACCTGGCGCACGCCGTCAGGGAGCAGGGGCCCTTCACCGGCGGCAACCTGGAGTCCCTGGCGGTGGGGATCGCCACCGCGCTGACGGCCATCCACGGCGCGGGCGTGATCCACCGTGACCTCAAGCCCTCCAACGTGCTGCTGTCGCCGCTCGGCCCTCGCGTGATCGACTTCGGCATCGCGCAGCTCATGGGGGTCGACAGCCTGGCCAGCCAGGCGATCCTCGGCACCCCCGCCTTCATGGCGCCCGAGCAGGTGAGAGGCGAGCCGCTCGGGCCTTCGGCCGACGTCTTCGCCTGGGGCGGCGTCATCGCCTTCGCAGGCACGGGACGGCTGCCGTTCGGCGGCGGCGCGCCCGCCGAGGTGCTGTACCGGATCGTCAACGACGGCCCCCAGCTCGACGGCCTTGACCAGTCGATGAGGGGCATCGTCGAGTGGGCGATGGCCAAGGACCCCGCCCGCAGGCCCACCCCGCAGCAGCTGCTCGCCGAGCTCGTCGGCGGGCAGCCGACCCCCGAGACGGCGACCATGGTCGTCGAGCGCACCTGGTCGGGGCCCGTTCCCCCGGCCTCCGCCGGGTCGGGAGACCACCCCGCACCGCCCCGACCTCCTCACCCGCGCGGCCCCGCGACACCGGTGCGGGCCGGGCGCGGGGCCAGGCGGTGGTGGCCGTGGGTGGCTGGAGCGCTGACGCTGGTCGCCGCGGCGGCCGTGGCGGGCTTCCTCGCGTTGCGTCCGGCGCAGACCGACTGGCCGTACAGGGCCGACTTCGGCGGCGACTCGTGGGAGACGGGCCGCACCGAGGGAGGAGTGGCGAAGCTGACGGGGGACACCTACGAGCTCACCACGAACCCCGGCTGGCGGCTGTGGCGGTCGGCCCCTGTGACCTCCGAGCCCGAAAGCGGGGCGGTGGTCGTCGCCAGAGGCAGGATGGTCGCCGGCACCGGCGAGTTCGGCGTGTGGTGCAGAGGCGCGAGCGGCGGCCGGCGCTACGAGTTCGCGGTCACGAGCGACGGCAGGGCGACCATCGCCAAACGCGGATCGGGCACCGGCACCGTCCTGCTGGACAGGCCCGCCAAGGAGGGGGCGGAGGATCGCCGCATCGTCGCCGAGTGCAGGAGCGACGGCCCGAAGACCCTCCTTCGCCTGTGGGTGGACGACAGGTACGTCGGCATGGTCACCGACACCAGCGGTCCGCTCGGACCCGGCTCCAGCGGCGTCTTCGCCGCCCCCGACACCGAGAAGCCGGTCGGTGTCAGGTTCAGCTCCTTCGCCGTGCAGGCCGCCGGCCGATGAGCGCGCGGTTCGGCGTGCTGGGCCCGCTGCTGGTGCTGGACGGCGCCGGCGCGGAGGTCACTCCTGGGCCTGCCAAGCACCGCGCGCTGCTGGTCGCGCTGCTGATGAGCGCGGGACACCCGGTCACGCACGACCGTCTGGTGGCGGCGGTGTGGGGCGTCGAGCCGCCCGCTTCGGCGGAGGCGGTGCTCAGGGTGTACGTCAGCGCGCTCCGCAAGATCGTCGAGGGCATCAGGACCGTGCCGGGTGGCTACCTGCTGGCGGTCGACCCCGAGGAGGTGGACGCGCTCAGGTTCGAGCGCATGGTCGCGAACGCGCGCAGGGCCAGGGCCGCGGGGCGGGTCGTCGAGGCCGCCGACGCGCTGGCGCGGGCGCTCGGGCTCTGGAGGGGGCGGGCGCTCGACGGGATCGAGGGCGAGCTGCGGCGGGCGCATGCCGTACCGCTGGAGGAGTTGCGGCTGGCCGCGCTGGAGGAGCGGGTCGAGCTGGACCTGGAGCTGGGCAGGGGCGCCGAGCTGATCGGCGAGCTGCGCGCGCTGGTGGCGGCCTACCCGCTGAGGGAGCGGGCGTGGGCGCAGCTGATGCACGCGCTGACCCAGGCAGGCCGCAGGTCGGACGCGCTGACGGCCTACCAGGAGGCGCGCGGCACGCTGGTGGCGGAGCTCGGCCTCGAACCGGGGGCGGAGCTGCGCGAGGCCCACGAGCGGGTGCTCGCGCAGGAGCTCGGCAGAAGCGTCCCCAACGAGACGCCGCCCGACATCGCCGACTTCACCGGCAGGCAGGCGGTGCTCGACTGGATCCAGGCGGCGCTGCCCGCTCCCGGCGCGGCCCCCGTCCACCTGGTGCTGTACGGCCCCGCGGGCGCGGGCAAGAGCGCGCTCGCCGTCCACGCGGCGGCCCGGCTCGACCTGCCCGACGGCAGGCTGCACGCCTCGCTGCGCGACAGGGCGCCGGGAGCGGTGCTGGAGGACCTGCTGCGCTCGCTCGGCTGTCCCGACGGCGCGGTCCCCTCGTCGCTGGATGAACGCGTGCGCCTCTACCGCAGCCTCGTGGCGGGCAGGCGGCTGCTCGTCGTGCTCGACGACGCCACGAGCGAGGCCCAGGTGCGCCCGCTGCTGCCCACGGGAGCGGGCTGCCTGACGCTGGTGACCAGCAGGTCGCCGCTGTTCGGGCTGGAGGCGGCCCGCGCCTACCCGCTGGACGTGCTCGAGGCGGGGGAGGCGGTGGCGATGCTGGCCAGGATCGTCGGCGCCGACAGAGTCGCCGCCGAGCCCGACCAGGCCCACCGCATCGTACGGCTGTGCGGGGCGCTGCCGCTGGCGCTGCGTATCGCAGGCTCGCGCCTGGCCAGGCGGCGGGGCTGGACGCTCGAGCACCTGGCTGACCGGCTGGGCGACGAGCGCGGCAGGCTCGACGAGCTCAGCGCGGGAGACCTGGCCGTCCGCTCCAGCCTGGCGCTCGGCTACCGGGCGCTGTCCGAGGACGAACGCCTGCTGCTGCGCCGCCTCGGCGCGCTGTCCTGCCCTGACTTCGCGCCGTGGATCGCCGCCGCCCTCGTGGGCCGCGACGGCGGCAGGGTGATGGAGTCGCTGGCCGAGGCAGGGCTGCTCCAGGAGCGTGGCCTCGACAGGTACGGCTGGCACGACCTGACCCGCCTCTACGCCGCCGAGCGGCTCGCCGAGGAGGAGGGCCCCGCTTCCGCCGTCCTCGCGGGGGTGGCGGGGGAGATCCTCGACAGGGCGCGCAGGGCGAGAGAGCTGATGCTGCCCGCCGAGCCCGGCTCGGGCCTCACGCTCTCGCACACGGTCGAGCGCGATCTCGCCACCGCCCGTCTCGCCGAGTCGGCCCGCTGGCTGGCCGCCGAGCGCTCCTTCATGGTCGCCGCCGTCGCTGACCTGCACGGGGCCCGGCTGGACGAGGCCGCGTGGCGGCTGGCCTTCTACCTGACCCCGCTGTTCGAGCTGGGCGCCTACCACGACGACTGGCGCACGACGGCCGCGCTCGGCCTGGAGTCGGCGCGCAGGGCGGGGCACCGGCACGGCGAGGCGCTGCTGCTGCGCTCGCTGGCCGACCTGCACCGCGCCGAAGGCAGGCTGGAGGAGGCGGCCGGGGCATTGCGCGCCGCGCTGCCGCTGACCGAGCGTGACGAGGTGGCGCGCACGACGCTCAGACTGGGGCTGGTCTACAGGGCGCAGGATCGCCTGGGCGACGCCGAGCGCTGCTTCACCGAGTGCCTGGCCGCCTTCGGCTCGGGCCAGGGGGGAGGCGGCGACCCGAGGGGAAGCGCCGACGCGCTGCGCGCGCTGGGAGAGCTTCGCGCGGACGAGGAGCTGTCTCGTCGCGCGCTCGAGCTCTACCGGCAGCTCGGTGACCCGCGCGGAGAGGCGGCCACCCTGCTCGACCTGGCCGCCCTGTGCCTGGCGGTGCGCAGGACGAAGGAGGCGAGGGAGCTGGCCGAGCGGGCGGCCGGCCTGAGCAGGAGGCTGGGCGATCGGCTTCCCGCCGCCTCTGCCTCGCTGCTGCTGGCGGGGACGGCCAGGGCGGAGGGAAGGCCCGAGGCGGCCAGGGCGGCGGCGACGGAGGCGCTGGCGGCCTTCGAGGCGCACGGCGACAGGAGGGGCATGGCGAAGGCGAGGCTGGCGATTGCCGCCGCGGCTTTGGATCTGGATGAGATTGATGGGGCTGTTGATGCCCTTGCATGCATTATGGGAGAGTTTGACGCCCTCGGTGACAGGCGCGGCCTGGTCGAGGCGCAGGAGCTCGCGCGGGAGGCGCGTCGCCGTCGTGGCCTGCGGTGACAGCGGGCTATACGGATCCTGAACATCGCCCTCCTAGGGTGAGGCTCACTGAAACCCCCGACCGCAAGAGGTAAGGCAGGATGCGAAGAAAGCTGGCCATGGCGGCGTTGCTGGCCATGACGTTGACCGGTTGCGGAACCCTGCCCTCCCAGCTGACCTCGGGAGGCGGCGAGGAGAAGCAGCCGGTACGGAACACCGAGCGGGCCGTGGAGAACACGCCCGCCGGCCCGCCGCCCGCCGCCACGGTTTCCCCCTCCGCCCCGGCGCCGCCCGCCGAGAAGCTCCAGGCCATCGCCAGCCGGGAGATGAAGCACGACGGCAGCAACCTGCGCGTCGACATCACCGGGCTCAAGCGCCAGGGCAGGATCGCGACGCTGACCTGGACGGTCCACAACCTCGACCCCTCCAGCGACCACTACTACGTCGGCTCCAACCTCGGCACGGGAAACCTCGACTGGACGGTCGCGGGCGTCTCGCTGATCGACCCGGTCAACGGCAAGCGGTACCGCGTCGCTCGCAACGGCACGGGCGACGACGCCACATGCGTGTGCAGCAGGGTGAACCAGCGGATCAAGGGCGGCAGCGCGCTGGAGATGTACGCCGTCTACGGCGCGCCTCCAGCCGACGTCTCCACGGTCACCGTCGAGATCCCCAACCTCGGAGTGTTCCCCGATGTCCCCATTTCCTGAGCTGGCGCTGGCGGCGGTGATGTCAATCTCCACGCTGGCCGACCCCGGAACGCCGCAGGACGCCACCTACACGGTGGAGGACCTGGTGCTCCCCGTCGAGGACATCATCGCCGAGGTGGAGTCCATGGACGGCGCGCAGAGCGAGTCCAGGACGGGCGAGGAGGTCACTGTCGCGCTGACCAGCGACGTGCTGTTCGCCGTTGACAGGTGGGTGCTCACGGCGAAGGCCAGGCAGCGGCTCGGCCAGGTGGCCGCCAAGATCAAGGCGGAGTCTGCCGGCGGCGTGGTCAAGATCCAGGGTCACACCGACGACCAGGGCGCCGACGCCTACAACCAGGCGCTCTCGCTCAGGCGGGCGCGCGCCGTCCAGGAGGCGCTGGGCCGGTTGGACGCCGGCGCGGTCACCTTCGAGGCCGCCGGTTTCGGCGAGACGAAGCCCAAGCTGCCCAACCTCGTGGACGGCAGGCCCAGCGACCACAACAGGACCAAGAACCGCCGTGTCGAGATCATCTTCAACGTCAAGGAATGAGCATGCGCAAGCAGATCGCGCTGACACTGACCCTGGTCGCCGGCCTGACCGGCTGCGGCATGCTGCCCGGCCAGCTCGCGGCGGGCGGCGAGGAGAAGCAGCAGGCCACCGCCCAGCAGAGCACCGCCCAGCAGAGCGGCGGGACGCCTCAGGAGAGCGGCACGGCTCCCGCGCCGCAGACCGCCCAGAGCGCGCCGCCCGAGCAGACCCAGGTGATCGCCGGCCGTGAGGTGAAGGCCGGAGGGGCCGACCTGCTCGTGCAGATCACCGGGCTCAAGCGGCAGGGCAGGGTGGCCACGCTCACCTGGACCGTCACCAACAAGGGCGAGAACAGGTGGGAGATGTCCTCCACCCTCGGCGACACGCCCATGGGGATGGGCCTGACGGTCGGCGGGGTCAGCCTGGTCGACGCGGCCAACGGAAAGCGCTACCGCGTCGCCTACACCGGCGAGCCCCCCAGGGCCCGGTGCATGTGCTCGGACTACGACGTGTTCACCGAGCCGGGGGAGCAACTGCCCCTCCACGCCACCTTCGCCGCGCCGCCCGCCGACGTGACGAAGGTCAACGTCGACCTGCGCACGCTGGGCGTCTTCACCGACGTCCCCGTCTCCTGACGAATCGGGTCATCTTCACCGACGTGCCAATCCTCTGACGGCCCGGGCCGTCTTCACCTGCGTGGCCGTCTCCTGAAGGACCGGGTGGTCTTCACCGGCGTGGCCGTCTCCTGACGATCAGGGCGTCTTCGCCGACGTGCTTCTGAGGTCTAGCTGTCGAGTTCGCCCAGCGTGACCGTGACCGTGCCGGTGGAGCCGTCCGGCTTGACCACCTCGACCTTGGCCTGGCCGCCTGGCTTCTGGGCGGCCAGGATCTCCGACAGCGCCGACATGGTCGGGGTGTCCGTGCCGTTCACCGAGACGATCACGTCGCCCGCCGCGATGCCGGCCTGGGCCGCTCCACCATCCCTGCTGACGCCGACGACGCCGACGCCGACGGGAGAGCCCTCGGGCCCGATCACCGTGCGGCCAACGATGCCGAGCGCCGCCCTGCGGGAGTTGGTCACCTTCCCGTCCTTGATGATCTGCGCGGCGATGTCGGTGGCGGTGTTGCTCGGGATGGCGAAGCCGATGCCGGGCGCCGCCCCTCCGCCGAGTTGCGGGTCGGTGGCGGCGAGGGTCGGGATGCCGATCACCTGCCCCGACAGGTCGACCAGCGCGCCCCCGCTGTTGCCGGGGTTGATGGCGGCGGAGGTCTGGATGGCGTTGGCGATGGTCGCGCCGGGCGAGCCGCCGCCCTGGGGCTCGCTCACCGTACGGCCCAGCGCCGAGACGATGCCGTTGGTGACACTGCCCGACAGCCCGAGCGGGTTGCCCATCGCCAGCACGATCTGACCGACCCTGAGCTTGGCGGAGTCGCCGAATCTGGCGGGCGCGAGGCCGTTGAGGTCGCTGACCTTGATCACCGCGAGGTCGCCCGCGGGGAAGGAGGCGACCAGCCTGGCGGGGCGCGCGGTGCCGCCGGTGGCGAGCGTGACCTCCATCTCGGTCGCCTCGCCCACCACGTGGGCGTTGGTCACGATGTGTCCTGCCGAGTCGTAGACGATGCCCGAGCCGAGCCCGACCTTGGTGTTGATCTGGACGATCGACGGCAGCACCTCCTGGATGACCTTCTCGTACTCCGCCTCCAGCGCGTGCGGGGACGACGCGGACGCCGGTGAGGAGGAGGCCGGGGAGGGCGCCGGGGTCGAAGCCGGCGGGGTCGCCCTGGAGATGGAGCCCGAGCAGCCGGAGATGAGCAGAACTGCGGCCGCGGCGCTCGCGACGATCATCCTCATGCGCGGTTTCTTCCCACGTCAGCCGGAAAGATACCGATCCCTGACATCCCGCCTGCTCAGCTTGCCTGTGGGCGTGCGCGGCAGCTGTGCGCGGTATTCCACGACCCTCGGGTGCTTCAGCTTGGCCAGCCGGGGCGCGCAGTGCCGCAGCAGGTCGGCGGTCAGCCCGTCGCCGGGGCTGAAGCCCTCGGAGGGCTGCACCAGCGCCACGATCCTGTGCCCCCACTCCTCGTCGGGCACGCCGATCACCGCCACGTCGGCGACGGCGGGATGCTCCAGCAGGACGGCCTCGATCTCGGCGGGATAGATGTTGACCCCGCCCGAGATGATCAGGTCGGTCCTGCGGTCGAGAAGGAACAGGTAGCCGTCCTCGTCGAGGTAGCCGATGTCGCCGGGGGTGTAGTCGCGCCCGCGCATCGCCGATGCCGTCTTGGCTGGGTCGCCGTGGTACTCGAAGCGGTTGATGCCGCCGATGTAGACCAGTCCCGGCTCGCCTGGAGGAGCCTCCGTGCCGTCGTCGGCGATGATCGTGAAGGACATGCCGTCCAGCGCCCGACCCACCGTGCCCGGTTTGGCCAGCCACTCCTGCGAGGAGACCATGGTGGCCACGGCCGCCTCCGTCGAGCCGTAGTACTCCCACAGCACGGGCCCCAGCCAGTCGATCATCGCCTGCTTGGTGGCGGGAGGGCACGGCGCGGCGCCGTGGAAGAGGTGGGTGAGCGACGACAGGTCGTAGCGCTCCCGATCGGGTACGGCCAGCAGCCGGTGGAACATCGTCGGCACCATGAAGGCGTTCGTCACCCGGTGGCGCTCGATCAGCTCCAGCGTGCCGACGGCGTCGAACCTCTCAGGGGCGATGATCGCGTGACCGAGGTTGAGCGCCATCATCGCCTGGCCGTAGGGGGCGGAGTGGTAGAGCTGCGAGCACACCAGGTGCACCCCGCCGAACGGCAGCCCGAAGTGCCTCCAGCTCTTGCGCATCAGGATGGGGTAGAGCTCCTCGGGCGGCAGGTCGAGCAGGCGCCGCCGTACACCCTTCGGCCTTCCTGTGGTGCCCGAGGTGTAGAGCATCATCGAGCCGGCGCGCCGGTGCGGCGGCGGGCCGGAGGGCAGGCCGTCCACCGGCATGGGGGAGTCGAGGACGACCTTCGCGCCGCAGTCGGCCACGATGTAGGCGATCTCCTCCTCGGTGAAGTGCCAGTTGACCGGGACGTGGTAGGCGCCGATCTGGTAGGTCGCGAGCATCATGGCCAGCGCCTCCGGGCCGTTGGGCAACACAGTGACCACCGCGTCGCCCTGTCCCACCCCACGCTCGACCAACGCGTGCGAGAGCCTGTTGGCGCGGGCGAGCAGCTCGCCGTAGGTGAGGCCGACCTCCCCGAGCACGGCGGGACGGTCCGGTTCGGCTGCGGCGATCTCGTAGAAGCCCCTCATGCGGGCGACCATACAGAATGACATTCTGTCCAAGGAAGAGCACGAATCACGTAGCCTCGAGGCCATGGCGCACAACCAGGGACAGGAGCCGTACCAACCCTCCTACGACGCGCCGACCACCCCCTTCCAGCGGGTCGAGGTCTCCTCCTCCGCAGACCAGACGATGCGGGTGCCCATGCCGCCGACGGCGGGACCGTTCCGCCCGCCGCCCGCACCGCCGCGAAGGGGCCTGGTCGGCAGGCTGACCGCGAGCGTGGGAGACGTGCCGATCAAGCTCGTCTATCTCATCGCCGCCGTGGTCGTCACCGTGCTGGCGGTCGTTCTGATCTTCGCGGTGTTCTCCGGCGACCAGCCGGACGCCGCCGAGCCGCAGCGGGCCGATCTCTCCGCGCCAGCCGCGCCCGCGCCCAGCTCGGCCGCCGACGAGGTGGTACTCACGCCCGCGCCCGAGAGCCTGGCCTTCCCCGCGATGCCGGGCAAGGCCTCCAAGGTGGTCGGCAAGATCGTGGACAGGCGCACCGGCATCACCTATCCCCGGCTCGGCAAGCCGTGGACCGCCAAGTCGTTCCCGCCCTTCGCGATCGCCCAGCGGGCCGGCAAGGTCGCGCTCCCGCACACCATGGTCGCCTCCGCGCCCCTGCCGGTCGCGGCCGACAAGCCGTCCTCGCTCGCCGACTACCGCGACCTGGCCGTCAGGGCGGCCAGATGGTCGCTGCGCAGCCAGCACCCCGAGGGCGCCACGGTCACCTGGACGGGCTCGCAGAAGCTCGCCGTGGGCAAGGGCTGGATCGTCGGGTTCAAGGTCGACTACACCTTCGGCGGCAGGCGGCAGTCCTCGCAGGCGCTGGCCGCGGTGGTCGACGCGGGCAAGTCGAAGCCCGCGATGCTGCTGGCCACCATCCCCGAGAGCGGCAAGGGCCACTGGCGCGACCTGAACTCTCTGGTGAAGGGGCTACGTTCGTCATAGAAGCATCCTCTAGAATATGGTTCTGGGAAACCATAGGAGGCATGTGATGGCGATCGGATTGAGCGAGGAGCACGAGGCGCTCCGCGAGTCGGTGGCGGGATGGGCGGAGCGCAACGTCTCCGCCGAGGTCGTGCGCACCTTCGAGAGCGGGCGTCCGCCGTTCTGGCTGGGGCTGGCCGAGCAGGGCCTGCTGGGTCTGCACCTGCCAGAGGAGTTCGGCGGCTCGGGGTACGGCCTGCTGGAGGCGGCCGTCGCGATCGAGGCGCTGGCCGAGCGCATGGCTCCGGGCCCGTTCGTCCCCACGGTGCTGGCCAGTGCGGTCATCGCCGCCTCCGGCTCCGACAAGGCGCGCGCCGAGCTGCTCCCAGGGCTCGCCGACGGCTCGCTGACCGCCGCCGTCGCCCTGTCGGCCGAGCTGACGGGCGACTCGTTCGTCCTCTCCGGTACGGCCGAGCAGGTGCTCGGGGGCGCGATGGCCGACGTGCTCGTCCTGCCCTTCGGCGACACCTGGGTGGCCGTCGACGCCTCGCAGGTCCGGATCGAGGAGATCAAATCGCTCGACCTCACCAGGGCCGTGGCCAGGGTGACGCTCGAGGCGGTGGCCGTACCCGAGGACAGAATCCTCGGCGAGGTCGACGTGCCGAGCATCGCGGCGATCATCCTGGGCGCCGAGGCGGCGGGCGTGGCGGCCTGGTGCGTGCGGGCCGCCTCCGACTACGCCAAGGTGCGCGTGCAGTTCGGGCGGCCGATCGGTCAGTTCCAGGGCATCAAGCACAAGCTGTCGCGCATGCTCGTGGCGCTGGAGCAGGCGCGGGCCACGGTGTGGGACGCCACCAGGGCCTCGGGCGACGAGCTGGCCTACGCCGCGGCGATCGCCGGTGTGATGGCGCCCGACGCCGCCGTGCAGTGCGCCAAGGACGCCATCCAGACCTTCGGCGGCATCGGCTACACCTACGAGCACGACGCGCACCTCTACTACCGCCGCGCGCTCACCCTCAGGGCGCTGCTCGGCTCGTCGTCCTCGTGGGCGGCGCGGGTCGCGGCCCACGCTCTCGCGGGCGTGCAGCGGCCGATGGAGATCGACCTGCCCGACTCGGCCGCCGAGCTGCGCTCCTCGATCGCCGCCGAGATCGCCGAGATCGCCCAGCTGTCGGGGGTCGAGCAGAAGCGGGCCCTCGCCGACCGCGGCTTCGTGATGTCACACCTGCCCAGGCCGTGGGGTCGCGACGCGGGCCCGCTGGAGCAGGTGCTCATCCAGCAGGAGCTCAAGGCCGCGGGCGTGAAGCTGCCCAACATGATCATCGGCGCCTGGGTGGTGCCCTCCGTCGTCGCCTACGGCACTCGCGAGCAGCAGGAACGCTTCCTGCCCAAGACGCTCAGCGGCGAGACGATCTGGTGCCAGCTGTTCTCCGAGCCGGGCGCGGGCTCCGACCTGGCCTCGCTGCAGATGAAGGCCACGCGGGTCGAGGGCGGCTGGACCCTGTCGGGCCAGAAGATCTGGACCTCCGTCGCGCACGTCGCCGAGTGGGGCATCTGCATCGCGCGCAACTCCTCGGCAGGCTCCAAGCATGAGGGCATCACCTACTTCCTCGTCGACATGAAGTCGCCAGGGGTGACGGTCAGGCCGCTGACCGAGATGACCGGCGAGAACCTGTTCAACGAGGTCTTCCTCGACGACGTCTTCGTGCCTGACTCGCTGGTCGTCGGGCAGGTGGGCGACGGCTGGAAGGTCGCCCGCAACACGCTGTCGAACGAGCGCGTGTCGTTGTCGTCCGGCTCAGGCGGCACCGGCGCCTCCGTGCCCGACCTGCTCGGGCTGGTGTCGAGGCTGGGCAGGCCGCTCACCCCCGCCGAGGAGCAGGCCGTGGCCGCGGTCGTCTGCGAGGGCCACTCGATCAACGCGCTGTCGCTGCGGGTGACGCTCAAGCAGCTGGCGGGGGCCGAGCCGGGGGCGGACGCCTCGGTGCGCAAGCTGCTGTCGACCTCGCACGCCCAGCACGTGTCGGAGACGGCGGTGGACCTGCTCGGCGCCTCCGCCGTGGTGGCGGCCGACATGAAGCTGGGCGACGCCGGCTACTGGAACAGGGCGGTGCTGGCGACCAGGGCGATGACCATCTACGGCGGGACGACGGAGGTGCAGCTCAACATCATCGGCGAGCGCATGCTCGGCCTGCCCAGGGACCCCGAACCCGGCAAGTAACGCGTTCTCATCGGACCGGGCCTCCCCCGGGGAAGCCCGGTCCGCTGGCTGGTCGGCCGCGTTCGCTGTACACGTGGCCATATCGCCTCGCCCAGTCGCGGATCTCGTCCGACTGGGAACGTGGCAGCGGCTCGGGTAGACGGCTCGCGACCACTTCGGGAACGAGCTCCACGGGCCACACCACGAGAAGATAGAACTCGCACGGCTTCGTCGCGACGCCGTCGTAGTTGATCCCTCTGCCGCGGGCGTGCACTCTCATGCGATATCGACCTGGGCCGTGGGGTGTGAGGTTCGGAAGGTCCGCAGGGCCGTTCATAAGGCCGGCCAGCCACATTTCTCCGGTCGAGGTGATCAGATCGACCTCCGCTTCCTCCTCCCAGCCGTCCTGAGCGTCTGGCGCGGCGGTCGTGAGGCGCACGGTGACATCGACGTTGCCCGTGTGGATCCCGGTGCGGATCACCGCCGCCCCAGGGGCGGAAGCCGCCAGTCCCCCCGTAAGCCCCTCTGGAGGATAGGCGCCCGGCTCGGCCACCAGCATCTGGTGGTAGCTGACGAAGACCTCGTCTGTGGCTTCCATGCGCGCGACCCTAGAGCGCCCGACCGACAAAAGGTTCTAGAGTAGAACACGTTGCAGTTTTGCCGGGTGCGATCGTATCGTCATGGCCATGCGGACACGAGTGACCGACATGTTCGGCATCGAGTTACCGATCTTCGCCTTCAGCCACTGCAGGGACGTCGTCGCGGCCGTCAGCCGCGCCGGAGGGATGGGCGTGCTGGGCGCCCTCTACTTCACCCCTGAAGAGCTCGAGATGGAGCTCAAGTGGATCGACGACCACGTGGACGGCAAGCCGTACGGCGTCGACGTGGTCATGCCCGCCTCCTACGAGGGGGCCGACTTCGCGCCGGAGGAGCTGGTCTCGCGCCTGCAGGGGATGATCCCCGAGGGCCACAGGCAGTTCGTCGAGGACCTGCTCGCGGGGCACGGCGTGCCCCCGCTGTCCGAGGACGCCGACCCCGGCAAGGTCCTGCTCGGCTGGACGGACGCCACCGCCAGGCCGCAGGTCGAGGTGGCGCTGCGGCACCCCATCGCGCTGCTGGCCAACGCCCTGGGCCCGCCGCCCGCCGACGTCGTCGAGCTGGCGCACGCCAAGGGGGTCAAGGTGGCCGCGCTGGCCTCCACTCCCCGCCATGCCGTCAAGCAGGTCGAGGTCGGCGTGGACGTGGTCGTCGCCCAGGGCACCGAGGCGGGAGGGCACACCGGCGAGATCTCCACGATGGTGCTGATCCCGCAGGTCGTGGACGCCGTCGACGTGCCGGTTCTGGCGGCGGGCGGCATCGGCGGCGGCAGGCAGATGGCGGCGGGCATGGCCCTGGGCGCCGAAGGGGTGTGGACGGGCTCGATCTGGCTGACGGTCGAGGAGGCCGACACCCCTGAGCTGGCCAAGTCGCGCATCCTGGCGGCGACCTCCCGCGACACCGTCCGCTCGCGCAGCTGGACGGGCAAGCCTGCCCGCCTGCTCAGGAACGAGTGGACCGACGCCTGGGAGGGCGCGAACTCGCCAGGCACGCTGCCGATGCCTCTTCAGTTCATGCTGGTCTCCGACGCGCTGCGGCGCATCGGGCGCTCGGACGCCGCCGAGCTGGCGACCTTCCCCGCAGGTCAGATCATCGGGACGATGAACCAGGTCAAGAGCGCTCGTGACGTGGTGTTCGAGATGGTCGAGGAGTACATCGAGGCCGTCGGCCGCCTGGGCGGCATCACGGAGTCGTAAAACTCAGACGGGCACGATCGTGAGCAGGCTTTCCAGCCCCTTGAAGTCGTCGGCGTTGCGGGTGAAGAGAGGAAGACCGCGGCTCGAGGCGATTGCGGCGATCAGCAGATCCATGCGACGCGGCTTCGGATCGCGGTCGGCGGCGAGGGTCAGGGTGACCAGACTGCCGTAGCGGGCAGCTGCCTCGCTGTCGAAGGGAAGGGGATCGAAATCGACCACGGCAGCCCCGAGCTTTTCCGCGCGTGCTGCGCGGACGACGGCGTTCTTCGCCATCGCGACGCCTTGGTGAAGTTCGGCCAGCGTGATGGTGGTGATGTCCGGATAGTCGGGAAGATGTGCCGGAGGAATTGAATCCAGGTCGATGTAGACGCACGTGTCGATCACTCCCGCGGCGTGACGTTCAGTCACGACGACGCTCCCAGGGGTCTGCGTCTCCAACGCGATCCTGGGTGCCGAAGAACTCGTCGACGTCCTTGCGTAGTTCGGAGGAGTCGACGTGGGGCAGTCGGCGATGTTTCGCGACCAACTCATCGGCGCGTGGGCGCCGACGGCGAGGAAGCGGGCGTAGCTCGGCCACCTCGATGCCGTTCCGGGTGATGTGGTAAGTCTCTCCGGCTTCGACGGCGTCCATGACGGCTGCTGAGTTGTTGCGGAACTCGCGCTGCGTGATGATTTTCATCGTGACTTAAGTGTAGCCCGCCGTGTCTCAACGGGCTACGGCGTCAGTGGCTTCTGTAATGGGCGGGGCGCTTCTCCTTGAAGGCCCTCGCCCCCTCCTTGGCGTCCTCGGAGCCGATCACCGGCCAGCCGTACTCGTCGGAGACCTTGAGCGCCTCCGGCTCGGCCAGGCCGAGGGTGTCGCGGTAGGTGCGCAGGATCGCCTGTACGGCCAGCGGCCCCGAGGCCGCGACGTCGTCGGCGAGCTCGCGCGCCACCGCCAGCGCCTGCCCGTCGGGGACGACCCTGTTCACCAGCCCCATGGCCAGCGCCTCCGCAGCGGTGACCGACCGCCCCGTGAGGAGCAGATCCATGGCGTGGCAGTAGGGGATCTGCCGGGGCAGCCTGATCGCGCTGCCGCCCATGGGGAACAGCGCCCGCTTGGCCTCGAACAGCCCGAGGGTGGCCGACTCGCCCACCACGCGCAGGTCGGTGCCGACGAGCAACTCGGTGCCGCCTGCCACCGCGTAGCCCTCGACGGCGCAGATGATCGGCTTGGTGGGCAGGTCCTCGCGCAGCAGGCCCTTCCAGTGGAAGTTGGCGATGGCGGCCGCCCTGGCCTGGACCTCGGGGTCGGTGGAGGGCGTGCCCATGGCCTTCAGATCGGCGCCCGCGCAGAAGGTGCCTCCCGCGCCGGTCAGGATGGCCACGCGGACCTCGGGCTGCTCGGAGACGTAGGCCCATGCGGAGGCCAGGCCGACGAGCATGTCGGAGGAGAGGGCGTTCCTGGCCTCCTGCCGGTCCATGGTGACGATCACGACGTGGCCGTCACGCTCGACGCGGCAGTGGGGGGTGCTGATCGGCAGGACTTCCATGGGGCCTCCGCGTGAAGAACCAAGCGCTTGTTAGCGAGATCTTCTCAGGCGGAGGGGCCAGGGGGGAAGTGCCTCACCTGACACCGCGGGCGGTGTCCCGCCGGATTCCGCAGGGCGGCCCCGCGCCGCTCCGGGCCACGCTGGCGGGGAGGCGATCGTGTGCGCGCAGCAGCCTGGGAGGGCGCGGCTCCTGAGATCGGGCGAGCGCCGGATTCTCGGATGGCGCGGTGCCGGGATCTCGGGACGCCGTGATCTGGGCGGGGCTCGGTGATGCGGGGTGGTCAGCTGGTCAGGTGGGCGTAGACGATGATGTTGTCCTCATAGTGGCCCGTCGCGGCGTCGAAGGCGCCGCCGCAGGTCACCAGGCGCAGTTCGGCCGAGTCCGTCGGGCCGTAGACCTTCTCCGTCGGGAAGGCGTCCTTGTCGGCCTGCTCCAGCGCGTCGACCGTGAACGTGGCGACCGAGCCGTCCTTCCGCCTGACCGAGAGCGTGTCGCCGGGCCTCAGCGTGTGCGCCTTGTGGAAGACCGCGGGCTTGCCGTACCCGTCGACGTGGCCCAGCAGCACCGAGGGGCCCTTCTCTCCAGGCGTGGGACGGTGCTCGTACCAGCCGACGAGGCCCGGCTCGCTCAGCGGCGGCACCTCGACGGTCTGGTCGGCGTTGAGCCCGACGGGCTCGATCGGGGCCTCCTTGAGGCCGATCTTCGGGATCGACAGGGCGACCGGCTCCGACTTCGGCAGCGCGACGGCCGCCTGGGAGAAGATGGGCCGCTCGGACGCGAACTCGCCCCCCGTGATGCCGGTGCCGGCCTGCGTGTCGGCCGTCCGCGCGTGCGCGGGCGCGGGCTCGCCGCGCAGCGACCCCGCGACGGCCAGGCCGCCGCTGAACAGCAGGATCGCCGCCGCGCCCATGGCCAGGGTGTTTCTGGTGCTCACGTTGCCCCCTAACGTCCGACGAGGGGCACGGCCCGCGGGCCGTGCCCCTTCAGAAGGTGGATCAGACCTGGTCGCGCCTGCGACGGCCGAGGAAGGCGGCCCCCACGCCCGCGGCCATCAGCAGCCCGCCGAGGGCGACGCCGCCGAAGCCGCCGCCGGTCCCCGCGCCGACCTGGGCGGCGACGATGCCGCCGCCGGTCTCGGCGCCACCGCGCGGCGTGAGGCCGTCGGTCTGGGCGACCACGCGCTTCTTGACGGTCAGCGTGGCGTACACCTTCTTGGCGCGCTCCATGTCGGCGCTGAAGACGTACGCGCCCGCCTTGGTGCCCGAGGACACGTGGAAGCGGACGGCCGCGACGCCGTGCGCGTTGATCTTGGTGGTGACGGCCTTGCCGCCGGGGTCGGCGATGACGACCTCGGTGCCGGGCTTGGCGCTGTCGCTGGCGACGAACGCGGTGAAGTCGCCGCCGGCGTACACCGTGCCGGGGCTGAGCTTCAGGTAGAGGTCGGCGCCGGGCACGACGTCCTGGGTGACGGTCAGCGACGCGGTGCTGGACTGTCCGCCCGGCAGCGTGGCGACGACCTCGTAGGCGCCGGGCTTGGCGTCCTTGGGCACGTGGAGGCGGGTGACGGCGTCACCGAAGTCGTCCACCTCGACGGTGTGCTTCTTGCCGTCGGGGGTGGTGATGACGACCGCGGTGCCCGGCTTGACGTTGTCGGTGTGGACGCCGGCGAGGTAGGAGCCGCCGACGCGCACCTTGCCGGGGGTGAGCTGCAGGTCCACGCTCACGATCGGCGTGGGGGTGACGGGCTTGGCCGTGACGGTGAGCGTGGTCTGCGCCGTGGCGATGACGCGCTCGCCCAGGATGATCTCGACCGTGACCGGGTACTGGCCCGGCTTGAGGTCGTTCCAGGTGGCGGCGGTGATCTCGCCCTGGCCCTTGGCGAGGGTGAAGGCGTGCTTGCCGGAGAAGGCCGGCGAGGTGACGCGGGCGTCGGTGGCGCGCGGCTCGCTGCTGCGGACCCGCACACCGACCTTGTCGCCCGGGTGGACCGTGCCGGGGGTCACGGTGACGGAGGCCGAGGAGGGGATCGCCTGCCCGACCTCGATGGTCCGCTTGAGCCGCGTCTCGACGCCCTCGACGCTGATGGTCAGCGTCGAGACGCCGGGGGCGGCGTCGGCGGGGGCGGTGAGGGCGACCGTCGCCCTGCCGTCCTTGACGTAGGCGACCTTGGGGCCGCCGAGGCCCTGGACGTGGACGCGCTTGCCGTCGGCGACGTCCTTGGTGGAGACCGCGACGGTGTAGTTCTCGCCGGGGGCGACGAGGCCGGGGCTGACGACGGCGTCGACGATCGCGGGCTTGGCGGCCTCGACCACGGTGACGGTCGCGCTGGAGTGCGTGGCGACGCCCTCGACGCTGATCTTCAGCGTCTTCGCTCCGGGCGTGGCGTCGCTGGGGGCGACGAGCGGGACGACGGCCTTGCCGTCCTTGGTCAGGGCGACCTTGGGGTCACCGAAGCCCTGGACGTGGACGCGCTTGCCGTCGGCCACCGCGCTGGTGGTGACGGTGACCTCGTAGGCCTGGCCGGCGGTCACCGTCGCGGACGAGAGGGTCACGCCGGTGATCGCGGGCTCGGCCGCCTGCTCCTTGGCGACCTTCGTGACCTTCTTGACCGGCTGGGCGCTCTTCTTCGCCGCCGGAGCCTGCGTCTGCTTGGCCTCGGGCGCCTTGGTCTCGGGCGCCTTGGTCTCGGGCACCTTGGTCTCAGGGGCCTTGGCCGCCGGAGCCTTGGTGGGCTCGGGAGCCTTGGTGGCGGCGGGGGCCGGGGTGGTGGCCACCGCGGTCGGGGCCGCGCCGCTCTCCGCGACGGGCTCCGCGAGCACGGGGCCTGCGGTGAGTACGGCGAGGCTGAGGGCGCCTGCCACCGCGAGGGACGTGTTGAAGCGCATGATCTCCCAATCACCGAGACGGCGCGGGGTCCAGGAGATGCCCGGCTCGGGAAACACGCCGTCTCGCGTCGAACATCATCTCGTACCCAAATGGTCAAAGAACCACAAAATAGACATAAAGTCCAGACTTTGCCAATTCTATACCAAAAAGATCAAATGCCTCAAAGTGGTAACAATAGTGCAGTTCTGTGACATATGTGACTTAAATCAAGCGCTTGCTAGGGCGACCTGGCCGGGTTAGTCTGCCGCTACAAACGAGAACAGGTTCTCGTTTGCCTGCTGCGAGGAGTCCCCATGGGCACGCTCGGTTTCTGGAGGCTGGCGCAGGCCGATCCCGAGTGGATCGCCGCGGTCGACCCCGACGGCACCGAACACCGCGCGGGCGATCTGCTCGCCAGGGCCAACCAGCTCGTCCACGGTCTGCGCGAGCTCGGCCTGCGGCCGGGCGACGGCATCTGCGGCCTGGTGCCCAACGGCGTGGACGGCCTGGTCCTCTACCTGGCGGCCCTGCAGGCGGGCTGGTACTACACGCCGATCAACTGGCACCTGGCCGCGCCCGAGATCGCCTACATCGTCGCCGACAGCGAGGCGAAGGCCTTCTTCGCGCACTCCCGCTTCTCCGACGCCGAGCCGCTGGTCGAAGGCGGGTCCTTCTCCTTCGGCGACCTCCAGGGCTTCCGCCCGGTGGAGGAGCTGACCGAGGGCCGCCCCTCCACCGCCCCGCAGGACCGTACGGCGGGCGCCACCATGCACTACACCTCCGGCACCACCGGCAAGCCGAAGGGCGTCAGGCGCAAGCTGTCGGGCCTCGACCCCGACGACGGCGCCGAGCTGATGACCTTCCTGCTCTCCCTGTTCGGCATCACGCCCGGCAGGCCCAACGCCCACCTGGTCACCTCGCCTAACTACCACACCGCGGTGACCCAGTTCGGCGGCACCGCGCTGCACATGGGTCACACGCTCGTCTACATGGACAAGTGGGACGCCGAGGAGACGCTGCGCCTGTGTGAGCGTTATCGCATCACCAACTCGCACCTCGTGCCGACGCATTTCAAGCGCCTGCTGTCCCTGCCGGAGGAGACCCGCTCGAAGTACGACCTGTCGTCGCTCCGGTGGATGATCCACGCCGCCGCGCCCTGTCCCGTACCGGTGAAATGGGCGATGTTCGAGTGGTGGGGCGACTGCATCTACGAGTACTACGCGGCCACCGAGGGCGGCGGCACCATCGCCACGCCCGACGGCTGGAAGAAGCACCCCGGCACCGTGGGCACCGCCTGGCCGATCAGCGAGCTGCTGATCGTGGACGACGACGGCGAACCCGTGCCGACCGGCACCCCGGGCACGATCTACATGAAGATGATGGGCGTCGCCTTCGAGTACAAGGGAGATCCCGCCAAGACCGCGGCGAGCCGTCTCAAGGACCACTTCACCGTCGGCGACATCGGCTACCTCGACGAGGACGGCTTCCTCTTCCTGTGCGACCGCAAGGCCGACCTGATCATCTCCGGCGGGACGAACATCTATCCCGCCGAGATCGAGAACGAGATCATGATCCACCCCAAGGTGGCGGACGTGGCCGTGTTCGGCATCCCCGACGAGGAGTGGGGCGAGCAGATCAAGGCTGTGGTCGAGCCCGCCCAGGGCGCGACCCCCGGCCCCGAGCTGGCCGCGGAGATCCTTACCTCGCTGGAGGGACGGCTGGCCAGGATGAAATGGCCGAAGTCGATCGACTTCATCGAGGAGATGCCGCGGGAGCCGAACGGCAAGCTGCTCAAACGCAAGCTGCGCGCGCCGTACTGGGAGGGCCGCGACCGTGCCATCTGACCCGCTGACCGCAGAGCATGTGCTGGAGTTCCCCGGCGGCTACACCAGGACGACAGGGCCTGTCATCGGCCGCTTCCTGACCGAGCTGCGCGACGGGCGGCTCATGGGCGTGCGCACCGCCGAGGGAAGGACGCTGGTGCCGCCGCTGGAGTACGACCCGGCGACGGGCGAGCCCGTGACCGACGAGTGGGTCGAGGTGGGGCCGGCGGGTACGGTCACCGCGTCGGCCTGGGTCCACGAGCCACGCGAGAGCCACCCCCTCGACCGCCCCTTCGCCTGGGCGCTGATCAGGCTCGACGGCGCCGACACCGCCCTGGTCCACGCCGTCGACGCGGGCAGCCCCAAGGCCCTGCCGCCGGGCACCAGGGTCCGCCCCGTGTGGAGGGCCGAGCGCCGCGGCCACATCACCGACATCTCGCACTTCGCCCCCGAGGTGACGAAGATCGTCTCGCCGGTCAGCACCCGGTACAGGCTGACGGCCAGCCCCTCGCTGACCCGCTTCCTCGAGGGCGTGCGCGACGGGGTCCTCATCGGCTGCCGCTGCGCCACCTGCGAGAAGGTCTACGTCCCCTACCGCCTGACGTGTCCCGAGTGCGGCAACCCGATCGCAGGGGAGGTCACGCTGCCCGACACCGGCACCGTCACCACCTTCGCGATCAACAACCTGCCCGATCCCCGCGCCCCCGAGGTGCCCTTCGTCTCCGCCTACATCCTGCTCGACGGAGCCGACATCCCGCTGATCGCCCTGGTGGGCGGGGTGCCCGCGCACCAGGTACGGCAGGGCATGCGGGTGCGCGCCGAGTGGGTCCCTGCCGAGGAGAGAACGCTCTCGATGACGAACATCAGATGGTTCACCCCCACGGGCGAGCCGGACGTGGAGCTGTGATGCGCGAGGTAGCCATCGTCGCCTTCGCCCAGACCGAGCACACCGCGCACGACACAGGTCTGTCCGAGCCCGAGCTGATCGCGCCCGTCATCAGGGCGGTCAAGGAGCAGTCGGGCCTTTCCACCTTCGGCTTCACCTGCTCGGGCTCGTGCGACTACCTGGCAGGCGCGCCGTTCTCGTTCGTCTCCGCCCTCGACGCGCTGGGCGCCTGGCCGCCGATCTCCGAGTCGCACGTGGAGATGGACGCGGCGTGGGCGCTCTACGAGGCGTGGGTGCGTCTGCAGCACGGCGACGTCGACACCGCCCTGGTCTACGGGTTCGGCAAGTCGTCGCTCGGCGACCTGCGCGCGATCATGACGCTGCAGCTCGACCCCTACTACCTGGAGCCGCTGGGCCTGGACCAGCTCTCCTTCGCCGCGCTCCAGGCCGGCGCGCTCGGCGCGCCGAGGGAGGCGCTCGACGCCGTGGCCATGCGCAGCCGCCAGGACGGCAGGAACAACCCCTACACCTTCGACCTGCCGCTGGAGCAGGGCGCGTCCGTGGTGGAGCCGCTGAAGGAGTGGGACATCGCGCCGATCACCGACGGAGCGGCCGCGGTGGTGCTGGCGGCGGGCGACCTGGCCAGGCGCCTCACCACCAACCCCGCCTACATCAGCGGCATCGCGCATCGCATAGAGCCCCATTACCTGGGTATGCGGGAGCTGGCCGTGTCGGCCTCCGCCGCCGAGGCCGCACGTGCGGCGGGGGTCGGCAAGGCTCGCGTCGACGTGGCCGAGCTGCACGCCTCCTTCAGCCACGAGGAGCTCATCCTGCGCCAGGCGCTGGAGCTCCCCGACGACGTGGTGATCAACCCGAGCGGCGGGGCGCTGGCCGCCAACCCCGTCATGGCCACCGGGCTCATCAGGATCGGCGAGGCCGCTCAGCGCATCCTCGACGGAGCCGCCCGCCGTACCGTGGGGCACGCCGCCAGTGGTCCGTGCCTGCAGCACAACCTCGTCACCGTACTGGAGGCATGATGGGCAACCGGTGCGCGGTGATCGGCGTCGGGCAGACGCACTACACCACCAAGCGCATGGACGTCTCCATCGCGGGGCTCGTGCGCGAGGCCGCGCTCAGGGCGCTGGAGGACGCGGGGCTGACGTTCAAGGACATCGACGCGGTCGTCATCGGCAAGGCCCCCGACCTGTTCGAGGGCGTGATGATGCCGGAGTCCTACCTGGCCGACGCCCTCGGCGCCGCGGGCAAGCCGATGATGCGCGTCCACACCGCCGGCAGCGTCGGCGGGTCCACCGCGCTGGTGGGCGCCTCGCTCATCCAGGCGGGGGTGCACGAGCGGGTCCTCGTCGTTGCGTTCGAGAAGCAGTCGGAGTCGAACGCCACCTGGGCCCTGTCGACCCACCTGCCGTTCAACGCCTCGCTGGTGGTGGGCGCGGGCGGCTACTTCGCCCCGCACATCAGGGAGTACATGCGCAGGACGGGCGCGCCCGACCACATCGGCACGCTCGTCGCCGTCAAGGACAGGCAGAACGCCCTCAAGAACCCCTACGCCCACCTGCGGATCCCCGGGATCAGCCGCGAGATGGTCGAGTCCACGCCGATGCTGTGGGAGCCCATCCGCTACCTGGAGACCTGCCCGTCCTCCGACGGCGCGTGCGCGGTGGTGCTCTCCTCGGAGCAGGCGGTCACCGGCAGGCCGGCGTGGGTCCACGGTACGGCGATGCGCTCCGAGCCCATCTTCAGGGCGGGCCGCGACACCGTGAACCCGCAGGGCGGCAAGGACTGCGCGGCAGACGTCTACCGCCAGGCCGGCATCGCCGACCCGCGAAGGGATCTCGACGTCGCCGAGGTCTACGTGCCCTTCTCCTGGTACGAGCCGATGTGGCTGGAGAACCTCGGATTCGCCGCCGAGGGCGAGGGCTGGAAGCTGACCGAGTCGGGCGCCACCGCCCTCGAAGGGGACATCCCGTGGAACGCCTCGGGCGGCGTGCTGTCCTCCAATCCCATCGGCGCGTCGGGGCTCATCCGCTTCGCCGAGGCGGCGCTCCAGGTGCGCGGGATGGCGGGGGAGCACCAGGTCGACGGTGCGCGCCGCGCGCTCGGACACGCGTACGGCGGCGGCGCCCAGTTCTTCGCGATGTGGATCGTCGGCACCGACAAACCCTGAGGAGGGCCCCGATGGAGTTCAACCACGCCGACCTGTTCGAGGGACTCGCCGACGCCATCGGGGACCGCGTCGCGGTGATCTGCGGGGAGCGGCGGCTCACCTACGCCGAGCTCGACGCCCACGCCAACCGCCTGGCCCACCACCTCCAGGACCAGGGCGTGGGGCCGGGCGACCACGTCGGCATGCAGCTCTACAACGGCATCGAGTACATCGCCGCGATCCTGGCCACGCTCAAGCTCAGGGCGGTGCCGGTCAACGTCAACTACCGCTACGTCGAGGCCGAGCTGCTCTACCTCTACACCGACTCCCGCATCGTCGCGCTCGTCTACGACGTGGAGTTCGACGACAGGGTCGCGGCCGTCGCGCCCCAGGCGCCCGAGCTGCGCCACCTCGTCGCCGTGGGAGGCGTCCCTGCGATCGGGTCCGCGGTGCCGTACGAGAAGGCGCTGGAGAACCAGCCAGGCACGCGGGGCTTCGAGCGGAGGTCGGGGCAGGACGTCTACATCATCTACACAGGCGGCACCACCGGCATGCCGAAGGGCGTGATGTGGCACTCCGAGGACCTGTTCATGGGCTTCGGCGGCGGCAACCCCTACGGAGAGCCGCGCGAGAGCCCCGAGCAGGTCATCGAGGAGGCGGTCAAGGCCAACCCGATGATCATGATGGCCGTCGCGCCGCTGATGCACGGTGCGACGCAGATGGCCACGTTCATCGCCTGGTGGATGGGGGCCACGATGGTCTACGTCCGCCGCTTCGACGCCGCCGAGGTGTTACGGGCCGTCGAGCGGGAGAAGGTCGTCTCGATGAACATCACTGGCGACGCCATGGCCCGTCCGCTGGCCGACGAGATCGCCGCGGGCGACTACGACCTCGGATCGCTGTTCGTGATCAGCTCGACGGGCGCCATCCTCACCGGCTCGGTCAGGGACCGCCTGCAGGAGCTGCTGCCCAACACGATGATCCTGGACAACTTCGGGTCGACGGAGTCGGGCTTCACCGCCTCGGGGGTGGCGGGCTCCTCGCCGGAGAAGGGGCTGCGCTACCAGCCGAACGCCAACTCCACGGCCAGGCTGGCCGTCCTGGACGAGCGGCTGGAGCCGGTGAAGCCGGGCGTGCTCGGCACGGTGGCCAAGGCGGGCAGGATCGCGTTCGGCTACTACAACGACCCCGAGAAGACCGCGCGCACGTTCGTCACCGACGCGCGGGGAACGCGCTGGCTGCTCACCGGCGACCTGGCGACCGTGGAGGAGGACGGGACGATCAGCGTGTTCGGCAGGGGGTCGCAGTGCATCAACACCGGAGGGGAGAAGGTCTTCCCCGAGGAGGTCGAGGCGGTGCTCAAGGGCCATCCCTCCGTGTTCGACGCGGTGGTGACCGGCGTGCCCGACGACCGGTGGGGCACCAGGGTGGCGGCGGTCGTCGAGCCCCGCAAGGGCGTGCGGGTCACCCCGGAGGAGCTGGACACCCACTGCAGGAGCAGCCTGTCGGGATACAAGGTGCCCAGGACCTACGCCTTCGTCGAGGAGATGGTGCGCTCACCCGCCGGCAAGGCGGACTACCGCTGGGCCAGGGAGCAGGCCGAGGCCCAGAGCGCGGGTTAGGCCTTGGCCGGCTCGCCGGTGAACGCGGCGGCGGCGCCGAGGCCGAGGTAGACGACGCCGCTGCCGATGTCGAGGCGGCGGCGGGCGCGCAGGGAGCGGCGCAGCCGTCCCGACAGGGCCGAGGCGAGCAGGGCGTACGCGCCGTCGCTGGCGATGCCGAGCGCCATCCAGATCAGGCCGAGCACGATGATCTGCGGCGCGACGGGGCCGGCCGACGGCTGCACGAACTGCGGAAGGAAGGCGAGGAAGAAGATCGCGGTCTTGGGGTTGAGCACGTTGACCACGAACCCCTCCCAGAACACCCGCGAGCGCGAGTGCGTCGCGAGCTCGGCCGTCTCGGCCTCGCCAGGCTTCGCCATGAGCTTGCGGACGCCGAGCCAGACGAGGTAGGCCACGCCGAGCCACTTGACGACGGTGAAGGCCGTCGCGCTGGCGGCCAGCAGCGCGCTCACCCCGAGGGCGGCGGCGGCCACGTGGACGATGGATCCGGTGTGGATGCCGAGCACCGACACGAGCCCCGTGGCCCGGCCTTGCGCGACGCTCCTGGTGACGATGAAGACCACGGCGGGCCCCGGTACCAGGAGGAGGGCCATGGTGGCCGCGCAGAAGACGGCAAGCGTCGTGAAGTCCGGCATGGCCTCATCGTAGGAAGCCGTCTCCCCTCAGTACAACGTGATATCACCTGGCGGACTCCACGAGGGCGCGCAGCAGCGCGGCGGTGGCCGGAGGCAGGGGTGGAGCGCCGTAGGTGGCCGCGTAGACGTGCCTGGTGGAGGCCGGGATCTCGGTGACCGTGACCTCAGGGTGCAGGTGGGCGCGCAGCGCGAGCCCCGGCAGGACGGTCACCCCCATCCCCGCCGCCACCAGCGCCTGCACGGCCACGATGTCGTCGCTGGTGAAGGAGATCGACGGCTCGAACCCCGCCTCGGCGCACAGTTCGAGCAGATGGCTCCTGCACCGGTCGCAGCCCCCGATCCACGGCGAGCCCGCGTGCGCGGCCAGCGAGGAGGAGCCGTCGAGCGAGACCAGGTAGCTCGGGTCGTCCAGCAGGTGCGTCATACCGGTACCCGGCTCCTCGGGGGCCGTGTCGTCATACCTGAAGATCACCGCGACGTCCACCCTGCCCGCCCTCAGCAGCCTGAGCGCCTCGGGCGGCTCGGTCTCGGTGAGGGTGAGCCGCAGGCCGGGGTGGCCGGCGGACAGGCTGACCGCGGCGGAGGGGACGAAGGTGCTCAGCGCCGAGGGGAAGGCGGCCAGCCGTACCCGGCCGGAGCGCAGGCCGACGTGGGCGGCCAGCTCCTCGGCCGCGGCGTCGACGCGGCCGACGATCTCCTCGGCCCTGTCGGCGAGCAACTTGCCCGCCTCGGTGAGGCGGATGCCGCGCCCCGCGCGTTCGATCAGCTTGGCGCCCGTCTCGGCTTCCAGCCTGGCCAGGTGATGGCTGATCGACGGCTGCGAGTAGTGCAGCGCCTTGGCCGCCGCGGTGAGCGAGCCGGTACGGGAGACGGCGAGCAGCACCCGGAGCCGCGAGACATCAAGCATGTTGATAAATATGCCCAAAAACTTCTGTTGGACCTATCGATGCCGATGGAGCAGCGTGGAGTCATGGACAAGCTGATCCGAGGAATCAGGGCCGTCGTCGCCGAACGGCTCGACCCGAGACACACCGCGTTCGCCGTCGCCGACCTCCTGCGAGCGGACATGCCAGGCCCCGACCTGCTGACCCCCGAGGAGCGTCGAGGCCGCCCCGACGGCTACGTCTCCACCGTGCGTCACGCGGAGAAGGACTTCTCGATCGTGACCGTGGTGTGGCGGCCAGGCCACGAGACGGTCATCCACGACCATGTGGCGTGGTGCGCCTTCGGCGTGCTCAGCGGGAACGAGCACGAGACCCTCTACCGCGACATGGGCGACCACCTGGTCGAGATCGGCCGAGCCGACAACCCTCCCGGCGACGTCTCGGGGTTCGCGCCTCCAGGCGACATCCACAAGGTCCGCAACACCAGCGACGAGGTCGGCATCTCCTTCCACGTCTACGGCGCCGACCTCAGCGCGGTGGGGACGAGCGTCCGCCGCGTCTACGACCTGCCCGTCCTGGCGCCTTCGCCCGCGTGAGCCGGCTCAGCGCAGGCGGCCGTGCAGCAGCTCCACCAGCGTGCGGTGCGTGTGCTCCAGCGGCCGGTCGGGGTGGAGCGCACGCCGTTCGATGGTGACCGTCAGCACCATGCCGAAGATCGCCGTCGCCGCGGTGTCGGTGTCGAGGTCCTCGCGCGCGAGGCCCTCCTCCACGGCCCTGCGCAGCACGGCCGCGTAGACGCCCAGCGCCTCGGCCCTGAGCTTGGCCACCGCCTCCTGCCACGCCGTGCGCCACATCTCGGCCAGCAGCACCCTGGCGAAGGCGCCGTACTCCTCGAAGAAGGTCAGCTGGCCGAGGACCGTGGCGTCGAGGGCGGCCAGCGCGTTGTCACCCACGGCCGCCTCGCGCAGCGCCTGCGCCAGCCGCTCGATGCTGTGCTCGAGCAGCGCGGTGAACAGCGCCTCCTTGCTGCCGAAGTTGTAGAAGACCGTGCCCTTGGCCACCCCCGCGCGCTCGGCGATCGCGTCGACGGTGGTGGCCGTGTAGCCCTGCTCGGCGATCAGGTCGATCGCCGCGGCGAAGACCTTGGATCGGGTCTCCGCCCTGCTCACAGCGACAGCTCCGGGTGCAGGCGCCTGACCGACCAGGTGCGCCCCTTGTTCACCGCGAGCACGGTGAGCGCGAGGCCGAGAAGCAGGAACAGGGTGAGCACGCCGCAAGCCTGCCACACGACCGTGAGGTCGCCGCCACTGATCAGCCTGCGCAGCGCGGAGACCACCCAGCTCATCGGCAGCCACGGCGAGATCGTCTGGAAGAAGCCAGGCGAGGTCTCGATCGGGTAGGTGCCGGCGGCCGAGGTGAGCTGGAGCATCAGCAGGGCCAGCGCCGCCACCCTGCCCGGCGCGCCGAGCAGCGCGTTGACCGCCTGCACGATCGCCATGAACGCCGCCGCCGTCAGCAGCAGCAGCCCGGCCACCCCCGCCCAGTGGGCGGCCTCCAGCCCCAGCGCGAACTTCAGCACGGCCAGCAGCACGCCCACCTGCGCGGCGCCCAGCGCCATCGCGGGGAACCAGCCGGAGAAGGCGACGCGCAGGGCGCCCGCCGTACCGGCCAGGAGGCGCGGGTTGAGCGGCCGCAGGACCATGTAGACGATCATCGCGCCCACCCAGAGCGCCAGCGGCACGAAGAACGGGGCGAAGCCGGTGCCGTAGTTGGGCACCTCGTTGTCCACGGACGTGGCCAGCCGTACCGGGTCGCTCATCATGTCGGTGCGCCCGTCGCGCTCGGACTTGCTGTAGTCGGGGATCTGCTCGGCGCCGTCGGCCAGCCCGTCGGCCAGCTCCTTCGACCCGTCGCTGATCCTGCCCGAGCCGTCGTGCAGCTTGCCGACACCGGTGTGCAGCTGGTCGGCGCCGTCGTTCAGCCTGCCCACGCCGGTGCGCAGCCGGCTCGCGCCGTCGGTGAGCTTCACCAGGCCGCCGCCCAGCTCGCCGAGCCCGTCGGTCACCTGCTGGGAGCCGTCGGCCAGCTTGCCGACCCCGGTCTCCAGCTTGCCGACGGCCGTCCCGGACTTGGCGACGCCCGCGTCGACCTGAGCCGCGCCGTCGGCCAGCTTGGCCAGGCCCGCGTCCAGCGCGTTGTACTGCTCGCGCAGCGCCGCCACCTGCGGCCCCGCCTTGGGCGCGGCCTCGGCCACCTTGCGCGCGTTCGCGGCCAGCTGCCTGGCCTCGCGCTGCAGCTCGGCGATGGTCTGCCTGGTCTGCGAGCTCGTGCCCGACCCGTTGCCGCCCAGCGAGCCGGCCTCGTCGGCGGCCGAGCGCGCGGAGGTGGCCGCCGACTGGGCGGAGGAGGCCGCCGCGCGCGCCAGCCTGCGCAGCTCGGGGTCGGCGTCAGGGTCGGCGTCCAGATGGTTCTGGACGGCCTGCGCGCTGTCGGCCGCCTCGGAGGCCGCTCCGCTCACCCTGTCCAGCTTCGCGCCGATCCTCGCGGCGGCCCCCGCGTCCGATCCTGAGCCGGGCTCGGCGCCGAGCCCGTCGGCGATCGCGTCCAGGCCGTCCGCCAGGTGGTCGGCGGCCTCGCCGACCTTCGGGCCCCACTCCTCCAGGACGGGGATGGCGGTGTCGGCCGCGGCGTTCACCTTGCCCGAGTTGGCGTGCACCTGCTCGGAGACCTGCCTGGCGCCCGTCGCGACCTTCGCCGAGCCCTCGCCCAGCTTGGTGAGGCCCGTGCCGAGCTTCGTGAGACCGTCCTGCGCGGTGACCAGCCCCTTGGTGACCTTGGCCGAGCCCTCGGCGAGCTTGCCCGTCGCGGTGTTCGCGCTGCCCAGGCCGGCCGTGAGCTGCTGGGCGCCGTTCCTGGTCTGCCCGAGGCCGGCCGACAGCTGCTGGGTGGCGTCCTCGGTCCTGCCGAGGCCCTTGGCGATCTTGTCGGCGCCCTCGTGCAGCTCGTCCGCGCCGTCGGCGGCCTCGGTCGTCTTGTCGTGCATGTCGCCGATCGAGACGAAGACCTGGTCGAGGTAGTCGCGTACGGCTGTCTGCGCGGCGGCCGCCCTGACCTCGTTGAAGACCGCGTCGGAGATCGAGCTCATGATGTAGGAGCGGCCGGTGTCCACCTCCACGCCGAGTTCGGCGGGGGAGGGCGTGCCGTCCTTCGAGGGTGAGGCCAGCCGCGAGCTGAAGTCGGAGGGAATGGTCAGCGACAGGTAGTAGCTGCCGTCGCGCACGCCGTCGACGGCCTGCTCGGGGGTGGCCGCGTGCCAGTCGAAGACCTCGCGCTCCCTCAGCTCCTCGGCCAGGTCCTGCCCCGCGTGCAGCGGCTTGCCGTCCGCAGTGGCGGGACGGTCCTGCATGACCAGCGCGACGGGCACCCTGTCGAGGTGCCCCTGCGGGTCCCAGAACGACCAGAGGTACAGGCCCGCGTACAGCAGGGGCAGCATCACCACGGCCGCGATGGCCGCCCTGGTCAGCCGCGACCGTGAGAACCGGCGCAACTCCTTCATGTCAGAGCTCCACGAGGTGGTCGTAACGGGTGGGAGGGGTCACGCAGGAGGCGACGACGGCCGTGGGCAGCCCCTCGAGCAACTCCCACAACGCCAGCCGGCGCTCGGTCGGCAGGCCCGCGTCGATGTTGTCGGCGACGATCACGGCGGGGGAGTCGAGCAGCGCCAGGGCGACGCCGAGCCGTACCTGCTGCTCCCTGTCGAGCTCCCGCACGAGCGTGCGCTGGTCCACGTCGAGGCCCGCCCCCTCGAGGGCCTCGGCGTGCCGCCCCCTGCGGCGCCGCTCGTGCAGGTGCTCCTTGACGGTCAGCGCTCTGTCGAGGTCGGTCACCCCGTCCACCAGCGCCAGCGCGGCGACCTTGCGGATCGCCCTCGGCCTGCTGTGGCCCGCGACCTCCAGGGCGCCCCTCGTCGGCTTCATCCGGCCGGAGAGAGTGAGCAGCAGGCTGGTACGGCCGCTGCCGGTCGCGCCCGCGACCACGGTGAGCGTGTTGTCCGCGGCCTCGAGCGTGACCCCGTCGAACACGCCCTCCACGGAGAGATCCTTCGCGACGATCACCACGACTCCTCTTTAGCACTGACCAGTCAGTACAAAAAGTAGCGCATGGGACGTTCCGACGTGCGACAGGGGCAGGGTGACGCTCACCACGGAGGGCCGCTTCTGGAAGGCTGGAGCCATGTCGCCGACGATCGCCACCGCCCTGCGGGTGCCCCTGCCCGAACTGCTCGAGTTCCTCCGTCCCCGGCACCGCGGCCTGCTGAGCACCACCCGCGCGACAGGCCGCCCGCAGCTGTCACCCGTCACGTGCGGACTGGACGACGAGGGCAGGATCGTCGTCGCCACCTATCCCTCGCGCGCCAAGTCCCGCAACGCGCGGCGCGACGAACGGGTGTCGATCTGCGTGATGTCCGAGGAGTGGAACGGGCCCTACGTCCAGGTCGACGGCAGGGCCGAGGTCCTGGACATGCCCGAGGCGCTGGAGCCGCTGGTGGAGTACTACCGGTGCGTCGCGGGTGAGCACCCCGACTGGGAGGAGTACCGCGAGGCGATGCGCCGCCAGGGCAAGTCACTGATCCGCATCCACATCGACGCCTGGGGTCCCATCGCCACGGGCGGCTTCCCTCCCGCTACGGCAGATCGATCTGGTACCTGACGAAGCCCTTGTTCTCGGCCACCTTGTCGTAGAGGCGCCGGGCCGTGGCGTTGGACTCGTGGGTGTTCCAGTAGACGCGCCCGCACCCCCTGCGCCCGGCCTCCTCGGTCACGGCCTCGATCAGCGCGCGGGCCGCGCCACGGCCGCGCGCCTCTTCGGCGGTGAAGAGGTCCTGTAGATAGCAGACGTCGCTGTCGGGGGCCGAGGTGCTGGGGTGGAAGAGGAAATGGGTGATCCCGACCAGCCTGCCGTCCAGCCTGGCTCCGAGGGCGTGCATCCTGACGTCCTTCTCGAACTCCCGCCAGGCCGCCGCGTACATCTCGTCGGGCTCGGTGCGCTGGTAGAAGTCGATGTAGGCGCGGAAGAGCTCCTCCCACGCGGACCGGTCGGAGGGGAGCAGGCTGCCAATGGAGATCATGCCCGCCAACCTAGGGAGAAGTGGACTCCTCCACCACGGCCACTCCTCGCGGAAACCACCCGACCACTTGTCCTGTCACACCGCCTGACCAGCCAGGCCACCCTCCGGTGGACGGCGAAGCCGGGCTCCCCCCGCAGGGGAGTCCGGCTCTCCGTGAAGCGCACCACGGTGGTGCCCATGCCGTTGGCGCGGGCACCGGGGTGGGGTCCTGCCGGTCGCCGAGGTCAGATCCCCAGGGCCGAGGGGGCGCCGTACTCCGCCAGGAAGAGGGCCTCCGTGGTGGCCGTGCGACGCAGCTCCTCCAGGTTCACCCGCTCGTTCGGAGCGTGGATCGCCGCGTCCTCGTCCTCGGCGCCGAACAGCAGGATCTCCGCCAGGGGGAACTGCTTGAGCAGCGTGTTGACCAGCGGGATCGAGCCGCCCGCGCCCACGTCGCGAGGCGCGCGGCCGAAGGCGCGCTCCATCGCCCTGTTGAGCGCCGAACGGCCGCGGCCGCCCGAGTCGGCCTGGAAGCCCGAGCCCACGACGAAGTCGCCGAAGGAGACCTGGACGCCCCAGGGCGCGACCTGGCGGAGGAAGTCGAGGATGGCGTCCAGCGTCGTCTTGGGGTCGCCGGCCGGCGGGATCCTGACGGTCACCCTGGCCCTGGCCACCGCCTGGACGGCGTTGATGGCGCCCGAGACGGTGGGGACGTCGAGGCCCGTCACGGTGATCGCGTAGGAGGACCAGAGGCGGTCGGCGAGGGAGCCCGAGCCGACCAGCGAGACGCCGTCGAGGACGCCCGCCGTGTTCCTGAACTCCTGCTCGGAGGGGCCGGTGCCGAGGAAGCTGCCGCGCGGCAGCCCGGGCACCCTGATGTCGCCGTTGTCGTCGTGCAGCGAGGTGAGCATGCGCATGAGGGCGGCGAGGGCGTCGGGGGCCGCGCCGCCGAAGGAGCCGCTGTGCACGGACTCGCGCAGGGTGCGGACCTCGATCGTGAAGGCGGCCATGCCGCGCAGCGAGGTGGTGACGGCGGGGTCGCCCAGCTTGGGGTTGCCGGTGTCGGCCACGATGATCGCGTCGGCGCGGATCAGTTCGGGGTTGCGCTCGACGAAGGCCTCGAGGCGCTCGCCCGCGTACTCCTCCTGGCCCTCGATGAGCACCTTGACGCCCACGGGGAAACGGCCCTGGAAGGCGCGGAGCGCGGCGACGTGGGAGATGATGCCCGACTTGTCGTCCGCGGTGCCCCTGCCGTACAGGTTGCCGTCGATCAGGGTGGGGTCGAAGGGCGGGGTGCGCCAGGCCGCGGGGTCGCCCGCGGGCTGCACGTCGTAGTGCGCGTACAGGAGCACGGTGGGGGCGCCGGGCGGGGCGGGGGCGTCGGCGAAGACGGCGGGGAAGCTCCCCTCCACCGGGATCTGCTGCACGCGCGGCAGGCCCGCGCTGCGCAGGAGCTCCTCCGTCACGGCCGCGGCGCGCAGCACGGGTTCCTCAGGATGGCCGGGGAAGGCCACGGAGGGAATGGAGGCCAGCCGCTTCAGGTCCTCGATCGCCTGGGGCATCCCCGCAGCAACGGCGCTCTCTAGCTGGTCAGGAGTCACGGGTCTTCCCCCGGTGTCGTTCTGGACAGTAACGCCTCATTGCATCACAGAAGGTTCCGCAGGGTGGAAGCGAGGCTGGCGCGGCCTGCGGATTTCGTCGATATTACATAGGCGATCTGCGGATCCCGGATTTCTTGCATAGTGCTGCCACGCTTTCGCTTGGCAACACCGCATGTGAACATGCACACTGTGAGGAGTTCAGACACGAGGGAAGATAGCGATGACGCAGCCCGAAAACGATGTGCTGAAGGCCGCTCAGGACAACCTGTGGTTGCACTTCACGAGGCACAGCTCCTACAAGGACAACGAGATCCCCACCATCGTCAGAGGTGAGGGTGCTTACATCTACGACATCCACGGCAAGCGCTACCTCGACGGCCTCGCGGGGCTGTTCGTGGTGCAGGTGGGCCACGGGCGTCAGGAGCTGGCCGAGGCGGCCGCCAAGCAGGCGCAGGAGCTGGCCTTCTTCCCGCTGTGGTCGTACGCCCACCCGAAGGCCGCCGAGCTCGCCTACCGGCTTGCCAAGGAGGCTCCCGGCGACCTGAACCGCGTGTTCTTCACCACCGGTGGAGGCGAGGCGGTCGAGACCGCGTGGAAGCTGGCCAAGCAGTACTACAAGGTCACGGGCAAGCCGCTCAAGCACAAGGTCATCAGCCGCCAGATCGCCTACCACGGCACTCCGCAGGGCGCCCTGTCGATCACCGGCATCCCGGCCTTCAAGCAGATGTTCGAGCCGCTCGTTCCCGGCTCCATCCGCGTGCCCAACACCAACCACTACCGGGCCGACGAGATCACCGGCGTCAAGGGCATGACGCCCGAGCAGTACGGCCTGTGGGCCGCCGACCGCGTCGCCCGCGCCATCGAGATGGAGGGCCCCGACACGGTCGCGGCCGTCTTCGTCGAGCCGGTGCAGAACGCCGGTGGCTGTTTCCCGCCGCCGCCCGGATACTTCCAGCGGCTGCGCGAGATCTGTGACGAATACGACGTGCTCCTCGTCTCCGACGAGGTCATCTGCGCGTACGGCAGGCTCGGCACGATGTTCGGCGGGCAGAAGTTCGACTACACCCCCGACATCATCACCTCGGCCAAGGGGCTGACCTCCGGCTACTCGCCGCTCGGCGCGATGATCGCGCACGACAGGCTGTTCGAGCCGTTCAAGAACGGCGAGGAGATGTTCGCCCACGGCTACACCTTCGGCGGCCACCCCGTCTCCGCCGCCGTGGCGCTGGCCAACCTCGACATCTTCGAGCGCGAGGACCTGCTCGGCCACGTCACCCGCAACGAGGACGCCTTCAAGAGCACGCTGGAGAAGCTGAAGGACCTGCCGATCGTCGGCGACGTCCGCGGCTCCGGCTACTTCTGGGGCATCGAGCTGGTCAAGGACAAGGCGACGAAGGAGACCTTCAGCGCCGAGGAGTCCGAGCGGCTCATCCGCGGCTACCTGTCCAACGCGCTCTACTCCAACGGTCTGTACTGCCGCGCAGACGACCGTGGCGACCCGGTCATCCAGCTGGCGCCGCCGCTCATCGCAGGGCAGAAGGAGTTCGACGAGATCGAGTCGATCATCCGGAACGTCCTGGTCGAAGGTCTGAACCTCCTTTAATCCCACGAAAGGATCACCCCCATGAAGATCGGCGTTCCCGCCGAGGTGAAGAACCACGAGTACCGCGTCGCCGCCACCCCGGCCGGCGTGCACGAGCTGGTTCGAAGCGGCCATGACGTCCACGTCCAGCGGGGCGCCGGTCTCGGGTCCCACATCCCTGACGAGGAGTACCTGGCCGCGGGCGCCAAGATCCTCGACTCCGCCGACGCGGTGTGGGGCGAGTCGGAGATGGTGCTCAAGGTCAAGGAGCCCATCGCCGAGGAGTACCACCGCATGCGCGAGGACCTGGTGCTCTTCACCTACCTGCACCTGGCCGCGGGCAAGGAGTGCGCGAACGCGCTCCTCTCGGCGGGCACCACCGGCATCGCCTACGAGACCGTCCAGGTCGGCAACACGCTGCCGCTGCTGGCCCCCATGTCGGAGGTCGCGGGCCGCCTGGCTCCGCAGGTCGGCGCCTACAACCTCATGCGCTTCAACGGCGGGCGCGGCGTGCTGCCCGGCGGCGTCCCCGGCGTCGCCCCCGCGAAGGTCGTCGTCATCGGCGGCGGCGTCTCCGGCCTGAACGCGGCGCAGATCGCCGTCGGCATGGGCGCGGACGTCACCGTCCTCGACACCAACATCGACCGCCTGCGCTTCATCGACGCGATCTACCAGGGCCGCCTCAAGACCCTCGTCTCGACCTCCTACGCCCTCGAGCAGGAGGTCCTGAAGGCCGACCTGGTCATCGGCGCGGTGCTGATCCCGGGCGCCAAGGCCCCGACGCTGATCTCCAACGACCTGGTCTCGCGCATGAAGCCGGGCTCCGTGCTCGTCGACATCGCCATCGACCAGGGCGGCTGCTTCGAGGACTCCCGTCCGACCACGCACGCCGAGCCCACCTACCAGGTGCACAACTCGATCTTCTACTGCGTGGCGAACATGCCGGGGTCGGTGGCCAACACCTCGACCTACGCGCTGACCAACGCGACGCTGCCGTACGCGGTCAAGCTGGCGAACCTGGGGTGGAAGGAGGCGCTGAAGGCGGACGCCGCGCTCGCCCTCGGCCTCAACACCCACGCCGGTCAGGTCACCAACGAGCCGGTGGCGCAGGCGCTCGACCTGCCGTACGTGCCGGTGTCCGCGGTCCTGGCCGCCTGACGATCCGCTGAGAGCGCCCGCCGGTGATCACCGGCGGGCGCTCTCAGCTGTCGTGCGGCTCGCCGGCGGGCCGCCGTGCCGCGCTCAACGCGCCGCGAGGCGCAGGCGGAGATCGCGCGCCGTCGCCAGCACGTGCTCGACCTCCGAGGGGGTCGGCCACGGCGAGGTACCGGGCCGCAGGATCGTCGTTCGCACCGAGGCCAGGTGTTCCACCGCCGAAGCGTGCAGTCCGCTGCGCTCCACCAGCCACACCACCACGTCGGCGTGGTCGCGCAACGGCCTGGTGAGCAGGTCCCACGTGCCGAGGATCTCGGTGAGGTCGCGCACCTTCAGCGTCACCCCGCCCCTGCGCCCCGTCGCGGCGGCGGCCAGCTCCGCCCTGGCCGACAGTTCGGGCTCGGCCAGCCGGTCCCAGGTGGGCGGCGGCGGATCGGCCAGCCACTTCTCCGCCTCGTGGGGCTGGCCCGTGGCCGACAGCAACCCTCCCAGCTCCATCGCCGCCCGACGGTGGCCGGCCAGCGCCGCCTGCCTGAACCAGTGCTGGCCGCCCTGGAGGTCGCCCAGCTCGGCGATGAGCAGCAGCCCGAAGTTGAAAGCGGACTCGGCGTCGCCACTGGCCGCGGCCCTGCCGAACCAGTGGCTCGCCCCCTGCGAGTCGGACAGCTCGACGCAGACGAAGCCCGCCATGCGCTGGTCGTCGAGGCGCCCCGCGACGGCGGCCCGTTCAAACCAGGCGAGGGCCGTACGGAGGTCTCTGCGGGAGAGCGCGATGCCGCCGAGCTGTGAAGCCGCGCCCGGATGCTCGCTCTTGGCGGCGAGCCTGTAGTAGGCCTCGGCCCCCTCGGGATCCCTGGTGGCCTGCAGGAACAGGCCCAGGTGGTAGGCGGCCTCGGCATGGCCTCCGCGAGCGGCGTACTCCCAGCAGCGGACCGTCTCCTCCTCCTCGCCCACCTGGTAGGACAGGAAGCCCAGATCGTGGGCGGAGGCGACGTCGCCGTCGGCGGCGGCCCTGCGGTGCCACTCGCGCGCGAAGGGCAGCTCGCCCGCGTCCTCGCAGATCAGCGCCAGCCGCCTGGCGGCCGACCTGGACCCCCCGTGGGCGGCGCTTTCGAACCACCGGCGGGCCGCCTCGATGTCTCCGCGCTGCTCCAGGAGCAGGGTCGCCAGGTTGACCGCGGCCTCCGCGTCGCCGGTGCCCGCCGCCAGTTCGTACCAGCGGACGGCCTCCTCCAGCGTGCCGTGCTTCTCGTGCCAGACGCCCAGGTTGTAGGCGCTGTCGATGTTGCCGCCCGACGCGGCCCGCTCCCACCAGTGCCTGGCGGCCGAACGGTCGCCACGCTGGGCGTAGAGCTTGCCCAGCCGGTGCGCGGCCTGGGCGTCGCCGTGCTGGGCGGCGACGAGAAGCTCCGGCTCGTCTCCTGAGCGGGGCGCGGGAACGGCCGGCGCCGCCACTTCCTGCTCGTTCTGCCACCACGTCATTGCGACAGGGTGACATGTGATCAGACGATCGCGGAACGTAATCGCGGCAGTAATCGGGACGGCCGGTTCAGCGGAAGGTGATGAAACCGGTGAACATCCCCATGGCGCAGACATACCTCAGCTGACCGGGAGGCTGCGCGGGGAGGCGGACAGTGGCCGGGAGATCGACGTCTCTGCCGTCGATGGTGAGGTGGGTGGCGCAGGCCGCTCCCTCTCCCGCACGGAAGTCGACTTCGACAGGGACCCCCGCCCTGGCCTGCGAGACGCCGGGCCGGTAGCCGCGCTCGGTCGCCCAGATCGTCAGCAGCTGCACGCCTCCTGGACCGGTCTTGGCCATGGCCGCCGCACGGCTCGCCTCCTGCGGCAGCCAGCCGCCCAGGCTGAGGCCCGACGTGATCGTCCACAGACCCGCCGCCACCGCCACGACCCCGGCGAAAGCGGCCAGCCTGCTCTGAGAAACCCGCCGGAGGACGAACCCCAGGAGGGCGAACGCCGGGGCGGTGCCCACCACGAATCCGCCCATCACGGCCGCTCCGCCGACCGCCGACGCCGACGTGACGGCCAGCATCTCCATGCTCAGCGTCACTCCGCAGGGCAGCAGGACGGTGGCCGCGCCCAGGAGGGGAGCCTTCAGGCGTCGCGCGGGTGGTCGCGGCTCGCAGCGCCGGTGGCGGAGCATCCGCAGGGCGAAGAAGATCACCATGAACCCCGCCGCGACCAGCATGCCCGCTCTGACCGGCGGGGGGAGCCTGACCATCGAGCCCAGTGCGCCGAGCACCGCCCCTGCCGTGACGTAGGAGGCCAGGCGGCCGGCGAGGAACCGCGCCACCACCCGTGGCGTTCCCTGCAGGCCGAACAGCAGGCCGCCCTGCACGGCCGTACACGAAGCGGTTCCCGCCACCAGGCCGGCGGCGGTCCCGCTGACGAACAGGGCGACCGGCTCCACGCTCAGTGAACGAGCGCCAAATTGTCCAGCGAGCCGTTCTTGGCGGCCTCGACGATCGAGCCGAACTGGTCGAGGCTCATCTCGACCCGCTGGCCGAAGTCGTCGGTGATGACCACCTGACGTTCTTCGGGCGCGGACGGGTCGACGAACAGCTCGGGGCAGCCGCAACTGCAGTTGCCGCAGAATCGGGCGATCGGCTGCATTCGATTCCCCACTCTCGAAGTAGTCTTTACCTGCACGGTAATCTCACGCTCCGAGAGCGGCCAGTAACAGTTCTTTCACCGGCCGGCAGGTTGACCTCGCCCCCGGCGAGATGCTCAGAGCCAGCCGGGCCTGACCAGTCCCGACTCGTAGGCGATGACCACGAGCTGGGCACGGTCGCGGGCGTGCAGCTTCATCATCGCCCTGCTGACGTGCGTCTTCGCGGTGGCGGGGGACATGAACAGCTTGGCCGCGATCTCGTCGTTGGTCATGCCGGTCCCGACCAGCGCCAGCACCTCGCGCTCCCGCTCGGTCAGCAGTCCGAGGCCGTCGGCGGACATCGGCTCCTTGGCCCTCGTGGCGTACTCCGCGATCAGCCGCCTGGTCACCGAGGGCGACAGCAGCGCCTCGCCGGCGGCCACCACCCGCACCGCCTGGATGAGCTCGGCAGGCTCGGTGTCCTTGACCAGGAATCCGCTGGCGCCGCCGCGCAACGCCTCGAAGACGTACTCGTCCAGCTCGAAGGTGGTCAGGATGATGATGCGCGGCCCCGCGGGCATCTGCCTGGTCGCGGTCAGGCCGTCGGTGCCCGGCATGCGGATGTCCATCAGCACGACGTCGGGCGCGGCCGAGGCGGCCAGCCGTACGGCCTGCGCCCCGTCGGCGGCCTCGGCGACCACGCTCATGTCGGGCTGCGCGTCGAGCAGCGCCTTGAAGCCCGCGCGCACCAGCGCCTGGTCGTCGGCCAGCAGCACCTTGATCATTCCGTCTCCTCCGGTAGTGGCAGCCTCGCCTCGACCTGGAACCCCGTCCCCGTGGGGCCGGCGACCAGTGTGCCGCCCAGCGCGGAGGCCCGCTCCCTCATGCCCGGGATGCCGTTGCCGCTGCCCTCCTCGGACAGGACGGCGGGCGTGGTGGGCCCTGTGTCGTCGACCGTGATGACCAGCTCGGCCGGCAGGTACTCCAGCCGCACGTTCACCTTGGCACCAGGGGCGTGGCGGGCGGCGTTGGTGAGCGACTCCTGCACGATGCGGTAGGCCGCCCGCTCCACCTGGGAGGGCAGCGGCCTGGAGCCGACCTGCCTGAGCGACACGTCCATGCCCGACCGCTCGATCAGTTCGCCGACGCGGTCGAGGCCGGCGGTCGGGGAGCGGGGCGCGCCGTCGCGCAGGACGTTCAGCACCGAGCGCAGCTCGCCGAGCACCTCCTTGGAGGCCGCCTTGATCGTGGTGAGCGCGGGCCTGGCCTGCGAGGGGTCGTCGTCCAAGAGGTGCAGCGCCGTGGAGGCCTGCACGTGGATCAGCGAGATGTTGTGCGCCAGCACGTCGTGCAGCTCCTGCGCCATCGTCAGGCGCTCCTCGCTGGCCTGCCGTCGCGACTCCTCCTCGGCCACCCTGGCGTGCTCGGCGCGCCCCTCGCGCCGGAAACGCGCCACCTCTCCCGCCGCCAGGATCAGCAGCATGACGGCGACGATGGCGAGGACGTGCCACGCGCCGGCGGCCGGTCGGTCCACCAGCCACGTGGAGTAGACGAGGAAGTACGCCGCCGTGATCGCCGAGGCGATCCACGCCACCTTCCTGCGGCCCTCGGCGAGGGTCTTGAACAGCAGGATGACCGGGCTCAGGAAGACCGGCCCGTAGGGGTAGCCCAGGGCCATGAAGACGCAGGTCGCCACCAGCGTGGCGGCCAGCGAGGTGATCGGGAAACGCCGCGTGGCCAGGATCGCCACCGGGCCGACGAGCAGCAGCACGGTGCCGAGAGAATCGACACGCAGCCGTTCGAGCTGCCCGGCGTGCGCCCCGTGGGAGGCGATCACCTGGAACACCGCGACCACGAGGGCGAGATAAGCGGTCTTGCGCACGGGGTCCACGCTAGACGAGCCGTCCCGGCCCCGACATCCCACCGATGTCGCAGGGGGCCCTACCACCTCGGGCGTACCTGGTCCATTGTTGCTTTCATGCGCCGACACATCCTCGCCATCGTCGCCGCCACGCCGCTGCTCGTGGTCGCACCCCTCGCACCCGTCGCCGCCGAGCACAAGCCACCGCCCACGCCGCAGAAGCAGCCCGTCGCCGAGGGGTACGGCGGCGCCGTGGCCACCGTCGACCTCGACGCCAGCAAGGCCGCGCTCGCCGTGCTCCAGAAGGGCGGCAACGCCATGGACGCCGCGGTGGCGGCGGGCGCGGTGCTGGGCGTCACCGAGCCGTACTCCGCGGGCCTGGCCGGTGGTGGCTTCATGGTCTACTACGACGCCAGGCGCGGGAAGGTCCACTCGATCGACGGCCGCGAGACCGCGCCCGCCGCGATGACGCCGACCTCGCTCGAGGGCGTCCCGTTCGAGGAGGCCGTGACGAGCGGCCTGTCGGCGGGCGTGCCGGGGGCGGTCGCGCAGTGGGAGCTCGCGCTGCGCAGGTTCGGCACGACGAGCCTGCGTGAGGCGCTGAAACCGGCGATCGAGGTCGCGCACAAGGGTTTCGTGGTCGACCAGACCTTCCACGACCAGACCGCCGCCAACGCCGCCAGGTTCAAGGACATCGCCTCCACCGCCAAGCTCTACCTGCCCAACGGCGCGCCGCCGCCCGTGGGCTCGGTGTTCAGGAATCCCGAGCTCGCCGACACCTACCGCGAGCTGGGCAGGCGCGGTGGCGAGTGGCTGTACGGCGGGCGGCTCGGCCAGGAGATCGTCAGGACGGTCAAGAACCCGCCGATCACGCCGGGCGCGACGCGCAACGTGCGTCCTGGCCTGATGGAGGTCTCCGACCTGACCGCCTACAGGGCGCTGCTGCGCGAGCCGACGCGCGTCGACTACAAGGGCATGCAGGTGTACGGCATGCCGATCCCCTCCTCCGGAGGCTCCACGGTCGGCGAGGCGCTCAACATCCTCGAGGCCCTGCCGAGCGTCGGCATGCACGAGTACCTGGAGGCCTCGCGCCTGGCCTTCGCCGACAGGGGCAAGTACGTCGGGGACATCCCGAACGTGCCGATGGCCGAACTGCTCAGCGACGGCTTCGCCAAGGAGCGCGCCTGCCTGGTGGGGGAGCGCGCGATGGCGCACCCCGCCCCGCCCGGCGAGCCGGACGGCAGCTACACCGACTGCGGGCCGCCCCTGTCGGAGAGCGCGCCTTCGCCCGCGGAGGAGGGCCCTGAGACCACCCACCTGGTCGTCGCCGACCGCTGGGGCAACGTCGTGGCCTACAACCTGACGATCGAGTCCACCGGCGGCAACGGCATCGTGGTGCCGGGCCGCGGCGTGCTGCTCAACAACGAGCTGACCGACTTCACCTTCGGCCCCGCCCCAGGTGACCCGAACCTGCCGGCTCCGGGCAAGCGCCCCCGCTCCTCGATGGCCCCGACCATCGTGCTCGACCACGGCAAGCCGGTGCTGGCCGTGGGCTCGCCGGGCGGCTCCACGATCATCACGACCGTGCTGCAGATCCTGGTCAACCGCTACGAGCTGGGCATGAAGCTTCCCGAGGCGCTCGCCGCCCCGAGGGCGACGCAGCGCAACACCGCGCAGACCCAGGCCGAGCCCGGCTTCATCGACAACCACGGCGCCGAGCTCAGGGCCAAGGGCCACGTCTTCGCGCCGAACCCCGAGATCGGCGCCGCCACCGCGCTGGAGTTCGTGGGCAGGGGCAGGATCCAGGCCGTGGCCGAGCCGGTACGGCGAGGCGGCGGCAGCGCCGTGGTGGTGAGACCTCACTAACTGTCCGTAGTCAGAGAATTACGCAACGCCATAGGGTGCGGGGTGTCCGAAACTCGTCGTGAGAGGAACCCCCCGTATGAGACCCCTGCACCTGCTGGTCACCTCCGCCCTGGTCGCCGGCGCGCTGGCCATGCCGGCCGCGTCGGCGGAGGGCGCGGTGGCGGCGCCGCCGCCGTGCCACGCGCACGTGTGCCTGTGGACAGGCGCCAACTACACCGGAGCCGTCTTCGCCTGGTGGGAGGGGAACGGCAACGTCTTCGTCGGCGGCACCCACGCCGACAACGTGGGCTCGTTCGTGGCCAACCGCGGCGCCTGCTTCGTCGACACGGCCGACTCCGAATGGAACTGGCACGACCGGCGGAGGGCCTCGGACGGTGACTACAGCGCCAACTACCGAGGCCGTTTCGGTTACAAAATGGACCGAATCGCGCCTGCCCGTTATTGCTAGCTAGTAGATCAGCTCATAGGCGTCGGGCTTCATCTTCCTGGTACGCGCCCAGTACTCGAAGGTGAAGCCCGGCCAGGTCGTCCTGTTGACGCCGTGCTCATCCAGATACCACGACCGGCAGCCGCCCTCGGTCCAGACCAGCCGGTTCAGCCGCTCCTGCAGCCGCTCGTTGAAGGCTCGCTGCCGCTCGGGCCTGACGTCGATCGCCCTCGCACCCGTCTTCGACAGCAGGCGCAGGCAGTCCATGACATAGCGGACCTGCGACTCGATCATGAACACCACCGAGTTGTGGCCCAGCCCCGTGTTCGGGCCCAGCAGGAAGAACAGGTTGGGGAAGCCGGCGGTGGTGATGCCGTAGTAGGCCTCGATGCCGTCCTGCCACGCGTCCTGGATCTTCAGCCCCTCCCTGCCGACGATGCGCTGCTCCTGCAGGGCGTCGGTCACCCTGAAGCCGGTGCCGTAGATCACCACGTCGGCGGGGTGCGCCCCGCCCGTGGCGTCGACGACGGCGTGGTCGCGCAGCTCGGTGATCCCCTCGGTGACGAGGGTGACGTTCTCCCTGCTCAGCGCCGGATACAAATCGCTGGAGATGAGGATGCGCTTGCAGCCGATCGTGTAGCCGGGGGTGAGCTTGCGGCGCAGTTCCCCGTCGGGGACCTGGCGTTCGAGATGCCGCAGGGCCAGTCTCTCGTGCACCTTCATCAGGCGCGGGTCGACGGCGAAGCCCAGCGCCCTGGTCTCCAGCGCCCAGTAGATGCCGTTGCGCAGCGCGCGGGCCGCTCCCGGCAGGCGGAGCGCCTGCCGCATGGCGGGGGAGACGGCGAAGTCGGGCTTCGGGTGGATCCACGGAGGTGTGCGCTGGAAGAGCGTGAGGTGGGCGGCCTCGGGGGCGATCCGCGGGACGAACTGGACGGCGGAGGCGCCGGTGCCGATGACGGCGACGCGCTTGTTCTTGAGCTCCACGGAGTGGTCCCACTCGGCGGAGTGAAACGAAGGCCCCGCGAACCGCCCCGCAATTTCCGGAAATTTCGGGATGTGGAGGGCGCCGATGGCGGAGATCACCGCGTTGGCCCTCATGACCTCGCCGTCCGCGGTGGTGATCTCCCATTCGCGGCCGAGGTACTCGAGGCTCACGACGTGCTTGCCGTACCGGACGTGGGGGTCGATGCCGTACTTCCACCCGCACGCCCGCATGTACTCCCAGATCTCCTCCTGCGGAGAGAACATCCGCGACCAGCCGGGGTTGAGCTCGAAGGAGTAGGAGTACATGTGCGAGGGGATGTCGCAGGCGCAGCCGGGGTAGGTGTTGTCGCGCCAGGTGCCGCCCAGGTCCTCGGCCTTCTCCAGGATGACGAAGTCGTGGTAGCCGGCCTCCTTCAGCTTGATCGCCATGCCGATTCCGGCGAAGCCGGAGCCGATGATGACGATTCCCGGTTTGTCACTGCTTTCCACGGGCCCTCCTGTACGACTCGAACTCGGCGTGCGCGGGGGAGATCGCGATGTAGTCCAGGGCGGCTCCGAGGTCACCTTCCTGGCTGGGGTGGAAGCCGGGCCGCAGGTACCGGGGCGCGGCCATGACCAGGCTGCGCAGCGTCGGCACCCTGCCCTCGCGCGACCTGCGGAGGAAGTGGGTCCACCTGGCGGTCACGCGGCCGTCCACGATCGGGTCGTTGGCCAGCAGGAACCCCGCGCCGCGCCTGAGCAGGAAGAGCAGCACGGCGCCCGTCAGCGCCATCGTGCGCGCCCTGCGGGCGTAGGAGCCGTCGAGATGCGTGTAGAGGTCGAAGGCGACGCTGCGGTGCTCGACCTCCTCCGCACCGTGCCAGCGCAGCAGGTCCATCATCACCGGGTCGGCGCCCGCCTCGTCCAGAGGCCTGGCGCGCAGGATCCAGTCGCCGAGCACCGCGGTGTAGTGCTCGATCGCCGCGATGATCGCCAGCCGCTCCCTGAGCCAGTACCGCCTGGCCGTCGGCGGCAGCGTGTGGTCGCCGAGCAGGCGTTCGAAGAGCCACTCGACGTTCTCGACGAAGGGCGTGGGGTCGAGGCCCTGCTCCTTCATGTGCTCGAGGACGCGCTGGTGGGCCACGGCGTGCGTGCCCTCCTGGCCCATGAACCCCTTGACCTCGGCCTTCAGCTCGTCGTCCGTGACGTACGGCAGCGCCTGCCTGAAGACGTGCACGAACCAGCGCTCGCCCGCGGGGAGCAGCATGTGCAGCACGTTGATCAGATGGGTGGTGAAGGGGTCGCCCGGCACCCAGTGGAGCGGCGTCTCCTCCCAGGAGAAGCGCACCCTGCGCGGGTGGATCACGCCCGCCTCCAGCGGTGGACGTGGGGCAGGTCGTCGTCGAGCCAGAAGGCGTCGTCGGCGGTGACGACCATGACCTCCTCGAACTTGGCGCCCACGCTGTCGCCCTCCGTGCCGAGGTGGGGCTCGACCGCCCACAGCCCGGGAGTGGGCGGATGGGCGGAGGCCGCGCCGCCCGCCCATAGCGGAGAGCGTCCTTCGAGCCTCTCCTTGATCAGCTCCCTGCCGATGGTCCTGAGCGTCCGCACGCCGAAGGAGTCGAGGACGACGAAGCGCGGGCCGCCCACGCGGATGCGCGTCACCTGGTGGCCGATCACCCTGCCGGGATAGACCTGGTGCCTGTTGGTGTTGCCCTGGCGGGCGATCAGGTCGTCGACCGCGCGGTAGATGTCGCTGAACGTGCGGCGCTGCCGTACGAGGTCGAGGATGGCCGACCGATGGACGGACAGGTCCCTGTCCAGCCGATCCCAGACGGGGTTGGAGCCCAGGCGGCCCGAGAGACCGATGTCGGCGACGTAGCCGTCCACGACGGGCGCGGCGTCCAGCACGTACGGCATGCCGTCCGCGAGCCGCGTGTTGGTCGGCAGGAACTGCGTCGGGAAGCGGAAGCGGCGGAAGGCCGTGCGCTCGCCGAACCAGGCGAACGGGACGTGGAACCAGTCGTCGACGCCGTGGCGCTCCAGCCACCGGCGCAGCGCGGCCGCGGCCATGCGCTCCGTGACGCCGGGTTCGAGCCGGGAGGCCACGTGCTCGGCGCCCCGGTAGGCGAGCCGCTGCACCTCGCGGAACCTGTCCAGATCGACTTTATTGGACACATAGTCCAATGTAGTCATTCACCCTGGCCGGGGTCCAGAGGAGAGCTCCGATCCGGAGTGCCCGAGCGTCTCAGGACACGACAAAAACCCGCCGTGACTCGTCTCGCGGCGGGTGGAGGGGCTCCTGGCGACTAGACCAGGAGCAGGTAGGCGACCACGCCGACGATCGCGATGGCGAGGACCACCGCGATGATCGGGAGGGCGGCGGAGCGCTTGGGCGCGGCCGCCGACTCGTTCTCGGACCGCTGGGCGAACGCGCGGAACTGCTGAGTGTTCCCCGCAGGATCGATGTGCTGGTCAGACATGCGTTGCACTCTAGCGGGATCACCTGGTGCATTTGCACCTTTTGGCATGACTCGATAGGGCCACTCGATTATCGGACCGGCGGAGTGGGCGGATACCGTGAACGCATGCTCAGAACCCTGCTCTCACCCCGCATGCTGGGGTTGCACCTGCTCGTGATCGGGGTTCTGGTGTCTTTCATCCTGCTCGGACGCTGGCAGCTCGGCGTGTTCGAGGAGTCAGGCAAGCCGCACGCCAGCGTGGACCCCGCGCCCGTCGCCGTCGAGACGCTCAGCAGGGTCGGCGCCCAGATCGAAGGGCCCGCCGTGGGCCGCAAGGTCACCGCGTCCGGGTCCTACGACGCGGCCAGGCAACTGCTCGTCGCCGACCGCAGGCCCGACGTCGCCGCTCCCGGCGGCAACGTCTCCAGGGGCGAGGGCTACTGGGTGCTCACCCCGCTCGTGCTGCCCGACGACACGATGGTGCCGGTGGTGCGGGGATGGGTGCCCAAGGCCGACGACCCCGCCATCGCCGTACCGGCTGGGCAGGTGACGGTGAGCGGGCGGCTGCGCGCGCCCGAGGGCACCGACAGCGTCCAGCGCAGGGCGGGCGGCGTGCCCGCAGGACAGGTGCAGACGGTCTCCACCGCCGAGCTGATCAACCTGTGGCGGGGTGAGAAGGTGCGCAACGGGTTCGTGGTCGCGCCGACCCCTGGCCTGACCCCCGTCAAGGTGGCGCCACCCGTCACGGGCGGCACGCTCACCTGGCGCAACCTGGCCTACGCGGCCAACTGGTGGATCTTCGCGGGGTTCGCCGTGTTCATGTGGTTCCACTTCGTCCGCGACGCCGTCCGCTCCTCCTCCGCCAGCAAGTCCCCCGAAGTCGCTCTAGAAGGTTGATGATCGTGGAGTCCGCTCTCAAGCCCTTCCGGGTCCTCGCGTACATCGTCGGCACCATGCTGCTCGTGCTCTGCGTGGCCATCGTGCTCAGGTACGGTTTCGACATCCCGGAGCCCTCCAAGATCGTCTCGCCGATCCACGGGTTCCTCTACATGCTCTACCTGATCGCCGTGATGAACCTCGGCATGAAGGCCCGCTGGAGCTGGGGGCGCATGCTCGGCATCATGCTCGCGGGCACGGTGCCGCTGCTGTCGTTCTACGTCGAGCGCAGGGTGACGGCCGGGGTGCGGGAGACCATCGCGGCCTGAGGGCCTCCCGCCCCTTGCTCTAGCCGCCGATCCCGCGGCGGCGCGCCCTCTTGAGCCGCTCGCGCTGCGAGGGGTCGAGCATCATGTAGCCGACCACAGGGGCGGCGACCACGCCGAGCACCACCAGCAGGGTGAGCCAGCCGGGCAGGAAGATCCACGACAGCAGGACGGCTATACCGGCGCCTATGGCGTACTTCTGGACGGGCGACATCCTCAAATCCCTCCGAACGCGGAGCCCGCGCCCCGCCTTTCCACATTCTGCGTCGTCCGTCCAACGATCGGCAGCCCCCGCACGGTTCCATCCGCGATATATCTCATTTTCCGGAGCCTTCGGCTCCAGGCGCGGCCCCTCCCGTCGGACCTTCCCTTACGGCTGCCGCACGGGAGGGCGCCTCCGCGGTCACCGCTCACCGCCCGTCCAGGGGACGCTCCTCGTGCGTTCACCGTCCCTTGGAGACGGCGTTCACGGACGGCTCGGCTCGCCTGCGATCGTCCGCAGGTCCAGACGCAGCGCGTCGGCCGTGAGTCGTTGCGCGGGGACCCCCGACAGCAGGCGGAACAGCACGGGAGCCAGCACGCCCGCCCTCGTCAGCGGCGCGCCGGGCGCGGGAGGACGCCCTTCGACCGCCGTGAACAGCGTGGCGCCCAGCGACCACAGGTCGGCCGCCGGTCCGATGCCGCCCTCGGGCGCGGTGTAGGGAGACAGCCCAGGCGCGGGTGACGGATCGGCCAGCCGCACCTGATCGTCACCGCCGACCAGGATGCTTGCGGGACGCAGGTCGCCGTGGTGGCCGCCCACGCCGTGCACGGCCGCGAGGCGGTCGAGCACCGCCAGTCCGAGCCGGGCGGCGGCCTCCGGCGTCAGCAGGCCGTCCTCGGCCAGCAGCTGGTCCAGCGTCCGCGGTGGACGCTCGGCCCTGGGGGCCGCCGCCGTCTCCTGCTCCTCGGTGAGCACGAGGGGACCGCTGTAGGCGGGCCGCCTGAAGGGAGCCGTCGTCTCCACGATGGGGGGCGGCTCGGGCTCGTCGTGACCAGCGGCCAGCACAGGGGGCGCGGCGTCGATCGCGGGTTCCCACGACTGCGCCGCCCGGCTCGGCGGCGGTCCCCAGCTGTCGGAGCCCGGCATCCACGGCTGCTCCGGCTGTTCCCGGCCTGACGCCCACGGCTGTTCCGGCTGTTCCTGGCCCGGCGCCCATGGCTGCTCTGGTTGGGACGCGTGCTGGCCTGGCATCCACGGTTGCTCCGGCTGTTCCTGGCCTGGCGCCCATGGCTCCGGTTGGGACGCGTGCTGGCCTGGCGCCCATGGTTGCGGTGCCTGTGCTGGAGGTGCGTCCGGGGCGGGTGCCCATGGTTGCGGTGCCTGGCCGTCCGGTCCCGGGCCTCCCCAGTTCTCGGGGGGCGGGCCCCAAGGGCCGGACGGACCGACAGGCGGCATCCACCCACCGGGCTGCGCGTCCTGAGCAGGCGGTGCACCGGCTGGGGCGGGTCGTGGGCCCTCAGGGGCGGGCGTCCATCCGACGTCTCCCTGCGGAGGCCCCCACGGCTGGGGGGCGGAGGCGGGGGGCGGCGCCCATGGGTGCTGAGGCCCACTCGATGAATGGGGCCCCCACGCGGCCTGCGACGCGCCTTCGGGACCTGCCCCGACCCCACCCTCGGGCTCCCAAGCCCCGCCCGACTGCGGCTCCCATGGCGTGGGGGCGCCCTGCTGCTGGGGCTCCCACGAGGTGGGGCCCGCCTGGGGTTCCCAGGACGTGGGGCCACCCGGCTGCTGCGGTTCCCAGGATGGTGTGGGGCCGCCCGGCTGCTGCGGTTCCCAGGACGTGGGGCCGCTCGGCTGCGGTTCCCAGGGCGGTACGAGGCCGCCCGGCTGCGGTTCCCACGGCGGGGCGGCGGGCAGGGAGGCATCGGCCGGGCTCCCGGGAGCAGGCGGCATGCCGGGCCCGTACGGCGGCATCCCCGGACCCGGAGGCATCCCAGGAGGCGGCACAGCGGGTCCTGACGGCATCCCCGCAGATGGCGGCGCTCCTGGGGCGTCCGTCATCCCTGGAGGCGGTGGCATCACGGAACCCGACGGCATCCCGACGTTCTGTGGCATCACAGGGCCTGACGGCATCCCGACGCCTGGCGGCATCACAGGGCCTGACGGCATTCCGTCGCCTGGCGGCATCACGGAGCCTGACGGGATTCCGTCGCCCGGCGGCATGTCGGGGGTCGGTGGCATGCCGGGAGGTGGGAACGGGCCAGGGGCCTGGGGCGTGCGGGGGGGTGGTGGGGCGCCATGAGGCCATGCGGTTCCGGCCATGGGCGGCGCGGCGGGCGCCGGTCCCCAAGGACCGGGCGGCGTGCCCGGATGCGGTGCGGCCTGTGGCCCCGGCTGGGCGGCCTGCTGTTTGCCGCCACGACGCAGAACCCGGCGAAGCAACGAAGGCCGCTCGCCCTGACCCTCGGCGGGAGGACCTCCAGCACCGGGATAGGCCATCCCAGGTCCCGGCGGCATACCCGCAGGACCCGGCACCGGCCCCCCATACCCCGGCTGCACACCGACGGGCCCGTACCCCGGCCCCCCGGGCCCCGGGGGCATGCCCGCAGGCCCGGCCATGGGACCTCCGGGACCGACGGGCCCTGACATGGGACCTCCGGGCCCCGGCTGCACGCCGGGAGGCCCGTACACGGGGTCTCCAAGCCTCGGGGGCATGCCGGTAGGCCCGAGCATGGGACCATCCGCGCCCGGGTGCGGATCGGCGGAATCCGGCACGGTGCCCCCAGCTCCTGGGGGCAGATCGGCAGGACCCTGCGCGGGGACGCCGTCTGGCGGGGGCAGATCGGCAGGAGCGGACGCCGAGTTCCCAAGGCCCGGCGGCATACCCGTAGGACCTGATGGTTCATCTCCGGGCGTCCAAGGCGGCCCGTCAGATCCTGTCATCGCGGACCCCTGGCCTGGCACGGCGCCGCCATGGCCCGTCGCCGCCGGGTCGGAGGCGTCCCAGGCGGCCGGCGTTGGGGGAGCGTCCCAGGTCGGCGGCGACGGTGGGGCATCCCAGGTCGCCGGAGGCTGCCAGGCCGCCGGGTGCGGTGGCGCACCCGAGGCGGTCGGGGGTTCCCAGGCCGCCGGGTGAAGGGCGTCCGAGGTCGTCGAGGACCGTGGGGCCTCCCAGGTGGCCTCAGCGGTTTCGGTGTCCTGGGTGTGTTCAGAGGGTCGGGCGTCCCAGGTGGCCTCGGCTGTCTCGGTGTCCCGGGTGTGTTCAGAGAGTCGGGCGTCCCAGGTCACCTCAGCGGTTTCGGTTTCCCGGGTCGTTCCGGAGGGTCGGGCGTCCCAGGTCGCCTCAGCTGTCTCGGTATCCCGGGTCGTTCCAGGGTGCCGGGCGTCCCAGGTCGTATCGGGGGGCTGGGTGTCCCACGTCGCCTGGGAAGGCGGGGTGTCTCCGGTCGGCTGAGGGGGCTGGGCGTCCCACATCGGCTGGGAGGGTGGGGTGTCCCATGCCGCTGGAGGTGGAGGAGCCTCCCAGGGGGCGGGGACCGGCTCGACGGGAGCGGGAAGCGGGAAGCCCTGGGTCGCCTCGGGATCAGCGGGAGGAGCCCAGTGCGTCTGGGGCGCGCCGTCGTCAGGTGTGTCTTCGGGATACGACCGGACGATCCCCGGATCGGTCGGAGGTCCCTCCGCGAGGTGCGGCACGACGCCGGGCACCGTCGGGTCGGCGGCAGGCCCGAAGCCGAGGCCGTCATGAGGGCCTGAGGAATGACGGCCTGAGTCGGAACCGGCGGTGGAGCCGACGCCGAAATGCGGATCGGAGCCGGAATCGACGCGGGAATGAGGACCCGAGTCGGGACCCGGACCAGAGCCGGGACCGGGGGTGGAGTGGGGGTTCGCGTCCCGGGGGGCTGCGGCTTCCTCGGTGGGGGCGAGGTCGTCGGGAAGCGGCGTGGAGCGGGGGGTTCGCTGGGTGGACTCGGCGTCCGAGAGGTCGGGCTGCGCGTGCGCGGGCGTGGCGGAGGGCAGCGTGTGGTCGGGAGCGGTCTCCGAGGAGTGCTCGCCCTCAGGCTCGTCGTTCGCGGGCGCCACGGGTGGCCGGTGGCCCGACGCGGGGGTGGCGACCGGGCGGGCGGGGGTGAACGTCGGCGGGTCGGGGGCCGGTAGCGGCTCCCAGGACAGCGGCGTGCCGGACGGCCCCGTGGTAGAGGTGCCACTCGCCTCGGGGTCGGAGGGGGGCTGCTCCCAGGCGCGGGGTTCCGCCGGCGGGGGCTCCTCGTGGGGGGATCCGGCCGGGGAAGGGGTGGTCGAGGGGGAGGCGGTGGCGCGGGCCAGATCGGCGAAGGCGCCGGCGACCGCTTCGGCCGAGGGCCGGGCCGAGGGGTCGGGGTGGAGCATGTCGGTCAGGAGGGGGCCGAGCGGTCCCCCGATCGGCCGGCCCTGCTCAGGAGGGCGGCCCTCGAGTCCGAAGTGCAGCGTCGCGGCCAGCGACCACAGGTCGGCCGCGGGTCCCACCGACGCGGGGCGGAACGGGGTGGAGACACCGAAGCCCGTCAGTACGGCCCGTCCCGTGGGCGTGAGGACGACGGTGGACGGCTGGATGTCGCCGTGCACGACCCCCACCCCGTGCACCGCGCGCAGCGCCGAGATGAGGTGCACCGCGATGCGGGCGACCTGCACGGGCGGGAGAGGGTGGCGTTCGAGGACCGTCTGCTCGAGGGAGGGGCCCTGGGGGAGGTCGACGACCAGCCAGGGGCGCCCGTCCTCGACGATCACCTCGTGGACGGCCTCGATCGAGGCGTGGCCGAGCCCTGTGACGAGTCCGACCTCGCGGCCGACCGCACCGCACAGGTCCCTGCGGGCGGCGGGGTCGGGCGGGAGCCGTACCTCCCTGATTCCGACGTCGCGGCGCATGAGATCGTCGGCGGCGAGCCAGAGCGATCCGTTGCCCAGGGTGTTCAGCAGCCGATAGCGTCCGGCCAGCCGGCGTTGGCCGTTCATCGTGGTTTCTCCGTCCAACCGCGTGCAGCGAGACAGCACGATAGCGGTTTGTGGTGAATTGCCACCATCATCGCTGGCGGGTGAAGGTGGCGCGGTAGGCGGTCGGGGTGAGTCCCGCCCTGGTGGTGAGGTGCTTGCGCAGGGAGTCGGCGCTGCCCAGTCCGCTGCGCTCGGCGACCTGGTCCATGGGCAGGTCGGTGGTCTCCAGGAGCTCGCGGGCGCGGTCGACGCGCCGGTGGAGCAGCCACTGCAGCGGGCTGAGCCCGGTCTCGGCGTGGAAGCGCCTGGTCAGGGTGCGGACGCTGGTGCTGGCGTGGGCGGCCAGATCCTTGAGAGTCAGCGGCCTGTCGATCCTGGCGAGCGCCCACGCGCGGGTGGCGGCGAGCGAGGTGCCCCGCTCGGGAGGCAGCGGGGTCTCGATGAACTGCGCCTGGCCGCCTGGCCGTACGGGGGCGACGACGGCGAGCCTGGCGGCGGCGTTGGCGGCGGCGGCGCCGAAGTCGAGCCGCACCAGGTGGAGACACAGGTCGATGGCGGCGGCCGCCCCCGCTGAGGTGAAGACGCCGTCGTCCTCGACGTAGAGGACGTCGGGGCGGACGTTGACGGACGGGTAGCGCGCGGCCAGGTCCCCGGTCAGCCCCCAGTGGGTGGTGGCGTCGCGGCCGTCGAGCAGCCCGGCCTGGGCGAGCACGAACGCGCCGGTGCAGAGGGAGGCGATGCGCGCGCCCTCGGCGTGGGCGGTGCGAAGGGCGTCGAGCGTGCGGGGGTCGGCGTCCTCGCCTCCGCTGCCGACGGCGATCACGGTGTCGGCGCCCTTCACCAGGCCGAGCCCGTCGGGGACGTGGATCTGCGGGCCGCCGACGGTGTCGAGCCTGCCCGGTACGGCGGTGCAGACCCCGATCTCGTAGCCGGACGCGTCGCCGAAGACCATGTGCGGGATCGACACGTCGAAGCTCATGACGGGCGGGACGATGACGACCGCGATCCGATGCATGGCCAGATCCTCCGGATGGTTGGCATTCAGGCCACTATCGCATGCCGTACCGGAAAGCCAGGGTGGCGGTATGCAGAAACTTCATGTGATCACGGGCGCTGCGGCGACCGCCAGCCGTACGGCCATGCTGCTCGCGGAGGACGGCGAGCGGGTGCGCCTCGTCAGCCGCAAGGGAGCCGGGCCCGACCATCCGCTCATCGAGAAGGTCGCGGCGGACGCGACCGACACCGCCGAGCTGACCAGGCTCCTCGACGGCGCGGACACGCTGATCAACTGCGCCGCCCCCGCTTACCACCTGTGGCCCTCGCACTTCCCCGCCCTGGCAGGTTCGCTGCTGGAGGCGGTGAAGCGGACGGGCGTTTCCTACGTGATGCTCGGCAACCTGTACGGCTACGGCCTCGTCGACGGCCCGATCACCCCCGACCTGCCGTTGCTGGCGAAGGGCCCCAAGGGCAGGGTCAGGGCCGCGATGTGGGAGGAGGCGGTGTCGTCAGGCGCGCGGGTGACCGAGGTGCGGGCGGCACAGTTCTACGGCAGGGGCGTGATGTCGGAGTTCGGCCTGCTGGTCCAGCCGCAGGTGCTCTCGGGCGCGCTCGCCCTCGTCCCCTCGGAGCTGGACGTGCCGCACAGCTTCGCGGCCATCGGCGACGTCGCCCGCACGCTGGTCGCCGCCACCAGGGACGAGCGGGTGTGGGGCCGGGCCTGGCACGTGCCCGTGGCGACGCTCTCGGTGCGGGCTCTGGCGACCAGGCTGGCCGACGTCGCCGACGCGCCCGCGCCGAGGCTCGAGCCCATGACGGAGAGGGAGCTCGCGCTGCTCGCGTTCACCGACCCGTTCTGGGCCGAGCTGCGAGAGGTCCTGCACACGCCGGGGCTGCCCTACGTGGTGGACTACTCCGAGACCGAGGAGGTGCTCGGGATCAAGCCCTCGCCCGTGGACGAGGTGCTCGCCGAGGCCGTCCAGGCCGCGTGAGCCCTGGACACCTTGTCCCAGAGCAGCGCCCGCTCGTCGGCGTTGAACCTCAGCCCGAAGACGTCCGCGAGAGCCTGGAAGTAGTCGGCTGAGGTCTCCATGGTCGTGGCGCGGCTGTCGGCCTCCAGCCTGGTGAGCGACAGCCCGCGCATGATGTCGACGCCCGTGGCGTCGCGGCGGGCCACGGTGGCCACCCTGACGAACCCGGACTCAGGAGAGGTCGTCAGGTGCCTGTGCATCTGCTCGAAGGCCGACATCGGCGCCGGCTCCATGCCGAAGTCCATGCCGGCGAAGGAGCCGCGGGGGTCGTGGTCGAAGTGCCAGCCGCCGGGGGCCACTGTCGAAGGGCGCAGGCCGTACTCGAAGGGCCCCTGGCGGTAGCGTCCCTCGGCCAGGGGGAGCGGCTCGTGGAGAGCGTCGCCGAGCCCGAGGTCCACCATCCAGTCGCCTTCGGGCAGGCGCACGGTGAGAACCAGATGGTTGGCGGAGATCGCCGGTTCGGCGCCACGCATGTGCACGCCGCCGACATGCCTGGTCACCTGGTAGCCGAGCGCCTCGAGCAGCAGGGAGAAGGCGCCGTTGAGGTGGTAGCAGTACCCTCCGCGCCCGCGGACGATCCGCGCGGCGGACTCGGCCGGATCGACGGTGGTCGGGCGGTCGAGCCAGATCTCCAGCGCCTCGTACGGCACGCGCTCGATGTGCGCGACGTGCAGCGCCTTCAGCTGGTCGAGTGAGGGAGGGGCGGCCTCGAGACCGAGCCTGCGCAGGTAGGCGGAGATGTCCATGTGCACCAAATATGCACGACCGAGGCAGTGTCGTCTGCACACGCCCCTTCTAGGCTTCGGTCCGTGGCAGATCAGCGACGGATCCTCGTGGTCGAGGATGACGAGACGATCGCGCTGGCCGTGCGCAACAGGCTGGCAGCGGAGGGCTTCGACGTGCGCGTCGCGAGCGACGGCGAGGCGGCGCTCGTCGCCTACGGCAGGGCGGAGCCCGACCTGGTGATTCTCGACCGGCTGCTGCCCGGCCTCGACGGCCTGGAGGTGTGCCGCAGGATGCAGGCGGCCAGGCCGGTGCCCGTGCTGATGCTGACCGCGCTCGGCGAGGAGACCGACGTGCTGGTCGGGCTCGGCGTGGGCGCCGACGACTATCTCGCCAAGCCGTTCAGCATGCGGGAGCTGGTCGCGAGGATCCACGCCCTGCTGCGGCGGGTGGAGCGGGCGGCCCAGCTGGCCGTCGAGGACACCGTGATCAGGGTCGGCGAGGTCGAGATCGACACCGCCGCCCGCAGGGTGTTCGTGCGCGGCACGGAGGCGCAGCTGACCCGCACCGAGTTCGACCTCCTTCGCCGCCTGGCCGAGCGGCCAGGACAGGTCTTCGAGCGCGACAGGCTGCTGTCCGACGTCTGGGGCTTCTCCGAGGCGGCGGCCACCAGGACCGTGGACAGCCACGTGCGGGCGCTGCGCCGCAAGCTCGGACCCGACGTGGTGCGCACGGTGCACGGGGTGGGCTACGCGCTGGTGCGCCGATGAGGCCGCTCGACTTCCTGGGGCGCATCAAGGTCAAGCTGGGCATCGTCATCGTCCTGGCGGTGGGCACGGCCTTCGTGGTCAACGAGGTCGGGCTCAACGCGGGCGCCTCGCGCGAGGTCAGGATCGCCGTGGCGAGCATCCTCGCGCTGATCATGGTGCAGGTGCTGGCGCACGGCATGACCAAGCCGCTGCGCCAGCTCGCCTCGGCCGCCCAGACCATCGCCAAGGGCCACTACACGCTGCGCGTGCGCGCCTCGTCGCGGGACGAGGTGGGGGAGCTGGCCAGGGCGTTCAACGCGATGGCCGCCGACCTCGGCGAGGTCGACAGGCAGCGTCGCGAGCTGGTCGCCAACGTCTCCCACGAGCTGCGCACCCCGATCACGGGGCTGCGCGCGGTGCTGGAGAACGTGGTCGACGGCGTCTCGGCCGCCGACCCTGTCACGTTGGGGACGGCGCTGGCCCAGACCGAGCGCCTCGGCCGCCTCGTCGCCCAGCTCCTCGACCTGTCACGCCTCGACTCGGGGGTGCGTCATCTGGAGGCCGAGCCGGTCACGCTGGAGCCGCTGCTCCAGCAGGCCGCCCGTGAGTCCGCCCTGGCCAGGGACGACGTGACGATCACCTACACCTGCGCGAAGGGGCTGGTCGCGAGCGCCGACCCTGACCTGCTCGCGCAGGTGCTGGCCAACCTGCTCGACAACGCCGTACGGCACAGCCCGAGCGCCGGCGTGGTGACGCTGTCGGCCTCCGCCCACGGTCAGGGGGTGCGCCTCGTGGTGGCCGACAGGGGCCCGGGAATCCCCCAGGCCGCGCGGGCGCGGGTCTTCGAACGCTTCTCCAGGCTGGACTCGGCGCGTGCGGCGGACGCCGGCGGATCGGGGCTCGGCCTGGCGATCGTGAAGGAGATCGTCGAGCTGCACGGTGGATCCATTCGCATCGACGACGGCGCGGGGTGCCGCATGATCGTCGACCTTCCAGAGAGGATCATGATGGAACCGGACATGGCGCGGCTAGGGGTGACGGGTCCCCCTCGGGCCGCCGAGATCACCGAGATCACCGAGGCCGTCGGGGTCGTGGAGGTCGCGGAGGCCCTCGCGGTGGGGGAGGCCGCCGAGGAGGCGGTCGCCGAACCGGGGGAGCGGGAGGTGCGGGAAGCGGCCGCCCCGCCCGAGCAACTCGCGCGCGAGGACGTTCACGCGCCTCAGCGGCTGCCCGGCCACCTGGCGCCGCCGCCGCAGCCCGCGGGCGTGGCGAGGGGCGCGGTGATGCTGTGGACCATGGTCGGGCTCGCGGTCGGCTTCCTCATCGGGCTCTTCCTGGCCTTCTTCATCGGGCTGCTCTTCGGCGCCGTGGCCGGCGTCATCATCATGCTGATGTCCAGCGCGGGCGGGGCCGCCGTCGGCTCGGCCATCGGCGCGGGCCGGCCGCAGGGAGCCCCTTACCAGCCTTACCCGCAGGCGCCCTATCCGCCGGCGCCCCACCAGGCCGCGCCCTATCAACCCGCGTCCCACCAGCGGGCGCCCCATCCGCCGGCGCCCCACCAGCCGGCGTCCCATCAACCCCCGTCCCACCAGCGGGTGCCCTATCCGCCGACTCCCGTTCTCGTGGCGGGTGCCGCTGATGCCGCCAGGACCCGCGAGACGGCCGGTCCCGCCGGCCCGCATCACCAGCCGCCGCAGGGGCCGCGGTCGCCGGCGCCGCCGTACGTGCCGCCGCCGCTGTTCCCCCGCCCCGAGGTGCCCGACAGCCCGCGCTGGCTGCTGCCCGCCGTGCTCGGGGTGGGCGTCTTCGCGGCTGTGGCGCTGCCGGACGCCATGCCCGGCCTCGGCCTGGCGCTGGTCGCCCTGGTGCTGGGCGCGGCCACGCTGCCCGCGGCCCTGCGCAGGGTGACTCCGTGGACCGCCGCCTACGCCCTGATCGCCTACGGCCTGGTGGCGATGGTCGCGGTCAGGGACGCGGACTGGCTGGTCGTCCCGCTGCTCGGCGGGGCCTTCGGCCTGGGCGCGCTGGCCGTCTCGGGGGCCGGCCGCGGCTGGCTGGCCCTGATCAGGGGCGGCATCTCGATCGTGCTCGCGCTGTTTCCCGTTCCGTGGTTCCTCGCGGGCCCGATGAAAACGTTCGTGGGACGGCGGCGCATCATGCCGCTGCTGGCGGGGCTCGGCATCACCGCCGTGCTGCTGGTGGTCTTCGGCATCCTGTTCGCCTCGGCGGACAAGGTCTTCGCCTCCTTCGTCGACCGCCTGTTCACCGCCCCCGACTGGGCGGAGGCGCTGCCGCTGCGGATCTTCGTCTTCGTGCTCTTCGCCGCGCTGGCGGCCGCGGCGGTGCTGGTGGCGATGCGTCCCGTCTCCGACCCCGTCAGCCCGTCGTTCAGGACCCGCCTGAACCGCAGCCTGTGGGTGGTGCCGCTGACCGGGCTGAACCTGCTGTTCGCCGCCTTCGTCGCCGTCCAGGTCACCGCGCTGTTCGGCAGCAGCGCCTGGGTCATGCGCACCACGGGCCTCACCTACGCCGACTACGCCAGGCAGGGCTTCTTCCAGCTCATGGTGGTCAGCGTGTTCGTGCTCGGCATCGTCGCCGTGGCCACCAGCGTGGTGAAGGCCGAGCGGGGGGACCGATGGGCGCTGGCGATCCTGCTGGGTGTGCTGTGCGCCTTCACCCTGGTCATCCTGGTCTCGGCGATGCACCGCCTCGACCTCTACACCGACGCCTACGGCCTGTCGCGCCTGCGCGCCTCGGTCGCCGCGACCATCTGGTGGCTCGGCGCGGTGTTCGCCACGGTCCTGGTGGCGGGCGCCGTACGGCTGGCGGGGTTCGGCTCGGCCTGGCTGCCGAGAACGGTCGTCCTGCTGACCGGCGCGGGCCTGCTGTCGTTCGCCGTGTGGAACCCCGACCTCCAGGTCGCCAGAACGCAGGTCGACATCAGGGGCGTGGAGCGCATCGACCAGGACTACGTCGGCGACCTCGGCGCGGAGGCCGTCCCCGAGCTGGACAGACTGCCGGAGCCGTTGCGCAGCTGCGTCCTGGCCGACGTGGTCAAGAACAACGGCCTGGCCGAGGCCGACTCGTGGAACGGCTGGAACCTGGCCAGGGCGCAGGCCCGCGACCTGCTCGCCCTGCACCCCGTCGTGCCGCAGCCGGCCTGCGAGGGGCGCTCCAGGTAGCAGTGAGCGCCTACGGCGCCCCGTGGTCGCCGGTGACGGTGATCACGGGGCGTCGGGTCGGGGCCAAGCCGCGGGCCGCGCCGGCGTCGGCGTCGGCGTCGGCGGAGCGCACCAGTGGTTGAATCTTCGTGTGACGTTCGACGTGGTCATCAGTGGCGGGCGGGTGCTCGACGGCACCGGGGCTCCGGCGTTCAGGGCGGACATCGGAATCACCGGGGAGCGGATCACCGCGGTCGGGCGGCTCGAGGAGGCCGACGCGGCGCAGGTGATCGACGCGTCGGGGCGCTTCGTCGCGCCGGGATTCATCGACTGCCACGCCCACGGCGACGCCCTGGTCTTCGACCCCGAGGTGCAGCTGGCGGCGCTGCGCCAGGGGGTGACCACGTTCGTCCTCGGTCAGGACGGCCTGTCCTACGCGCCGGGCTCGGCGGCCACCGTGAACTACGCCACCCGCTACTTCGCCGCGGTCAACGGCGTGCACCCCTTTCTCGACGGCGCGGCGAGCGTCGCCGAGCTGCTGGCCGGATACGACAGGGCGACCGCGCTCAACACCGCCTACCTGCTCCCGCACGGCACCATCCGCTACGACGTGATGGGCGCCTCGCCCGATGCCGCCTCGGCGAGCGAGCTGGCCCAGATGCTCGTCCACGTGGAGAAGGGGCTGGCCGACGGCGCGGTCGGGCTGTCGAGCGGCCTGGAGTACCTGCCGGGGCGCAACGCCTCCTCCGCCGAGCTCGCGGCGCTGTGCCGGCCGCTGGGCGCGTTGCCGTACGTCACGCACATGCGCGCCTACGGCACCGGCGCGGGGGTCGGGATGGCCGAGGTGGTGGAGATCGCCAGGTCGTCGGGGGCCGCCATGCACGTCTCCCACCTGCACGGGCCCGCGGACGTCCTGCTCCCGCTGGTGGAGTCGGCGCTCGCCCACGACGTCGACCTGAGCTTCGACACCTATCCCTACCTGCGCGGCAGCACCATCCTGGCGATGATCGTGCTGCCGCCGCAGGTGCCCGCCGCCGAGGTCGACAGGGCGCTCGACGTCCTCGAGTCCTCCTCCCTGGCCGACTGGTGGCCCACGCTGGACGGCCTGTGGCCCCGCCTGACCGTCTCGCACGCGCCCGGCGAGGAGTGGGCCGAGGGGCTGACCATCGTGGAGGCCGCGGTGCGCAAGGGCGTCTCGCCGTCGGAGTTCTGCCGCAGGCTGCTGGTGGACACCAGGCTGGAGGCCGGCTGTGTGGTCGGCCGTCCTGACGAGGGGCCCGAGGGCGAGGAGTCGGTGCGGCGCGTGCTGCGCCACCCCGCGCACACCGGCGGCTCCGACGGCATCTACGTGGGCGGGCATCCGCATCCCCGCGGCTGGGGCGCCTTCGCCAGGTTCCTCGGCACCCACGTGCGCGAGCTGGGGGACTGGACCTGGCAGGAGGCCGTCGTGCATCTCGCCTCGCACCCGGCCAGGCGCTTCGGGCTGGGCGACCGCGGTCTGCTGCGCCAGGGGCTCGCCGCGGACGTGATCGTGATCGATCCCGCGACGGTGGCCGACCTGGCCACCTACGCCGCGCCGCGCACCCCCGCGACAGGGATCTCCGAGGTGCTGGTGTCGGGGGTGCGCGTGCTGTCGGACGGCGCGCTGACCGGCCGTACCCCGGGGCGAGCCCTGCGCCCCACCTCCTGAGCGCGCGCCCGGTAGGGTCGGTGCGGTGAAGGGGATTCGGTCAGGAGCGAAAGTTCTCGGACAGCACGTGTTCGGCGGGCCGTTCAGCTTCCCGCTGATGGTCGTGAAGCGCGACGCGCTCGAGCACAACATCGCCACGATGGCCGCCTTCACCCGCGACCACGGCATGCTCTTCGCGCCCCACGCCAAGACCCACATGTCCCCCGAGATCGCCGGAATGCAACTCGACGCGGGCGCGTGGGGGATGACGGTCGCCACGCCGAGCCAGGCGATGATCGTGCGCGGCTTCGGGGTCTCCAGGATCATCGTCGCCAACCAGGTCGTCGACCCCGCCGGGCTCGACTGGGCCGCGGCGGAGCTGGCGGCCGACCCCTCCTTCGAGTTCCTCAGCTTCGTCGACTCGCGCGCGGGCGTGGACCTGCTCGCGAAGCACGCGGGCGCGCGGCCCTTCAGGGTGCTGGTAGAGATGGGTCACGAAGGTGGCAGGGCCGGGTGCAGGACCTTTCAGGACCTGCTCGACCTGGCCGACCATGTGCGGCAGGTCGAGGGCGTCGAGCCTGCCGGTGTGGCGGGCTACGAGGGCTCGCTGAAGACGGCCCAGGACGTCAGGAAGTACCTGGCGATCCTGCAGAACGCCGCCGAGCACCTGCGCGCCCCCATCCTGAGCGTCGGCGGCAGCCAGTGGTTCGACGTGATCGGCCGCGAGCTGGTCACCACCCAGGCCCAGGTCATCCTGCGCAGCGGCGCCTACGTCTCCCACGACGACGGCTACTACCGCGAGCGCACCCCCTTCAACCGCATCCAGGGCTCGCTCGAGCCCGCCTTCGAGATCTGGGCGCACGTGCTGTCGACGCCCGAGCCCGGACTGGCGATCGTCGGCATGGGCAAGCGCGACGCCCCCTTCGACGAGGGACTGCCGATCCCCAGGCGCGAGGGCCTGACGGTGGTGAGGATGCAGGACCAGCACACGATCGTGCGCGGCTCGCTCGAGGTGGGCGAGCTGGTCGCCTTCGGCATCTCGCACCCGTGCACCGCCTTCGACAAGTGGCGCGTGCTGCCGCTGGTCGACGCTGACTACACCGTTGTCGGAACGATCAACACCCACTTCTAGGAGATCCGGTGAAGAAGGAACTCAGGACCACCGAGGGCGCCGCTCCCGTCGGCGCCTACTCGCAGGGCCTCGTGGTCGGCGACTTCGTCTACACCTCGGGCATGGGGCCGCTCGACCCCGAGACCGGCGAGATCGTCGGTGACGACATCGAGACCCAGACCCACCAGGTCATGCGCAACCTCGGCGCGATCCTGGCCGCCCACGGGCTCGGCTTCGACGACGTGGTCAAGTCGACCGTCCACCTGCAGCACCTCAAGCGCGACTTCCCGGCCTACAACGAGGTCTACAAGTCGTACTTCAGCCAGCCGTACCCCGTCAGGACCACGGTCGGCTCCGAGCTGATGAACATCCTCGTGGAGATCGACTTCGTGGCTCACAAGAGCGTCTAGGGTTCCGTTGTGGACAGCTCCGTGTACGTCTTCGCCGAGGATCTCCGCAGCGAGGGCAGGGAAAAGGTACTCGACAGGCTTCGCGGCTACGGCGTGGGCGGCGTGACCGTCGGCGTCGTGCACCACCGCACCCGCGACGTCACCCCCCACGGGCTGTCCAGGCTCACGCTGAGGCACGACGGAGCGCACTTCCCCCTGCCCGAGGACCTGTTCGGCGAGCTGCGCCTGCGACCCGCCCCCGGCTACCTCGACGTGCTCGACGGCATGCGCGAGGCCTGCTCCTCGCGCGGCATGAAGTTCCACGGCTGGACGGTGTTCCTGCGCAACGAGGCGATCGGCGTCGCCCATCCCGACGTGACCGTGCGCAACTGCTTCGGCGACAGGGGCTACCCCACCGACCTGTGCCCCGCCCACCCCGACGTACGGCTCTACGCCGTCGCGCTGGCCAGGGCGGTGGCCAGGCTGGGCGTCGACAGCGTCGTGGCCGAGTCGCTGCACTACCGGCCGCTCAAGGCCGAGCGCTCGTTCGTCCCGCTCGGCCCCATGGACGCCTACCTCATGGCGCTGTGCTTCTGCGACTACTGCATGCGCAGGGCCGACGACCTGGGCGTCAACGCCGAGGTGGCCCGCGACGAGTGCTCGCGCATCGTCGGGGCCGTGCTCGACGGCGAGCAGCCCGCCCAGGGCGAGGTCACCAGGGCGGCGCTGACCGCCTACGCCGGCCCCGACGTCGTCAACTACGCCCGCGCCCGCTCCGAGACCGTCACCTCGCTGGTCTCGGAGGTGTCGGCCGCGGTCGCGGCCGAGGGCTCGCAGCTCACCTTCATCGACGCCACCGGCGCGGTCAAGGGCTACAAGCACGGCCTGCCCTCTCCAGGGCTGGCCGCGCACGACGCCTGGCAGCTCGGCGTCGACCTGGTCGCGCTGGGCGACCTCGTGCCGTCCTTCGGCGTCCTCGCCTACGCCCGCGACGCGGCGAGGGTCGCCGACGACGTGGCCGCCTACCTGCGCTCGGTCGGCAAGGACCGCGAGGTGCGGGCCGTCGTGCGGCCAGGCCACCCCGACAGCGACACCGCCGACAGGCTCATCGCGAAGGTGCGCGGCGCCAAGGCCGCCGGCGCCGCCGCCGTCGACTTCTACGCCTACGGCCTGGTGCCGTACCTGACGCTGGACCGCATCCCCTCCGCGCTCAGCTGAGGCTCCCGAGCAGCATCGGCAGCGCACGCTCCAGCTCCCTCGTCCAGTACGGCCAGCGGTGCGTGCCAGGGCCGTAGAGGTTCGCGGTGACCTTCACCCCCGCCGCCTCGGCGGCCCTGACGAACGCGCGGTTCTCGGCCTCGATGAACGCCTCGCCGCCGTCCCTGGGAGTGTTCCTGGCATCGAGAGGACCGGGCTCGCCGTTGCCGCACGAGACGTGGACGGGGATGTCCCTGAGCTGTCGCACCAGCGCGGTGGGGTTGTGCTCGGCGATGCGGTCGCCCCAGAGTTTCCCGGGGTCGTCGCCCGACTGGTCCGTGAGGTACTCGACGTCCTCCCTGCTCACGTTGACCAGGCCGGAGAAGGAGGCGGCGGCCCTGAACATGCCGGGGTGGCGAGCGGCGTAGGAGAGCGCGCCGAACCCGCCCATCGACAGGCCCGCGATGGCCCGCCTGCCGGTGCCGCCGTAGCGCCGCTCGACGAGATGGCGCAGCTCGGTCAGGTGGAAGGTCTCCCACTGCGGGCCGTCCAGCCAGTCGCTGTAGAAGCCCGCGTATCCCGCCTCCGGCATGACGACGATGGCCTGGGCGTCCCTGGTGACCTCGTCGGCCCGGCCGTCGCTCACCCAGGCGGGGCCCCCGCGCCTGCAGCAGCCGTCCAGGAGGTAGAGGACGGGCCACCGGGTGCCGGGCCGCCAGGCGGTGGGCAGCAGGAGCTCGACCTTGGCGGTGGCCTTGAGCGCGGGGGAGTCGACGGTCAGCCTGACCAGCCGCCCTGCCCGCTCCTCGTCGAGGACGGCGAGCCCTCCTGGCCGCGTGCTCGGAGCCCCGGAGCTCGGCGCGGCGGCGGTCGCGTCCGCCCGTTGCTCCTGGGACGGGGCGGTCGAGGTCGGCCGCTCCGAGCGAGGCCGGGCGCTCGCCGTCGTCTGCGGCTGGGTGGTCGCCGTCGGCCGCTCCGACTGCGGCTGGGTGGTCGCGCAGGAGGTGGCGGTGAGTGCGGCCAGGAGCAGGGCGGCGAGCAGGCTACGGGTCACCGCGCCAGGGTGTCACCCCTCTCCTCCGCTGCCCACCCCCTCATCGCTGCCCACCCTCACTTCGCCGCCGGCCCCTTCTCCGCTGTCGGCCCCTTCTTCGCCGGCCACCCCGTCGAGGACGGCGGAGACGGCCCGCCTGGCGAAACCGGCCTCCACCGGCAGCCCTCTGAAGATCGCCCGCACCCACACCGCCCCCGCCAGCAGGTCGAGGACCATCAGGGGGTCGGCCGTCGCGGCCGGCTCGCCCCTCACCCGCGCCCGCTCGAAGATCTCCTGCTCGCGCGCGAACCTGTCGGCGAAGAAGGCGCCGATGTTCAGCTCGGGATGGTGGACCGCGGCGCCCAGCGCGGCCACCGCGATGTCACTGGACGGCGGGCTGGTCAGCAGCGCGATCACCCCCTCCACCAGCGCCTCGAGGTCGCCGCGCAGCGTGCCGGTGTCGGGCGGGTCGAAGGCCAGCGCGTCAGCCTCCATCAGGGCGGCCGCCAGCAGCGCGGGCTTGGACGGCCACCAGCGGTAGATGGTGGTCTTGTTGACGCCGGAGAGCTCGGCGACGCCCTCGATGGTCAGGCTCTCGTAACCCCGCCGGGCCAGCAGGGCGAGGGTGGCGTCGAAGATCTCCTGCTGCTTGCGAGGTGCCATGCGGGCGATGCTAGCAACGCACCGTTGCGTGGCACCCGTACGGTCAGACGGCTCGGCGCCCGGTGAAGGCGGTGGCGATGCCGAGCCCGATGTAGACGATCCCGCTGAAGTAGCGCAGCTGCTTGGCGCGCTTGGCCAGCCGTCCGCTCAGCGCTCCCGCCGTCAACGCGTACACGATGTCCGACAGCAGCCCCAGCACCAGCAGTGTCGCGCCGAACAGCACGATCTGCGTCGTGGGCGAGCCCGCCTTCGGATCGACGAACTGCGGCAGCAGCGCGAGGAAGAACAGGATGACCTTCGGGTTCAGCACGTTCACCAGCACGCCTTCGAGGAAGACCTTCCTCAGCGGCTGCGGCTCGGCCGTACGGGTGGTGAGCTCGTCCTTGCTGGTCAGCGTGCGCACCCCGAGATACACCAGGTACGCCACCCCTGCCCACTTCACCACCCCGAACAGCGTGGCCGACTGGGCGATCAGGAACGACAGCCCGCCCGCCGCGGCGACGATGTGCACGAGGGTCCCCGCCTCCACCCCGAACGCGCTGGCCAGCCCCGCTGCCCGGCCCTGGGCCAGCCCGCGGGCGGCGATGTAGAGGTGGTTGGGCCCCGGGATGAGGACCAGCGTGAGCGTGGCGGCGAGGAAGAGGAGCATAGGGCAACGGTAGGCAGGGTTTGGTCCTGGTATGGAGTCCAATGCGCGGTGACTTTCCCGGTCCAATCGGAATGTCGCCCGGTCATGGCATAGTGGCCGACGTGAACGGGCTACTGATCGGGAGATCCGCTGAGCTGGGCGGCCTCGTTCGCGTGCTCGAAAGCGCCACCGAGGGAAGGGCGGGCGTGGCGCTCGTCGGCGGCGACGCGGGCATCGGCAAGACCCGCCTGGCCACCGAGCTGCTCGCGGAGGCGAGGAAGCGGGGCTTCCAGGTGATGGTCGGGCAGTGCGCCGAGCTCGGCGACGCCCTGCCGTACCTTCCGCTGGCCGACGCGCTGCGCGACCCCGAGCTCGCCGCCGCCGTCGCGGCGCGGCCGATCCTCGGCAGCCTGCTCGGCGACGGCAGCGCCGCGGCGCCGTCCTCGGGGCTGACCCAGCAGCGCCTGTTCGGGTCGCTGCTCGGCCTGCTGGCCGACATCCAGCCCGTGGTCTTCGTGATCGAGGATCTCCACTGGGCCGACCGCTCCACCCGCGACCTGCTCGTCTTCCTCAGCCGCATGCTGCAGTCCGAGCAGGTCTGCGTCGTGGGCACCTACCGCACCGACGACCTCCACCGCCGCCATCCCCTCCGTCCCGTGCTGGCCGAGCTCAAGCGCCTGCCCGTGGTCACCTCGGTGGAGCTGCGTCCGCTCAGCCCGCACGAGATGTCCGACTACGTCGCCTCACTCGGCGACACCGACGCCCGCGAGCTGGGCGAGATCGTCAGCCGCGCCGACGGCAACCCCTTCTACGCCGAAGAGCTCTTCGCCGCCGTGGCCGAGGGCGACACCCTGCCCGACGGCCTGGCCAGCCTGCTGATGTCCCGCGTCGAGGTGCTCTCGGAGCCCGGCCAGCGCGTGCTGCGCGCCGCGGCCGTGGCGGGGCGCCGCGTCGAGGACTCCCTGCTGCGCGAGGTCTCCGGCCTGCCCGTGGGCGAGTTCGAGGAGGCCGTGCGCGAGATCGTCTCCCGCGGGCTGCTCCTCGTCGACGGCTACGGCTACGCCTTCCGCCACGCGCTCCTGCAGGAGGCTGTCTACACCGACCTGCTGCCGGGCGAGCGCACCCGCCTCCACGCCGCCTTCGCCGCCAGGCTCACCTCACCCGCCGAGCTGGCCCACCACCACCTCGCAGGCCACGACCTCGTGGGAGCCCTCACCGCCTCTGCCGAGGCGGGCAGGATCGCCGAGCGCCTGGGCGCGCCCGCCGAGGCGCACCGCCACTACGACCAGGTCCTCGAGCTGTGGGAACGGGTCGACGACGCCGAGCGCCTCGCGGGCGAGACCCGCGTCGCCATCGCCATGCGCAGCGCCCTCACCGCCGCCGACAGCGGCGACAACCACGGCGCCATCGTCCGCCTGCGCGCCGTCCCGCCCTCCGCCGAGGCCTACGAGCGCCTGGCCAACTACCTGTGGGAGATGTACCAGCCCGACGAGGCGATCGCCACCGCCGAGTCGGCCGTCTCCATGGCCACCGAGCCCGCCGTCCTGGCCCGCTCCCTGGCCACCCTCGCCCGCTGCCTGGCCTGGACCCACCGCCACGCCGAGGTCGAGCCCACGGGCCTGCGCGCCCTGGAGGCCGCCCGCTCCTCCGGGGCGGTCGACGCCGAGGCCAGCGCCCTGGTCACCCTCGCCTCCGCCGCCGAGCTGCGCGGCGACTGGTCGCGCGCCGAAGAGCTGTTCGCCACGGCCGCCGCCCGCCCCTCGGGCCATCTCGCGATCGACCTGCGCGCCCAGTTCAACCTCACTCGCGTCCACTACGACCTCGGCCGCCTCGAAGAAGCCGCCGAAGTCGCCGACCGCGGCGTCGCCCTGGCCGCCGAGACGGGCCTCAGCTGGAGCACCTACGGCACCGACCTGCGCTTCATGCGCTTCCTCATCCACTACGTCGCAGGCGAATGGGACGCCGCCGAGGCCATGGCGGCCCGCTTCCCCATCCGCGTCGGCACCATCCCCGAGTCCGTCCTCTCGTCCTTCGCCCTGTTCATCGAGGTCGCCCGCGGACGGCCCGGCGTCGACGAGCGGCTGACCTGGCTCCAGCCGTTCTGGAGCGACGCCCTCGTCACCTACATGTCACGCGGCCTGGCCGCCGAGCACGCCCTGTGGAACGGCGACCCCGTCACCGCCCTCGAACACGTCGAGGCCGTCCTCGACATGCTCGAGCCCAACGACGCCGCCACCCTGCGCATCGCAGGAACAGGGCTGTGGGCCATGGCCGAACTCGGCGTCACCGACGGCGCCGACGACCTGATCGCCAGGGCCCGTTACGCCGCGGCCCACGGACCCGACGGCGAGCGCGGCGAGATGGGCCTCGAAGGCAGGGCCTGGCGCCTGCGCGCCGAGGCCGAATGGGCACGCGCGCACGGGCGGTCCGACCCCGGCCAGTGGCGGGAGGTCGTCTCGGCCTTCTCCTACGGGTTCGTCTACGAGGTGGCCAGGTCGCGGTGGCGGCTGTCGGAGGCGCTGTTGGCGGCCGGTGACCGTACCGGCGCGCAGGAGGAGTGGACGCTGGCCAAGGAGAGCGCGGAGCAACTGGGCGCCACGCCGTTCATCGCGGCGCTGGCGGAGTTCGGACGCAGGGCGCGCTTCACCGGCGCCACGTCCAGCGGCGGGCTGACCGCTCGCGAGATCGAGGTCCTGACACTGGTGGCGGAAGGTCTGGGCAACCGCGAGATCGGCGAGCGGCTGTTCATCGCGCAGAAGACGGTGAGCGTGCACGTCTCCAACATCCTGGGCAAGCTCGACGCCTCCACCCGCACGCAGGCAGCCGCCATCGCCCGCCGTAAGGGTCTGCTTCCCTGACGCCTGTCCTCAGGCCCTGGCCGTCGCGGCCAGCTCCCGCACCACCTGGATGAGCTCGGCGGGATCGAACGGCTTGGTGAGGTAGGCGTCCACACCGATGCCGAACCCGCGCCGCTTGTCGTCCTCCTGCGCCCTCGCAGTGATCAGGACCACCTTGATGTGCGTGGTCCCCTCCTCGGTGCGCAGCCTCGACGCGGTCTCCCAGCCGTCGAGCCTCGGCATCATCACGTCGAGGGTGATGACGTCGGGCCGCACGTCCAGAACCCGGTCGAGACAGTCCTGCCCGTCGGTCGCCGTCGCCACCTCGAACCCCTCCAGGGTGAGATTGACCGCGATGAGCTGCCGAATGACCTCGTCGTCGTCTACTACCAGTACCCTGCCCAGATCCTCGCCCACGGCCGCAAAGCTAACCCTTGGAAGGGGGGTCACGTGCGGTTTTCGATGGATGTGTGCCAGGAGGTTTATCGTGGTGACGAGTGGTGGCCGGATACTGGTAACGTTGTCACTCGTTGAGCCCCCTTAGCTCAGGGGATAGAGCACCGGCCTCCGGAGCCGGGTGCGTAGGTTCGAATCCTACAGGGGGCACCCTCGACCAGCCAGGCCAGACCTTGTCTGACCTGGCTTTTTGCTTCCCTCGGCGAGTATGCGATCTTGCCGCCTGATGACAGCTCAAGACTCCCGATGTCATTTGTTGCGGGCAGGACGCGGGCAGAGATCATCAATGCGCCCATGTCATCCTGGCGAGCCAGTCCCGGCTGCATACGCAACGCCGAATATTCTCCTTCGGCCGATACTCCCGCGAGACGGGCGCTCGCGCTCATGCCGATAAGGCAGGCTCTCGGCAGCTGTCAGCGAGTGATCCCTGCTGAAATCCTTCGATCATTGGTGTCCGCTCGTGATAGTGAGCCGCTGGAGGTCGAACGGCCCCGATGGTCAGCCAAGATCTCAGCTCGGAAGGCGTTACCGATCCGCGATGGAGATCCTCCATGATTGCCCTGCTTCACGGATGGTCGATCAGCAGCGGGGGCTAGAAGGTGATTAGGCGACGTTCAACGATCCTTCTGGCTTCTCTGGCGCTAGCGTCGCTGACGCTGGCCGGCGACGCTGAACGACAGGGCATGAACTGCACGATGGAGCCTCTCAGAGCCTGCTGACAAAGGGTTTGGTCGCTGAGCCGGTGACCACGGATGCCCTGGCCGAGTCAAACGCGCCCTACTTCGGCGCCGAGCTCGACGAGGGCAGCCTGGTGCCCGCCGACGAGGACCTGGGCAAGGCGGGCTTCGAGGACTGGCTCGCCCGCTCGTGACCTCATTCTCCGGCCGGAGCCGTCACGTCCGGCGGGAGAATGATCGCTTCTGTCGGTACGCCCCCCTACGCTGCCATGGCATGACCTTCTCCCCAGCACGGCCGGACTTGCCGGGCTACCGGGCCAAGCTCGACTCGGTTTCTCCCGCGCACGCCTGGAAAACGGTCCGCGAGCTCGTCCTCGACGGTCGCGAAGACGCCCTCACGCTGGCCGCCGAATTCGCGGAGATCGCCGAGCCGTCCACCGACAAGTTGCTCAAGCTCTGGCCAGAGGCGCCTGACCCGGACGGTTTCGCCGAACTGCTGCTGGGGCCCGCGTTCACCCGCGAGGGGCGAACCACGCTGGAGCTGCGCCGCCGCGAGACGATTACCGGAGTGCGGCACCTGACCATGCTGCGAACACTGCGCCTGGACCACTGCAAGCACCTGACGGACCTGTCCGACCTCGCCGCGCTGACCGGGCTGTTCCGACTCGAGCTGGACGGCTGCGCGGCCGTCACCGACCTCACCCCGCTGTCGGGTCTCCCCGTACTGAAAACACTCATCCTCCGCAGCAGCCGGGCGCTCACCGACATCACCCCGCTGCTCACCCTGCGCACCCTGCGCCATCTCGACCTGCGCAGCAGCGGCGTGACCAGCGTCGAAGGCGTCGGCGACGCCTTCCCCCACCTGGAACACCTCAACCTCGACCACTGCCGGGCGATAGAGGACGTCCTACCCCTGTCGGGGCTGCGTCGCCTGACCAAGCTGGTCCTCTCCGGCACCAAGATCCGATCCATCGCCGGGCTGCGCGACTTAAGCTCCGTCACCGAGCTCACCATGCACTGTGCCCGCCTGACCAGCCTCGACGGCATCGACGCCATGCCCAGGCTGCGCCGGCTGTGGCTCAGCGGCTGCACGAACCTCACCAGCCTCGACGGCCTCGGCCACCACCCCCACCTCACCAAACTCGGCCTGCCGAACGCGCGCATCCCGGACCTGCGCCCCCTGTCCCGCCTGCCCGCCCTCACCGAGCTCAACATCGACAATTGGCAGAAACTGACCTCGCTGGACGGGCTGGAAGACCATCCCTCGCTCGCCGAGATCAGCCTGACCTACGCCCAGGACCTGCGCGACTTCTCCGCCCTGGCCCGCATGCCCGCCCTGCGCAAGCTCACCCTGCAGGGTCTCGACCAGCTCACCGATCTGACCCCATTCGCCGGGCTGTGGCGGCTCGAGGAGCTCCACGTAGCCTTCGACGATCATCTGCGGGCCCTCGGCGACCCCGGAAACCTGCCCGGCCTGCGCATCCTGGGCCTCCACTGCTGTGGTGCCCTGGCGGACCTGGGGACGCTCATCGACCTGCCGTCCCTGAAGGAGGTATGGGTGAATCAATGCCCCGCGCTGACGTCCACCGTCATCGCCGACCTGGAGGCCCGGGGCCTGCTCGTCGGCTGAGCGACACCCATTCGGCCTCGGTCAGATCCGAGGGATATGACGGGTGCAACCACGACATCGGCACCCCCGGTGAGGCGCAATCTCAATGGCGTCCGGGACACGGGCGTGCAGGCAGATAACCACGGGCTCTTGTCTGTGGGCGCATCACTCGAAGATTGACTCGGCCAGGGCATTCGTGGTCACCGGCTCAGCGGCCGCATCTCTTTGTCAGCAGGCTCTCAGTGACGCACAGATCGCTGCCATAGAGCAGGACTTCCTCGACTCATGGAACGAGAAGTACCCTTCAGCGCGGCCAGAGCCAACCCCCACGTTGATCCCTAACGGCGGCTACAGCGCTGACATCAAAACTGGTCTAAGAACTCCGATCGGCATCGAGCGCGTAGAGCCGCCAGGCTGTCCCGAGCTCAACGGTCAGTGATCCACTGCCATGCCGTGGCAGGCGAACCAGCCTGCCTGGTGATATGGGAAGCGCCCGCTCTCCTTTGGGGAGGGCGGGCGCTCTTTTCATGTCTGAGGTCGGCAGTTCTTGTAGTCGGCCCGCCAGAAGGTCAACATATAGGGTCGGATCTTGTGCAAGCCCTCACACCGGGAGATCCCGGACAACTTGGCGAGTATCGGTTGACGGGTGTGCTGGGCCGGGGTGGCCAGGGCACTGTCTATCTCGGACAGGGGCCTACTGGGCAGCAGGTGGCGGTTAAGGCCTTACATATTGAGGCGCTGGCTGATGACAACGCGCGCCAGCGGTTTCTGCAGGAGGCCGAGTCGGCGCGACGGGTGGCTCCGTTCTGTACGGCGCGGGTGTTGGATGTCGGGATCGCGGATGAGCGGCCGTACATCGTCAGTGAGCACATTCCGGGGCCTTCGCTGGATGAGCTGGTCCGGAAGGAGGGGCCGCGGTCGGGGAGTGGGTTGGAGCGGCTTGCCGTGACGACGTTGACCGCGTTGGCGGCGATTCATCGGGCTGGGATCGTGCATCGGGACTTCAAGCCGAGCAATGTGATCTTGGGTCCCGAGGGGCCGGTGGTGATCGATTTCGGGATCGCTCGGGCGTTGGATCGTAGTGCCACGCACAGCGTTATGGGGACTCCTGCGTTCATGGCGCCTGAGCAGTTCGAGGGGACTTCGCCCACTTCGGCGATGGACATGTTCAGCTGGGCCACGACGATGATCTACGCGGCCAGTGGGCAGCAGGCGTTTCGTGGGGATACTTTTCCGGCGGTTATGCATGCGATTATGACTCGGGAGCCGGATCTGTCCGCTGTGCCCGATGAACTGCGGCCGATGCTGACTGCCTGTCTGGCCAAGAACCCCGCCTCCCGACCTAGTGCCGCTAACCTGCTGCGGCGGATTACCGGGGAGGAGCTTCCGGCTGCGTTGGCCGAACAGCCCACCCTGCTGTCAGGGTCACCGCCCGCGACCCTGCTGCTGCCCGACTCCGACCAGCACACCGTTCGTCCGGCCGTGGCCGTGCATGGGGTCGGGGCCCACTGGGGTCCGCCTGGCCATTCCGGGGGGCAGCAGCCAGGCTGGGGTTCTGGTGGGCAGCAGGCTGGCTGGGGTCAGCCCATGCCTGGAGCCCAGCAGCCGGGTTGGGGGGCACCGCCTATGCACCCGCACGCTCGCCCAGCCAAGCCGAAGACGGGAGTGCCACAGGCGACCACCGCGCTAGTCCTGACCATCTTGTCCGGTTTCTTCATCCTGATCCTGACCATCATCCTCCTCATCTGGGGCAGGAAGGAGCTGCGGGAGATCATGCAGGCGGTGTGGGTGGTCAGCGACGTCACCCTGGTAGCAGCATTGGTCGCCCTCGCCGTCGCCCTCCGGCGAACAAGCCTCGCCGCCACCATCACCATCCTGCCGACAGCTCTCGTGAGCGTGACAGTGTCGATCACCATGGTGGCAGGATTCAACCAGCAGGCAGTGATCGCCGTCTCCGCAGTCCAGGGGCTGCTGGTCGTGCTCACGGCATTGCTGGCCTGGCGAGCGGGCTGGGTCCCCGCGGTGCTGGGCACCTTGACCGGGCTGGTCTCAACGGCGACGTATGTGCTCTGGTTCGCGATAGAGAACCGCGGTGTCAGCTGGACCGACATTACCCATTGGGACGCCATCAGCGCACTGGGCTACGCGCTGTGGCACGTCGCCCTCGCAGTGAGCTTGCTCGTGCGTGCCGTACGGGCTAGGAACGGACCTTCACCGGCAGGCGGCGCTGCCTGATCGCGGTGCGGACCGCGCTCGCAAGCTGCGCATGCCCGCCCAACCTCGTGGTGTCGCACGTCACTCCAACTGCCGCCACGAAATCTCGACAGAATCCGGGTCGAACCGTCCACCCCGCCCAACCGGATGCACCACCACGGCAGAAATCGACTCCCGAACCAATGCCCGTTTACGCTCAATCGGCAGCGTCTCCCATTCCTCCACCACTTCCACGCTCATCTCCTCCCGCTTCACCACCTGAGCAGAATGGCGACGCCGATCAGCCATCAACACGTCGCGTTCCTCCTCCAACGGCCCCAGCAGCGCAATCAGCGATCTCGGCGAGATCTCGTTGTTCCTCCGCGCCTGCATGTAGGTAGCGATCTCCTCATCGATCTCCGCCAGACGCGCTTCCCCCCGTCCACGCGGACGCAACGTTCTGGAACGCACCACCAAGATGCCGTCGATGCTCGGCGAGGAGCGCGGCTGTCACCATCTCATCGATCAACGGTCCCACCCGCGCCACCCCGCCGCAGCCCCCCGAAGCCCTGATGTATTGGTAGCGGTAGCGGTACCGGTCAAACGAGCAATGATCGAATGCCCATGATCACGTACCAGCCGCGTACCGATCTTGGCCGCGATTTGGTGGCCGTAGAGCAGCACGTGCCTCAGCGGTGCCGTGCTCGGCGTGGAGCCAGCGCAGATGGGTGCGGCTCCCATTGAGGGACTGGATTGATCAAGCGGCCGGTGCGTCTTGTGGGTGAGATCGGCTAGCCTGACCGGCGCATATCTCCGGGTCGCGCGGCGTCCCACCATGATCGCCGGTAGGCGGGGCGAATGCGGGCTTATGGCATGATCGCCTCCCATGAGCAGGATAGTGACGATGGCGGGTGTGGTGGGGCTGGCGGCCGTGCCGGCTCCTGCCCAGGCCGCGGCGGCCGTCGATGTGGTCGCGGCGGTGCAGCGGCTGCTGGCCCAGAGTCAGTCGGTGAAGGTCGTGCAGCACACCGCGGCTGACTGGCCGTACGATCCCCGCTTCGGCGAGATGCCGCGCGGCGCGTGCCGTGGCGGCAGCAGTGACCCCCGGCTGACGGGGGTGGCGCGGCTGGGTCTGGGCGGGGCGGTCGCCGCCGACGTGACGCGGTCGATGCCACTCGGCAAGTGCCACCTGCAGTTCCTGAGGGATGACGCCGCGGGTGGTGACCGTCGGGCGGCCGACCTGGCCAAGGTCGGCTCGGCGGCCCACAAGGTACGCGGCGTCGGCGGCGTGCTGTACGGCGCGGGGCCAGCCTACGGAGGGAAGTCGTGGGTGCGGCTCGGCAGCGCACCCGGTGGCGCGGCACTGTACGGCGACCAGATCATCGACGTCTTCGACCTCGGCACGCTCAAAGCTTTGGTCGCCTCGGCGTCCAGCAGCAAGCCGGGCCCGAGCATCCACGACGCCGACAACCGTGCCGTCAAGACCTGGGGCTACCGCGGCACGACCACGTTCGGGCAGCTGTTCAAGGTGTCGACGCCGTTCAAGCAGATGCTTGGCGGGCGGCTGAACCCCAAGTACAGCGGGATCACCCTCCACTGGGGGATCTCGACCGACCTGTCCGGCAGGCCCGTCATCGTGCAGGCGGTCTGGCGGCCGGGCGAGGGTTATCCGATGCAGTCGGTGGCGGTGGCCACCCGGTTCAGCTGGAACGTCAAGGCCGCCGCCATCAAGGCTCCGCGTGCCGGTGGGACGGCGCGGGACCCGTACGGGGACGACGTTATCGACGTCTTCAGGTCCTGACCGGCGGACCTCTCAGGAGCGATCGAGATCCGAGCGGGTCAGAAGGGCGAGGAGGTGGGCCTGTCGGCGGCCAACCCAACCTGCGTACGGCTATGCGAGTGCCACTCGCCTCGCCGAGCAGATACGTAAGCTGGCTGATGAGGCCGCACTGGTGAGGGCAGACGCCGCATTGCGCATCCCTGAACGTCTGTCCCTGGGCGGACGGATATCAGCACCACGATCGCCCGCCGCAGCCGGACCGGATCCTTCGCCGTCCGGCTGATCCGCCGCAACCAGCGGCCTTCCTTCATGGTGACCGGCCGGACGAACAGACTCTGTCGACGCCTCACGACCACACCCCCGTCACCGCGGGTGGCTGGAGGCGGGCGAATCTCGGCCAGCCGGTTGTGCACGTGCATGTGTGCACGGACATGCTCCGACACGCGGAGGCGCGAGCGGCGCGTGCATGCACGAGGGATGCCGCCGGAGTCCGGCAGGACTCGACCCGCCCCGGTGTGCCTGCTCTGCCGGGTGTACGGCGGTGGCGTACGTTTTCTTTCTGGTGCGCTTCGACCCCGGGCCGTAGGCCGGTCATGCGCATCCCGAGAGCTCTCGGCTCTTGTCCGGCTCGGTGAAAGTGCTCACCGACTGCTGTTGCTGGAGCACGTGGTCTTCTTGTGCCAGAGGTTCAGGGACACTGTCAGCAAACGCCGGGACATACCACCATCGGTTGTCATGAGGATTTAGGACCGATGCATAATTCTCGGCTACCACGTCAGAAAACGTGATGCCCTCGGTTTGAATCTCGTCTTCAAGATCCTTAGTGATCCGGAAGGTCGCCTCTGTACAGGCCGGTACCCGGAATTCCATGAGGCTGTAGGTCCAGCTTGCGGCCGCACCAGCCCCCTTGTCACGGGTGAACCTGAGCAGGACGCGAGTAGTGGCCCACGACGTGTTGCCGTTGGCAAAGATGAGGTCGCCGTCATCGAAGAACACATTGTCCGACCCGTCGTAGGTTATCCGTTGGACAAACGCTCGCCTGACCGTCTCGTCCTCCTCGGCTTCTTGACGCTGCGCATCAAGCCTCTGCTGCTCCGCAACCTGGCGTGAATCAAGCCTCTGCTGCTCCGCAACCCTGAGTGCATTCATAGATATAACGAGCGCGGGCAGGGACATGAGTCCAGCAAGAACGGTGGCGAGCGCGGCCCACCACTGAACGTTCCAGCGCCGGACTGCTTGCCTGTGCGCGTCTCGCCGCTCGCATCGTGTAGTCCTGGATCGTGGACAGCCGGTGGGCGATGATGATCTGGGTCTGACCGAGCTTGAGCAGGTTGCGACGGATGCGTTCCTCGGTCACCGCGTCCAGCGCCGCGGTGGGCTCGTCCAGCAGGAGGATGCGGGGGCGGTGGACCAGGGCGCGGGCCAGCGCCAGGCGCTGGCGCTGGCCGCCGGACAGGCGCGTGCCGCCCTCGCCGACGTGGGTGTCGTAGCCCTGTGGGAGGCGCACGATCTCGTCGTGGAGTTCGGCCAGACGGGCGGCGTGCTCGACCACCTGGTGGTTGACGGAGGTGAAGCCGGCGATGGTGCCGGCGAACAGGTGTGGTTGCTGGGTGACCACGCCCACCTGTTGACGCAGCCACTGCCGGTCGAGTGCTTGCAGGGGGATGTCGTCGAGGCGGACCTGCCCGGAGGTCGGCTCGGTCAAGCCGATGAGGGTGCGGCCGAGAGTGGTCTTACCGGATCCCGATGCGCCGACGATGGCGACCCGTGCGCCGGCCGGGATGCGCAGGGACAGGTCTCGGAGCACCGGTGTACGGGCGTCATAGCCGACGCTGATCTTGGTGACGGTGATGCTGCCATGCAGTCCGCCGTCCGGGCGGATCCCGCCGGTGTGCTCTGGCGGAGTGCCCATCAGGTCAGCGATGCGGCCGAGATGGGCGGCGGCCAGCTGCAACTGGTAGACGATGCCCAGGAGCGAGGCGAGCGGTGTGGTCGCGCGCTGCGCCCTGGGTGGCGCGGCGCCAGGCGGCCTCGCGCAGCAGACGCAGCCCGTTGAGGCCGACGATGACGGTGGAGCCTTCGTGCCCGGCCACGCCCAGCGGCAGCGGCAGGTGCCCGACCAGGTCCCAGATGACCAGGACGGTGATGAAGGTGGCGGCGATGGCCAAATTCTGCACGACCAGGCGGCGGGCCTGGCGGGACAGGCTGATCGCGGCCGGGATGGTGGCCAGTTCGTCACGGACGATGACCGCGTCGGCGGTCTCCAGGGCCAGGTCGGACCCGGCCCGGCCCATGGCGATGCCGGTGTGGGCGGCGGCCAGCGCGGGGGCGTCGTTGACGCCGTCGCCGACCACCAGCACCCGACGTCCGGCCTGCTCCATTTCCCGCACGGCCGCCACCTTGTCCTGCGGGAGCAGGCCGGCGCGCACGTCGATGATGCCGACCTGGTCGGCCAGGCGTGCGGCGGCGCGCGGGTTGTCCCCGGTCAGCAGCACGGGGGCGCTGCCGGTCAGGGCGGTGAGGGAGGTGATGGTGGCGGCGGCGTCCGGGCGCAGCCGGTCGGCGATGGCCAGCACCCCGGCCGGCTGGCCGTCTACGCTGACCAGGACGGCGGTGTGGCCCTTGCCCTCCAGATCGGCGGCGGCGGCCTGGGCGGCCGCGACGCGCGGACCGGCCCCGGTGTCCAGTAGCCGGGCCGGGCTTCCGACCGCGACCTTGCGCCCCTGCACGGTGGCGGTGACGCCCTGGCCAGGCGTGGAGGTGAAATCCTCCGCGGCAGCCAGGCTCAGGCCGCGTTCGCGAGCGGCATCGACGACGGCTCTGGCCAGGGGGTGTTCGCTGGGATGCTCGGCGGCTGCGGCCAGGGCCAGCAGGGCGACCTCGTCCAGATCCGAGCCGACCAAGGGGTGGATGTCGGTCAGCCGCGGAGTGCCCTCGGTCAGGGTGCCGGTCTTGTCCAGGGCGACCGCGTCGGCCTGCCCGAGGCGTTCCATCACCACGGCGGACTTGACCAGCACGCCGTGGCGTCCGGCGTTGGCCATCGCCGACAGCAGCGGCGGCATGGTGGCCAGCACCACCGCGCACGGCGAGGCGACGATCATGAAGGTCATCGCCCGCAGCAGGGAGCCGGTCAGGTCGGCGCCGAAGGCCAGCGGGAGGACGAAGATGGCCAGGGTGGCGACCACGACGCCGACCGAGTAGCGCTGCTCGATCTTCTCGATGAACAGCTGGGTGGGCGCCTTGGTGGCCGAAGCCTCCTCGACCATGGCGACGATGCGCGCGATCACCGTGTCGGCGGCCTCGCGTTCCACCTGGACCCGCAGCGCTCCGGTGCCGTTCAGGGTGCCGGCGAACACCTCGTCTCCGGCCAGCTTGGCCACCGGCAGGGGTTCGCCGGTGATGGTGGCCTGGTCGACCTCGCTGGCCCCCTCCAGCACCCGCCCGTCGGCGCCGACCCGCTCGCCGGGACGGATCAGCACGACGTCGCCGATACGCAGGTCGGTGGTGTCCACCACCTCCTCGCGGCGACCCGGGAGCAGCCGGGTGGCGGTAGGCGGGGCCAGGTCCAGCAGGCCGCGCACCGAATCGGCGGTGCGTGCGGTGGCCAAAGCCTCCAGCGCGCCGGAGGTGGCGAAGATGACGATCAGCAGGCCGCCGTCCATCACCTGCCCGATCGAGGCCGCCCCGATCGCGGCCACGATCATCAGCAGGTCCACGTCCAGGCTCTTGCCCCGCAGCGCCTTCAGGCCCTCCAGCGCCGGTTCCCAGCCGCCGGCCAGGTAACAGGCCGCGTACACCGGCCCCCAGGCCCAGGCGGATGCCCCGCTCAGCTGCAGGGCGAGCGCGAGAGCGAAGGCCGCCAGCGACATCGAGGCCCAGCGAACCTCGGACAGGGCGAACAACCGCGTACGCCGAGGACGGAGGCCCGCGCGGTCAGCGGGCGGCCGGGCGAAGGGCCGTTCAGTGGCTACAACAGGAGACATCAGGCATCCAGAAGGAAGAGACAGGGCGAGAGGACGTGTCGACGTTACCAGAACATATGAAGACGTCTTCATGTGTATGCGTTCGGGTAGGATCCTTCCATGGGACACGGACGCGACGAAGCACGGCCGGCCGCGCATCTGGACGCCGACTCCGCCGCCACCGTCGCGGCCACTTTGCAGGCCCTGGCCACTCCTTCGCGGCTGCTGATCCTCACCCGTCTGCGACACGGGGCCATGCCGGTCACCGAACTGGCCGAGGCCGTAGGCATGGAGCAGTCGGCCGTCTCCCACCAACTGCGACTGCTGCGCGCCCTCGGACTGGTCACCGGCCGCCGGAGCGGGCGCAGCATCGTCTACAGCCTGTACGACAACCACGTGGCCCAACTGCTGGATGAGGCCGTCTATCACATCGAGCATCTACGGCTGGGCGTGCGCGACCTGCCCGCCGGCCTGCCCGATCAACGTGCCGGCAGGACCGACGCCGGATGAACGCCGTGGCGATCTGATCGCCTTCAGTGTGCCAGGAGAGGCCACGGGACCGGCCCCACGAACCCGTCGCGTGCCCCCTTCGCCCCCGCCGTGCCCGTGCCACCCAAGCAAGCGCCGACCCACGGACACGCGCATCGCGTCGGCGTCGCGTGTTCGTCTCGAGGCCACTGCATCTCCGGGGATGTGATGATCACGAATCGGCGTCAGCGGATTCAGCACCATGGCCACCCAGGGTGCTGGTCGACAGGATGGCCGGCATGAGACGCCTGACCCCATTCGTGATCGCGCTTGTAGCGCCTGGGCTGACCGCAGCCCCAGCATTGGCGGAGATCGTCCCGCTGCCTGACGTGGTTTCTGCGATCACGGCCCGTGTCGCCAAGGGGGGCGGCGTTACGATCGCCGAGAAGAGCTCCTCCCGGCTGCAGGCCCTCCCGGCCTCCGACCGGATGGTGTACAGCGCGGGGTTTTCCGTGCAGGTGAAGGGCCGCCTCCAACTCGGACGTGGCGGGGTGATTGGCTCGGACATCAGTCGCCGCATCACCCTCAACTCGTCCCTGGCTGGGCAAGCAGCTCGTGATGTGGCGGCTGCAGGCGACAAGCATGTGGCCAGTCTGATCCCTCAGACCTCGTGGCACCGGTGGATCAGTACCAAGGGCTGGCTTTACGGTTCAGGCAACCTCTTCACCGCCACCCTGCCCGAAGGGAAGAGCTGGGCCCGCGTGAAGCGCGCCGCCGGTCCGGATGCCGCCTACGGCGACCTGCTGGTGAATATCTTCGAGCCCGCCACACTCAAAGCGTTCATCACTGAGAAGAATCGCAAGGGCCGCGGCCATCTAGCCACCGGGCCCACTGGCAAAAAGGAGTGGCAGCTCATGTATGCGGGGGTGCTGACCTTCGCCGAGATGTTCAAGCTGTCCCCTACATTCCGCGCAGCTGCGAATGGCGAGTTGCCCGACGCTGATCGCGGCCGGCACCTCAACTGGGCTGTCTTCGTGGGCAAGGATGGCTTGCCGCTACGCGTGGTCTCATTCTGGGAGGTCAGGGAAAAGGTGAGGTTCTTCACTGATGTGACCGTGACTGATTACATCGGGTGGAGTAACCGGGCCGCGGTCGCACCGCCACCGGCCGGCGAAGTCTCCTCCTCCGCAGGACCGGCGAACCTCCCCGAGGCCGACGACACCATCGACATGCTGGCTGCCCGTCCGCCCCTCGGTTAGCTCTTCGTGACACTGTTGGCGAAGTAGATCGAAAAGCAGCGGCCCCATGAGCGGATCATGGGCCGCGATCGTCGTCGTGCTCGCGGACGGAGTCGTGGGTGACGCCGCGTTCGACAGGCTCAGACCCCGATCGCCTCGCCCGTTGTTGCGCCGGACCGATCCTGCGTGCATGCATGACACCATGAACCGCTCACGACATCTCAGCCGCGTTGTCGCCGGGCTGGGCGCCGGCCGCCCTCCTGACCGCCTGCGGCGGCGCCGCCACCGACAGGGACGCCGCCGGTGTCAGCGCCGTCAACATCGGCACGTCCCCCTCTGTCACCCGAGGCGCGGAAGCCGGCCGGGGCCCTTCGCCGAAGAGGGGGCCGTCGAAGGACGCCGGGACCAGGTGGTGCTGGCGACGAAGGCCGGCGGCATCTCCTGCAGCGGCCGTGAAGGACAACTGGACAGCATCCGCATCGCCGCCACCTCGCACCCCTGGTCTGCGCCGCCGGTAGGCCGCCCCAGTTGCGGAAGACGTTGCTGCAGCGGCACTGGCTAGGTTCATGACCGGCTGGGTCAGGTAATGACCAGAAGGATTTCGCTTCCCCTTGTCATGGGCAATCAGCGCAGCACGGTCGCGCGAGCCAGGCGGCACAGGTCGGCAGGGCGTAGGCCGTCGGAGCGGTGCCAGAGTGCGGGGGCGATGCTGTCGGCCTGCCGTACGTGCTCGGTCGCCCTGAGTCCGTGCTGAACGAGCAGGGCGGACAGGCCGTCTGGGGCGAGGAAGGTCAGCCAGGGCTCGCCGCGTTCGGCGGCGGCGGGGAGGGCGAAGTCCGCGAACGCGGCGCCCCGCTCGTCGCGGAAGGCGGACGGCAGGGCGTATTCCATCACCAGCTCCGTGCCGGGGGCGAGGCGGCCTACGGTGGCCAGGGTGGCGGCGACCGCATCCCGTGTGAGGTACATGGAGACGCCGAGCCAGCTCACCAGGGCCGGTTTGGACGGGTCGAACCCGGCGGCGCGTAGGCTGGCCAGCAAATCGTCGGTCTCGAAGTCCACGGGGGCGAAGGCCAGGGCGTGCGAGGGCGTGACGCCCGCGGCCGCGAACAGGTCGCGCTTCCACCGCTGGGTGGCGGGATGGTCGACCTCGAAGATCTTGACCTCCGGGCCCGGACGGCAGGCGAAGGTATCGAGTCCCGCGCCGAGCACCACGTACTGTTCCAGCCCGTCGCGGGCCAGCTCGACCAGGCGGCGCTCGGTGTAGTGACTACGGGCTGTCACCTGGGCTCTGGTGCCTGACAGGACAAGGTGGTCGCCGTGGGACCGGTGGTAGCCGATGAACTGCTCGGCGAGCTCGCCGAGCAGAGTGGCGGCGACGGTGTCACGGAAGATGAAGGGCTCTTGGTCCACCACGAGGTGGGCCGCACGGGAGGCCGCCGTGATGAGCGCGGTCTGGCTGGGCTGCGCTGTGTGCATATGTCGCCGTTCCTTTTCCTGGTGCCTGGAACGACGATGCTAAATGCCTATTCATAATGCCCGCGCTTATCATAGCGTATGGAAATTAATTTCGAGTAACTCGCCAATAAATACGCCATTACGGTTGGCGTAATCGACAGTATCCACGCGGAGACGTCGCGTCCGGGGCGAGGTCGGCCTGCGCGTGCTGCAGGTGGCGGTCCGGCGTGGCCGCGGTCACCAAGCTGCCGCGCCCCCCGCTCGCGACAGGAAAGCCAGTCGTGCCGGCTCATGCCGGACCGTGCGATGTCCGCCCTCACGGTCGCGGCGAAAGGTCTGCTTGTCGGCCTTCGGCCCGCGCGCTCCGCACCCCTCCGGTATCGGTGGGACGCCGTCAGGCATGATGACTGTAAGTGAGGAATCGCGTGCTAAGAGTGAGGCGTGTCGATGGGCGATGAGGTGCAGGCCAGGTCCGTGATGCTCACCAGCGACTGGATGGCCGTGATCCGGTCCAGGGAGCGTGCTCAGGCGGACGCCTACCTGGACGATCCCTGCGCCGCCGCCTTCGTCACCTCGGAGTCCGAGGCGAGCTATGACGAGATCCGCAGCAAGGGGCTGCCGTCGGAGGTGGTGCCGATCAGAGGGCGGCTCGGCGACCTGACGCTGCTCGACTCAGGCGTACGGCAGGCCGTGTGCCTGGGCTCGGGCACCGATTCCCGCGCCTACCGGCTGCCGCTCGACCAGAGCTTCAGCTACTACGAAGTCGACCTGCCCGGTCAGCTCGCCGGCAAGGCGGAGATACTCGGCGCGGCCGGGTACACCGCCAGATGCCGGGTCGAGGTCGTGGAGGCGGACCTGCGAGAGGACGGCTGGACGGTCGCGCTGCTCGCCGCGGGGTTCGACCCCGAGCAGCCGGTCCACTGGATCGCGGAGGGTCTGTTCTACTACCTCACGAAGCCGCAGGGGCGGGCGCTGGCCGAGGCCATGAGCGTGCTGTCGGCGCCGGGCTCGTGGCTGACGTTCGACGGGCCGCACGACCGGTTCCTCACCGATCCCGCCAGGCAGGACTTCCTGCGGGAGATGAGCGGGCGCGGCTCGCCGTTCGTCGGCTCGTTCCGCGATCCGGTGGAGTGGCTGATGCCGTACGGCTGGTCGGCGCAGGCGGCGCTGCACGGCGACATCGCCGAGGGCCGCTGCGACTGGCTGCCGCCGCTGCCCGAGCGGTTGCGGACCACCATCCAGGACGTCTGGTTCGTCCGCGCCCGTCAGGCCTGAGGGTATTCGTGTCGGGTCACGGCCTCCCCCTCGGTTACTTCTTGCCTGTGTGGACCTGGCTCGACGGCGGTGGTGTGATCGTGTGGCGGCCGCCCCAACCCTTGTAGACGCTCTGAGGCAAGGCAAGTTGAGCTCAGCCCTGAGGGCGCTGGTGATCTTGCCAGGCTTCCAGTCTGACTCGTATATTCCACAAATAACAATCATGTATTTTGGAGCTCGCTTGATTCCCCGCCTTGCTCTGCTCACATCACTGTTTGTACTGGTCCTTGCTACCGCCAGCTGCTCCAGAAGCGGGTACGGCGCTGAGGAAGGAGAGTGTTTCAAGGATAAGGAGGGGAACTATGAGGTCGTCGACTGCACATCGCCCGACGCGGACAAGAAAATACTGAAGATCTTGCGAGGCTCGTCGCTCAGCATTACCGACTGCCCCAACGGCACCCACGCCATGCGGGAATACGATGGCGAGGGCCGCTGTATCGGGACGCCATGACAGGTTGGGCGACGCGGACCGGGCATCACTTGCCAGCCTCCCGTCGATCACCTTGGGCCACGTGCTAGATAGGTCTGGCATTCCGCGCCCGCAACCGGCACCGTTGGCAAGCGCAGGAAGCCGTGTCCCGTGAAAGCGCCTTGCTGACTGCCGTTCGATCGTGGAATCCCACCTCCATCACCTTGGCGTGTGACGCGGACCGTGACTTTGCTGCATGCAGAGCTACTCCAAGACGGCCATGTCGAAGGGCGGCTTACCATCGACGACTTGGATGAGCGGCTGACCGCGCATACCTATGGGGAACTCCAGGGGCTCGAGCGAACGATCCCGACTCGGTTTCGACGAGGATGCCTTTGCTGACCAGGCGAGACTCTGATCGAACAGACCCTCCGGCCCGCCAAGTCGACCTGAGGCGCGCCGGGCCGGTCACCGCGCGACCGCGCGGCGCGCGTTCCGTAGTCCCCCGCGTATGCGATCAGCGGCGGATATCCCCTGCAGACAGCGCAGGGAGGGTGAATGGCAGGATATCGACGGTCAATGGCGCTGCTCATTCTTGGCCCGGCCGCAATACATGGCGACAATCGCTGCTACGCGCACGGACAGAAAAACGGACGGAAAAGGGGAGGCATGAGCCTGTTCACCACCATGTCCCGGATCGCCCTGGCCACCGTGGCCGTCGGAAGCATCGCCGTGGCCGCACCCGCCGCCCAGGCGTCCAACGGCCACACCCCACGCACCGCCTCCAATGACGTCAGCATTTTCGAAGCCCCTGTGGGCGTGCGGTGTGGCGCCTATCGCGTGAGCACCGCCTGGAACGCGGACCTCCGTTACTGGCACTGCGGCAGCAGTAAGGTCGAGGTCGAAGTCGACTACCGTCACTGGCCCAACAACTACGCCTGCATGCAGCCATGGCAGGACAGAGTCCTCGAGACCTTTGACCGGGCCTCCCACGCCTGGTACACGGGTCACCTGTGCTAGCGCATTCTCTGTAGCGGAGCGAACAGGAACATCCTCTATTTCCTGTAGAGGCCGACCGACCAGCGCACCGGCCGGTTCGTGTGCTCCCCCCGCAGGTCGAGCGAGATCGTGATGGTGACGCGCCGGCCTGCGGGGGCCTCGATCTCGTTCATCGCCGAGGGGAACGCGCCGTCCTCCCAGACTCCGCAGTCGCCGCTGGAACCGGTGTCCTCGCCGTTCACCTTGAGGCTGAACCGCAGCCGCCCGGCCAGGTCGCCGGTGCAGATCTGGTCCACGCCCAGCTTGCCGCCGTCGCCTGTGACGTCGAAGGTGACCGAGTCGCCGTCCTGCGGCCAGCTGCCGGATCTGCTCTCCTCCAGCTTCCAGCCGTCGAGCCTGGACGGCAGGTCGCGCGGCCGGTCGGGAACGACAGGCTGGGGTGGCGGCGTCCACTCGTAGACCGCCAGCGACCATTCGGTGAGCTTGTCCTGCTGCGGCACGCACGCGGCGTGCGCGTTGCTCCTCGTGCAGGCCGTGCCGGAGGTCCTGGCATCGAAGATGATCTCCACCGCGGAGCCGCTCTTCGGCACGTGGAGCGGCTGCAGTTGCCTCTGCCGCGAGCAGCGGCCGAAGAACCCGGCCTGCTTCGGACCACCGGCGACATGGAACCGGGGCGCGTGGTTGCCTTCTCCCGCGCAGACGCCCGCGACGTCGAGAGGCTTGCCCGTGTACGGGACCTTGATCGTGATCCTCTCCTTGCCGGAGGCGCGCATGCTGGTCGCGCCCACTCGGCGGTAGGCGGTGCCGTCCGGCGCGGTGAAGCTCTCCGGCAGCGAAGGCGGCGGCTGGACGGCGACCGCGGTGTGGTCGGGCGGTCGCTGGGCCGTACCGGGGAGGAGGAACCCGGCGGACGCCAGCGCCGCGACCGCGACGCCCGCCACCGCGCTCCTGCGCAGCCGCCGGCGGCGGATGCGGGCCCGCACCTGCGCCGGGCGGGCCGGGTTGGCCGGAGGTACGGCCTCGGCCCGCCCGCGCAGCTCGTCACGCAACTCCTGCACGGTCATCGGTGCAGCTCCTTCACGATCGACTCGTCCACCCGCAACTTGGCCAGCGCCTTGGCCGTCTGGCTCTTGACCGTGCCTGGATCACAGCCCAGTACGGCCGCCGCCTCGGCGACCGACAGGTCCTCATAGAAGCGCAGCACGATCACCGCCCGCTGCCTGGCCGGCAGCTGCCCCACCACCCGCCACAGCGAGTCGCGATCGTCGAACCCGCGCGTGGCGTCGCCGGCCGCCGGTTCGGGCAGCTCGTCGCTCGGCAGTTCACGCCGCCATCGGCGCCGCCACCAGGAGGTGTACGTGGTCACGATGACCTTGCGCAGGTACGGTTCGGGGTCGTCCACCCTGGACCAGGCGAACCAGGCCTTGGCCAGGGCTTCCTGGAGGAGGTCCTCGGCCGTGGCCCAGTTGTGCGTCAGCAGGTAGGCCGTTCGTAACAACCGGTCGGAGCGTGTCGCCACGAACTCCGGAAATATCGATCTGTCCGCCACCTGCGGGCCTCCCGTTGTCGCCTGTCGACGGTACTGACGCATCGAGCGGCGGCACGGGTTGCCCCGGTACGTGAGGGTCTTCACCGGCGTCCCCTGGCGGCGGAGAGGATTCTCAGAAGGGGAGACGAGATCGACGAGGCGATGGAGTCGGGCGCCGTCTACCCGAGCGAGGCGCAGGAAGGGCCGGAGCGGTTCACGCTGTCCAGGCAGGATCCCGGCCGATGACGCCGAGCAGGCGGTCGAACTCCGGGGCGTCGTCCGGCACCGCCACCTGTGGCCCGAAGACGCCGCGCTGTCTGCCCGTCTCCGCCGTCCGCTCGGAGAAGGCCAGCGCGCGCGAGACGGCCTCGGGCTCCGGCTCGTACGGCTGACCGGTGGCGACGGCCAGGTCCCAGCCGTGCACGACCATGTCGACGAGGTACATGTGGGCCAGAGCGGTCATCGGCAGACCCATGACGGAGTCGGTCCCGTCCCACGCCTCGCGTCGTGACCAGGAGGCGAGCGTGCGCTCCGCTCGCTCGGGGAAGTCGCCCGCGTAAGATCCCTGCTCGACGTAGGGCCCCTTGCGGCCCAGCGACTCGAACAGCTCCGCCACCCACTCCAGGTGGGTGATCAGGCCTTTGACGTCGAACTCCGCGCAGGGCGTAGGAGACGCGAACTGCTCCCGTGGCACCGCGCGCACCAGTCCCGAGGTCCGTTCTGTGGCGCGCGTCATCAGCGGCATCATGTCGTCCATGGCAGCCATGGTGCCTCGCCCGTCTCGCAGGCGGCTTGTAGAAACGCGACAGCGCGGCTGGGTCGATCCGCACGCCGGGCTCGACGCCTTCGATTTCGCCCGGCACGCGCCGTCGCCGGAGATCTCGGCGTATGTGGATCACTTCTGGGTCGTCACCTGGGCCGACCTCGCCGAGCCTTACGTACAGCGCATAGTCTCGCACCCCACGGTGAACATGATCTTCGCCCAGGACTTCCACCGGATCGCGGGGGTGATCAAGGGCGGGTTCTCCCACACGATGCGGGACAGTGGCCGCGTGCTCGGCACGCGCTTCCGTCCCGGCGGCTACCGGCCGTTCCTCGGCGGCCCGGTCTCCACGCTGACCGGCCGCTTCGCGGAGATCGACGAGATGTACGGCGCAGCGGGCGCGACCCTGGTCGAGCAGGTCCTGGCCGAACCCGACCCCGTGGCCGCCGTCGGCCTCATCGAGACGTTCCTGCTGGGTCTGGGTCCTGAGGAGGATCCGGTGGCCGAGGAGGTGGCGGCGCTGGTCGCGATGGTGGAGGGCGACGTGTCGATGACCAGGGTCGACGAGTTGGCGGCCCGGTCGGGCCGCTCGGTGCGCTCGCTGCAGCGGCTGTTCCGCGACTATGTGGGCATCGGCCCCAAGTGGGTGATCCGCCGCTTCAGGCTGTACGAGGCCGCGGAGCGGGTCTGCCAGGGCCTCGACCTCGCCACGCTGGCCACCGAACTCGGCTACACCGACCAGGCCCACCTGACCCGCGACTTCACCGCCGCGGTGGGCATGCCGCCCGCGGCCTACGCCCGGCTCAGCAGCCGACCCTGATCCTCAGCGAGGCGCCGGCGGTCGCTACCGGCCTGGCCGCGCCGGTCGCCGGATTATCGGCCGCGCAACGCCGTCTCGCCGCACATCGGCGCTCGGGGGACGGAGTCGTTCGTCATCCTGATGGAGGAGGAAGGGGCGGCGGCGGGTGCGCTGGTCCTGACCCGGCGCCATCCGGCCGGAGGAGGAAACGGGCCGACCCCAAACCTAGATTCGAGGCATGACGCATGGAACTACGCGGCCAGGCGGATGGCTGCGGCGGCGGTTGCGGCGGGTCGCCGTCTGGGGTGCGGGCCTGCTCGTGCTGGCGGCGGCCGCCGGGTTCGGCTACGAGACGATCGCCCGGCAGAGCGACCCAGAACACCACAAGGCGCCTGGGCGGCTGGTCGATGTGGGCGGTCACCGCCTGCACCTGCACTGCACCGGGGCCGGCGCCCCCACCGTCGTGCTGGAAGCGGGGCTGGCGGAATCGAGCGCGAGCTGGGAGGTGATCCAGCGGCGGCTCTCCGCGGGCAACCGGGTGTGCTCCTACGACAGGGCCGGATACGCCTGGAGCGACGACGGCCCCTCGCAGGGTACGGCGGAGCACGCCGCGGGCGAACTGCGCACGATGCTGGTCGCCGCAGGGGAGGCGGGGCCGTACGTCCTCGTCGGGCACTCCTACGGCGGCAACGCCATACGTGTGTTCGCCGATCGCTGGCGGAACCTGACCGCCGGGTTGGTGCTGATCGACGTGACCGACGAGACGGCCGTCGAGGCGCTTCAGATCTCCAGGCCACTGATGGCCGTCCATTTCACCGCCTATCAGGTCGCCGCCCGCCTCGGCCTTCTCCGGCTGATGGGCGATGCCTTCGTGCCCGCCGAGGCCACCGCGGCGGCCCGCCGCCATGCCGTCGTCGTCTACGGGTCCGGCAGCATGGCGGCCGCCCGGGCCGAGGCCTGGGCAGGAGTGGACAGCGCCACCCAGGTCCGCGCGACGGTCCGCCCGCGAGCGTGGGGTGACCTGCCTGTCGTGGTGATCTCCGCTGCCGGCCAGCCCGCGGCCGTCACGGAGCAGGCCAGGGCTCTGGCCGCGCTGTCGACGCGCGGTCGCCTGGTGGTCGCGACCACGAAGGACCACTACGTGCAGCACGGTCAGCCCGACCTCGTCCTCGACGCGATCCGGGAGGTCGCTTCCGCGCACGGACGGCGGTGACCGTGCACGGCGATCGCGCCGCGGGCACGACGCCGAGCGACAGACTTGGCGCAACGGTGAGCCGTCGGCCGCTCCGGTACGTCAGAGAGACATGAAGATCTGGCGAATCGTGGTCCTACCGGCACTGCTCCTTGCCCTGGGCGCGGGCGTCGCGCCGCCGGCCCAGGCGTTCACCGCGAAGACGACGCTGGTCGCGCTCCACAAGCAGGGCGGGTTCGCGGGCCTCGCCGATCGCGTGATCGTGTACACCGACGGGTGCGCGCGGCTGAGCCGCAGGACGGGGCCGACCGTGGACAAGTGCCTGACCAGCAAGGAGATGCGGACGCTGCGCGGACACCTGAAGCTCCTGCGCCTCGGGCGCTCCGAGGCCCAGCCCCAGGGGGCCGACTTCATCAAGTACACGATCGCCTACCGGGGTCACCGCGTCAGCCGCTACACGCTGCCCGCCTCCTGGAGCCCGGTGGTGCGGGACCTGGAGAAGACCCTGGAGAAGTACTGGGCGCCGGACTGACCCACCGGGACAGGGGGCGCCCGGCGGGGGCGTCGCGGATGCGCGAGACTTGCGAGGGCGTCTTCCACCGGCGGCGGTTCTGAGGGACGGGGATGTTCGAGTACCACGGGTGGGTGACCATCCGCGAGACGGCCGGCGTCGAGGACGACCGCGATGGCCGGCTGGAGCGGCAGGTGGAGGAGGTCCGCGCCTGCCTGGCCGAGCTCCGCGACTACGGCCTGGTCGACCTCCGATGGATGAACGGCACCCCGTTCGTCCATCTGGCCGGTCAGCCCAACCGCGACGGCGGGTGGGGCGAGGTTCTCATCGCCTTGTTCGAGCGGGTCGGGAGGATCGCCCCGGGCTCCTACGGGCTGCTCCACGTGTGGGATGACGAGGGCTCCCACCCGAACGAGTTCCGGGTGTTCCGGCTGGTGCGCGGCCAGGTGAGCGAGCACGCCGACCCGCTGCTGTCCCCGGTGATCCCCACGGTGGAGGATCCCTCACCGGAGAGCTAGTCCCAGGCGGGAGCCACTCCCCGCAAAGCGGGCTACCCACTTTACGTACAGACATGTACGTAGGTTAGATTGTGATCGCTGCCTTGCCGAAAGCGACGAGGAGCCCGATGCACCTGATGAGAGGCGTCTCCACGTGGTTCGATCCGAAAGCGCATCCACCCTGACCGTCTTCCGGCAGCACGACGTCCCCGAGGAGGTTCTCGCGCTCAGCCCGCTCGCCGACCCCGACTACGTCGACCTCTTCACGATCGCGACAGGTGACGCCGCACCCGGATCACCCGAGCAGTGGGCCCGTGCGGCGTTCGAGGACGTCGCGGGCCTCAAGGGACAGTTCATCTGGCGGGTGCTGCTCGGCCTGCGTCTCGAGCGGCGCACGTCCCCCACCTGCGTGGCGGGATGGAAGATCGCTGAGCGGGGCGACCGCTGGCTCAGGCTCGAGGCCCGCTCCTGGATGCTCACCGGGCATCTCGTGATCATCGTCGGCGACGAGGAAGTGTCGTTGGGCACGTTCCTGCGCTACGACCGGCCGATGGCCAGACGCGTGTGGACGCCGTTGTCCGCCGTTCACCGGCATGAGGCGCCGGGCCTGCTACGCGAGGCCTACGAGGTGCGGCAGGCCGGAGCCCGCTGACCGTCCCGCGGGGCTGGACGAACGGCTCGGCGGAATTGGTGCGGGCGGACGAAGCCCACCGCTCTCGCCGTCAGCAGGATGAACGAATGGCTGACCTCAACCCCCTGCAGAGCCTGCTCGACAGCGAGGCGAAGTCCCTCCACGTTCCAGGCGCCGCCGTAGGCGTGCTTGTCGACGGCGTGGAGCACGTCCTCACCACCGGCGTCACCAGCGTCGACGCGCCGGCTCCCGTGACAGGCGACACGCTGTTCCAGATCGGGTCGACCACCAAGACGGTCACCGCGACCGTGGTCATGCACCTCGTCGAGCGTGGCCGGCTCGACCTGGACGGGCGGGTGCGCCAGTATCTGCCCGGCTTCCGGCTCGCCGACGAACGGGCCGCGGACGAGCTGGCCATCCGGCACCTGCTCACCCACACCGGCGGGTTCCTCGGCGACATCGACGACGGCGAGAGCTGGGACACCACGGCGCTGGCCGACTCGATCGGCACCTATGACCAGCTGCCCCAGCTCTTCCCGCCCGGAGCGCTCGCCTCCTACAACAACGCCGGGTTCCGGCTGCTCGGCAGGGTCATCGAGGTCGTGTGCGGCGAGCCGTACGAGGACGTGGTCAGGCGCGTCGTGCTCGAACCCCTGGGCATGGGCTCCAGCTTCTTCTTCCCCTGGGAGGCGGCGACGCGATCGCACGCCGTCGGGCACGCCGTACGAGAGGACGGCCCGCGGGTCGCGCACACGTGGGGGCTGTTCCGCGACTGCATGGCCGAGGGCGGGCTGGCGTCGTCGGTGCGCGACCAGCTTCGCTACGCCGCCTTCCACCTGGGCGCGAGCGGCGAGGAGCCGGTCGGAGCGGCCACCAGGGAGCTGATGCAGGCCGAGCACGTCCGGGTCGGTGCGCCGTGGACCGGCATCGGACTGCCCTGGCTGCTGGAGGAGCGGGCGGGCGTGCGGCTGGTCACGCATGGCGGCAACATCGGCAACCTGCAGCTGTCCACGTTCGTGCTGGCGCCCGAGCGCGGCTTCGCCGTCACCACGCTCACCAACTCCGCCCCCGGCAAGGCGCTGGGCGCACTCGTGACCGACTGGTGCCTGGAGCACCTGCTCGACGCCCGACCGCAGGCCGTACGGCTGGCGCTGCGCGAACCCTCGCCGGAGTACGCGGGCAGCTACGACGCGGGGCAGTGGACCTTCGAGGTCGACGAGAGTCTGACGGCGCGATTCGTCCTGCGACCCGAACTGGCGGCCGCAGGGGTGGAGGGTATGCCCGACATGCCGCTCGCGCTGGTCGAGGGCAGTGACGACGTGACGATCGCCGCCGACCCGCAGCGCGTCGTCGGCCGCTTCCTGCGAGACGATGCGGGTGAGGTCGCGTTCCTGCACCTGGGCGGCAGGGCGGCCAGGCGGGTCCGCTGACCTGTCGGTGCGCTCTGATCGTGAGGGGGGCGGCGTGACGGCTCACCGATCACGCACGTGACCCGGGCGCGGCGTCGACGGCCGTGACAGGCCGAAAGGGGCCGGGCGGACGGGTGTCCGCTCGGCCCCTCAGGGTTCATCGCGACGGTCTCACGTGGCGGCGGCTGCTCCTGAACTTCTCCGGCGGCGGCTTCCACCTGCCGGTGCTCTTCCAGCCTTGACAGTGGGGCAGACCATCAAAAGCAGGCTGGACGCTGATCAGGAGGTCAGCCCCCGCTGTCGCACAGCAGGTGGCTACCTTGTCACCGGTTTTCGATCAGGACCAGGCCGCCTCGTCGGCATGTGCGGCGTCGTGCTTCTGCTTGTGCTCCGCCTCGAGCTTCTGCCTGAGCTCGGCCTCGAGCTTCTGCCTGAGCTCGGCCTCGAGCTTGTTGCGCATCTCCTGCTCGTACTTCTTCTTGGCCTCGGACTCGGCCTGCTTCCTGGCCTCGCCGTCCGCCGAGTTGCGCTTGTCGGCCGCGGCGTCGTGCATGCTCACGTCCGCCCAGTCGTGCGTGTCGCTCTTGACGTGGTGGTGCTTGCCCTTCTCGTCCTCCCAGCGGTGGTCGGTCTTGGCCTGGTGCTTGCCGTCCGCGTGGTTGTGCATGTCGGCGTCGGCGTGCTGCTTCGACGCGGCGTCGGCGCGGTTGCGCGCGTCGGCGTCGGCCTCGTTGCGGTTGCGGGCGTCGGCGTCGGCGCGCTGCTTGGCCTCAGCCTCGGCCTCGGCCTTCTGCCTGGCGTCCGCCTCGGCGTCGGCGCGGTTGCGGGCGTCCGCGTCGGCCTCGTTGCGGTTGCGGGCGTCGGCGTCGGCGCGCTGCTTGGCCTCAGCCTCAGCCTCGGCCTTCTGCCTGGCGTCCGCCTCAGCGTCGGCGCGGTTGCGCGCGTCCGCGTCCGCGTCGACCTCGTTGCGGTTGCGGGCGTCGGCGTCGGCGCGCTGCCTGGCGTCCGCCTCGGCGCGCTGCCTGGCGACGGCGTCGGCGGTGCTGCCCGCGTCGGCAGTCGTGTTCAGGTGGAAGTTGACGTTCTGGTGCAGGTTCTGCTGCTGGCTCTGCATCTGCCGCTGGAGCTGCTTCTGCCACTGACGCTGCTTGTGGAACTGCCTGTTGAAGCGGTGGAACAGGTGCCTGCCCCAGCCGTGACCGCAGCCGCCGCCCCAGCGGTGACCGCAGCCGCCGCCCCAGCTGGTGCTGGAAGCGGTGCTGGCGCTGGAAGCGGTGCTCGCGCTGGCAGCGGTGGCGGCCGTCGCGGCCCCCAGGCCCACAGTGCCGGCGCTCATAACGCAGCACACGGCGGCCGCTGTGACGACACCCTTGAGCTTGTTCATTGAGTGATTCCCCCTGAAAAGACTGGATTTGTCCCAGCATGGCTAGTCGCCAAATCGCTGGAAAACGCCCCTCGTAACCCTGAAGGATTATCTTGCGCGGAACGTAGATATCCCGGCCGATCAGCGGATAAACGGACATTACCCGCTTCTTTGTGCAACCAGCTCCTTGCTTGACTAAGCCGGATTTTCCAGCCGCGTGCGTGTTCCCGCTCCCACGCGGGCTGCCACTGCGCTCGCCGCCGCCGGCCAGGGCGCGTTACCGCGTCAAGCGCCCACTCACGCCTGCGGACGATCCATGAGAAGCGCTTGATCGGCTCTTTCCCCGCCCCGCCTCGCGGGCTTTAGAGACGGTGCGGCATGGCACGGCGAGACAGGCGTCACACAAAAGGGACAATTGCCTATTTAGGGATATCCATGGGTGTAGTCCTACCAAACGGGCGAACATCCGTTTATGAGACTCTTTGGATCGAAACGCGCGTAAGGTGCAGACCGCCTGACGGTGGACGTCGGCGCAGTAAGGGGTGCCGGGGTAGCTGATGCTCGTTGATCACTATCGCGGCGCGCGAGAGGTGGCCCCGCCTGCTGACGTGCGAAGGAGCGGGCCGGGCTCGTCGCCGACGCGAGGCGACCGGCATCCGCCGCCCGTGGTCGAAGGGTTGAGGTCGCCCAGCCGGACGCATGCCGAGGCGGTCCCGGGGGGCGGCCTCGGGTGCCTGGGACGAACGGGAGAAGCCGTCGAGCACGCGGAGGCGACGGCGCTCAGCGGGCTGGGCACGAGAAAGAAGTGTCGCGCTCATGGAAAGGGGAGCGAAGGGTCTGTGCGTCAACTCAATGCCGCGAACGGAATGTGCTCGGCACGCCATGTCTGTCTCGCTCGAAGAAAGCACAGACAAAGGCCGTCCGGGCCTTGCCGGGCGGCGGATCTACCCTGAAGGCCGGGGTTCGGAATTTTCGTTCTCCGCAGCCTTCGACGAGACGTGAAACCCTGTGGCCAGGCGCTGATTCGATTATCGGCGGCATTTCAACGCGTTGCCGAGAAAGCCAGAAATGGCCTCACCTGCCGTTCCCTGCCGAACGTTTCAACGCCTTCAGCCGGGTGATCGCGGCGTTATGACGGTATGAATCGCGGTGAGCAGTTCGAGCAGGTCTTCTCGGCTCTCCCTGGCGAACGCGGCCTCCACTGCCGCCGCGGCGGGGCCGCCTGTGAGCCAGGTGAGGGCCTGCTCGTGGGCGGGGCTGTCGCGGTTCCAGAAGGCGTTGGTCAGGCGCCTGCCCGACCAGCCGGTCATGACGAAGTCGTGCAGGTGTCTGATCGAGGCGTCGGTGTCGAGACCGCTCCAGGCGTCGAGGCAGGACGTCAGGTCCATGCCGGTGGCGGCCAGGGCGCACAGCACCGTGTCGATCGAGGGCCTGGCCGGATGGTGGCGCAGCGTTTGACCCCACCACTCGCGCAGGAAATCCGACACGGCATTCCGCTCCTCTTCCGGCCAGGCGCGCCAGTCGGCGGAGGCGAGTTTGCCGAGGACGATTTCGGGGTCGGGGTAGGAGAAGGCGTCCGCTGTGGCGCATTCGAGCAGGCGCGGCAGGAAGTAGCGGAACTCGGTGACGCCGCCCCACGTGGTGAGGGCCTTGGCGGCGTAGCGGGCCAGCGACTCGGCCTCCACCGAGGCGACGGGCCAGGACAGGAGGCAGCGCTCCTCGCCTGGCTCGACGCAGTGCGGGCAGCCGGCCACGCGCTCGGGCCTCGGGACGTGTCCGAACACGTCGTACATGCGGGCCTTGGCGGCTTCCCATCCGGACATCGGCTCATTATCGGCGCTCCACGCCTCGCCCGCGTGGGTCACGCCGACCGAACACGCCGCTCGGGCGGCCAGGCGGCCAGGTGGTCCTGGGGCGGGTGTTGTGCAACCGTGGGGCGGGTGGATTTCGGGGTGTTAGGGCGGCTGTCGATCAGTCGTGACGGGGAAGCGGTCGAGGTGACCTCCGCCAAACAGCGCACGCTGCTGGCCGTGCTGCTGACCGAGGCGAACAGGCCCGTGCCCTCCGACAGGCTGGCCGACGCCGCCTGGGGCGAGAGCCCTCCCGCGCCCGCGACGCTGCGCTGGCACGTCCACCACGTACGGCAGGCGCTCGGCGGCGACCGCCTCACCCGCAGGCCCGAGGGCTACCTCCTCACCGTCCACCCCGGCGAGCTCGACGCCGAGCGTTTCGAGCGGCTGTGTGCCTCGGCCGCCGACCTCGACGACCCCGCCAGGATCGCCGAGGTCCTCAAAAGGGCGCTCGCGCTGTGGCGCGGCCCCGCCTACGCCGACCTGGCCGACGCGGCGCCCGTCGGCGTCGAGGCGTCGAGACTGGAGGAGCTGCGGCTGGCCGCCGTCGAGCGGCGGGCGCTGGCCCTGCTCGACCTCGGGCGCGACGGCGAGGCCGCGGCCGAGCTGCAGCCCCACCTGCTCGCGCATCCGCTGCGCGAACGGCTCAGGGAGCTGCTCATGCGCGCCCTGCACCAGGCGGGCAGGCGCGCCGACGCGCTGCGCCTGTACCGCGACGGACGCGAGCTGCTGGCCGGCGAGCTGGGCATCGAGCCTGGCGGCGCCCTTCGCGAACTGCACGCCGAGATTCTGAGGGAGGAGCCGCCCGCGGTCTCGGTGCGCCCCGCCCAGCTGCCGCCCGACGTGTTCGCGTTCACCGGCAGGCAGGCCGAGCTGGCCGTCCTCGACGACCTTCTCGAGTCGGAGGGCAGCGCGCGGGTGGCGGCCATCAGCGGGGTGGGCGGGGTCGGGAAGACGGGTCTCGCCGTGCGCTGGGCCCACCGCGTCGCCCACCGCTTCCCCGACGGTCAGCTCTACGCCGACCTGGGCGGCAGGGACCCGGGGGAGGTGCTCGAACGCTTCCTCGCCGCGCTCGGTGTCATGCGCGTGCCCGAAGGGCTCGACCAGCGAGCCGCCCTCTACCGTGGCCTGGCCAGCAGCAGGCGCCTGCTCGTGCTGCTCGACAACGCCGCCGACTCGGCCCAGGTCAGGCCCCTGCTGCCCGCCTCGCCCTGCTGCTTCGCGGTGGTCACGGGACGCAGCAGGTTCGAGGGGCTGGTCGCGGGGGTGGGGGCCCGACCGGTGCCGCTGGAGGTGCTGTCGAGCGGGCAGGCCGCGACGCTGCTCGGCCGTGTGGCGCGGGTCGACCCCGACGAGGCCCTCGCCCTGGCCGAGCTGTGCGACCGGCTGCCGCTGGCCCTGCGCATCGCGGGGGCGAGGCTGGTGACCAGGCCTGGCTGGACGCCACGAAGACTGGCCGACCGTCTGGAGCAGGAGCGGCGCCGCCTCGATGAGCTGCGCGCGGGAGAGCTCGACGTCAGGGCGAGCTTCGAGGTCAGCCATCGCGACCTTCCCGCGCCCGAACGCGCGCTGTTCGAACTCCTCGGACTGGTCGAGGCGCCCGACTTCGCGCCGTGGACCGCCGCGGCGCTGATGGACCTTCCGCTGGCGGAGGCGGCGGAGCTGCTGGAGCAGTTGGCCGAGGCCCAGCTCGTGCAGCAGCTCGGTTTCGACGAGGCCGGGCAGGAACGCTACCGCTTCCACGACCTCGTCCGGATCTTCGCGAGGGAACGGGCGCTGGAGTCGATGGCGCGGGCCGAGCGCGAGGCCGCCCTCGACAGGGTGCTCGGCTGCCTGCTGGCGCTGGGAGAGGAGGCCTACCTGCGGGAGTACGCCGGAGGCTTCAGGCTCGCGCGCGGCGACGCGCCCCGCTGGCGTCTCCAGGGTGAGGTGCTGCCCGCGCACCCGATGGGCTGGCTGGCTGCCGAACGGGCCACGCTGATGGCCTGGGTGCGCCAGGCGGCCGCCATGGGCAGGGTCGCCGCCTGCTGGGACCTCGCGCTGTTCAGCGTCAGGCTGTACGAGCTGACAGGCAACATGTCCGACTGGCGGGAGAGCTCGACGATCGCGCTCGAGCTCTGCCGCGAGCACGGCGACTCCTACGGCGCGGCGGTGATGCTGGTCTCCCTGGGCTCGCTCGAGCTGTTCGAGAAGCGTTACGAGCCGGCGCGGGAGCTGCTCGTCCAGGCCCTGCCCGAGATCGAGGGCCCCTACAGGGCGCTGACGCTCGGCAACCTCGGCCTCATCGAACGCGCGCTGGGAGCGGCGGAGGCGGCGCTGGCCCACATGACGGAGGCCAGGGAGATCGCCCTCCACGAGGGGGACAGGGCGACCGAGTCCCTGATGCTCAGCCACATGGCCGCCGTGCACCACGAGGCCGGCAGACGAGACACCGCTCAGGCGATACTCGGCTGGGCGGCCACCGTGGCCGAGGGGATCAGGCGGCCACAGGCCGTGATCAGGTTCATCGCTGCCCGCATGGCCAACGACCGCGGTGAGTACGAGCGGGCCGAGCGGCTCAGCGCGGAGGTGCTGGCGGAGCTGGCCGTGATCGGGGACCGCCGGCTGGAGCCCTCGGTGATGGCCGTGAGGGCGAGGAGCCTGCGCGGCCAGGGCAGGATCGAGGAGGCCGCCGCCTGCGCGCGCGACGCGCTGGCCATGGCGCGCGCGCTCGGCGACGCCAACGCCGAGCAGGAGTACGCGCGGCTGCTGGACTCCCTGTCAGGAGAGCCTGTGGGTCAGGCCGACCTCACCTGACCAGGAGGCCGACGGGCAGGCTCTCAGAAACTCTGTCTTCGTGGACAATTGACGGTCGCGCGGCTGGGCGTTCACCCTCGGGGCAACCGGAAAGACGGCGGCCTGCCGGGAGGCGAGGGACGGCCGCTGCACCGGACACGCGGTTCGCCTACGTACGGAGAACCAGGTCATGACGGTGTACATGCCGATCGTCAAAGCCAAAGAGGGCGAGTTCCGCGCCCTGGAGAACATCCCGGCCCATGACCACCCGAACACACGGCCGATCATCGAAGCGCTGCCGGGCGAGGGTCACCACGAGCGCACGCTGTACGGGGACGCGTTGAACCTGGCCAAGAACGTCGTCCATCGGATTCCCGATGATCTGCGGTTCGCGATCGACTGCCGGTATCTCGTCACGCAGTACGGCCGCCCTGACGTCGGCGGCGCCGTGCGGCTCGTCTTCGAGGCGATCGGGCAGTTCCACTATGCCGCGACACCGGTGTTCCGCCTCACCGACGACCCCGACGATCTCGACGATGTGGCGCAGGCCGTACAGGAGCACCAGAGGGGCGCCTGCCTGCGCCTGCCATGGACCGGTCCCCGGCACGGCAGCAAGGATGCGAAACTGTCCGGCCTGTTACGCAGGATGGGGCTCGCCTTCCGTGACGTCGATCTCCTGGTGGACCTGTGGGCCATCGAGTCCGACCATGCGGCGGCCCAACAGGTTCGCTGCGCGCGCGAGGCGCTGGCCTGGGCGGCGGGCATCCCATGGCGCTCGGTGACCTTGGCAGGCGGCGCCTTCCCTCCGCCTGGCGGCGTGTCGGCCGCCCCCATGGACGCGCCCGTGGAAGCGCCGCGCCGTGACGCGGGGGTGTGGCTGGCCGCGGTGTCGCACGCCGGTCGCCACAGGAAGATCGGGTACGCCGACTACGGGGTGGCCAGCCCGCGCAAGCCGTCCGGCAGACAGCTGTCCCGCCACCCGAAGCTGTGTTACACGGTCGACGACCACTGGAAGATCTACCGGTGCGCGGCGGGCGAGGGCGAGGGCGCGTTCGACTGCTTCCGCAAGGTGTGCCAGGCGGTGGTCAACTCGGACGGCTGGCCCGCGCAGGGCGCGGCGTTCTCCTGGGGCGACCGGCACATCGAGCAGTTCGCGGCGGGCGCCTCCACGCTGCCGAACACGCGCGCCTCGTGGCGGGCCTGCGGGCAGTCGCACCATCTCGCCATGGTGCGTCACCGCCTGGACCACCTGCGGCGGCCGTAGTCGCTACGCGCCGACCGGCCCGGCGTCGGGGTCCGGGGTGCGCTCGGACAGGACGGCCTCCATCCACGCCACCGTGGTGGCGGCCACCTGGGCCAGCTGGCCGTACAGCCTGTCCTGGTAGGCGCCTCGCTCGTCGCGGGGGACCGCCTGGCTGACCTCGTGGGCCAGGCCGCCGACCGCCTCCACCAGGTGGGCGAGCTTGGTCACGTCCGGCAGGCTCGGGTTGGAGGGGGCCCGCTCGTCGTCGGCCGGCTGCCGGTCGCGCACGTGGGCGACGTCGGCGAGCGCGCCCTTCAGCCGGAGACCGCGAGCGTGCCGGGTGACGGCCTCGACGACGAACCGGGCGACCTCCCTCGGCCGGTCGGCCTCGCGGACCTCGAGGTACAGGTCGTATTCGTCGCTGTCGCCGCCGGCGATCGCCCAGGCGCCGTGCTCGTCCTTGTCGGGATTGCCGTCGGCGGGGACGACCCGCCAGGTGGTGAGGTCCACGGATCCGATCTGCTCGCGCTCGGGAATCACGGGTTCTCCTTCGTGGCCGCGGATGGAGCCGGGGGTGCGTTGGGCGGTGGTGCCCCATCGTGCCGCGACGAGTGATCGGTAGGGCGGAAACGGCGCGGAATCAGCGCTCCGCCTCGTCGTGGGAGACGAGCCACCCACGACGAGACGGAGCGCCGGCGCGTCAGCCCACGGCCGCGGCGGCCGGGAAGCGGTCCCAGACGCGGTGCTGGCCGAGCAGCCTGACGATCTCCGTCAGCACCTCGTCGCCGCGGTCGCCGAGCAGCACGCCGGCGGCTCCCGTGGGGATGGCCGCCAGCGCCAGGGCCTCCATGGCGCCGTCCCAGCCGCCGATCGGCTTCCCATGACGGTAGGCCTCGGCCATCATGAGCAGCACCCGCGGGTCGATCGCGCCGCCGGCGTCACCGGCCTTGGCGTCCCGCGCGCCGTAGGCGTCGGCGCCCGGCGCAGGGGCGCCCGCGACCAGCAGCGCGTCGAACTCGACGGACCTGGCCGTGGCGAACGTGCGCTGCGCGACGAGCGGCTCGTCGCCGCCGGTGAGCGCGTCGAGCACGCCGCGCACGCCGTCTCGCGACGCGCCGTCGAGAGGGCCGCCGGTGGGCGCGATGATCAGCGGCACCATGCCGCCGTCGAGGATCGCCTGCCGTACGGACCTGACCGTGCTCAGGTCGGCGCCCTCGCCCGTGATGATGCCGATGATCCGGCCTGTCGTCGGCCACACCTTGCCCACCTGCGAGAGCGCGGGACTCGGCGTGACGGAGGGCAGCGGCTCGGCCGCCTTGGGCGCGGGCAGCCCGAGCCCGGCGGCGACCTGCTCGCACAGGACCGGGTCGATCTCGGCGAGCACCTGCAGCGTGCGCTCCTTGATCGCCTGCTCGTAGACCTTGCCGAGCTCGAAGGTGTAGGCGGCGATCACGTGCTCGCGCTCCACCGGGCTCAGGCTCAGCCAGAACAGCCGGGGCTGGCTGAAGTGGTCGGCGAACGTCGCGGGCGCCTCGCGCACCCGCGGGGCCGACGCCACCTCTACCGGCACCTCGACGTAGCCGCCCTCCTGCTGCCCGGCGAAGAAGGGGCAGCCGCCGTCCAGGGAGTTCGGCTTGTACGGCGCGGCCCCGCTGTGCACGGCCGTCTGGTGCATGCCGTCCCGCAGCATGTCGTTGACCACCGCGTGCGACCTGTTGATCGGCAGCTGGGTGAAGTTCGGGCCGCCCAGCCTGGTGATCTGCGTGTCGAGGTAGGAGAACAGCCGTCCGGCCAGCAGCGGGTCGTCGGTGACGTCGATGCCGGGCACGAGATGGCCGACGTGGAAGGCGACCTGCTCGGTCTCGGCGAAGAAGTTCGACGGGTTGGCGTTGAGCGTGAGCAGGCCGATCGGCTGGACCGGCGCCAGCTCCTCAGGGACGATCTTCGTCGGGTCGAGCAGGTCGATGCCCTCGAACATCTGCTCAGGGGTGTCGGGGAAGGCCTGGATGCCCAGCTCCCACTGGGGGAAGGCGCCCGCCTCGATCGCGTCGGCGAGGTCGCGCCGGTGGAAGTCCGGGTCCATCCCGTTGATCAGCTGCGCCTCCTCCCACACCAGGGAGTGCACGCCCGCCTTGGGCTTCCAGTGGAACTTCACCAGCGTGGTCGCGCCGGCGGCGTCGACCAGCCTGAAGGTGTGGACGCCGAAGCCCTCCATCGTCCGGAACGAGCGCGGGATGCCGCGGTCGGACATGTTCCACAACGTGTGGTGGGTCGCCTCGGTGTGCAGGGAGACGAAGTCCCAGAACGTGTCGTGCGCGCTCTGCGCCTGCGGGATCTCCCTGTCGGGATGCGGCTTGCCCGCGTGGATGATGTCGGGGAACTTGATGGCGTCCTGGATGAAGAAGACCGGGATGTTGTTGCCCACCAGGTCGAAGACGCCTTCGCTGGTGTAGAACTTCGTCGCGAAGCCGCGCGTGTCGCGGACGGTGTCGGCCGAGCCCCTCGAGCCCAGCACCGTCGAGAAGCGGACGAAGACCGGTGTCTCGGCGCCCTCCGCGAGGAAGGCCGCCTTCGTCACCGTGGCGGCCGTGCCGTACGAACGGAAGATCCCGTGCGCGGCGGCGCCGCGGGCGTGCACGACGCGCTCGGGAATGCGCTCGTGGTCGAAGTGGGTGATCTTCTCCCTCAGGTGGTGGTCGCGCAGCAGCACGGGTCCGCGAGGCCCGGCCTTCAGCGAGTGGTCGCTGTCGGGCAGCCGCGTGCCCAGCGCCGTCGTCAGGTACGCCCCGCCCTGCGCCAGCGCCTCCTGGGGCACGTCCTCCGGCTGGCCCGTGGGGGTGAAGGGCTCCGGGCCCCGCTGATCCTGCTTGGGCGGGAGCGGTCCCCTCGGCTCGGTGGGCTCGGCGACCGGCGGCGGCTCGCTGCCGGGACGGCCGGGGATGGCCCCGGACGCGTTCGTCGGGTGAGACTCTTCCATTCGTTTACCCCCAGAGAAGGGCGCCGTGCCCTCGTTCGGCACGGCGCTGATCCATGGGCGGGCCCTACCCGGATTGCCCGTGTCAAAGCGAGCGTTTCCGGAGATCGGGGGAAAACGGGGCTGGAGCGCGACCATCGGCCCCCTGGCGTCAGCTCACTCGCTCGAACGGCGTCGGCGCCTGGCCGGTCCAGCGGTACAGCTGCGAGTGGCTGGTCTGCTTGGTCACGCCGCCCTCGGTGAGGGTGCCGGCCTTGGAGACGTAGAACCGGCCGTCGCCCAGCGAGATCAGGCCGTACTCGCCGCCGAACTCCCAGCCGCGCACCCCCGAGGGGGCGTGCTCCAGGCCGCCGGGCGCCAGGGAGAGCAGCTGTCCCCGCTCCGGCTGGGGCTGCCCCACGATGTCGGCCTCGCGCGGCTCGGCGCTGCCGTCGACCATGAAGAAGGAGTAGTTGGGGAACTGCGGCTTGGCGCCCTTGTAGACCGCCATCATCCAGTTGCCCGTGTGGTCGTCGTACTCCAGGTTCTGCACGCCGTACCTGGTGTTGCCGGTGTGGACGAAGTACTTGCCGTCGACCGACTCGGGACCGCTGGTGTGCGGCGCGCTCTCCGTGAGCGGCCTCTCGTACTTCTTCCACTGCTGGATGTCGTACTGCAGCAGCACCTGGTGGTCGTTGTCCTGCCTGGAGACGTTGGAGTAGACGCCGTAGGCCACGGTGAGCTTCTGCTTGCCGTTCTTCTTGCCGAACTCGGGCCCGAAGGACACGCCGTCGATGCCGCTGCAGCCGTACCGGTGGTCGGGGGTGTTGGCGACGTTGCCGTCGAACCTGCCGTCGCCGTTCATGTCGGCCACGTAGTCGGCCACGACCTCCTTCAGGTAGACCGTCTTCACCACGTCGCTGGTCTGGGCGTCCATGCCCATGCTGGTGATCCGGTCCACGTCGAAGATGGCGATGTAGAACGACTCCTGGGCCTTGTACTCCAGGGAGCCGTAGACCCTGCCGTCCCTGGTGTTGAAGTCCAGGTCGCCCAGGTGCCCGGTGAACCCGGTCACCGACCCCACAGGATTGCCCCGCAGGTCGGTCTTCACCAGGAGGTTGGTGAAGGAGAAGTACATGAAGCCCTTGCGCTGGTCGACGGCGATGCCCTGCACGTGGCCGGCGCTCCACGCCCCGCCGTAGACCTCGGTCGGCAGCTCCGCGGGCCTTCCTCCATCCGCCGCCGCCGGGGAGGAGAGGACGCCGAGGGAGAAGGTGGCCACCGCCGCGAGGGACAACAGCTTGCGCATGTTCACACCCGTCTTTCGTTAACGATCAAAACCGAAACTAGACGCTATAGGGGCGAAATGGCGACACTTCCCACAAAGTCATGAACGGTAGGTGAAGCGCTCGGAGACACCCGCAGCTATGCGTGTGTTCGATATAGTAAACGTATGGTTCATCTCACTGAATGTCAGAGCGCCGCCTACCTGGACGACACCTACCTCACCGCTGTCACCACCACCGTGGCCGCGACGGGACGGCAGGACGACGGCGCGGCATGGGTCGCGGTGCGGCGGAACATCTTCCACCCGCAGGGCGGCGGCCAGCCCGCCGACAGGGGATGGCTGGACACCTGCGAGGTCACCCCCGTCCGCGATGCCGCGACGGGCCTGGTCGTGGTGCGCGCCCGCGACGAGCATGGCGCCGGGCTCGAAGGGCTGGCCGAGGGGGACCAGGTCCAGGCTCGGGTCGACACCGAACTGCGCCTGTCGCACGCGGCGCTGCACACGGCCGGCCACCTCATCGAGGCGGCGGGGCGAAGCAGGGGATGGGTGCTGGCGGGCAACACCCACTTCCCCGGCCAGGCGCGCATCGAGTTCACCGCGCAGGAGACGGACACGGGGCTGGCCGACCCGCAGGGCAGGCAGGAGGCCGCCGCCCACCTTCTCCGGTGGGTGACGGCCAAGGTGGCCGACGACCTGCCCGTCACCGTGGACCATGACGCCCAGGGCCTGCGCATCGTGCGGCTGGGAGACGTGCACGCCGCGCCCTGCGGCGGCACGCACGTGCGCGGCCTGGCAGACCTGGCGGAGATCACGATCTCGGCCGTCAAGGTGAAGAAGGGCCGCGTCAGGGTGTCCTACTCCGCCGCGCACGGGCCGCTGCGGTGAACGCCCCCGACAGGGAGCGCAGGCCGGCCAGCAGCGCGGCGGCCGCGGCCGGGGCCCAGATCCAGCGCCGCCGCCTGCAGCGCGGGATGAGCCAGGCCGAGCTGGCCCGCCGTACCGGGCTCAGCAAGGGGACGCTGTCGCAGCTGGAAGCGGGTGCGGGCAACCCCACCATCGACACGCTGGACGCCATCGCCGTCGCGCTGGGCATCCCCCTCACCGACCTGCTGACCCGGCAGGCCGGCCCTGGCACCCACCACGTCCCCGCCACCCCGGCGGGACAGGACGGCCCCACCCGCGAGCTGCTGCGGCGGATCAGCGGCGGGCACAGCCTCGAACTGTGGCGGCTGCGCCTGCCCCCGCACACCTCCGTGGACGGCGTCCCGCATGCGCCGGGCACGGTGGAGCATCTCCTGGTCGCCTCGGGACGGCTGACCGCCGGCCCCGCCGACGACCCGCGCCTGCTGCAGGCCGGTGATCTGCTGGCCTTCGCGGGGGACGCCCCCCACGCCTACCGCACCGACGCGACGCCCGCCGACGTCACCGTCGTCATCGCCTCCCCGTCCTTCACCTAGCCACGGTGCCCTTGCCGGGCTCAGAGCCTGGCGTGCGAGGTGATGTCCGCGGTGAACTCGTCGATCATCGCGGGGGTGATGGTCGGCCTGCACTGCCCGATCGCGGCCAGGTAGTCGGCAGTGTCCGCGCCCGCGGGCGTCTCCACGGCCCGGTCGGCGGCGAGGTCCCTTTCGAAGGCCGTCTGCGCGGCCGTCCTCGCGGCGTGCTCGATGTCGGCGGGCGTGAACAGCTCGCTCGCCGCGACCAGCGTGTCCAGGTCCACGTCCGGCCGCGCGCCTGAGTACCGCGCCCAGATCGCCGAGCGGGCGGCCGCGTCCGGGGTGCCGATCGGCACCAGGTAGTCGAAGCGGCCGGGCCGCAGGAACGCGGGGTCCAGCGAGCGGATGGAGTTGGTCGCGCAGACCAGCAGCCGCTCGTCCCTCTCCCTGAAGCCGGGGATGAGCTTGAGCAGCTCGTTGGTGATGCCGTGGCTGCCGGCCTCGGGACGCTCGGCGCGTACGGCGGCGATCTCCTCGACCTCGTCGATGAAGACCAGCACCCGCTCGAGCTCGGCGATCCGCGAGAACGCGGTGCGCAGCGCCTCGGCCAGGTTGCCGTCGCCTGCCAGCCTGGACGGCAGCAGCTCCACGAACGGCCAGCCCAGCCTGGAGGCGATCGCGCGAGCGAAGGTGGTCTTGCCCGTGCCTGGCGGGCCGAACAGGGCGATCGCCCTCGGCGGACGCACGCCGTGCCTGGCGGCGCGCTCGGGCTCGGCGAGCGGCAGCACGACGCGCCGCTCGATCAGCTCCTTCTCCACCTCCATGCCGGCCACCTTGTCCCACAGGTCGCCGGGCAGGAGCCGGCCGCCCAGCTCGGCCAGCAGGTCGGCGCCGACGCCGACGGCGGGCTCGGCCTTCTCGAAGTAGGCCACGGCGGGACGCCTGGTGTAGCCGGCGTTCACCAGCCCCTCGCCGATCAGCTCCTCCTCCGGCAGCACGTACGCGATCCGCCGTACCCTCGCCTCGATCAGCCGCCGCTCCAGCTCCCTCAGCAGCGCGCTGGCCAGCCCGCGCCCCCGCCACGCGGAGGCGATCGCGATCCGCATCACCCACGCCCGCTCTCCCGCCACGTGGGAGAGCGCCGCCCCGATGGGCACGCCCCTGTGGACCGCCACGACGGCCGGCTGGCGCGAGGTCAGGGCCCCGATGCACTCGGCGAGGGGGAACACCGACTCCTGGCCGAGCCCAGCCGTGCTGTCGATCAGATGGACCACGGCCGCGAGATCGTCCTCGCGGTAGTCATGGATGTGCCAGTTCACCGGTGTGCCTCCTCAGTGGGGGGCTACCGACGTTAGGGCAGCTCGGGGGCCTGGTCCCTCGCCAAGCTGGACAACAGGACGGCGAAAGATGTACCGAGTGGAAGATGTGCCGTAGTTTCCCTCCGAAGGGCCGGATCTGAGGCGGTAGAGAGCTCAGACGCCGGCGCCTCCAGGCGCGATTCGCCCTAGGACGAGTCCCGCTTCAGCTTCCGCCAGCCGCCTGCGCGGTTGTTGGCGATGATCTGCCTGAACATGGCGGTCAGCGCGGGTGCGTTGATCGCCTCGCCCTGGCGGAAGGCCACGGTGCGGGCGGTCTTGTTCTCGTGCCCCGCCGTGATGATCCCCTCGGGGTCAGGGACGATCGCGCCGTCATAGAGGAAGACGTTGACGTGGTCCTTGGCCGCCAGCAGGGCGCAGATGTTGCCCTGCAGGACGAAGTACGGCTGGCGGGTGCGTTTGATGGTCTCGGCGACCTCGGGGTCGGCGGCGTGCACCAGATCGCGCACCTCGCGGCAGATGTCCTGCTGCCAGCCCGGCAGGCCGTCGATGTAGGCGTCGACGCGAGAGTCCTTGGTGTAGGTCATGACCTTCCTCCCACTCGTTCGGGACGGGCCGCACCACAGGCGCACGGTGCCGGCCGGCGAGTCCATCCTCGCGGTCGCGGGGTGGCGCTGTGGCCCATGCCGGACATCTGCCCCAGGGCCTCCACGCCCACGACCCCGCGGTGGCGGCGTCGCCGTCCGCCGTGCAGGCCCGCGGGCCCTCCGGCGGTGGGCGGTCCGGGGTCGGGTGGTTCAGCCGTGAACGGCGAGGTCAGACAGTGGCAGGGCGACAGCGGATCGGACCCGTCGGAGGTGCCCGGCTCCCGGTAGGGTCGCCAGACGTGACGACCCCCCGCCTCCTACCGCGGTTCCACCCGAAAGGCGCCACCGCTGACCTCCTGAGGGCCCCTACACCAGGGAGGCCGCGTGGGTGGTGACGTGGGTGGCGTCGGTGAGGTAAAGGGTGTGGTGGCCTTCGGACAGGTGCTGGGCGAAGGCGGCGTTGCCTGCGGCGGCCTGGGTGCGCATGAGGTCGACCAGGGCGTGCAGGCGCTCGCGCACCATGGCGGGCAGCGCCGCTCTCTCGGCGGGCGGCAGGCCGTACGCGTCGCAGAACAGGCGCAGTCGCCGTGCCTGCTCGGCGACGGTCAGGACGGCCTCGCCGTTTCCCAGGGCGCTGAGCGGGACGAACCGGTAGGCGGCGTAGGCGACGTCCGACAGGCGCGGCCCGGGGTGGGCGGTGTCGAAGTCGATGAACGCCATGGGGAGCCCGTCGCGGAAGACCGTGTTGTACGGCGCGACGTCGCCGTGGCAGATGACCTCGGCGGGCTCGCGGGCGGGCAGATACCAGGGGCCTTCGGCGGGGCAGCCGGCCGTGGCGTCGTGGTAGGCGCGTAGCAGCCTGCCGACCTCCCGCAGGGTGGCGTCGCTCCAGGCGTGGTCGGGCAGCGGGTAGTGGGCCACCTCTCCCTGGACGAAGTCGAGGACCTCCCTGCCCTCGGCGTCCAGCCCGTGCGCGCGGGGCGCGCCGCGGAAACCGGCGGCGGCGACGTGGGCGAGCAGGCGGTGGACGGCGGGGGTCCACGGGCCCGTAGGCCGCCTGACGGTGGCGCCCGCCCTGACCACCTGGTTGACCCCGCCTCCATGGAGGGGCCGCTCGATCCAGCCGGTGAGGTCGGCGATCTCGACGGCGTCGCCGTCGGTGGTGGGGAGGCTGAGGCGGCGACCGCCCTCCAGCAGGACGGCGGTGACGGCCCCGCCCGGCGAGACGTCGGCGCGGACCGACCGCCTGTGGCTCGGGTCGGCGGGGGAGTCGCCTTCGAGCAGCGCGTGCGCCACCCCGGCGTCCCGCAGCAGCCGGGAGACCTCGCGCGCCACCGCGACCGCGCCCTGCCCGCTGATGAGAAGAACGTCGTGCATCCGCCCTATTGTGCGCCCATCCGGCGCGGCGCGCATGGTCAGGGGAGACGGGCGGGGGTGCGGAAGACCTGACGGCCATGCCAGGCGATATGGCGGGGCTCGACCGCGTCGAGACCCGCCTGCGGATCCTGCGCGGGACGTCCCGCCAGGGACAGCACCAGCTCACGCTGTCGACCAGCCAGAGGCCGTCGCTGGTCAGGTGGTGGAGCGGTGCCTGCGATCCGCTCGATCCAGTCCACGATCCGGGAGTTTACGGCGATCTCGGCGAGGTGCCGATTGTCGGTGGTCTCCGATAGGAATGCCCCCATGGGTACATGGGATGTGGGTCCTTTCGACAACGACAGCGCCGCTGACTGGTGCGGCGCGCTCAACGACGCCTCCGCCGAGCGGCGCGTGGAGCTGATCAGGCAGGCGCTGGCCACGGCGGCCGGCAGCGACGACTATCTCGACGGCGACGACGCCAACAGCGCGATCGCGGCGGCGGCCATCGTCGCGGCGCAGCGCGGAGGGCAGCCGATCACCTCGGCCTACGCGCCGAGCTTCCTGGTGAAGGGCGGCGGGGTGGAGCTCCCCTCCGACTCCGACCTGGCGGCGCTGGCGCTGCGAGCGCTCGACCGGGTGGCGGCCGAGCGGTCGGAGTGGCGTGACCTCTGGGAGGAGGCGGGCGCCCTTCCCCAGGCGACGGCCGTCCTGACCTCCATCCGCGAGGGCCTCAGCCGTTAGCTCTCCCGGCGGCGCCTGCTTGAACGGCAGGCGTCCGCTCGGGAGGATGCCAGATGCCGTCGCCGACCACGTGGAGGAAACCGATGCTGTCCCCTGACGTTCGCGCGCTCTTCGAAGGCCCCAACTACGCGCACGTCGCCACCGTGGGGCCTGACGGCTCGCCGCACAGCGTGCCGCTGTGGGTCGGCGTCGAGGGCGACAGGATCGCCTTTCTCACCGGGCCTGGCTCGCGCAAGGCGCGCAACCTCGCGCGAGACCCACGGGTGGCGCTGTCCATCACCGCCCACGACAACCCGTTCACGATGGCCACCGTGCGCGGCACCGTCGAGCTCCTCGACGGCGAGGCGGCCTGGGAGATCATCGACAGGATCTCCCGCAAGTACACCGGTGAGCCGTACCCGAGGGGTGAGGAGCGGGTGGTGTTCCTGGTCGAGCCCTCCCACGCCCTCGCGGTGAACTTCGGCTGACCGGTCCTCACCCGGTGATCGCGAACCCCTCGTAGCCCTTGGCCGCCACCTCGTCGCAGAGCCGGCGGTAGAGGGCCACCCCTCCGGCGTACGGCATGAACACGCGCGGCTTGCCCGGCACGTTGGCGCCCATGTACCACGAGTCGGCGGCCGGATAGAGGGTGGCCGCGCCGACCTCGCGCACGTGCGCCGTCCAGGCCTCCTGCGCCGCCGCCGTGGCCTCGATGGTGCGGCCCTCGAGGAAGGCCAGGCAGTCGGCGATCCAGTCGACGTGCTGCTCGATGGAGACGACCATGTTGCTGAGCACCGAAGGGCTGCCCGGCCCCGTGACGGTGAACAGGTTGGGGAAGCCCGCGGCGGCGAGCCCGAGGTAGGTGCGCGGGCCCGCCTCCCACGTCTCCCGCAGCGACCTGCCGTGCGCGCCGCGGATGTCGACGGCGGTCAGCGCGCCCGTCATCGCGTCGAAGCCGGTGGCGAAGACGAGGGTGTCGAGCTCGTACTCGGAGCCGCCCGCCGTTCTGAGGCCCTTGGCGGTGATCTCGGCGATCGGGTCCTCACGCACGTCGACGAGGGTGACGTCGTCGCGGTTGAAGGTCTCGAAGTAGCCGGAGTCGAGGCAGGGCCGCTTGGTGCCGAACGGGTGGTCCCTCGGCGAGAGCGACTCGGCGTCGGCCGGGTCCTCGACCCGCTCGCGGATCTTCGATCGGACGAACTCCGCGGCGGTATCGTTGGCGGCCCTGTCGATGAGCAGATCGGTGTAGGCGCCGAGGATGCCCACCAGCGAGCCGCGCTCCCATCCCGCCTGGTAGCGGGCCAGCCGTTCCTCGTGACCGACCTCGAGCGCCGACTGGACGGCAGGCTCGGCGGGGATGCCGGAGTGCGTCTGCCTGGCCAGGCTGCGGCGCAGGCCGTACGCGGCCTTCACCGCGCGCCGCGTCTCCGGCGCGAGCGGCCCGTTGTAGGCGGGCAGGCTGAAGTTGGGCGTGCGCTGGAAGACCGTCAGGTGCCCGGCCTGTTCGGCGATGACCGGGATCGACTGGATGCCCGAGGAGCCGGTGCCGACCACGCCGACCCGCCTGCCGGTGAAGTCGACGCCCTCGTGCGGCCAGCGGCCGGTGTGGTGCCATTCGCCGCGGAAGTTCGCCAGGCCGTCGACCTCGACGGGCTTGGGCACCGACAGGCAGCCCGTCGCCATCACGAGATAGCGCGCGCCCACCCGCTCGCCCGTCTCCGTCGTGACGTGCCAGCCGCCGTCGAAGCGGGCGGCGACCACGCGCGTGCCGAGCAGGATGTCACGGCGCAGGTCGAAGCGGTCGGCGACGTGCTCGAGGTAGGCCAGGATCTCGGGCTGACCGGGATACTTCTCCGTCCAGTCCCACTCCTGCTCCAGCTCCGGGGAGAAGGAGTAGGAGTAGTCGACGCTCTCCACGTCGCAGCGGGCGCCCGGGTAGCGGTTCCAGTGCCACGTGCCGCCGACGCCTTCGCCCGCCTCGAAGACCTTCACCCGCAGGCCGAGGCCGCGCAGCCGGTGCAGCGCGTACAGCCCGGACAGGCCCGCGCCGACGATGATCGCGTCATACATGCCGGTCGACGCTCTCGGCGAGGTGGTCGAAGGCCGCGCCGCTGCCGGGCAGTAACCCGATCATGGTGAAGAAGCCGTGCATCTGGCCGTCGAAGCGGCGCGACGAGACCGGCACGCCTGCCTCCCGCAGCCGCTCGGCGTAGGACTCGCCCTCGTCGAGCAGCACGTCGTGCTCGGCGGTGAGCACGACCGCGGGAGCGAGCCCCGACAGGTCCTTGGCGCGTAGGGGGGAGGCGTCCGCATCCTCGCGTGAGGGCAGGTCGGGCAGGTAGTGGTTCCAGAACCAGGCCATGCCCTCCCTCGTCAGCATGAGCTGGTTGGCGGGGTCGCGGTAGGAGGCGGTCTCGAGGTCGCAGTCGGTCACCGGATAGATGAGGATCTGCAGCGTGAGCGAAGGCCCCCCGTGGTCGCGGGCTCGCCTTGCCATGATCGCCGCCAGGTTGCCGCCCGCGCTGTCCCCGGCCACGATCAGCGGGACGGGCGCGCCTGCGATCTCCTCGAGGTGGCCGGCCGTCCACCGCAGGGCCGCCCACGAGTCCTCGACGGCGGCGGGGTACGGATGCTCGGGGGCCTTACGGTAGCCGACCAGCACGACCGCGCAGCCGGTGCGCGCCGCGAGCCGCCTGCCGACGGCGTCGTACTGGTCGAGGTCGCCGAGCACCCAGCCGCCGCCGTGGTAGTAGACGATGACCGCGCGCGGCGTCTCGCCGGGCACCAGGATCCTGACGGGAACACCGGACGCGTCGCTCTCGCTCGTCGTGAACATCTCGGGGCCGGTCTCCGCGCTCTCGGCGGCCATCGCCTTGGAGAAGGCGCGGGCCTGCTGGGGCGTCATCTGCTCCAGGGGCGGCACCTCGGCCTGCGCCATCTGGGTCAGCAGGGCGGTCGTCGCTTCGTCCAGGGCCATGCGGCTCTCCTCCGTAGAACGACGTTCTAGAACTTGACCGTAGGATGGCCCGCCGGAGAGGTCAACGGGCCATCGTGCGGTCGTGCGGCCGACATTCCCGCTTTGCCGTACGGCCAGCGGGAGGCTGGAAGGTACGTCGCATGACACACATCGACCGGCGCGGCTTCCTCCGCGCCGCCGCGATCGGCATGGTGGCGGGCGGCCCGCTGGCGGCGTTGTCCGCACGTACGGCCGACGCCTCGACCATGGTGAAGCGCGCCTTCAGCCCCGACTACGGTCCGCTGTCGCCGGTGAAGGACCACACCACCGGCCTGGAACTGCTCAAGCTGCCCCGCGGCTTCGAGTACCTGACGCACGGCTGGACCGGCGATCTGATGTCCGACGGGCGGCCCACCCCCTCCATGCACGACGGCATGGCCGCCTTCCAGCCGAGCGGCAAGCTGAAGAACCAGATCAAGGGCTCGGGCAAGGGCCACTGGACGGCGCTGGTCCGCAACCACGAGGTGAGCGCCTACTCCGGCGCGTTCGTCGAGCCCGCCTACAACCCGGCCGCCGGCGGCGGCACGACCACGCTGGTCTTCGACACCCGCAGGGGCGAGTTCGTCCACAGCTACGCCAGCCTCTCCGGGACCATCCGCAACTGCGCGGGCGGTCCGACGCCGTGGGGGAGCTGGCTGTCGTGCGAGGAGACGACCGAGATCAACGGCTCGGTACGGCACGGCTACGTCTTCGAGGTCCCCCACGACGGCATCGGCGACGCCAGGCCGTACAGGGAGATGGGCAGGTTCTCGCACGAGGCCGTCGCCGTGGACCCCGCCACCGGCTACGTGTACGAGACCGAGGACGCCACGCCGAGCGGTCTGTACAGGTTCCGCCCCACCGTACGCGGCGACCTCGCCCAGGGCGGCATCCTGGAGATGATGAAGATCGGCGGCGGCGCCTACACGACCTACGCCGACGGCACCGGCACCGTCTACCCCGAGATCGACTGGGTCGTGATCGACGAGCCCGATCCAGGCCCGGGCGAGACCAGCGTCGTTCAGCAGGGCATCGCCAAGGGCGGCGCGTCCTTCCGCCGCCTCGAGGGCGCCTGGTACCACGACGGCAAGATCTACATCGTCAGCACCAGCGGCGGCCCCACCGGGCAGGGCCAGGTCTTCGAGTACGACCTCGCGGCCGACACGATGCGGGTGCTGTTCGCCTCGCCGAGCGCGACCGTGCTGAACAACCCGGACAACATCTGCGTCAGCCCCCGCGGCGGCATCGTGCTGTGCGAGGACGGCTCGGGCGTGGAGTACCTGCACGGCCTCACCATGGACGGGGAGATCTTCCCCTTCGCGGAGAACGCGGTGGTCATCCCCGCCGGAGGGGTGCGGGGCAAGTCGGTCGCCCCTGGCGACTACACGGGCTCGGAGTGGTGCGGATCCACCTTCGACAGCAAGGACGGCGGCTGGCTGTTCGCCAACATCCAGACGCCGGGCATCACCTTCGCGATCACCGGGCCCTGGGAGAACGGCTCGCTGTGAGCGCGTCGCGGAGGGCCTGGATCTCCTCCGGCGTGCTCTCGCGGGCGATGTAGGGGATGTCCAGCACGTACCTGATGCCGGAGATCCGGTCGCTGACGACGGCGGCGTCCTCGAGGATCTGGGCGTAGAGGGCGGCGCCGTCCATGCAGAACACGTCGATGAGCACGATCCTGCCGTCCAGCGCCCTCCGCACGTTGCCGGGGTGGAGGTCGACGCCGTCCCACCAGGGCACGGTGGCGCGGCACTCGGCGTCCACCTCGGCGGCGGCCCGCCGTACCTCGGCCAGCGCGGCCTCGCCGCCGCCCTCGCGCCACTGGCGCGCGACCTCCTCCGCCCGCGCCTGCTCCAGCGGGGCGAGGAACTCCAGGACGGCCAGCGTGCCGCCGCCCTCCAGCGGCGTGTCGAGGACGACGCGCGGCAGGTAGGGATTGTCCGGAAGGCGCCTGCACAGCTCGGTGAAGGCGGCGTAGGCCGGGTCGAAGGGGCACACTCTGGCGGCCATGGAGCCGTCGGGGGAGCGCAGCGCCGTGGCCCAGTCGCCGAGGCCGCAGGGGACCCATCCCTCCAGCACCAGCTCGGCCGTGACCTCTCGGTGGTTCATCGACGGCCAGGGCCGCCGCGTCAACTCCGGACGTAGTCGCACCGAACGAGACTACGTCCGACCATGGACGGCACGGCACCAGGAATGCCGCCGGCCGGGGTGGCCTAGGGTGGCGGGACAGGCCGCAGGGAGCGAGGTGGTGGTGCCGCTGGCACGCGGCGCGCGCTTCCCCGACCGCAGCGGGAGCGGGACGGTGTCGGCCGCGGGCGCCGGCCTGCGGATCGAGATCGACCAGCGGCCCGAGTGCACGTGGCTGCGCGCGCAGGCGCCCGGCGTCCTCGTCGACCTGGAGGCGCCGATGCCCGAGGGGCACGAGTCGCTGGGCGTGGTGGTGCCGTGGGGGCCGCGCAGGTTCCAGTACACGGTGAAGGACCTGGCCCGCCCGGTGCGCGGGCGGCTGAGGCTGGGGACGGCGGAGCACCCGGTGAGTGAGGCCGACTCCTTCGCGGTGCTCGACCACGGCAGGGGCCGCTGGCCGTACTCGATCACCTGGAACTGGGCGGCGGGCAGCGGCAGGGGGCTGGCCGTCCAACTGGGCGGCAGGTGGACCGACGGCACGGGGATGACGGAGAACGCGCTGTTCGTCGAGGGACGGCTGCAGCGCCGCGGGCGGCCGATCAGAGCGTGAGACCCGTCAGCCGGCAGAGGGCGGCGAAGCCCTCGGGGGTGCCCCGCCACCTGGCCCGTACGGCAGGCAGTCCCGCGCGCCGCACCACCGCGCGCAGCACCAGCGTCACCACGATGGCGTCGTCGGCGTAGCCGAGCACGGGGACGAAGTCGGGGATCAGGTCGAAGGGCATGGCCAGGTAGGCCAGCAGCAGGCCGAGCCACACCCGCACGCCGCGCGGCAGGCCGGGGTCGGCGGCCAGGTCCCGCAGCAGCCGGATCAGGTCGGGCAGGATCCGCAACGCCTCACGCAGCAGCCCGTGCCTGGGCGTGGCCAGGGCGAGGGCGGCCACGAGCAGCAGCCATGCGGCGACGAGCCCGACGACGATTGCCAGCACGGTCCCCATGCACCTCACGATAGTCGCGGGCCGTCGCTGTGAGCCCTTCCGCCAGGCGGCCCTCGAGTAGCAGCACCGCCCGTCCGGCGTCGCCGAGGGCGGCGACCAGCGCGGAGACCGCCGACAGGGGTTCGAACCCCGCGTCGGCGAGGTCGGGGGGAGGGGGAGGATGCACGGTGACTGATCGGGGAGCGCGCGATAGAGTCCACCACCCCCTCGTCCCCCTAGCCCGCCATGGACCTCCGATGACCGTCGCCGTTCTGGGTGAGTGCGTCGCCGACGCCTTCACCGATCCTGATCACGCCCGCCACGGTGAGCTCGCCCTGCGGGTGATCCCCGGAGGCGGCCCGGCCAACGCCGCCGTCGCGCTCGCCAGGCTCGGCACCGGCGCCCGCTACCTCGGGCGCGTCTCGACCGACCCGTTCGGGAGGCTGTTCACCGAGCGGCTGACCGCCTCGGGCGTCGACCTGTCGTGGGTGGTGACCGCCGCCGAGCCCAGCACCCTGGCCGTGGCGACGCTGGACGGCGAGGGCAGGGCCAGCTACTCCTTCCACGCCGAGGGCACCGCCGACTGGCAGTGGACGGCGGAGGAGCTGGCCGCCGTCGACCTCGGAGGGATCGCCGCCGTGCACACGGGCTCGCTGGCGCTGGTCCGCGAGCCCGGCGCCGCGCGGATCGAGGAGTTCCTCGCCCGCGCCCGCCCCTCGGCGACCATCTCGATGGATCCGAACATCCGTCCGCTCCTGGTCGATCCGGGCGTCTACCGGGCGGCGATGCCTCGTTGGGCGGCCCTTGCCGACATCGTCAAGGTCAGCGAGGAGGACCTGGCCCATCTCGGCTCCCTGGACGGCTTCTGCGTCGGCCTGCACGCCGCGGGCGTCAGGCTGGTGCTGGTGACCAGGGGCGCGGACGGCGTGACCGCCTCACTGGACGGCGAGCGGATGGACGTCGCGGCCCCCGCGGTGGAGGTGGCCGACACGGTGGGCGCCGGTGACGCCTTCACCGCCGGCCTGCTGCACAGGCTTGACTCCCTGGGACGCCTGGGCGGGCGGCTCTCCACGCTCGGGGCGGCCGAGCTGCGCGACGCCCTGGCCTTCGCCGTCCGTGTCGCCGCGCTGACGTGCACGGTGGCGGGCGCCAACCCCCCGTGGGCAGCCGCCCTGACCCCCGCCGTCACCCCCGGCGCGAACGACGAGACCTGACGCAGCCCGCCCGCCCGTCATGTCGACGGTCACCGAGAGACATCGATCTTCATCTGGGCTTCCACGGTCAGCCCAGGTAGCGCAGGAGAAGCATGGCGGCGTCGTCGTGCAGGGGGCCGTCGACGTGGGTGACGAGATCGCGTCTGAGCGCCTCGAGCGCGGCCTCCGGGTCGTCCTCCCTGAGCAGGGAGACGCGGTCGGCGAGGGGATAGAACGCGCCGCGCCTGTCGCGGGCCTCGGTGACGCCGTCGGTGTAGAGCAGCATCTGGTCGCCGGGGGCCAGCGTCACCCGGTGACTGACGGGTCCCTCGGGGCCGAGCGAGGCCAGGCCCAGCGGCGGGACGGGCTCGGCGGGCTCGACGAAGAGCGCGCTGCCGTCCGCCCGCACCAGCAGAGGGGCGGGATGGCCGTAGTTCAGCAGCGTGACGGTGCGGTCGGGGTTGATCTCGGCGAGCACGGCGGTGACGAACTCCTCGCCCGACAGGTGCCTGTTGAGTGCCTTCTCCAGGCGGGAGCTGACCCCCGCCAGGTCGGCCTCGTCGTGCGCGGCCTCGCGGAAGGCGCCCAGCACGACCGCGGCGGTCTCGACCGCTTCCAGGCCCTTGCCCTGGACGTCGCCGACGATCACCCTGGCCCCGCCCGGAGCGGTGACCACCTCGTAGAGGTCGCCGCCGATGCGCGCCTCGGCCACGGCGGAGGTGTAGGAGACCGCCGCCCGCAGATGCCCCGCCCTGCGCGGCACGGGGCGCAGCAGCACCCGCTGGGCCACCTCGGCGATCGAGCGGACGTCGGCCAGCTCCTTCTCTCGGCGCTGACGGCCGGCCGCGGCCACCATGCCCGCCGCCGTGACGCCGAGGATGCTGGCCAGGCTGGTGAAGCCGCGGGTGGTCCCCAGCACGTTGTTGTAGGCGGACAGCAGGACGCAGAGCATCAGGGCGACGAGCCCGATCAGCACCGTCCGCCGTACGCCGCCGGCCAGGCTGGCGAACGCGGGCCCCAGGGCCACCAGGGGAAGGAAGCCGACCTCGGGCCCCGACAGCAGGTCGAGCGCGGCCACCACGGCCATCATCAGGTACGGCAGGGCGACGACTCGCCGCTGGTTGGAAGGCTTCATGCTCGCTTTCGGCCAGGATTGGACGAACTCGTGGCGTTACTCTTGCACCGTGCAACGGTGAGCGCAACGATGTTGTTCACGCCTCGGGCCAGCCCAGCGGATGGGAGGCGCTGGCGGGCGGCTCGCCACCCGCCTCGGTGAAGGCGGCCATCGCCGAGACCAGCGCGAGGCGCTGGTCGGCCGACAGGCGCGAGACGATGGCGGCGATCTCGTCGCGGCGCCGTCCCGTGACCTCCTCCACGATGCGCAGGCCGTCGGTGGTGAGGCTGATCAGCGTCTCCCTCCTGTTCCTGGGGTTGACCTCCCGCACGATGAAGCCCGAGGACGCCAGGCGGTCGGCCATGCGCATCGCGGTGGAGGGGTTGACGTCGAGCCGTTCGGCCAGGGTGACCAGCTTGGTCTGGCCCTTGCCCGCCAGCACGACCAGCATGCGGAACTGGGGCAGCGTGATCCTGTCCTCGACCGCCGTCAGCGACCTGGCGGCTATGGCGACCAGCAGCCGCGAACCGGTCAGCACCGCGGAGGTGACCGCGGACAGATCCTCTTGCTCGCCCATGGACATGGTTTCTACACGCTTCTCCCCGGAGACCCTCTTTCTTTGCAGTGTGCAAGGATTGAGGGGACCGAGCGCTCAGGACGCGGGACTTCCCCGGCAATCCACAGCTACCGGAGGGACGGCACATGCCAGCCACATTCGTCCTCAACGCGATGACGAGCGACGAAGTGGCCACCGTCGCGCTGGCGGGCGACATCGACCTGACCGTCGAGCCGCTGCTGCAGGCCTGGCTGGCCAGGGCGCTGGCCGCGCACCAGCCGCCGAGGGTGGACGTCGACCTCACCGGCCTGCGCTCGATCGATTCCTTCGCCCTCTCCGTGCTCATGGCGGCCGACAGGTACGCCCGCGACACCGGCGGCTGGATGAGCGTCACAGGGGTGGACGCGCCCGTGCGCGCGCTCCTGGCCGAACGCGGGCTGGACAAGGTCCTCGACCTGCGGCCGAGCGGCGTCCTGCTCTTCCCCTGCTGACCGTCGATCCACGGGCCGGGCGCGGTGGCGCGTTCTGGCGGCGGCCGTGCCGTCCGGCGCGGCGCCGGTCGAAAACCGCTTCGGGGGGAGGCCGGCGGTGTGCCAGGATCGGCCGGTGTCTGTTTCCCGACGTGATCTGCTGCGCTGGCAGTTCGACCTGACCTGGTCGCTGTTCGAGCTCCATCTCGAGCAGCTGAAGCCCGAGGACTTCCTGTGGGAGCCCGCCCCGCACCACTGGACGGTACGGCCGGGCGGCGAAGGAGCGTGGCTGCCCGACTGGGACGAAGCCGAGCTAGACCCCGTCCCCGTCCCCACCGTCGGCTGGCTCAGCTGGCACATCGGCTGGTGGTGGAGCGTCACCATCGACCACGCGCGGGGCCGCACGCCGCGCGAGCGCGTCGAGATCACCTGGCCGGGCGACGGCGAGGCGGCCGTGGCGTGGCTGCGCGGCCTGCGCGAAGAGTGGCTGGCGGTGCTGGACAGGCTCAGCGACACCGACCTGGACGCCGTCGCGCCCTTCCCCTGGCCCGCCGATTCCGGCATGACCGTGGCCCACATGCTCGCCTGGGTGAACGCCGAGCTGATGAAGAACGCCGCCGAGATCGGCCAGCTCCGGCTGGTGCGCGCCGCGTCGGCGGCGTGAGAACCCGACCGGCCGGACGAGGCCGTGGCCGTCGTCCTGCCGGTCCTGCCGGCTCGCGCGTCAGGCGATCTCAGCGCCCCCGGCTCACAGGCCCCTGGCGAGCCGGTAGTAGGCCTGGTTCCAGCGCAGTTCCTTGGTGAACTGCCGCATCGTGGTGTCGGCGTCGATCACCACCAGCTCCACTTCCAGCATGTCGGCCAGGTCGTTCAGCTCCTCCACGCCGACCGCCGTGGACAGCACCGTGTGGTGCGGGGCGCCCGCCGTCAGCCACGCCTCGGCCGAGGTGCGCAGGTTCGGCCTCGGCTGCCAGACCGCGCGCGCCACGGGCAGCGACGGCAGCGGCTCCAGCGGGGCGGCCAGGTCGATCTCGTTGGCCACCAGCCTGAAGCGGTCGCCCAGGTCGGCCAGCCCGACCACGAGGCCGGGGCCAGGCGTGGCGTCGAAGACCAGGCGGACGGGGTCCTCCCTGCCGCCGATGGACAGCGGGTGGATCTCGCACGACGGGGTGCCCGAGGCGATCGAGGGGCAGACCTCGAGCATGTGCGCGCCGAGGATGAGCTCCTCGCCCGGGGTCAGGTGGTAGGTGTAGTCCTCCATGAAGGAGGTGCCCCCGTCGGGGGCCATCGCCTTCATGGTGCGCAGCAGCACGGAGGTCTTCCAGTCGCCCTCGCCGCCGAAGCCGTACCCGTCGGCCATCAACCGCTGGACGGCGAGGCCCGGCAGCTGGCGCAGCCCGCCGAGATCCTCGAAGTTCGTGGTGAACGCCCTGAACCCGCCCGCCTCAAGGAAGTGCCGCAGGCCGAGCTCGATACGGGCCGCGTAGCGCAGCGACTCGTGCCGCTCGCCGAGGAGCGAAGGAGCGATCTTGTACAGGTCCTGGTATTCCAGGACCAGGGCGTTGACGTCGGCCTCCGCGGCGGCGTCCACGGCCTCCACGAGCTCGTTGACCCCGTAGGTGTTGACGGACACGCCGAAGCGCAGCTGCGCCTCCACCTTGTCGCCCTCGGTGACGGCGACGTCGCGCATGTTGTCGCCGAACCGGGCCAGCTTGAGCGTGCGCAGCTCACGCAGGCCGGTCGCCGCCCGGCTCCAGGCCACGATGCGGGCGGCCACCGCCGGATCGCTCACGTGCCCCGCCACCGTCTTGCGCGGGACGCCCAGCCTGGTCTGGATGAAGCCGAACTCCCTGTCGCCGTGCGCGGCCTGGTTGAGGTTCATGAAGTCCATGTCGATGGAGCTCCACGGCAGCGCCACGTTGGCCTGCGTGTGCAGGTGCAGCAAGGGCTTGCGCAGCGCGTCCAGCCCGGCGATCCACATCTTGGCGGGGGAGAAGGTGTGCATCCACGCGATCACGCCCGCGCAGTCGTCGTCGGCGTTGGCCTCCAGCATCACCCGCCTGATGGCGGCCGCGTCGGTCAGGACCGGCTTCCACTCCACCTCGACGGGCAGCTGCGCGGCGATCTGCCCGGACTGCTCGGCCACCTGACGCAGGGTGTCCTCGCCGTACAACCCTTGGCTGCCGGTCAGAAACCAGATGCTCAACGGGGGCTCCTCTGTCCATAGACGTTCTGGTAGCGGTCGTACAAACGGTCGATGTCGGCCTGCGGGATGGGCAGCGGGTCGCCCAGCTGGCGGGCGATGTGCACGGTGCGGGCCACGTCCTCGCACATCACCGCGGCCTTGACGGCCGCCCTGGGGTCCTTGCCGATGGTGAACACGCCGTGGTTGCGCATGAGGACGGCGGGCGAGCGGTGGTCCTTGAGCGTGCGCACGATGCCCTGCCCGATGGAGTCGTCGCCGATCAGCGCGAAGGGGCCGATCGGGATCTCGCCGCCGAACTCGTCGGCCATGGCCGTCAGCACGCAGGGGATCGCCTCGTTGCGCGAGGCCCAGGCGGAGGCGTAGGTCGAGTGGGTGTGGACCACCCCGCCGACCTCGGGCATGTGGCGGTAGACGTAGGCGTGGGCGGCGGTGTCGCTGGAGGGGGCGTGCTCGCCCTCGACCAGGTTGCCGTCGAGATCGCAGACGACCATGGCGGCGGGGGTCAGCTCGTCGTAGGAGACCCCTGAGGGCTTGATGACGAACAGGTCCTCGCCGGGGATGCGGCCTGAGACGTTGCCGGCGGTCCAGGCGACGAGGTTGTTGCGGACCAGTTCGGCGTGCAGCTCACAGACGATCTCCCTCATGCTCCTGCCTCGCTTCCCTGGATCGAGGGCCGTCCCGGCCCGGTGGCGGCGTTTCGCAGACGGCGGAGGGTGTGCAGGATGTCGCCGTCGGCGAAGAGGTCGTGCAGTCTGCGGTATTCGGCGTACAGAAGGTCGTAGGCGTCGGCCGCCTTGTCGTCGGGCACGTACGCGGCCACGGTGCGCTTGCCCATCGCGGCCGACGCCTGCTCGATGTCCTCGTACGCCCCCGCGGCCACGGCGGCGTGGACGGCCGAGCCGAGGGCGGGCCCCTGCTCGGAGCCGATCACCGACAGCGGACGGCGCAGCACGTCGGCGTAGACCTGCATGAGGAAGCGGTTCTTCAGCAGGCCGCCCGCGACCACGAACTCCTCCACGGGCACGCCCGACCTCTCGAAGGTCTCGACGATGAGGCGGGCGCCGAAGGCCGTCGCCTCGATGAGCGCCCGGTAGACGTCCTCCGGCCTGGTGGCGAGGGTCTGCCCGACGATCACACCGGAGAGGTGGTGGTCGACGAGGATGGAGCGGTTGCCGTTGTGCCAGTCGAGGGCGAGCAGCCCGTGCTCGCCGACCGCCTGGGCGGCGGCCAGCCCGGTCAGGTGCTCATGGATCGACAGGCCGCGCGCCTTCGCCTCCTGCGCGTAGGAGGAGGGCACGGCGTTGTCGACGAACCAGGCGAAGATGTCGCCCACGCCCGACTGGCCCGCCTCGTAACCCCAGAGGCCGGGCACGATGCCGTCGCGCACGACGCCGCACATGCCCGGCACCTCGGCCAGCCGGTCGGAGGGCATCACGTGGCAGGTGGAGGTGCCCATGATCGCCACCATCTGGCCGGGCCGCACCGCGTCGGCGGCGGCCGCCGTGACGTGGGCGTCGACGTTGCCGACGGCGACGGCGATGCCCTCGGGCAGTCCCGTCCACTCGGCCGCCCGAGCGGTGAGCCGCCCGGCCAGCCCTCCGAGCGGCGCCAGCACGGGAGCCCCCGGCGTGGACGGCTCCGTCACGGTGAGTTTGTGGACGAAGTCCGCGAAATCAGGGTTCAGCGCGCTCAGGAACTCCGCCGACGGGTACCCGCCATCCTGATAGATCCCCTTGTAGCCGGCGGTGCAGACGTTGCGGGTCTCCACGCCCGTCAGCTGCCAGACGATCCAGTCGGCCGCCTCGATCCACCGCCGCGCCCGCTCGTAGACCGAGGGGTCCTCCTCCAGGACCTGCAGCCCCTTGGCGAACTCCCACTCCGAGGAGATCTTCCCGCCGTACCTCGGCAGCCACGCCTCGCCGCGGGAGGCCGCCAGCGCGTTGATCCGGTCCGCGTGCGCCTGGGCGGCGTGGTGCTTCCACAGCTTCGGCCACGCGTGCGGCAGCGAAGGCGTCTCGAAGCACAGCGGCGTGCCGTCGGCGGTGGTGGGCAGCACGGTGCAGGCGGTGAAGTCGGTCCCGACGCCGACGACCTGTGAAGGTGAGACGCCCGCCGCCGAGATCGCCGAGGGAACGGCGAAGCGCAGCACGTCGAGCCAGTCCTGGGGCGACTGGAGCGCCCAGTCGGGCCCCAGACGGACGGAGCTGCCGGGCAGGTGCTCCTCGATGACCCCGTGGGCGTACTCGTGCACGGCGCTGCCCACCTCGGCGCCGTCGGAGACGCGTACGACCACGGCGCGTCCCGAGAGCGTCCCGAAGTCCACGCCGACCACGTAGTTGTTAGCGTTCACATATAGCTCCATGCAGCTGACCGAAAGGAGGGGAGAGAAGGGTTAGGGGGCAGGGGCCGTGCTGGCCCTGATCACGAAGCCGGGCGGCACGATGAGGCGCTCCGTCGAGATGGGGCCCTGTGCCTGGATCTGCCTGAGCAGCACCTCGATGCAGTGCCTGCCGACCGCGTCGAAGTCCTGCCTGACCGTGGTGAGCGGAGGTGAGAAGAACTCCGACTCGGGGATGTCGTCGAAGCCCACGATGCTGATCTCGTCGGGAACCTTCACCCCTTCCTCGGTGAAGGCGCGCAGCACGCCGAGCGCCATCTGGTCGTTGGCCGCGAAGACCGCGGTCACCTCGTCCATCGAGGCCAGGCGCTTACCTGCGGCATAGCCCGCGCGCGGGCTCCAGTCGCCCGCCAGCGGCTCGGGCACGGGACGGCCCGCCTCCTCCAGCGCCGAGCGCCAGCCCTCGAGCCTGCCCTCGGCCTCCAGCCAGTCGGAGGGGCCGCTGACGTGCCAGACCGTGGAGTGGCCGAGGTCGAGCAGGTGCCTGGTGGCCAGCCTCGCGCCCTCGATCTGGTCGATGCACACCGCTGACACCTCTGACCTGTGCGTGCCCTCGACGGCCACCGCGGGCATGCCCACCGGCAGGGTCTCCAGGGCGCGGGCCGCCGAACGCTGCGGCGCCACCACGACCACCCCGTCGACGCCCTGCTCGGCGAGGTACTCGATGGCGTCGCGCACGCTGGAGGCGTCGAGCGACTTGAGGCTCACGATGCTCACGAAGTAGCCGGCGGTCCTGGCGGCCTGCTCGATGCCGTAGATGGTGCTGGCGGGGCCGTACAGGGTGGTGTCGAAGCTGACCACGCCGAGGGTGTTCGAGCGGCTGGTGACCAGGGCGCGGGCGACGAGGTTGCGCCGGTAGCCCAGCTCGTCGATCGCGGCCATGACCCTGGCGCGGGTCTCGACGCGCACGTTGGGGTGGTCGTTCAGCACCCGCGAGACCGTCTGGTGCGACACTCCAGCGAGTTTGGCAACGTCGGACATCACTGGGGGGCGACGCCTGGTCACAATGACTCCTTTCGCTGGCTTGCCCAGAATAGATCAGCGCGAGACGCCCGCGCGGCGCTTGGTCCACACGTCGAAGGCGACGGCGGCCAGCAGGACGGCCCCCTTCACCAACATGACGCGCTCGCTCGGTGAGCCGATCAGGGACATGCCATTGTTGATCACCGCCATGATGAGGCCGCCGGTGATCGCGCCCACCACCTTACCGACGCCGCCCTGGACGGCCGCGCCGCCGATGAAGGCAGCGGCGATGGCGTCGAGCTCGAAGCTGTTCCCCGCCGTGGGGCCGGCCTGGTTGAGCCTGCCCGCGAAGATGATGCCGGCGATCGCCGAGAGCACGCCCATGTTGACGAAGATCCAGAAGACGACCTGCTTGACCTTGACGCCGGACAGCACCGCCGCCTGCAGGTTGCCGCCGATGGCGTAGATGCGGCGGCCGAAGACCGTGCGGTTGGCCATCAGGGAGTAGCCCAGCACCAGGAAGGCGAGGAGGACCAGCACCCACGGCAGGTTCTTGAACCGGGCCAGCTGCACCACGAGGAAGAGGATGAGCGCGGCGCCCGCGGCCATCTTCAGCACGAACAGCGGCATGGCGTCGACGGCCTGGCCGTACCCGCTGCGGGCCGAGCGGGTGCGCCACTGGGCCGCGACCATACCGGCGATCGCCATCAGACCGATCAGCAGGCTGAACAGGTCGGCGCCGCCGAGGGGGCCGAGGCCGATGTTGCCGAGGTAGCCGTCGGTGAAGCCGTTGGCCAGCGTGCGGACCGCGTCAGGGAAGGGGCCGATGCCCTGGTTGCCCAGCACGGTGAGCGTGAGCGCGCGGAACAGCAGCATGCCGGCCAGCGTCACGATGAACGCGGGGATGCCGAAGTAGGCGACCCAGAAGCCCTGCCACGCGCCGATGAGCCCGCCCGCGAGGATCGTGAGCAGCAGGGCGAGCGGCCATGGCAGGCCCATGTTCACCATGAGGACGGCCGACAGCGCTCCCGTGACCGCCACCACCGAGCCGACCGACAGGTCGATGTGCCCCGCGATGATGATCAGGATCATCCCGATCGCCAGGATCAGGACGTAGGAGTTCTGGACGATGATGTTGGAGATGTTCTGCGGCGTGAGCAGGGCGCCGTCGGTCAGCACCGAGAAGAGCGCGACGATCAGCGCGAAGGCCACGTAGATGCCGCTGGAGCGCAGGTTGATCCTGAAGGGCCGCTTCGCCTCGACCCCCGTCTCGGCGGTGCGCGGAGTGGTCATGGTCATCGAGGGGTTCCCTTGGTCATGAGGTGCATGAGGCTCTCCTGGGTGGCTTCACCCCTGGGCAGCTCTCCGGTGATGCGGCCCTCGGAGAGGGTGTAGATGCGGTCGCACAGGCCCAGCAGCTCGGGCAGCTCCGACGAGATCACCAGCACCGCCCTGCCCTCGCCTGCGAGCCGGTTGATGATCGTGTAGATCTCGTACTTCGCGCCGACGTCGATGCCCCTGGTGGGCTCGTCGAGGATCAGCACGTCGGGCTCTGTCAGAATCCACTTCGACAGCACGACCTTCTGCTGGTTGCCGCCGCTGAGCTTGCCGACGACGCTCGACACGCCCGGAGCCTTGATGTTCATGCTCCGGTGGAAGCCCTCGGCGACCCTGTACTCCTCCCGCTCGTCGACCCACACGCCCTTCAGCGCGGCCGCGGAGATGTTGCGCTTGATGTCGTCGATCAGGTTGAGCCCGTAGCGCTTGCGGTCCTCGGTGGCGTAGGCCAGGCCGTGCCTGATCGCGTCCTCGACGCTGCGCAGCTCGACCGGCTTGCCGTTCTTGAGGATCCGTCCTGAGATGCCGGTGCCGTAGGCGCGGCCGAACACGCTCATCGCCAGCTCGGTACGGCCCGCGCCCATCAGCCCCGCGAGCCCAACGATCTCGCCGCGCCGCAGTGTCAGCGTCGCGCCGTCGACCACCTTCCTGCCCGGCTGGCTGGGGCTGTGGACCGTCCAGTCCTCGATCCGCAGCACCTCCTCGCCGATGGAGGGCTCGTGGGGAGGGAAGCGGTTGTCCAGCGCCCTGCCGACCATCCCGGAGATGATGCGCTCCTCGGTGACCTCGCCCGCGGCCAGCGTCTCGATCGTCTGGCCGTCACGCAGGATCGTGACGGTGTCGGCGATCGCGATCACCTCGTTCAGCTTGTGGGAGATGATCACACAGGTGATGCCGTCGTCCCGCAGCCCGCGCAGCAGGTCGAGCAGGTGGGCGGAGTCGTCGTCGTTCAGCGCGGCGGTCGGCTCGTCCAGAATGAGCAGTTTCACGTCCTTCGACAGCGCCTTGGCGATCTCGACGAGCTGCTGCTTGCCCACGCCGATGTCCGACACCGCCGTCACCGGGTTCTCCCGCAGGCCGACGCGCTTCATCAGCTCGCCCGCCTCGAAGTTGGTGCGGTTCCAGTCGATGAGGCCGCGCCTGGCCCGCTCGTTGCCGAGGAAGATGTTCTCCGCGATCGACAGCTGAGGGCTGAGCGCCAGCTCCTGGTGGATGATGACGATGCCGGCCCGCTCGCTGTCGCGGATGCCGCCGAAGGCGCAGCGCCGCCCTTCGAAGAGGATCTCGCCGTCGTAGTCGCCGTGCGGGTGGACGCCCGACAGCACCTTCATCAGCGTCGACTTGCCCGCGCCGTTCTCGCCGCAGATGGCGTGGATCTCGCCACGCCGTACGGTGAGGTTGACGTCTTTGAGCGCCTTCACCCCTGGAAAGGTCTTGGTGATGCCGCTCATCTGGAGGATGCTCACTTGAGCTGGTCCGCCGTGTAGTAGTTGCCGCCGATGATGACCTGCTCGTAGTTGCTCTTGTCCACGATCACCGGGTCCAGCAGGTACGAGGGGACGACCTTGTTGCCGTTGTCGTAGTCCTTGGTGTTGTTCACCTCGGGCTTGCCGCCCTTGAGCACGGCGTCGGCCATCTTCACGGTCGTCTCGGCCAGCTTGCGGGTGTCCTTGAAAATCGTGGAGTACTGCTCGCCCGCCACGATCGACTTCACCGAGGCCAGCTCGGCGTCCTGGCCGGTCACGATCGGGTACGGCTGGCCGCTGGTGCCGTAGCCGTTGCTCTTGAGCGCCGACAGGATGCCGATCGAGAGACCGTCGTACGGCGAGAGCACGCCGTCGACCTTCTCGCCGCCGGTGTAGGTCTTGGTGAGGATGTCCTCCATGCGCTTCTGCGCGGTGGCGGGGTCCCAGCGCAGGATGGCGGCGGTCTTGAAGTCGGTCTGGCCGCTCTTGACCTTGATCGTGCCGTCCTTGATCTTGGGCTCGAGCACCGACATCGCGCCGTTCCAGAAGAAGGTGGCGTTGTTGTCGTCGGGGGAGCCGCCGAACAGCTCGACGTTGTAGGGAGGCTTCTTGGCCTCCAGGCCCTTCATCAGGGAGGTCGCCTGCTGCACGCCGACCTTGAAGTTGTCGAAGGTGGCGTAGTAGTCGACGTTGGGGCTGTTGCGGATCAGCCGGTCGTAGGCGATGACCGGGATCTTGTTGTCCGCGGCCTGCTGGAGCTGAGAGGTGAGCGCGGTGCCGTCGATCGAGGCCACGATCAGGAGCTTGGCGCCCTTGGTGATCTGGTTCTCGATCTGGTTGGCCTGGGTCGGGATGTCGTTCTCCGCGTACTGCAGGTCGACCTTGTAGCCGAGCTTCTCCAGCTGCGTCTTGACGTTGTCGCCGTCGTGGATCCAGCGCTCGGACGACTTCGTCGGCATGGTCACGCCGATGAGGGCTCCCGCGTTGCCGCTGGCGCTGCCACTCGGAGCGGCCTGCGCGTCGACGGTCTTCTGGCTGGAGCCGCACGCCGTCAGGGTGGCGGCGAGGGCGAGTGCGGAGACAATGCCCCAGGTCCGTCCCATCGTGGCTCTCCTTATGAAGGGGATGAATCAGACATAAACGCATGGCGTTTGGCTGATTGTTATCGTTAACACTCGGGTGTGTCAACGATACGGAGGAAACACGGAGGTAACGTTCGAGGAGGTCGGAGGGCGGTCGAGCGTGCCCCGAGCGCGTCTCCGCCGGAGGGTGAAGTCGCTGGAAACCTGGCGCCTCGTCAGCATATGTCGGCCCTCGCCGTGGGCGGCCCGCACCGGCTCGTGACTGCTGGCCGGCGGCCGAGCAGGACCGAATGTCGCAGCCGCGTGATTGGATCCTCTGCGTGGAGGCATCCGTCGAGCAGCTGGTGTACGTCAGAGAGGACGAATACACCGTCGCCCGCCTGAGCAGCGAGTCCATGGCGGGCTTCGTCGCCTCGGGCAGGGCGCTGGCCGGCGTGCAGCCCGGCGAGACGCTGCGCCTGACGGGCGAGTGGGCCGAGCACCCCACCTACGGCAAGCGCTTCGCGGTCACCGCCTGCGAGCGCGTCGTGCCCGCCACGGTCCACGCCATCCAGCTCTATCTCGGCTCGGGCCTGATCCGCGGCATCGGCCCCCGGCTGGCGCAGGCGATCGTCAGCCACTTCGGCGAGGCGACGCTGACCGTGATCGACACCGCGCCCGAGCGGCTCACCGAGGTCATCAACATCGGCCCTGGCCGCCAGGCCCAGATCGTCGAGGCGTGGCGCGACCAGAAGGCGGTCGCCGCGCTGATGGTGGTGCTGCAGGGCTTCGGGGTCAGCCCGCTGCTGGCCGCGAAGATCTACCAGGTCTACGGCCCTTCCTCCGCCGAGATCCTGGCCTCCGACCCCTACCGGCTCATCGGCCAGGTCAGGGGCATCGCCTTCGCCACGGCCGACAAGATAGCCCTGCAGTCGGGCGTGCCCGAGCGCAGCCCCCAGCGCATCAAGGCGGCGCTCATGGACGGCCTCGAGGCGGCCGCCGCCCGCGACGGCCACTGCTTCCTGCCGCTGCACGCCCTGGTGACGCGCACCGCCGCCAGGCTGGAGCTGGAGGAGGAGCTGGTCGGCCAGCTGGTCGACGCGCTGCTGGCCGAGCGCAGGGTGGTCGTCGAGGAAGGCGACGACGACCTGGTCGTCTACGCCAAGGAGCACCACAGCCGCGAGGCCAAGCTGGCCGCGCTGCTGGCCAGGCTCCTCACCGCCCGCTCGACGCTGCCGCTGCGCGCCTTCAGCGACGACCCCGGGCTCCACGACGACCAGCGGGCGGCCGTGACCATGGCGCTGACCAGCACGGTCTCGGTTCTCACCGGCGGTCCAGGATGCGGCAAGAGCCACACGGTGAAGGTGATCGCGGCGACCGTCAGGGCGATGGGCGGCACCGTCACCCTCTGCGCGCCCACCGGCAAGGCGGCCAAGCGGCTGTCGGAGCTGACCGGGCTGCCCGCGACCACCGTGCACCGCATGCTGGCCGTCCAGCCCGACCCCGACAAGCTCTTCGACCAGACCCCGGCCCAGGCTGACCTCATCGTGGTCGACGAGGCCTCCATGCTCGACCTGCACCTGGCCACGCGGCTGTGCTCGGCGATCACGCCGGGCAGCCACCTGCTGCTGGTCGGCGACAGCGACCAGCTGCCCAGCATCGGGCCCGGCAGCGTGCTCGCCGACCTGCTGCGCGTCGAGGCGGTTCCCCGCATGCGGCTGACCCACGTCTTCCGCCAGGCCGAGGGCAGCGGCATCATCCAGGCCGCCCACCAGATCAGGGGTGGCGCCCTCCCCTTCACCCCGGGTGGCGGCGGCTTCTGGTTCGAGGAGCTCGACGATCCCACGGCGGTGGCCTCGCGCGTCGTCCACCTGGCGACCGAGGCCATCCCCGCCAAGCAGAAGGTCGGGCCAGGTCAGGTCCAGGTGCTCTGCCCGATGCGCAAGGGCTCGGCGGGCACGGCCGAGATCGGGCGGATGATCCAGGAGCGGCTCAACCCCGCTCGTGAGGGCACGGCTGAGCACTGGTCGGGAGCCTCGGTCTTCAGGGTGGGCGACAGGGTCATGCCGATCCGCAACAACTACGACAAGGGCGTCTTCAACGGCGAGACGGGCACGGTGGTCGCGCTCAAGCAGGAGGAGCGCGTGGTCGAGGTGCTCATCGACGACGGCGACACCGTCTCCTACGCCTTCGACGAGCTCGACGACCTCACCCATGCCTACGCGATCAGCGTGCACAGGTCCCAGGGCAGCGAATACCCGTTCGTGGTCGCGCCGCTCGTCGTGGAGGCGGGCGGGGTGATGCTGCGCCGCAGGCTGCTCTACACCCTGGTCACCAGGGCGAAGGCGTGGGTCGTGCTGGTCGGGCAGCGCGAGGCGCTCGAACTGGCCGTCGCCAGGCTCGGGCAGCGCCGCAACACCGGCCTGTCGCGCCGCCTCACCGCGGCCCTCGGCTGAGAGGCGAGGCGGAAGTGCGGCAGTACCGGGCACCCCGCGGGGGTTTCTACGATGGTGCGGTGAGGATCCTCGACGAGCCGGAGTGGCGGGCCAGGGCCGAGTCGCATCAGCGACGGGTCGACGCCTGGATCGGACCGCACCTCGAGCGCCGCCAGGCGGGCACGCCCCACCCGGTGGAGGACTTCCTCTTCGACTACTACGGCTACCGTCCAGGACGGCTGCGCAGGTGGCATCCCGGCGCGGGCGTCGTGCTGGCGGGGGCGAGCGGCTACGGCGCCGACTACGTCGACACCGCCGAGGGCTCCACCCTCGACGTGGAGCGGCTGCTGGCCAAGCGGGGCGCGATGGTCGAGTGGACCGCCACGCTGCTGTCGGCGACCGCCTCACGGCAGGGCCATTTCGGCTGCTTCGGCATGCACGAATGGGCGATGGTCTACAAGCTGCCCGCCGACGAGGTACGGCACGCCGCCCAGCCCCTGCGCATGCCGCCGGAGGAGATCGCCGCCGTCGTAGAGCGCAGGGGAGCGCGCTGCAGCCACTTCGACGCCTTCAGGTTCTTCACCGAGCCGGCCAGGCCGCTCAACACGCTGCACCCGACCCGCGAGCGGCAGGCGGAGCTCGAGCAGCCCGGCTGCCTGCACGCCAACATGGACCTGTACAAGTGGGCCTACAAGCTCTCCCCTCTGGTGCCGAGCGAGCTGGTCGCCGACTGCTTCGAGCTGGCGCGCGACATCAGGACCCTCGACATGCGGGCCAGCCCCTACGACCTGGGCGCCCTCGGCTACGAGCCCGTGCCGATCGAGACCCCCGAGGGCCGGGTGACGTACGCGGCGGCGCAGCGGGGCTTCGCCGAGCGGGCGGCGCCGCTGCGCCGTACGCTCCTGGAGCTGTGCGAGCGGCTCCTCGACGGCCTGCGCGTCCCGGCGGGCTGACCTCAGCCGGCCGCCTCGCTCGCACCCCGCAGGCGGAAGGTGGCGTGGAAGCGGGCGTGGTCGTCGTGGCCGCGCAGGAGCAGCACGCCGAGAGGACGGCCGTTCGGGTTGCCCTCGGCGAGCGCGGTGAAGGCCTCGAACCCCCCGGGTACGGCGAGCGTGAGCTCAGGGGCGCCGTCGACCTCCCACGAGCCGCGCAGCACCCTGTCGTGCGGCACCTCGATCCGCCTGACCTCCCGCAGCCACGCGTGCCCCGCCTCGCCGTCCGGCCCGGGCGCGGGAAGAGCGTGGGCCGAGGGGAGGAAGGCGCCGTCTCCGTGGAAGACCCACTCGATGCGCAGGGGCGCGGCCAGCGTGACCGTGCACAGGTCGCTCCAGCCGTCGTCGGAGACGGTGACGCAGCGGCGCATGACCTGCCCTTCCCACGCCGACTCGGCCACCAGCCGCCGAGCCGACGACTCCAGCAGCCGTCCCGCGTGCTCGGGCTGGCGCGCCCCGTCGACGACCACCAGGTTGTGGGCCAGGGGCGAGCGCATCCACGCCGTGAAGTCAGACCCGTAGCCGCTGGTCCCGAGGTCGAGGCTGGACCACCCGGTGGCCGTCTCGACGTCGACGCCGAGCTTGTCACGGTGGTCGTGCCAGCCGGCGTCCGGCCCGAACCGCATGGCCAGCCGTACGGCGGGCGAGCGCAGCAACCCGATCCCCGCGTGCGGCCAGACGAAGGAGCCAGGACGGCCGGGCGAGGCGGCCTGGACGTCGTCAGGCCCGAAGACGAGGGCGGCGACCGACGAGCGGCCCTCCAGCTCCACGCAGCCTGGCGCCGGTGAGGTGTTGCCGATCCACAGCGGGACAGGGGCGCGGCGCGTCCTGGCGTAGTAGGGGGCGAGATCGATCGGCTCCTCGGGCAGGATCGCGCAGGCCGCCTCGGCCTGCGGGGCGAAGTCGCCGACGTGGCACTCGGCCCATCCGTCGCCGTAGGCCGGCAGGCGGGTGTCGGAGTAGGCGAGGGCGGGCGGGGCGGTGATCGCCCGCGACAGCCGCCGCGCCGCCTCCTCGGACAGGCCCTCGGGACCTGCGGCCTCGCGGTAGGACAGCAGGGCGGCGACGGTGTAGTAGTGGTAGTGCGGGTTGATCTCGTACCAGAGGCCCTCGGGGTGGAAGCCCTCGCTGACCTGCGCCTGCGCGCCGAAAGGGGAGTCGCGGCACCACCGGAGCAGTTCGTGGTCGCGCAGGCGGACGGCGCACTCGGCCAGCGCCGCCAGCAGCCAGCAGTGGATGTTGTGGACCATGCCGACCTGGGGGCGCAACAGGTCGGCGATCGCGCGGGCCATGGCGTCGGCGGCGGCGGAGGTGGCGGGCGTGAGCGCGTCATCCGCCCAGCGCAGCGCCCGCAGCAGGCAGACGGCCCAGACGGCCTCGTCGAGCGACTGGGGGTGGACCCTGCCCCTGCCGGCGTTGACGCCGTGGATGTCGTAGGAGAGGTAGTCGCGGGCGTAGGCGGCGGCGATCCGTTCGAGCTCCCCTGCGGCTCGGTGGTCGTCGGCCAGCCTGACCAGGAGGGCGGCGCGCTGGGCCTGGGCGGCGGCGGCGTTGTGCATCGTGGTACGCCACGCGCCGTCCCACGGCTCGCCGGTGTAGGCGCAGCCGCAGCGCGTGCAGGCGTGGCTCGCGGGGGCCGCCGGATCGAAGCGCAGGGGCGCGCCGTCGGCGTCGCAGAAGTAGTGGTGCGTCCACGCGGACGGTCGGTCGGGCCCTGGAATGACGAGGTCGTCCGTCCAGCGGGTGAAGTCGGAGCCGATCGCGGCCAGCACGTTCGCCGCCCACGGGCTGGTCGCGACCCTGCGGCGGATCCCCTGCCAGTCGGGCGTGTACGCGGCGTTCATCGAACCTCCTCGGCCGACGCTGGGAAAACCGCTCCACCCGGTCAAGGAGGCCGGGCGCGTGGCTGTTGACGGCCGGCGACGGACGTGCCTACCTTCTCAGAGATGTGAACTGCGCCACACTGGCGGGGGGCAGAGTGGCCTGACCGGTGTGGAGGAGCGAACCAGATGACATCGCGACTCGTCCGATGGTCCGTCGTGTCGTTGGCCGTCGCCATGGCGCTGAGCGCGTGTGCCAGAGGAACCGGTGGCGGAGCGGCACCCACGGCGTCGGGCACGTACGACCCGCGGGCCGCCTTCCAGGGCACGCTCACGGTGATGGGCATCGCGGGCATCGACGAGATCGCGACCACACGCATCGAGAAGGCCGAGGCCTCGCTCGGTGGCGCGAAGGTCAAGCTGATCGAGGGCGACCTCGACATCCAGCAGTTCCTGTCGTCGGTGGCCTCGGGCTCCCCTCCCGACATCATCTACGCCAACAGGGACCAGATCGGCACCTTCGCCTCGCGCGGCGCGATCATCCCGCTCACGGCGTGCGTCCAGGGCGAGCGGATCGACACCTCGATGTACGACAAGCCCGCCCTCGGCCAGGTGACGTTCGGCGGCGAGCTCTGGGCCGTCCCCGAGTTCAACCAGGTGCAGATCACCATGGCCAACGCCGCGTTGCTGCGGAAGGCCGGCCTGACGGTCGAGGACGTCAACGGCACCGACTGGACGAAGATCGCCGCGGCGACGCCGAAGCTGCTCAAGGCGTCGGGGAAGATCGGCTTCGACAGCAAGCTGCCGGAGTTCCTGCCGCTGTGGGCCAAGGCCAACGGCGCGGACCTGCTGTCGGCCGACGGAAGGAAGGCGCAGCTCAACAGCGCGCGGGTGGTCGAGGCGCTGGAGTTCGCCGTCGGCGTCTACGACGCGCAGGGCGGTTTCGCGAAGGTCAAGGCGGTCAGGGACTCGGCCGACTTCTTCGGCAAGGGCAACCAGTTCGCCGAGGGCGAGCTCGGCGCGATGCCGATGGAGCAGTGGTACGTCAACGTGCTCAACAACGTCTCGCCGAAGACGCCGATGGCCTTCGACACCTTCCATGACAAGCAGGGCAACACCATCGCCTACTCCTCGGGCTCGGCATGGGCCATCCCGAAGGGCTCGAAGAACCCCGAGGCCGCCTGCAGGTTCGCCAAGACCATGACGCTGGTCGAGACCTGGAAGGCGGCGGCCCAGGCCCGACTGGCCAAGCGGAAGGCGGAGGGCAAGCCGTTCACCGGGGTCCTGACCGGCAACACCAGGGCCGACGCGGAGATCAGGAAGATGGTGACCTCGGGCGGCCGGCCGTGGGACGACGGCGTGAAGGCCGTCTACGAGGCGAGCGCGCACACCTTCACCCTTCCGGCCAACCCGGCCGACACCGAGTTCAAGAAGGCGTGGCAGGACGCCGTCAACAGGGTGCTCAACGGCCAGCAGGAGCCGAAGGCCGCACTCGACCAGGCCCAGCAGGAGGCTCAGGCCGCCCTCGACAAAGCGTGGGGATGATGCGCGTCCGCGCCGGTGAGACCAGGGCCGCGCTCCTGTTCATCAGCCCCTGGATCATCGGGTTCCTCGTCTTCACCGCCTGGCCTGTCATCAACAGCGCCTACCTGTCGCTGACCGACTACGACGTCATCAACGACCCGAACTTCATCGGCTTCGACAACTATGTGACGCTGTTCCAGGACCCCAAGGTGAGGCTGGCTCTCAGGAACACCTTCGTGTTCACGGTGATGTCGGTGCCGGTCCAGCTGGTCGTCTCGCTCGGCCTTGCGCTGCTGCTCAACAGCGCGGCCAGGGCCACGGGCTTCTTCAGGACCGTCTTCTTCCTGCCGAAGATGACGCCGCCCGTGGCGATCGGCATCCTGCTGCTGCTGCTCTTCAACGGGCAGAGCGGGCTGATCAACAGCGCTCTCGGCCTGTTCGGGATCGAGGGGCCCTCGTGGACCACCGACCCCGACTGGGTCAAACCGGGGCTGGTGCTGATGAGCCTGTGGACCGTGGGCGCCTCGGTCATCATCATCCTGGCGGCGCTGCGGGCCGTCCCTCAGCAGTTGTACGACTCGGCGCTGGTCGACGGGGCCGGATGGTGGCGCAGGACGCTGCGGATCACCGTGCCGATGATCAGCCCGACGTTGTTCTTCCTGTTCGTCGTCGACAGCATCAACGCGCTGCAGTCGTTCACCGAGGCGTACACCGCCTTCTTCGGATCGGGCAACACGACCTACAGCAACGACGCGGCGCTGTTCTACGTGATCTACCTGTTCCAGCAGGCCTTCGAGTTCCTGCACATGGGCTACGCATCGGCGCTGGCCTGGGTGCTGTTCGTCGTGATCATGGTGGTCACCGCCGTCCAGATCCTGCTCACGCGGCGGTATGTCTACTACGAGGGGGATCGGCCGTGAAGAGGATCCTCGTCTGGGCCGCGCTCGGCGTGATCTCGGTGCTGTTCGCCTATCCGTTCGTCTGGCTGCTGAGCGCCTCCTTCAAGCCGCGCGGAGAGGTGTTCGACCACCGGCTGATCCCCGAGACCTTCACCTTCGACAACTACATCAAGGTGTGGCAGGAGGCGCCGATGGCGCTGTGGCTGCTCAACACCGCCTTCGTCACCGTCATGGCGGCGATCGCCGTGACGGTCACCAGCGCCATGGTGGCGTGGGGCTTCGCCTACTTCCGCTTCCCCGGCAGGGGGCCGCTGTTCGGGCTGGTCCTGGCGACGATGATGCTGCCGGGTGCCGTCACCATGATCCCGACCTACCTCATCTGGAACTCCCTCGGCATGGTCGGCACGCTGACGCCGCTGTGGGCGCAGAACCTGTTCGGCAGCGCCTTCTACATCTTCCTGCTGCGGCAGTTCTTCCTGGGCCTGCCGCGCGAGCCGTTCGAGGCGGCCAGGGTCGACGGGGCGAACAACTGGCAGATCTTCACCAGGATCGCGCTGCCGCTGTGCAGGCCGGCGATCGTGGTGACCTGGCTGTTCGAGTTCCAGGCCGCGTGGACCGACCTCATGCGGCCGCTGATCTACCTGCGCGACTCCACCACCTTCACGGTGCCGCGCGGGCTCAAGGCCCTGCTCGACCAGTACGGCTTCGGCGGTGAGTGGCACTGGGAGATCGTCATGACCGCCAGCGTCATCACCACCGTGCCGATGATCGTGCTCTTCTTCGTCGGCCAGCGCCACTTCGTCAGGGGCATCGCGACCACGGGAAGCAAGGGCTGAGCGCCTCCCCCCACAGGCGCCTCCCCCCCACAGGCGCCTTCCCCCCAGGCGCCTGTCCCGAGGCGCCTGTCCGGGTCAGGCGATGACGGCCTGATCCACCGTCCACTTCACGGCCTGCTCACTGAGCGTCAGGCCGAGCCCCGGCCTGGAGGGCACCGCCATCCGGCCGGCCGCGATCTCGATGCGCTCGTCGAACAGCGGCTCGAGCCACTCGAAGTGCTCCACCCACGGCTCCTGGCCGTAGGCGGCGGCGAGGTGGAGGTGGATCTCCATGGCGAAGTGCGGAGCGAGCTGGAGGCGGTGGTGCTCGGCCAGTGCGGTCAGGCGCAGGAATGGGGTGATGCCGCCGATGCGCGGCGCGTCGGGCTGCAGGATGTCGGCGGCGCCCGCGCGGATGAGCGCCGCGTGCTCGGCCACGCTGGTGAGCATCTCGCCGGTGGCCACGGGGGTGTCGAGGCAGGAGACCAGCGCGGCGTGCCCCTCGTGGTCGTAGGCGTCGAGCGGCTCCTCGATCCAGGTCAGGCCGTACTGCTCCATGGCCCTGCCCATCCGCCGGGCCGTGGGCCTGTCCCACTGCTGGTTGGCGTCGACCATCAGCGGCACGGCGTCACCCAGGTGCGCCCTGACCGCCTCGACCCTGGCGAGGTCGGCGCGCGTGTCGGGCTGCCCCACCTTGATCTTGACGCCGCCGATCCCGCGCTCCAGCGCCGCCGAGGCGTTCTCCAGCACCTGCTCGATCGGGGCGTGCAGGAACCCGCCCGAGGTGTTGTAGCAGCGCACCGAGTCGCGGTGCGCGCCGAGGAGCTTGGCCAGCGGCAACCCGGCCCTCCTGGCCTTTAGGTCCCACAGCGCGATGTCCATGGCGGCGATCGCCTGGACCGAGAGCCCGCTGCGGCCCACCGACGCGCCCGCCCAGACGAGCTTCTCCCACAGGCGGGGGATGTCGCTCGGGTCCTCGCCGAGCAGGTCGGGGGCGATCTCCACGGCGTGCGCGAACTGGCCGGGGCCGCCCGCGCGCTTGGAGTAGCCGAAACCCAGGCCCTCGTGGCCCTGCTCGGTGGCGATCTCGGCGAACAGCATGGCGACCTCGGTCATCGGCCGCTGCCTGCCGGTGAGTACCTTGGCGTCGCTGATGGGCACGTCGAGGGGGAGGCGAACGGACGAGAGACGCACCGAGGTGATGCGGTCGTTCATGGCGGGGGCTCCAACTCGTGGTGACGCGGCCGGGGGAGATCCCCGGCCGCGGAACCCCTAGTCTTGCGCCCTGCCCTCGGCCGCGTGCAGGCGGCGCCGGTGGTCGGCGAAGACCTCGTCGTTGGAGGAGACCGAGGCGCCCGGCACGGTCGGCGAGACGAACGTGGGGATCACCACGCCGCGCCCCGCCAGCACCCCCGCCGTCCTGGTGACGATCTCGTGGCTGACCACGCAGGCCACGACCGTCGAGGCGCCGCCCACCGGGCGGTCCCAGCCGTCCACCTCGACGATGGCGTCCTGCACGGGCACGCCGGTGTCCACCGTGACGTCGCAGACCTCGGCGATGCGCTTGCCGCTGGAGTGCTCGGCGGGGCGCTCCAGGTTGGCCACCGAGGTGACGGCGACGGTGAACAGGCCGTGCTTGGCGCCGTACATGGCCGCCTCGACGGGGGCGGCGTTGCGCCCGCCGTGCGAGTAGACGATCAGCACGTCACCGGCGTTGAGCGGCTCGTGGTCGAGGTACTGCGGCACGTAGCCCTCGGTCCGCTCCAGCCACAGCAGCTCGCGCACGCCGCCGGGGCCGAGCACGTTGTGCCACATCAGCCGGGGGTCGGTCAGCGGGTGCAGCCCGGCGAAGCTGCCGTAGCGGGGGAAGGCGTCCATGGTGGGGATCACCGAGTGGCCGCTGCCGTACAGGTGGATCAGGCCGCCGTTCTGCACGGCGTCGGCGCAGCGCTCGGCGACGGTGTCGAGCACCTCGCCCTGGGTGGAGTCGAGGCGGTCCAGCAGGTCGATCATCAGGCGGGTGTAGGTCACGGGGATTCCTCTCATCGGAGGGCGAGGCGGATCTGGTAGCGGTCGCCGCGCATCACGCTGCGGACGTATTCGAAGGGGCCGTGCGCGTCGAAGGTGAGGCGCTCGACGTAGAAGGCGTGCGCGCCCGGCGCGACGCCGAGGGTGGGGGCGTCCTCGTCGAGCACGCCCCCGACGGTGAAGGTCTCGATCGCCTCGCGCGGCACGACGCCGTAGGTCTCGCGCAGCGTCTGGTAGAGCGAGCGGTCGGTGAAGTCGAGCCGATCGAGCCCGGGGAAGCGCTCGAGCGGCAGCAGCGCCGTCTGCACGCCGACGGGTCTGGCGGTGTCGGTCCTGAGCCTGCGCAGCCGCAGCAGCAGGTCGCCTGGGCCGAGGCCCATCTCCTTGGGCAGGTCGCAGTCGGCGGCGGGCAGCACGCTCTGTTCCAGCACCCTGGCGCCCGACGGATGCCCGAGCCCCGCCAGCTCGGCGGTGAAGGAGGTGACGCCGCGCGCTCCCGCGGTCAGGCTGGTGTCGCGGACGAACGTCCCCCTGCCCTGCTCGCGCACCAGCACCCCGCGGTCGACCAGCCTGGCCAGCGCCTGGCGGATGGTCACCCTGCTCACGCCGTAGGCCTTGCCCAGCTCGTCCTCCGTGGGCAGCCGGGCGCCGGGCAGCCACTCCTCCGCGTCGATGCGATGTCGCAGAGACCGCTCCACCTGCAGGTAGAGCGGCACGCCCGACGTGGGGTCGAGCCCTCTCATGTTCACCAGTCCTCCCCGATCTCAGCCGCGAGCAGGGCGCCCACGACTCCCGCGCCCGACCCGAGCCCCGCCGCCACCACCGGCACCCGCCGCCCGTCGGGGGAGGCGAACCGCTCGATGTGGACGGCCAGCATGGGTCCGAGCACGTCCATCGCGTCGGCCATGCCGCCGCCCACCAGGACGATCTCCGGGTCGAGCGTGCTGGCCAGCGCGGCGATGCCGCGTGCCAGCCGTACGGCATGGGCCTCGAGTTCGGGGGGCACGCGGCCCTCGCGGGCGGCGGCGACCAGCTCCGGGCCCCGCCCGCCGAGCGCGGAGCCGGAGGCGGCCCGCTCGAACCCGCCGTGCGCGGGGTACCCGGCGGCGAGGGGAGCGGGTTCGGGCTCGCCCTGCAGCCAGCCCCACGAGCCCGCGCTGCCGTGCGCGCCCCGCCAGATCCTGCCGTCGACGAGCAGCGCGCCGCCGATGCCGGTGCCGACCGCCACCAGAACGGCCGAGCGCCTGCCCCTGGCCGCGCCCTCAACCGACTCGGCCAGCAGGGTGAGATGGCCGTCGAGGCCGAGTCGCACGGGGGCGCCGAGCCGTGCCTCCAGGTCGCGGGCGAGCGGACGGCCCTCCAGCCACGGCAGCGCCGGCACGAACACCGGCCTTCCCTCCGCCGAGGTGCCGGGCAGCCCGATGCCCACCGCGTCCGCGCCAGGGCCGGTGAGCTCGGCGAGCAGGTCGAGCAGCGCCTCGTAGGAGCGGGGGACCTCGTGCCTGGCGACCGGGCCGCGCACGCCCCCGCTCGCGGCCAGCACCCGCAGCAGGGTGCCGCCCACGTCGAAGCCGACGTGTCTCATCCCTTCACCCCCGTCCTGGACAGCGAGGCCACGAAGACGCGCTGGGCCAGCAGGAACACCACGATCGTGGGCAGCGAGGCGATCAGCGCGCCCGCCATGACCACGTTCTGGTACTGCACCGAGGTGCTGTAGCTCAGCAGCTGGCTCAGGGCCAGCACGACGGGGAACTTCGCGTCGTCCTGCAGGATCGACAGCGGCCAGATGAAGTTGTTCCAGTAGAAGACGAAGGAGAAGATCGCCAGGCTCACCACGGCCGGCCGCAGCAGCGGCGTGACCACCCGCCACACGATGCGCAGCTCACCCGCGCCGTCGATGCGCGCGGCGTCCAGCAGCTCGTCGGGCACGTCGGAGACGAACTGCCGCATGAGGAAGATGCCGAACGCGTTGGCCAGCCACGGCAGCAGCACGCCCAGATAGGTGTCGGCCAGGTCCATCGACGAGACGAGCCAGTACAGCGGCACGAGCGTCACGACCGGCGGCAGGAACATGGTCGCGACCACGCCCCAGAACAGCACCTCGCGCCCCCTGAAGTGGTGCTTGGCGAAGACGTACCCCGCCAGCACGCTGGTGACCAGCACCGAGAGCGTCGCGACGCCCGCCAGCAGCAGGCTGTTGAGGAAGGCCGTGCCGAACGGCACCGCCTCGAACACCTCGGCGAACGCGCCGAACGACGGTTCGCCAGGCCACCAGGTCGGCGGGATGGACTGCAGCTCCTCGGGCCCCTTGAGGCTGGAGATCACCATCCAGTACAGCGGGAACAGCGCGGGCAGCATGACCAGCGCGATCGCCGCCGCGGCGAGCGCACGCCTCATGACCGCCTCCTGACCGCGGCGAGGAACACGCCGCCGAGAGCCACCAGGAGCACCAGCAGCGTGAACGCCATCGCGCTGGCCTGCCCCGCCATGCCGTGCTGGAAGGCGGCGCGCTGGATCGCGAACGACAGCACGGCCGTGCTCTCCGCGGGCCCTCCCTGGGTGAGGATGTAGACGGGGTCGAACACCTGGATCGCGTTGATGATCGCGACCAGGCCGATGAAGACAGTGGTACGGCGCAGCAGCGGCAGCGTGACGTGCCGGGTCTGCCGCCAGAACCCCGCGCCGTCGATGCGGGCCGCCTCGTAGAGGTCGGAGGGGATCTGGGTGAGCCCCGCGATCACCAGCACCGTGTAGTAGCCGGTCATCTGCCAGACATGGAAGATCACCAGCGAGACCAGCGCGGTGCCGGGAGAGCTGAGCCAGGTGGGCTCCCACGCGGCGAACAGCTGCGACAGCGGGCCGTAGTCGGGCGCGTAGAGCGCGCCCCAGACGATCGAGATGGCCACCGTCGGCACCACGTACGCCGAGAACAGCACCGCCCTGGCCACGGCCTTGCCCATGACCCTCGGGAAGTAGAGCAGCATCCCGAGCGCCACCGAGAGCGGCAGCGTCACGGCCACGACGAGCGCCACGTACGCGGCGGTGTTGACCAGCGCGGTGAAGAAGCCCTCGTCGCCGAGCAGGTCGGTGTAGTTGGAGAGCCCCCGCCACGACATCTCGCCCAGCGGGGTGTACATCGACCACTCGTGCAGGCTGATCCAGAACGTCAGCCCGATCGGCACCACCGTGAAGAGGCCGATGACCAGCATGGCGGGTGACAGGAACGCCACGGCCGCCATGCTCCTGGCGTGCCGCGTCACGTGCCTGCCTTGGTCAGGATGTCGGCGACCTCCCGCTGCGCCGCGCCCATGGCGGCCTCGGGCGTCTCCTTGCCGAAGACGACGTTCTCGACGTGCTTCTGCACGGCCTGGCTCATCGCCTCGCCGCCGAGCACAGAGGGGAAGGGCACGGCGTTGGCCAGCTCGGCCACGTACACCGACAGGAACGGGTCCGACAGCTCGGCCTGGTGCGCCTTCAGGTCACTGATGCTGCTCGGCAGGATGCCCATGGAGGTGAGGATGTCGCCCATGGCCGAGGAGCCGTTCCTGCCGCTGTCCTTGCCGTTGAGGAAGGTCAGGAACTTCCACGCGGCCTGCTGCTTGGCCTGGTCGGCCTTGCCGTTCACCACGGTGAGCCAGGAGTAGGAGACCGAGGCGCTGGTGGCGCCGTCGGGGCCGACGGGGATGGGGGCGACGCCGACGTCCTGGTAGCGCTCGCCCATCGCCTCCTTGAGCGCGCCCTGCCACCAGTTGGCCATGATGATCATGCCGGTCCTGCCGTTGACGAAGTTGTCGAGGTAGGGGCCCGTGGTGTTGGCGTTGGCGTTGCTCATCTTGGCCTGGGTGGCGCCCGACTTCACCAGCCTGGAGTAGAGCTGGGCGGCGGCGAGGGTCCTGGGGTCGTCGAGTTTGGGGACGGCGCCGTCGAGGAGCCTGCCGCCGTTGGAGTTGACCAGCGACAGCCACGGGTGCACGACGCCCGCGGGCCAGCTGGTGATGACGCCGAAGCCCTGCCTGCCGTCTTTGGTCAGCTTCGCGGCCGCCGCCTCGAGCTCGGCCCACGTCCTGGGCGGCGCGGCGATGCCCGCCTCCTTGAACAGCTTCTTGTTGTAGTTGAGGGCGTAGAGGTCCACCTCGTTGGGGTAGCCGCGCGGGCCGCCCTGCTTGGTGACGCCCTCGACCAGGTTCTTGGGCCAGTTCGCCGCGAGGTCCGCTTCGGCGTCGGCGGGCATGTCGCCCGCCAGGCCGTCGCGGACGAGCTCGGGCAGCCACAGGTCGTAGACGCTGGCGATCGTGGGGCCGTTCGGGCTGGAGCCCTGGGTGCGCAGCGTGGACAGCAGGTTGCCGAACGGGACGGCCCTGATGTCGACGGTGACGCCCTGGTTGCGCTTCTGGAACGCCTGGGCGGCCGCTTCCAGGGCTTTGACCTGGTCAGGGCCCCAGTGCGTGAGGAAAGAGATCTTCGTGGCCGCTGGGGTGCCGTCCTCGCCGCCGCCGCCGCACCCTGCCGCCATCATCGCCAAGGCCGCGCTCACCGCGACCGTCCGCATCGTCGAGGTCTTCATGGGGGGTCTCCTGATTCATCAGGTCGTTAGGTTGTTATAACGAATTTCCCGCCGCGTGGGAAGACCTCGCCGGGGTGAACTCGAGGCCGAGGTCCGGGGTCTCGGCGAGCACGTAGTCGTGGAAGGCCTGGGCCAGCGGGGTGAGCTGGGCGGGCCTGACGACGCCGATGGTGCGGAACAGCGGGGGAGACAGCGGGATCTCGACGGCGCCGGGGAGCGGCGCGGCGCCGTACCTCGGCAGCAGCGCCACCCCGAGCCCGGCGGTGACCAGGCCGCGCACCGTGTCGGACTCCTGTCCCTCGAAGGCGATCCTGGGCTGGAACCCGGCCGCCGCGCACAGGTCGTCGGTGATCTGGCGCACGCCGTAGCCCTGTTCCAGGGTGACGAAGTCCTCGTCGGCCAGCTCGGCGGCGCGCACCCTCCTGCGCCTGGACAGCCGGTGCGAGGCGGGCACGGTCAGCACGAGCTCCTGGGCGGCGAGCGGGGCGCCGGTCAGGTCCTGGTCGCCGGAGGGGAGGGGCGCGACGAAGGCCAGGTCGATCTCGCCCTCGCGCAGGCGGCGCAGCATCACCTGCCGCGAGCCCTGCACCAGGCTGAAGCGCACGAGCGGATGGCGCTCGCGGAACCCCGAGACCAGCGAGGGCACGAGCGAGCGGCCAAGCAGGTGCAGGAAACCGAGGACGATCCGCCCGCTGGCCGGGTCGATCTCCTCGCGCACCTCGCGGACTCCTGTCGCCATGACGGCCAGCGCCCGGGCGGCCGAGTCGGCCAGCGTGCGGCCCGCCCTGGTCAGCCTGATGCCGCGGCCGTGTGGGACGACCAGCGGCGTGCCGACCGCCTCCGACAGCGCGGCGAGCCGCCTGCTGACCGTGGGCTGCGGAACGCCGAGCAACTCGGCGGCCCTCGTGACGTGTTCGGTCTCCCTGATCGCGGCCAGCAACTCGAGGTTGGGCGCCAATTCATGCATCACGGTATGAATTTTCGCATATAGCGGTATTAGACGTATTTATTAGCTTTGCTTAGTTTCTTGGGTGTGGTTATCGCACCTCGGGTGACCGTCGGCGTCGCCGCCGCCGGCATCTCGTCCTTCGCCCTCCTGTACGCCCCGCAGTCCGTGCTCCCCCAGCTCGCCGCCGACTTCCACCTCGACCCCGGACGAGCCTCCCTCGCCATCGGCGTGGCCACGGGCGCGCTGGCCGTCGCCGTCCTGCCGGTGGCCGCGCTGTCGGAGGTCGTCGGCAGGCGGCGGATCATCCTCGTCTCCGTGATCGCCTCGGTGGTGCTCGGCCTGCTGCTGCCGCTCGCGCCGACCTTCGAGAGCCTGCTGGTGCTCAGAGCCCTGCAGGGAGTGGCCATCGCCGGCTTTCCCGGCGTCGCCGCGGCGTACCTGATGGAACTGCTCGGCGGCGCGGGCGTGGCCGCCGCGGTGGGCGCGATGATCGCGGGCAACTCGGTCGGCGGCATGGCGGGCAGGCTGGCGGCGGGCCTGGTCGCCGAACCGCTCGGCTGGCACGGCGCGCTGGCCTGCGTCGCGGGGCTCTCCGCGGTGTGCGCGGTGGTCACCGTCCTGACGCTGCCCGCCTCGCCTCCGCGTCAGAAGGCCGCGCGGGGCGGCGGCCTGCGAGCGGCCTTCAACCTGCGGGCCGCCTTCAGCCGCCCCGTGCTCCTCGCGCAGTACGGCGTGGCGGCGGCGGGAGTGGGCTCCTTCGTCGCCGTCTACAACGCCGCCGGGTTCAGGCTCATCCACGAGCTCGGCCTCGCGCCCGCCATCGCCTCGCTGGTCTTCCTCGCCTACGCGACGGGCACGCTCTCCTCGGGCACCGCCGGCAGGCTCGTCGGCAGGTACGGCAAGCGCGCCGTCCTGGTCGCCTCGCTCCTGGTCACCGTCGTGGGCACGCTGCTGACGATCCCCGACAACCTGGCCATGGTGGTGGCCGGGCTGATCGTGCTGACCGGCGGCTTCTTCGCCGCGCACGCCGTGGCCAACGGGTGGGCCGCGGCCGAGGCGCCGCAGGGCGCCCGCGGCCAGGTCTCGGGCCTCTACACGCTCTTCTTCTACGTCGGCAGCAGCGTCGGCGGCACCATGGGCGGCATCGTGTACGGCACGGCGGGGTGGAGCTGGCTCGTCGCCTTCACCGCCGCCTGGCTGCTGGCGGCGACGGCGGGCGTGCTGGCGGAGGGCAGAGGGCCGCGCAGGCGCGGGGCCGGGCAGGCGCGGCGCACCTCTGCCGCGCTCACCCTCTGAGGCCGCCGCCCCGCTCGTCGACGAGCTTGGTCAGCCGGGCGAAGACCCTGTCGTCGCCGAGACCGTCGTGCTCGTACTCGTTGGTCACCCACGCCTCGGCGTTGCCGATCCGCGCCGCCGTCTCCAGCTGCAGGCCAGAGTCCACGTACATGTCGTCGAAGTAGACCGCGGCGGCCACCGGCACCTCGTTGGCCGCCAGCCGGTCCAGGTCGTAGAGCGCGGGCCACTCCTCGCGCGCCGCCATCACCTCGACCGCGCCGCGGAAGGGCCGCAGCTCGCGGACCTCCTCGAACATCCAGGGATAGATCATCTCCCCGGTGAACAGCAGCGGTCTGGCCGTCTCGGCGAACGCCGGGTGCGCGGCCCGCTCCCGCTCGGCCGCCCAGGCGGTGGGGCCCTGGCCCGAGCCGTAGATGCTCTCGTGCATCGCGGCGTAGAGCGGGTTGTCGCCGAAGGAGGTCCTGGCCAGCACCTGGTGCAGGAAGCCGGTGGTCAGGCCCTCCTCGATCAGCCAGTGCATGCGCTCGTAGCCGGGCTTCATGCCGAAGTCGAGGCCGAGGAACTGCAGCCGCCGCACGGTCAGCGTGTCGCCGTCGGGCAGCAGCACGTCGCCCTCGGCCAGGCGGTCGGCCAGCGCCGCCACGGTCTCCACGTGGTGCGGGTAGCGGCGGTAGAACTCCCTGTTCTTCGCCTCGACCCGCGGATAGGTGCGCCGGTAGACCTCGGTGGCGTCGGCCTCCAGGCCCGCCAGCCCGCCCGTGACGTAGCACGCGCTCAGCCCCTCGGGCGCCTGCGACAGGTAGGTCAGGGTGAGGAAGCCGCCGTAGCTCTGCCCCAGCGTCGACCACCGCCCGCCGCCGAAGACGGTCTTCCTCAGGTGCTCGGCGTCGGCCACGATCGAGTCGGCCCTGAAGCACGACAGGTAGGCGGCGCCCTGCTCGGCCGTCTCGAAGCGCGACATGAGCCGGCCGTCCACCCTGGAGCTGCGGCCCGTGCCGCGCTGGTCGAGCAGGATCACCCGGTGCGTCTTCAGCGCCTGGCCGACCCAGCCCGAGGGCCCGAGCGGCCTCGGGCCCTTCCCTCCTGGACCGCCCTGGAGGTAGAGCAGGCAGGGCAGGTCGTCGTCCTTACGGGTGGGATCGACCAGCTCCCTGGCGAAGACCGTGATGCTCTCGCCACCGGGCTCGGCCCAGTCGAGCGGGACGTCGGCGACGTGCTCCCGCACGTGCATGCCCGGGATGGTGTACGCGGTCACGGTCGTCGCCCGCGGACTTTGTTACGTAGCTCCATAGAGAGGGCACTTTATCCGTTCGCCCCTGAGGGCCGACTCCAGGGCGGAGGTCACCATGGCGAGGCTGGCGAGGTTGTCGTGACCCTCGCCCTGGGGCGGCCTGCCGGTGCGCAGCGCGCCGACGAACTCCTCCAACGCCCATGCCAGCCCAGGGAACCTGTCGCGGGCCTGGTGGGGGTCGGGTTCGAGCTCCACGGGGGTCACCCCCTCGGCCCCGATCACCGAGCCGCCGTCCCACACGGCGGTGCCCCGCGCGCCGATCGCCCGCCAGCTGCCCGTCCAGGACGTCTGCAGGCCGGGAGCCGACCAGCTGCCGCTGAAGACGTAGCGCAGGCCGCCGGTCATCTCGAAGATCGCCGTGGCCGAGCAGGCGCCGGTGTACCAGCTGGCGGCGGGCCTGAACGACTCGCAGTAGACCGACAGGGGATCGGCCCCCGAGATCGCCCTCGCCGCGTCGAACAGGTGGATGGCCATGTCCTGGATGAGCGGATGCGGCAGATCCTCCAGGAACTTGACGCTCTTGTACGGGATGTAGAACTCCGAGGTCAGGATCGCCAGCTGCCCCAGCGCGGCCACCGTGCGCCGGTAGGCGACCAGGCCGGGCAGATAGCGGCGGTTCTGGCTGACCATGAACAGGCGGCGCGCCCTGTCGGCGGCGGCGACCATGTCCGCGCCCTCCTCGAAGGTGACCGCCATCGGCTTCTCGCTGAGCACCGACACCCCCCGCTCCAGCGTGGCCAGCGTGACCTCGTGGTGGGCGGCCGGCACCGTGCCGTTGACGAGGAAGTCGGGCCGCACCGCCTCGACCATCTCTGCCACGGATCCGAACGCGGGCACGCCGCGCCCGGACGGCACCTTCGAGGGGTCGATGTCGGCCCAGCCGACCAGCGAGACATCGGGATGGAGCAGCAGCTCGGTGGCCCACTGCCGGCCGATGAAACCCGCGCCGGCGATGACGGCGCGCAGGGGACGGTCCTCGGTGACGGTGTCGAAGGTCATGAGCTCCCTTACCAGGTGATGGGGGTGTGGGCGTTGCTCAGCGGCACGCCTGGACCGCCCACGGGGGCGGCCCACAGGACGGCGTTGGCCAGCACCCGCCGCACGCCCTCGTGGTAGTAGACGGGATAGTCCTGGTCGCCGGGGCTGAAGTAGAACACCCTGCCTCTGCCCCTGCGGAAGCAGCAGCCGCTGCGGAAGACGTCGCCGCCGCCGAAGGAGCTGACGAACACCAGCTCGTCGGGGGCCGGGATGCCGAACGGCTCGCCGTAGGTCTCCTGCTCCTCGATGACCAGCGGGTTCGGCACTCCCTCCGCGATCGGATGGCTCGGCTCGATCGTCCAGACCAGCTCGCGCTCGCCTCCGTCACGCCAGTTGAGCGTGCACGTGGTGCCCATGAGCACACGGAAGATCTTGGAGAAGTGGGCCGAGTGCAGGACGAGCAGGCCCATCCCGCCGAGCACCCGCTCGTGCACGCGGGCCACGACCTCGTCGCTCACCTCCTCGTGCGCCGCGTGGCCCCACCAGGTCAGCACGTCGGTCTCGGCCAGCACCTTCTCGGTCAGCCCGTGCTCCGGCTCCTGCAACGTCGCCGTGCGCACCCTGACCCGTTCACCCAGATCGTCGCCGAGCCCCCGCGCGATCTGGCCGTGCATCCCCTCGGGATAGCGCCGCCGTACCTCCTCCTCCCGCTCCTCGTGCACGTTCTCGCCCCAGACGGTGACATTGATGGCCACTCCGGTCTCTCCCTTCGGTCATGCCGATCTCTACCCACATCGCCGGGTCTTGCCTGACCCGTCGTTTCGGCTTTCACTGATCGGCATACGGCTGATCAAGGAGGAAGGCCGATGCGTGGCTTACGAGCTTCCGCAGTTGTCCTCTCGTTAACCATCACCACGTTCCTCGCCGCCTCACCCTCGGCGCCCGCGGCGGCAGGCGCGCCGCCGGAACCCGAGGTGACCTCGCTGGTCACGATCTCGGTCCCGGACACCGCCACCCTGGAGAAGGTCGTGGCCACCGGCGCCGACCTGACCGAGCGCGTACGGCCGCAGCCGGACGGGAGCATCCAGGTCGACGCCGTCCTGTCGGAAGGCCAGTTGGCCGCGCTCGCCCCCCTCGGCGTGGAGAAGGCGGGCGCCCCCGCCGCCCAGAAGACCCCGAAGACCCCGAAGGCGGCAGCCGCCGCCGACCAGATCGTCATCGAGAGGGCGGTCTGGTTCAGGACCCGCGACGGCTACTTCCTCTCGGTCGAGGCCACCAGCAGCGCCGGTCCGACCGCCACGCTCAGCGCCGCGTGGCGGGGCAGGGGCGGCGCCTCGGGCACGGTGCCGATGGTGCCCTACACCGACGCGGGCGCCTACCTCGGACACCAGCTCAGCACCCCCGCGCCGGTCGCCGACAGGCCCTCGTGGGTCACCGTGACCTCGGCAGGTGGCGGGACGGCCCAGGCCAGGGTCAAGGAGTGGCCCGACGGCGAAAGGCCCGACAGGACGATCCCCGGCTACCGCAAGGACTTCATCACCCAGTACATGCCGCCCGGCCAGCTCAACGAGCGGGTCAAGGCGCTGCACAGGCAGTTCCCCCAGTTGACCGACGTCATCGCGCTGCCGTACCTGACCAACGGCTACCGGCGGCACGCGCAGGCGCAGTTCGGCGCGGTCGTCGTCACCTCGCTCGCGTACGGCTCCGAGGGCGGCAACGACCTGGCGATGGAGCTCGTCGATCCCGGCGCGCAGGGCAGGCCGCTCCAGGTGACGGTGAACGGCAAGCTGATCACCGTCAGCCTGGCCACCGACGCCTCCGGCGCGATCACCAGCACGGCTGCCCAGGTGATCGCCGCCGTCAACGCGGGCGCGGGGTCGCTGGTGAAGGCCACGCCGTACCGCACGGACAACGGGCAGGGTGTCGTGGCCCCCGCGCCCCTCACCCAGCTCAGCGACTTCCTCAAGGCGCCGGCCGACGTCTCGCGCGAGCCCGCGCGGGTGCTGGCGCTGCGCATCGGCGCGCACCGCGACGGCTCGCGCACCGGCGTGCTCGCCTACGCCCAGGAGCACGCTCGCGAATGGGTGACCCCCCTGGTCACCATCGAGACGGCCGAACGGCTGCTGCGCAACTACGCGCGCGACCCCGCCACCCGCAGACTGCTGCAGCGCACGGACATCTTCATCGTGCCGACCGTCAACCCCGACGGGGCGAACTACAGCTTCTACGACTACAACTTCCAGCGGAAGAACATGACCAACCACTGCCCCGCCGCCCAGGCCGACCCGGCGGCGCGCAACTCGTGGGGAGTGGACGTCAACAGGAACTACGCCGTCGGCTCCCTGTTCGACGGCTACGTCGGCGCCTCCGCCAACTGCCTGAGCGGCACGTACGCGGGGCCGGGCGAGCACTCGGAGCCGGAGAGCAGAAACGTGATCTGGCTGGCCCGGACCTACCGCAACATCAAGTTCGCGATGAACGTGCACAGCTACGGCGGATACTTCATGTGGCCGCCCGGGGCCTACCAGGCCGCGGGACGCGTCACCCTGCCGCGCCCGACCAAGGCGCAGGAGGCCTACTTCCTGCGCTCGGCCCGCACGATCGAGGAGGCCATCGCCGCCGAACGCGGCACCGTCACCTGGCCGCAGCAGACGGGCCCCGTGACGGACGTGCTGTACTCGGCCGCGGGCAACTCCGCCGACGAGCTCTGGTACGACTTCGGGATCTTCGGCTGGGACTTCGAGGTGGGCAACGACATCTGGAACCCCGCCACCCGCACGTGGGAGGGGGTCGGCTTCCAGCCACCCTTCGAGGAGGGACACAAGGAGGCGCTGGAGTACGCCTCGGGACTGATCGCCATGATCGGCCTCGCCGCCGACTACCGAGCCCCCTGACGACACGGCCCCACCGGGCGCAGCCGCCCTCTCGGCCATGCCGAAGCTCGGCGCCGTTGCTCGAGATGCCGGACGCACACCTCTGTCCCCATTACGCTGCGATGGGTGGCGTTATGGGGCGGAGGAGCTGAGTGATCGAGAACGGGGTGACGAGCCTCACGGCTACGTCTGGGACGGCCGCGTCCGGTGAGGCGGTCGGCAGGGTTCTTGGCACGCAGGCGGCCTCGCCCCTCTCCTTCTGGGTGGGCCTCGAACCCGGCAGGGTGATCCAGCTCGACGACGTCGTCGTGACCAGGCGTGAGGTGCCCGGCTACGGTCAGGTGCTGGTCGCGGGCGTGGTGACGACCGTGGAGGCCAGGCACGAGGGCGCCACCTACGACTCCGACGTCTTCCTCATCGCCGACGGCGCGCTGCCCGCCGCCGTGGTCGAGGTGGCCGAGGTCAAGGTGACCAGGGTCGAGCCCGAGGTCTTCGTGCCCCCGCTGCCCGGCGCGCCGGTCTACAGGGCGGGGGCGGGCGACAGGGACCAGGCGCTCTACTTCGACGTCATGGACCGGCGCGTTCCCATGGGGACGGGCCGCGACGGCCAGCCGCTCTACGTGAACTTCGACTTCCTCGACGGCACCAGGGGCGCGCACGTCTCCATCTCGGGTGTCTCGGGTGTGGCGACGAAGACCTCGTTCGCCACGTTCCTCATCTACTCGATCTTCAACTCGGGTGTGCTGCAGAACGAGGCAGCCAACACCAAAGCGCTGATCTTCTCGGTGAAGGGCGAGGACCTGCTCTTCCTCGACCATCGCAACTCCCGCCTGGACGCCACGGCCGAGGCCACGTACAGGAGGCTCGGCCTGCCCGCCGAGCCGTTCGGCAGCGTGCACGTCTTCGCCCCTCCCCGGCCGAACGACCCCAACGCGGTGCCGCACGTGGCGGCCCGCACGCACGGGGTCAGCGCCTTCTACTGGACGCTGGCCGAGTTCTGCGCCGAGGAGCTGCTGCGGTTCGTCTTCGCCGACGCCGACGACGAGCGGGCCGGATACTCCCTGCTGGTCGGTCAGGTGGCGGCGAGGCTCGCGGCGTGGGCCAGGCCGGTGGGCGACACCGGCGCGATCAGGCTGGACACCGGCGGTGAAGGCGGCGAGGGCAGGGTCTGCCGCACGTTCAGCGATCTGGTCGAGCTGCTCAGCGAGCAGCTCATGGACGAGGCGAGCCGCACGACCTGGACCGGCGCCCAGACCCCGCTCGGCACCGTCAACGCCTTCATGCGCCGCCTGCGCAGCGCGGTCAGACCGCTGTCACCGATCATCAGGGGCGACGTGGCAGGGGGGCGTCCGCACTCCATCCGCACCTCCGACGCCCAGGTCTCCATCGTCGACCTGCACAACCTGCCCGAGCGCGCGCAGCGGTTCGTGGTCGGCGTGGTCCTGCGCGGCGAGTTCGCCAGGAAGGAGAGCTCGGGCACGGCCCGCCCGCTGCTGTTCGTCGTGCTGGACGAGCTGAACAAGTACGCCCCTCGCGAGGGCGACTCCCCGATCAAGGAGATCCTGCTCGACGTCGCCGAGCGTGGCAGGAGCCTCGGCGTGATCCTCATCGGCGCCCAGCAGACCGCCTCGGAGGTGGAGCGGCGCATCGTCTCCAACAGCGCGGTGCGGGTGGCGGGACGGCTCGACCCCGCCGAGGCCGCCAGGTCGGAGTACGGCTGGCTGCCGCCGACGGTCAGGGAGCGTGCCACGATCGCCAAGCCAGGCACGATGTTCGTCGCCCAGCCCGAGATCCCCGTGCCGCTGGCCGTGGCCTTCCCCTTCCCCGCGTGGGCCACCAGGCCGTCGGAGGCGGTGCCGATCAAGGCGCCGAGCGCCGACCCCTTCGCCGGACTGCCAGGCGTCGAAGACGACATCCCGCCGTTCTGATGGGAGCTCGATGAAGATCCTGCACACCGCCGACTGGCACGTCGGCAAGGTACTCAAGGGCCGCTCCCGCATCGACGAGCACCGCGCGGTGCTGCGGGAGCTCGTCGCCAAGGCCCGCGAGGAGAACGTCGACGCCGTCATCGTCGCAGGAGACGTCTTCGACACCTCCGCCCCCACGCCCGAGGCGCAGTCGCTGGTGATGCCAGCGCTGATGGCGCTGCGCGAGGACGGGCGCGACGTGGTGGTGCTGGCGGGCAACCACGACAACCCGCAGCTGTTCGAGGTCTACCGCCCGGTGCTCGGCGCGCTGGGCATCCACGTGGTCGGCGCCTTCCGCCGTCCCGACCACGGCGGCACGCTCTCCTTCACGGCCAGGACGGGCGAGCCCGTGCGGCTGGCCGTCCTGCCGTTCCTGTCGCACCGGTACGTGGTGCGCGCCGCCGAGGTGCTGACCGGCACCGCCGCCGAGCACAACCGCGACTACGCCGCCAGGATCGGCGAGCTGATCGGCGCCCTGACCGCGGGCTTCGCCGCCGACACCGTCAACGTCGTCACCACGCACGGCACGCTGCCAGGCGGCGCGTTCGGCGGCGGCGAGCGCGAGGCGCAGTCGATCTTCTCCTACTACTTCGAGGCGACCGCCTTTCCCTCCTCCACGCAGTACGCGGCGCTCGGCCACCTGCATCGCAGGCAGCAGATCCCCGGCCCGTGCCCCATCTGGTACAGCGGCTCGCCCGTGGCGGTCGACTTCGGCGAGGAGGCCAACACGCCTGGCGCGCTGCTGGTCGACGTCTCGCCCGGCCGTCCCGCCGTGGTGCGCGAGGTGACCTTCGCGCAGGCCCGCACCCTGCGTACGGTCACCGGCACCCTCGAGCAGCTCGAGGCCATGGACGTCGGCGACGCGTGGCTCAAGGTGGTCGTGGAGGAGAGAGCGCGCCCCGGCCTGGCCGACACCGTGCGCGAGCTGCTGCCGGGCGCGCTCGACGTCTCCCTCGACGAGCGCTTCCGCCCCGTGCGCGCCGCGCCCAAGACCTCGAGCGCGACCCGCAGCCCGCGCGAGCTGTTCCGCGACTACCTCAGCAGCAGCGGCCGCCACGACGACCAGGTGGCGGGGCTGTTCGACCGGCTGTACGACGAGGTGACGAGCTGATGCGCCCTCTGCTGCTGCACCTGGAGAACTTCGGCAGTTTCCGCGAGCCGGTCACCATCGACTTCTCCGACATCGACTACTTCGCGCTGATCGGCCCGACGGGCGCGGGCAAGAGCACGGTGATCGACGCGATCTGCTTCGCCCTGTACGGCACGGTGCCGCGCTGGGGCAAGGAGAACGTCATCTCGCACGCCCTCGCCCCCTCGGCCGCCGCGGGCAAGGTCGCGCTGGTCTTCGACAGCGCGGGACGCCGCCATGGTGTGGTCAGGGCGCTGCAGCGCGACGCGAAGGGCACGGTCCGCACCAAGGAGGCCAGGCTCGACGAGCTCGACCCCGCGGTGGCCGGCGAGCTGGCCGAGGTGCTGGAGGCGGTGCTGCGGCCCGTCGCCGAGGGCGACGCGGTCACGCCCGAGATCCAGCGGGTCACCGGGCTCGAGTACAAGTTCTTCACGCAGTGCGTGGTGCTGCCGCAGGGGCGTTTCGCCGAGTTCCTGCACGCGGCGCCGCGTGAGCGGCAGGACCTGCTCGTCCAGCTGCTCGACGCCGACGTCTACGAGCGCATCAGGCAGCGGGCCGTGCGGGAGGAGGAGGCGGCCAAGCAGGCCGCCTCGTTCGCGCGCGACCAGCTCGGCAAGCTCGCGGGGGCCGACGAGGCGGCCGAGCGGGCGGCCTCCGACCAGGTGGCGACGTTGCGCGCGCTGGCCGCGAGCGTCGACCTCGACCTGCTGCGCGCCCGTGACGAGCAGATCCGCAGGGCCCGCGCCGACCGTGAGAGCGTGGCGGCCAGGGTCGAGGCGCTGCTGGCGCTCGTCATGCCCGCCGATGTGCCGACGCTGGCCGAGACCGCCAGGCAGGCCGCCGCCGCGGTCACGGCGCTGGCCGAGGAGGCCGCGGCCCTCGAGGCCGACGAGCACCGCGCCCACGACGAGCTGGCCGCGCTCGGTGATCGGCAGGCCCTCGCCCAGAGCCTGGCCGCCCTGGACGAACGGGAGCGGCTGACCACCGCCGCGTCGGCCGCTCGGCAGGCCGCCGAAAGAGCCGCCGCCGCGCTGCCGGCCCTCGCCGACGCCGCGAGGCGCGCCGCCGGCGCGCTGGCGGCGGCCGAGGGCGAGCGCGGCAGGCTCC